>NZ_NEUF01000111.1 GCF_002910915.1 Streptomyces sp. SM10 | reverse complement strand
GCCGCGCAGGCACCCGCGCCCGGCGGGCCGGGTATGGCGCAGGGCGCCGCCCAGGTGCGCACCATGTGGCCCGACATCCTCGAGGCCGTGAAGAACCGGCGCCGGTTCACCTGGATCCTGCTCAGCCAGAACGCCCAGGTCACCGGCTTCGACGGCAGCACCCTGCAGATCGGCTTCCTCAACGCCGGTGCCCGCGACACGTTCTCGAGCAGCGGGAGCGAGGAGGTGCTCAAGCAGGCCCTCGCCGAGCAGTTCAACGCCAAGTGGCGGGTCGAATCGGTCGTCGATCCGTCGGGAGGCGGCGGTCAGCCCCCGCAGACGGGCGGTGGCGGCGGAGGTGGAGGCAGGCCGCCCGCCGCCCCGTACCAGCCCCCGCCCGCGCCGTCCGCCCCGCCGTCGTACGAGCCGCGGCCCGCGGCCCCGGCCCAGCCGCCGCCCTCCCAGCAGCCCCCGCCGGAGCAGTCAGGACGGCCCGATCAGTCCTCGTACGACCGCTCGGCCCCGGAGCCGCCGCGGTCCGTCGCCCCCGAGGACGACACAGCGGAGGCGGACGATCCGGACCTGGTCGACTCCGCGCTCTCCGGCCACGACCTGATCGTCCGCGAGCTGGGCGCCACGGTCGTCGAGGAGTTCACCAACGAGTAGGCGCCGTGCGCCCAGGTCGGTCCGTCCGTGCCCCGGAGCGCACGGACGACGGCCCCGTCTGACCCGAGGACGACCCCGTCTGACCCGAGGACGGCCCCTGCCTCGCTCGCGGACGGCACCACCTGCCCCCGACGGCCCACCGTGCCGTCGGGGGACCGTCGGCCCGGCGTCCACGGAGCGGCGCCCGTCGAGGCGTCCTGCCGCCGGCGGCTAGGCTGCACCCCGTGAAGGTCCTCGTCATCGGCGGCGGCGCCCGCGAACACGCCCTGTGCCGCTCTCTCTCCCTCGACCCCGATGTCACCGCTCTGTACTGCGCTCCCGGCAACGCCGGAATCGCAGAGGTGGCCGAACTGCACCCGGTCGACGCGCTCGACGGCGACGCCGTCGCGCGCCTCTCCACCGAGCTGGGCGCCGAGTTGGTGGTCGTCGGCCCGGAGGCACCGCTTGTCGCCGGTGTCGCCGACGCCGTGCGCGCGGCGGGCATCCCGTGCTTCGGCCCCTCGCGCGAGGCCGCTCAGCTGGAGGGCTCCAAGGCGTTCGCCAAGGACGTCATGGCCGGGGCGAACGTCCCGACCGCCCGCAGCTACGTCTGCACGACACCCGCCGAGATCGACGAGGCCCTGGACGCGTTCGGTGCCCCGTACGTCGTGAAGGACGACGGCCTCGCCGCCGGGAAGGGCGTCGTCGTCACGGACGACGTCGAGGCCGCGCGTGCCCACGCCCTCGCCTGTGACCGTGTGGTCATCGAGGAGTTCCTCGACGGCCCCGAGGTGAGTCTCTTCGCGATCACCGACGGCACCACGGTGCTTCCCCTGCAGCCCGCCCAGGACTTCAAGCGGGCCCTGGACGGCGACGAGGGCCCGAACACCGGTGGCATGGGCGCCTACTCGCCGCTCCCGTGGGCCGACCCGAAGCTGGTGGACGAGGTCATGCAGACCGTTCTGCAGCCGACCGTCGACGAGCTCCGCCGGCGCGGTACCCCGTTCTCAGGCCTGCTCTACGCAGGCCTCGCGATCACCTCGCGCGGTGTACGGGTCATCGAGTTCAACGCCCGCTTCGGCGACCCGGAGACACAGGTGGTCCTCGCCCGGCTGAAGACGCCGCTCGCCGGTGTCCTGCTCGGCGCGGCCAACGGCACCCTGGACGTCGTCCCCGCGCTGACCTGGCGCGACGACGCCGCCGTCACCGTGGTCATCGCCTCCCACAACTATCCGGAGACGCCCCGCACGGGAGACCTGATCGAGGGCCTCGCGGATGTGGAGGCGCAGGATGCACCGCACGCGTTCGTCCTGCACGCCGGCACCCGGCAGGACGGCGACGGGGTCGTCAGCGCCGGAGGGCGCGTGCTCTCCGTGACGGCGACCGGCAAGGATCTCGGGCAGGCACGGGAGCGTGCCTACACCGCGGTCGGCCGGATCCGCCTCGACGGGTCCCAGCACCGTACGGACATCGCCCGCAAGGCCGCCGAAGAGGCCTGACCCCTGCTCGTCGCTCGCCCCTGTGCCCGGCCCTCCCCGGAGGCGCCGGGCACAGGCGTGTCCCGAGGCCACCGTGCGCCGGGCGCAGGCACAGGCGTGTCCGGAGGCCGTCGGGCACCGGGCGCAGCCATGTCCGGCCGCCACCGGCCCTCGGGCGCAGACAGGCCCCGTACGAGGCGCAGCCAGGCCAGTACGAGGCGCGGGCAGGCCCCGTACGAGGCGCAGCCAGGCCAGTACGAGGCGCGGGCAGGCCCCGTACGAGGCGCGGGCAGGCCCCGTACGAGGCGCGGGCGGGTCAGGCGCGGAGGTCCGGTGCCGGGGCGTCGGGCCCCGCGACCAGGGACACGAGGGGGCGGCGGGCCCCGCGACTCCGCACACGAACGCGCGGCGTATCACCGAACGCCCGAGGGCCGGCACGTCAGCAGCTTTGCCCAAAGCCATTCCATCGGGTGACGGCTCGGCCATCCGGATGACGTCCGCCGGGGCCCCAACTAGGGTGCGGCGCAAGCGTTCCGGCACTTGGCCCACCGGCATTGCGATGTCGGTGACGGGTGCCACAGTGGGGGAGTGACCACTACCGTCGCGGGGGCAGAGGGGGTGACGTCCAGCCGTGTCCGGTACCGGTTCGGTTGAGGAGCTGGGTGCGCACGCAGCGCGGGCCAGGGCCGTGGCTCTGCTGCGCGTCCGCAGCAGAGCCACGGCCCTGGCGATCCTGCCGGCGGGCGTGGCCGTCGTGCTGCTCGTCGCGGGCGCCCAGGGGCACATCGGCCCAGGTGTGTGGTCCACGGTCAGCTGGGCGGTGGCGGCCTGCGCGGTCGTCGTCCTGCTGCTGGCGGCGGCGGTGGCCGTCACGGTGGCCCGGGCGAGGCCCGCGGTCAGCCCGACCGTGCCCCTCGCCGAGGCCGCTGCCCCCGACCTCTACCGGCTGGTCCGTGACCTCGCCGACCGGCTCGACGTCCCGGCGCCGTCGGCCATAGAGCTGACACCGGACTGCGACAGCTGGCTGGAGGACCGTACGCACCCGGCCGCCCAGCCGGGTGCGAAGGCTCTCAAGGGACCCGGCGGGACCCGGCGGGGCCGCAGGGTCCCGGCGGCGCCCGTGCTCGTCATCGGGTCGCCGTTCCTGTGGTGGATGAGGGTCGCCGAGCTGCGGGCGGTCCTCGCCCCGGTCGTCGCGGGCACCGGACCGTCCGCCCACCCCGACATAGCCGCCGCCCGCCGCTTCGTCCGTGGCCTGGACGCCGCGGTCGCCGACGCCGCCGCGCCCGGCCAGGTGTTCGTCCGGAGGATCCCCGCGGCCTGCGTGGGCTGGATCGCCAGGATGCTGCTGCGCGGCTGCCGCGTACACGCGGCGGAGATGGAGCGCTGCGTCGCCGCCGCCGCGTCGGGGCGCGCCCAGGAGGTGGACTACGGGCTGCGGATCGCCGCCCAGGAGCAGGTCGGACTGGCCTACGCCGGCTGGGACCGGCTGCTGACCCGGGTCGCGCTGCCGGCCTGGCGGATGGGGCGCTGGCCCTCAAGGCTGGACGCCGGCGTCGTCTCCGCGCTCACCGAGCTCTCCCGGCGCGACCGGCTCGCCGACGGCTTCACCTCGCGGCTGGGGGAGCGCCCCGCCTGCGATCTGATCGAGGAGCCCGGCGCGGCCGACGAGGCGGCCTCCCTGCTCGCCGCCCGGCTCTTCCACGGCGGACCGGCCGAGACCGGACCCGGCTGGGCCCCCGTCGACTGGCAGCAGTATCCGGAAGAGGTCGTGGACCGGAAGTGGCGTACGGAGGCCGCCCGTCTGCACCGGGTGCTCGACGCCATGGGGGTCGCGGCGAGCGTGTCCGTGGGGGCGCAGGGCGCGGCGGCCGCCGGCGGTTCCGCGGTCCCCACGCTGGCGCGGGTGATCGACCACCTCGCCACCCCGGGCGCCGACAGCGAGGCGCTCGCGGAGGGGATCGGCGCCGCCCTCGCCCGCGACGAGGAGACGGCGGAACCGCGGTCCCGGACCGGGAGCGCCGCTGCGGACAGCGGGCAGGCCGGGGCGGGCACCGACCCCCTTGATCTCTGGGGGCCTGTCCCGCTCCCGCTCTTCCCGCTCCAGCCGCCGCGTACGGGCACGGAGCTGCTCACCGACCACGTCGTGGCGATGGTGTGCTGCGCCGCCGTGGACACCGCGGGGGCCGCGCCCGGGCTCGACTGGCTCGACGGCCCCGCGCTGCTGGTGGACGGCGGCCGCCGGTCCGACCTCGGCTCCCCGGTGCTCAGCCTCGTCGAGGACGGGGACGCGGAGCCGCTGCTGTCCTGGCTCACCTCGGTCGGGGTGCGGACCGACAAGCCGGTGCGCCTGAGCTGACGGCCGTCCGGGGCGACGGCCGTCCGAGTTGAACGGTCGTCCGAGTTGAACGGTCGTCCGTCCACCTAGATGGGGAAATGTCCTGGATATCCCCTCAATGCATGGAAGATCAGGCTCCGTTCCCGTCGATTCACGACGAACGGTGACGGAGTGCGTGCGTAATGTGATGTGCTGGGGGTGGCGCCGGCATCCGGCGCGAGCCAGAGGTGTCGGGGGACGAGGGAGGGGCGCGGGATGGGGGCGGAGCAGATCCGGCGATGGGAATCGGGTGCCCTCGCGCACGCCGTGAGCGACCCCTTCGGGCAGGGCCCGCTGCCCTGGCTGCGGGGCAGCGAGAACTACTTCGACGACACCGGCCATGTCGTCCCCTGGTACGCCGACCCCGATCTCGGCCGAGGGGGGAGCGGTGGCGGCACGCGCACCGCCGACGACGTGCACCAGCAGATCAAGGGGTTCGTCTCCCCCGGCGCCGCGGCACCCGGCGAGGCGATCGACTTCCACATCACCGTGGACCCGCCCCAGCAGTTCTCCGTGGACGTCTACCGCATCGGGCACTACGGGGGCGACGGCGCCGCCAAGATCACCACCAGCCCGCGTCTCTCCGGGATCGTCCAGCCGGCGCCGCTGGCCGCCGAGCGGACGGTCTCCTGCCATCACTGGTGGCTCTCCTGGCGGCTGCAGATCCCCAGCTACTGGTCGGTCGGCGCCTACGTCGCCGTGCTCACCACCGCCGACGGCCACCGCTCTCACGTCCCCTTCACGGTCCGCGACGACCACCCCGCGGACCTGCTGCTCCTGCTCCCCGACGTCACCTGGCAGGCCTACAACCTCTACCCGGAGGACGGCCGCACCGGCGCGAGCCTCTACCACGCCTGGGACGAGGAGGGCCGGCTGCTGGGCGAGGAGGACGCCGCGGTCACCCTCTCCTTCGACCGCCCCTACGCGGGCTCGGGCCTGCCCCTCCACGTCGGCCACGCCTACGACTTCATCCGTTGGGCCGAGCGCTACGGCTACGACCTCGCGTACGCGGACGCCCGTGACCTGCACGCCGGCCGCATCGACCCCAGCCGCTACCGGGGTCTCGTCTTCCCCGGCCACGACGAGTACTGGTCGGTGCCGATGCGCCGCACCGCCGAGCTGGCCCGGGACACCGGCACCTCGCTCGTCTTCCTCTCGGCCAACACCATGTACTGGCAGGTCGGCCTCGGCCCGTCGCCCTCCGGCGTCCCCGACCGCCTGCTCACCTGTCGCAAGCGCCGCGGCCCGGGCAAGTCCGCGCTGTGGCGCGAGATCGACCGCCCCGAGCAGCAGCTCCTCGGCATCCAGTACGCGGGCCGGGTCCCCGACCCCCACCCCCTGGTCGTGCGGAACGCCTCGCACTGGCTCTGGGAGGCCACCGGCGCGACCGAGGGCGACGAGATCGACGGGCTGGTCGCCGGTGAGGCCGACCGCTACTTCCCGCGCACGGCGCTGCCCGAGCACGAGAGCCGCATGCTGCTCGCGCACTCCCCGTACGCCGACGGCGAGGGGGTCACGCGGCATCAGGAGACCTCGCTCTACCGCGCCCCGTCGGGAGCGCTCGTCTTCGCCTCGGGCACCTTCGCCTGGTCCCCGGCGCTGGACCGCCCCGGCCATGTCGACCCCCGCATCCAGCGGGCCACGGCCAATCTGCTCGACCGGATCTGCAAGCGCGACTGACGCCCAGGTTCCAAACCTTCACGCACCCTTCATGAGATCTTGCTACGGGAACAGGTGTGCGTGTAACTTTCAACTGCCCTTGCCTGCACGAGAGTTGGTGCGGCTCGGCGTTGCCTAGGGGGGATCCCTGGTGTGTCCCGATTGTCTGATTTCACGGCCCGCGGGACCGTGGGGGAGAAGTGAACCGATGGAATCCAAGAGATCTGCATGGAAGGGAGTCGCCACGGTTTCCGTGATCGCGGCGGCGCTGATGGCTGCCACGACGGCGACCGCGTAGGTGAACGGCGACGGCGACTGCACGAATGCGGGCAACGTTTGCGTCTACAACTATCAACAGCCCACCAGTTACCACGAGGGCTACTACGACCTGAACGATCCCCACACGAACTTCCATGGCATGTACTACAAGATCAAATCCGCGTACCTCGGGGATTCCATAGGCGCCGCCTCCAACGACGCGACCGCGCTCACGTCCTGTTCCGGCTTCACCTTCTACTGGGACACCGGGTACGGGGGAACGAGCTACTTCGCCAGCAGGAACTTCCAATACCTCACGTTCTATGACAACAACAACGAGTTCTCCTCGTTCCGGAAGACTGGGTGCTGACAGAAGTGACGGCACGTTCGCACACCGTCGGGCCATCCCTGCTGCTGGCTCTGACGCTGTGCGCCTGCTCTTCAGCGGGAGGATCGGGCGCGGAACCGGAACTCGGATCCGTGCCCACCCCCGGGCACCTCGATTCGGCGCAGGTAGTCACACCTCTCGACGCGTACCTTCCGACGCCCGAGGAGAACTACACGCTCAAGAAGGCGCGCGTGCTTCTCGTCAACGCGTGCATGCGGGATCTGGGATACGCGCAGAATCCCCAGCCGCTGGGGCGCTTCACCGGCAAGGCGTACCTGGAGCACGGAGAGTTCCTCGTCAGGCCGCTCGCGCAGGCGGAGCAGTACGGGTACAAGCCCGCTCCGGACGCGAAGGACAGCGGGTCCGACGTGGACGCGCGATACGGCGAGAAGACCACCGAGACGCAGGGCGGGTTGCTTACCGGCAAGGCCACGACCTACAACGGCAGAAAAGTTCCGCACGGTGGATGCGAGGGCGAGGCGCTGCGCACCATTACCGCCGGCGCGCGGACGTCCCAGGAGGTCAAACTCCCGGACGGATCCGCGGCAGGCGCGGGGAAGGACGGCTTCAGCGAAGGGTACGCCGAACTCGTCGTTTCCGCCGCGCGTGGAAAGGCCATGGCCGCAACTCGTGAGGACAGCCGCTTCACCGAGGTCGGCGAGGCGTGGTCGGACTGCATGAAGAAGCAGGGATACGACTACGACACCCCGAGTGGCGCGTGGAACGACAAGAGCTGGGCCGACGCGTCCCGGGCCGGAGCGAGGGAGATCGCCGTCGCTGTCGCGGACATGGGATGCAAGAAGAAGGTCAACTACCTCGGTGTCGGCATCGCGGTGGAGACGGTCCACGAGAAACGTGTGATCGAGGAGAGCGCCGAAGTTCTTCAGGACGCCAAGGACAAGACCGCCAGGTGGATCGAGAATGCGAACAAGGCGATCGAAACACGCTGACCGCGGTGAGTCGGCCGTGATACCGGAGGGGGCGGCCGGGTCGGCACTGGTTCGCAGCAAGCGACTGCTTGTCGCGGTGGTCATCGGCGCGCTCGCCATGGTGGGTGTCGGATTCGCCCTCTCCACCGTGATCAAGTCGCCGGCCCAGGCCGCGGCCGACGCGGGTGCACCGGAGCCCGACGTACTCACCGCCGTGGTTGAGCACCGAGAGCTGCGGGCCTCGTTGGTCGTACGCGGACAGGTGGCGGCCGAAAGAAGCGTCATGGTGTCCGCAGCAGCCGGAAGCGCGGCTGAGGGAAGCAGCCCCCTGATCACCAAGGCGCCCCTGCGGGGTGGCGACAAGGTCACCTCTGGGCAGGTTCTGATCGAGATCTCCGGGCGTCCGGTCTTTGCCCTGCCCGGGGCTCTTCCCGCCTACCGGGATCTGAAGCCCGGAGCCGATGGTGCGGACGTGGCGCAGTTGCAGAAGGCGCTGACCCAGCTGGGATTCAGTTCGGGAACGGACGGTCGCGACGAGTTCGGAGCAGGGACGCAGTCGGCGCTGAGCGCGTTCTACCAGTCGATCGGATACGACGCCCGTCCCGTCACGGACGACGGGGAATCCCAGGTGCAGGCCGCGGAAGCGGCCGTGACCGATGCCACGAGGGCCCTGCAGGACATCCGGTCGGGAAAGGGGGAGGGGACGGCGGTGGCACGGGCCGAGGAGGATCTCGCTCTTGCCGAGGAGCATCTGGCAGACGCGCGACTTCAGGCCGGGGCCATGCTTCCGGCTGCCGAGGTCGTGTTTCTGGACCACTTTCCGGCCCGCGTCGAGACCGTGGCCGCCGGTGTCGGCGACCGGGCTCCGGGAAGTGTCATGACGCTGTCGTCGGGAGCCCTCGGTGTGCGCGGGACGCTCACCCCCAGTCAGCGCAAGATGGTCAGACCCGGGCAGAAGGTAGACATCCTTGCGGAGGCGACCGGCGACGAGTTCTCCGGCACCACCGTTTCCGTCGGCGACGGCACGCGGGATCCGGTTGGGGAGCAGGACCTGTCCGCCGCGGAGAAAGGCGAAGAGAGCACAGGGGAAGGCACGGGAGGGGACACCGCCGACGGGTTCTCGGTCCTCGCGGTGAAGACGGACGAGCGCATCGACGCCTCACTTGTCGGACAGGAGGTCCGTCTGACCATCGAGATCAAGAGTTCCGAGGACAAGGTTCTCGTCGTGCCCTTCTCGGCTGTATCCGCGGCTGCCGACGGCAGCACCGTGGTCACGGTCCTCGCTGACGACGGGGAACGCCGCCGCGTGCGTGTGCGGCCGGGTCTGGAAGGCGACGGCAGTGTGCAGGTGACGCCTGTCGGGAAGGACGGGCTCGCCGAGGGGGACCGTCTGATTGTCGGCACGGACTCCGACGGCCCGTCCGGGCAGGACGCCGCTGAGTGAAGAACGGACCCGGGCACGGGGAACCGGTCATCGATTTCCGTGGAGTTGGGCTCACCTACCCGGGCCCACCTCCGGTGACCGCGCTGCAACCCACCGAGCTGAACGTCTGTCGCGGCGAGTACGTGACCATAACGGGCCCGTCCGGGTCCGGGAAATCGACGTTCCTCAACATCGCCGGTCTGGTCGACGCGCCCACGTGTGGACGCTACCTTCTCGACGGCGCCGACACCACGGCCCTCTCCGATGCCGAGAGGGCCGGATTGCGGGGCTCCAGAATCGGCTTCGTCTTCCAGTCGTTCCACCTGTTGCCGCATCGCAGTGCCTTGGAGAACGTCGTCCTCGCCATGATCTACAACAACGTGCCACGCCGGCAGCGGTCCGGCCGGGCCCGCGACGCACTGCGGCGGGTCGGCCTGGGCCACCGTATCGACGCGACTCCGACCACGCTCTCCGGCGGTGAGCGTCAGCGCGTGGCGATCGCTCGCGCCCTGGTTGCCCGTCCGTCGTTGCTCCTGTGCGACGAACCCACCGGCAACCTCGATACCGCGACAGCGAACTCGGTGCTGGAACTCCTCGACGACCTGCACAGGGACGGCATGACCATCCTCATCATCACCCATGACCCCTCGGTCGCGGCCAGAGGCGGCCGCACCCTGTCCATCAGGGACGGCCGTCTCGCGGAGAACCTTCCGGTCCAGGACCGCCGGGCATCACCGTGACGGCCCACCGGCGTACCGGGCGCCGGGAAAGGGGGCGGCGGGATCGGACGGGTGGGACGGACGTGTCGCGGCTGGCCTTCCGGGACCTGCTGGCGGAAGCCGTGGCCGGCATGCTCCAGCGCCCCGCCAGGTCCGCCCTGACCACGCTGGGCACGGTGCTGGGAATCGGCGCCTTCGTCGCCGTTCTCGGTCTGACCGCGACCACCTCCTCCCAGGTCGACAGCCGCTTCAACGCACTCACCGCGACGGAGGTGACGGTCGAGGACGTCGGGGCCGCCGACGGATCCTTCACCGGCATGTCCTTCCCGGACGACGCCGCGGACCGGATCGAGGCGCTGAACGGCGTCACGCATGCCGGTGTGTACTGGCCGGTGGGCCTCTCCGACGCCGAAAACGTCCGTTCGTCCCCGGTGGGCGCGGCCGTCACCGAGCAGGAGACACAGGTCGTGGCTGCCACCCCGGGGGTCCTCGCCGCGGTGAAACCGACCCTCCGCGCAGGGCGGCTCTACGACGAGTACCACGAACGCGGCGCCGTACCCGTGGCGGTCGTCGGCTCCGGCATGGCCAGAAGGCTGGGAATCACCACGCTGGAGAGCCGCCCGGTGGTATTCATCGGGGACAGGCCCTTCACGGTGATCGGCATCATCGCCGAGGTGCAGCGCAAGGAGGATCTGCTGCTGTCCGTCGTCGTCCCCGGCAGCACCGCGAAGGAGGAGTGGGGGGAGCCCGGGGCGGAAGCGCCTGCCAGGATGCTCGTCTCCACGGAACTCGGTGCCGCCGCGCAGATCGCCGATGAGGCGCCGCTCACTCTCGACCCGGCGCATCCGGACCGCTTCAAGTCTGTTCCGCCGCCGGACCCCAAGGCGCTGCGCACCACGGTCGGCGCCGACCTGAATCAGCTCTTCCTGCTGCTCGCCGTCGTCTGTCTGATCATCGGAGCGGTAGGCATAGCGAACACGACGCTCGTGGCCGTCCTCGAACGAACCGGAGAGATCGGTCTTCGCCGGGCCCTGGGGGCGAGGGGACGGCACATCACCGGCCAGTTCCTCGCTGAATCCGCCGTTCTCGGCTTTCTCGGCGGCCTGGTCGGGACGGCGGCAGGTGCGTTGACCGTCGTGGCCGTCGCGGTGGCACGGCAGTGGACTCCGGTCGTCCACCCCGTCACGCTGGTGGCGGCACCCTTGATCGGACTGGTGACGGGCTTGCTGGCGGGCGCGTACCCGGCCTGGCGGGCCAGCCGTATCGCACCCGCGGAGGCTCTGCGCCGCTGAGTGTGGGCCCGCCTGTCTGCGGCCCCATCTCTGGTCACGGGCCGACCCCTGTCGTCGCGGCTCCTTCGCATGCGGGACAATCGGAACGACTCCTGGATCAACCTACGCGGAGGCAGCGTGTCCGGTTTCGTAGAAAAGCCCGAGCCCGTGCAGGTGCCGGGGCTCACCCACCTGCACACCGGCAAGGTGCGCGACCTGTACCGGAACGAGGCGGGTGACCTCGTGATGGTCGCCAGCGACCGTATGTCCGCGTACGACTGGGTCCTGCCCACCGAGATCCCGGACAAGGGCCGCGTGCTCACCCAGCTGTCGCTGTGGTGGTTCGACCAACTCGCCGATCTCGTCCCCAACCACGTGCTGTCGACGGAGCTCCCCGCCGGGGCCCCCGCCGACTGGGCGGGCCGTACCCTGATCTGCCGCTCGCTGCGGATGGTTCCGGTCGAGTGCGTGGCGCGCGGCTATCTGACGGGCTCCGGTCTGACGGAGTACCACGCCACCCGGACCGTCTGCGGTCTCGGTCTGCCCGAGGGGCTCGTCGACGGATCCGAGCTCCCGGGGCCGATCTTCACCCCGGCCACGAAGGCCGCGGTCGGCGATCACGACGAGAACGTCTCGTACGAGGAGGTCGCCCGTGAGGTCGGCCCCGAGACGGCGGCCGTGCTGCGCCGGACGACGCTGGACGTCTACGGCCGGGCCCGGGACATCGCCCGTGAACGCGGGATCATCCTCGCCGACACGAAGTTCGAGTTCGGCTTCGCGCCCACCGCGGACGGCGGCGAGGAGCTGCTCCTCGCGGACGAGGTGCTGACGCCCGACTCCTCCCGCTTCTGGCCCGCCGAGAGCTGGGAGCCGGGCAAGGCGCAGCCGTCGTACGACAAGCAGTTCGTGCGCGACTGGCTGACCTCGCCGGCCTCGGGCTGGGACCGCGGCAGCGAGCAGCCGCCCCCGGCGCTGCCGCAGGAGATCGTCGACGCCACCCGGGCCAAGTACCTGGACGCGTACGAGCTTCTGACCGGCACGAGCTGGCCGGCCCAGGGCATGTGACGGAAGAAGGCCCCGGTCCTGAGGACCGGGGCCTTCTTGCTTGGAGCGGACGACCAGGTTCGAACTGGCGACCTCAACCTTGGCAAGGTTGCGCTCTACCAACTGAGCTACGTCCGCGTGCGCCGTAGCGCGGTGCCTACTATACCCAACCTCTCTCGCGTGCGAGACGCACCGCCGCATGACGGTTCTCCGCACCCAGCTTGGAGGCGGCCGCCGACAGGTAGTTGCGCACCGTGCCCTGCGACAGCGACGCCCGCTCGGCGATCTCCGCGACCGGCGCCCCGTCCGCCGCCAGCCCCAGGAGCTCCGCCTCGCGGGCGGTCAGCGGGGAGTCCCCCGCGGAGATCGCGTCGGCCGCCAACTCCGGGTCCACATAGCGGTTTCCCGCGTGCACGGTACGGATGATCTCGGCCAGCCGCCGGGCGCTGACCGTCTTCGGGACGAACGCCCGGACGCCCGCCTCCAGCGCCCGTTTCAGATGCCCAGGCCGGCCGTGACTCGTCACGATCATGGTCCGGCAGCCGGGCAGAGAGGCCCGTAGCGATGTGGCGACCTTCACACCGTCCGCGCCCGGCATCTCCAGGTCCAAGGCCGCCACATCGGGCCGGTGCGCCAGGGCCATGGCGAGCGCCTCCGGGCCGGTCGCCGCCTCGGCGACCAGGACGATGTCGTCCTCCAGGGCGAGGAGTGCGGCCAGCGCACCCCTGATCAGGTGCTCGTCGTCGGCGAGCAGGACGCGGACGGGCGCCGTCGTGGGTGTCATCTCTTCTCCAGCCGGGAGGGTGCGGAGTTCCGTGGCGAGGGCAGCGGGACGGCCGCGGCCAGACGGAACCGTCCGTCACCCGTCGGCCCGGCCACCAGCGAACCCCCGACCGCGGCCAGCCGTTCCCGGAGCCCGTGGAGCCCCGAGCCGCCGGAGGCGGCGGCCTGCTCCGGGGGCACGCCGTCGTTCTCCACCACCAGCCGGACACCGTCCCGAGCGGTCTCCAGCCGGATGTCACACCGCCGGGGGTCGCCGTGCCGCAGGACGTTGGTGGCGGCCTCCCGCACGGCCCAGCCGAGCGCCGCCTGCACCGCGGCGGGCAGCTGGCCGCCGTCGCCGCGCACGTCGCACTCGATGCCGGCGGCCCGCAAGACCCCTTGGGCGCCCAGCAGTTCCGTGCCGAGGTCGGCCTCCCGGTATCCCCGTACGATGTCGCGGACCTCCTGCTGGGAGACGCGCGCGATGCGCTGCACCTCGACCATCTGGTCCATGGCCGCGGGCTTGCCCCGCTGCGCCAGCTCGACCGCCAGTTCGCTCTTCAGCGCGATCACCGCGAGGTTCCGGCCCAGGACGTCATGCATGTCCCGCCCGAACCGCAGCCGTTCCTCGGCGACCGCCAGCCGGGTCTCCACCTCCTGGGCTCCGTGGAGTTTCGCCATCACGCCCAGGGACCAGGCGGAGAGCCGTGTGGTGCCCGTCATCAGGGCGCTCCCGAAGGCGACCCCGAGGAACACGCCCAGCACGGTGGCTCCGTCCCCGCCCGCCAGCGCCACACCGCCACACAGGACCGCAGCGGTGACCGCCTGCAGCAGGCCGCCCACCCACACGGGGACCACGAGGGTCACGGAGATCATGAACGGCACGACCGCCGCACCGAGGGCCAGGGGAAGTTCGGCGAACTCCTCGGCCCCGGCGTACGCCCCCAGGGCCACCACACCCGACGCGGTGGCGAGGAACAGCACGGCCCCCAGGGCGACCAGCCGGCGGTCGACGGACGGCCGGCCGAGGTAGGTGTCGAGGGCGCGGGTCACGAGGGGCTTCGAGCAGAGCGCCTGTCCCAGAGCGGCCAGCACCGTCCCGGCGATCAGTGCGGCGGGTGCGCCCGACTCCCGCACGGGTCGCGTCACCGACAGCAGGGCCGGGGGCACGACCGACACCCACGCGAGGGAGTGGAGGGAGCCGCGCGTGTAGAGATCGATCTTTCCGAAGCTGCTGCGGCCCCGCCATCTCCGCACCTGCGCCCCCACCCACACGGCCTCTCCCCCTCGGCCCCGTCGGGGCTCAGTCACGCGGATCCCCTCGGAACCACCGCTGCCCAGCAAACACGGCGGGCGCTGTCCGGGCCAGTGCCGTCGGACCGTCACCGGGGACGTCACCGCCGGGCCCCGTCTCGTCCCCGGACCGGCCGCTCCCGTTCCGAGCCGGGGGAAAGCCGTTGTCGGTCATGGCCCAAGGCTTCCGCCCGTTACCGGCCGCGGGCAGTGCGTGGTGTCATCAGTGCCCATGACAAACGTCATGCGCCGGGCACGCCAAAGGCCCCGGTCGATATGACCGGGGCCTTTGAATCAAGAGCGGACGACCAGGTTCGAACTGGCGACCTCAACCTTGGCAAGGTTGCGCTCTACCAACTGAGCTACGTCCGCATTGCTGCCACTCGGCTTTCACCGGTGGAGCGCCCATCACTCTACCTGATCCACTGGGTGGACCGGTAAGGCGATGCAGAGCGGGTGACAGGAATTGCACACTGCGCCTTCCCCCTGGAAGGGGGATGTTCTACTACTGAACTACACCCGCACGCTGCGTCGGGCCCGGCTTTTCGGCCTTGCCCTTCGGCGTGCTCCAGACTCTAGCCGACCTGCAGGGGTGTTGTGCAAGTCGGCTCCCCGAGGTGTCGTCCGGGGCGTCCGCGGAGGCCCTGACGGAACAGAACATTCCGGGCGCTGGTCTCAACTGGCGGCGTCGAACGCCTCGTAGACCTTCTTGGGGATCCGGCCGCGGGCCGGCACCTCCATCCGGTGCGAGCGGGCCCAGGCGCGCACGGCCGCGGGGTCCGGCGCGAGCGACGTGTGGTGGTACGCCACCGGAGCCTTGCCGCCCTTGCCGGTATTTGTCTGCTTTCGGCCGGCCGTGACGTACGGGGCCAGCGCCTTACGCAGTTTCTCTGCATTGGCGGGATTGAGGTCGATCTCGTACGACTTCCCGTCCAGGGAGAAGGTGACCGTTTCCGCAGCTTCTCCCCCGTCGATGTCGTCGGAGAGTGTGACCACGACGCGCTGAGCCACGGATATCGGTCCTTTCCTGCGGCATCGTCGCGTCTGACATGCGTCGATGCCGGCCTTCCGGCGGCTGGGCGGATGCGGATCGACAGGTGTCGACTGTTCCGGAGCAATCGTGCTTTCTCCGGTATTCATTTGTACAGCGGCGGGAGCCGCATTGTGAAGCCCGGCCAATTGCATCAGCGTGTTGCCCAGGTGCACCCGTCCGCAATCGGCGGGAAGATTTTTTTCCCAGGACTTTTCCCGGGCCGTCACCTTCCGATATCTCGCCGTGATCGCGCCCGTCCGATATCTACCCGCGTAGAATTTCAGGCCAGGTACGCTGAGTGGACCCGCGGGGATCTGGGGAACCCCTCGGAGACACAGCCGCACCACACCACATCGGGAGTGCCAGTGGCACGCGTCGTAGTCGACGTCATGCTCAAGCCGGAGATCCTCGACCCGCAGGGACAGGCTGTGCAGCGCGCACTGCCCCGTCTCGGCTTCGACGGAATCGCGGACGTTCGCCAGGGAAAGCGTTTCGAGCTCGAGGTCGAGGGGCCGGTCGACGATGCCGCCCTCGCCCGCATTAACGAGATGGCCGAGACCTTCCTCGCCAACACCGTCATCGAGGACTTCACCGTCAAGGTGGAGGAGGAGAAGTGACCACCCGTATCGGCGTCGTCACTTTTCCCGGCACGCTCGACGACCAGGACAGCCTGCGGGCCGTGCGGATCGCGGGTGCCGAACCCGTATCCCTCTGGCACCGTGACAAGGACCTCCACCAGGTCGACGCGGTCATCCTGGCGGGCGGATTCAGTTACGGCGACTATCTGCGCGCCGGCGCCATCTCGCGTTTCTCGCCGGTCATGGAGACCGTCATCGAGCAGGCGAAGGCCGGCATGCCGGTCCTCGGTATCTGCAACGGCTTCCAGATCCTGACCGAGGCACACCTGCTGCCCGGCGCGATGCTGCGCAACAACCACCTCCACTTCGTCTGCCGCGACCAGAAGCTGCGGGTGGAGAACGCGGAGACCGCCTGGACCTCGGACTACACGGCGGGCCAGGAGATCTCCGTACCGCTGAAGAACGTGGACGGCCGCTACACCGCCGACGAGCACACGCTCGACGAGCTGGAGGCCGAGGGCCGCGTCGCCTTCCGCTACGCCGACGTCAACCCGAACGGCTCGCTGCGCGACATCGCCGGCATCACCAACGCCGCGGGCAACATCGTCGGTCTGATGCCGCACCCGGAGCACGCCGTCGAGCCGCTGATCGGCACCGGTCGCACCGACGGCCTGGGTTTCTTCACCTCGATCATCAAGAAGCTGGTCAACGCATGAGCCTGGACACGGTCAAGCACGCGGCCGAAACCCCGGACGCCGGGCAGCCCTGGAAGGAGCTCGGCCTCAAGGAGGACGAGTACGCCCGGATCCGCGAGATCCTGGGCCGCCGTCCCACCGGCGCCGAGCTCGCCATGTACTCCGTGATGTGGTCCGAGCACTGCTCCTACAAGAGCAGCAAGGTCCACCTCAAGCAGTTCGGCGAGAAGGTCCCCGTCAACGACGCGATGCTCGTCGGCATCGGCGAGAACGCCGGCGTCGTCGACGTCGGCCAGGGGTACGCGGTCACCTTCAAGGTGGAGTCGCACAACCACCCCTCGTACATCGAGCCCTACCAGGGCGCGGCCACCGGCGTCGGCGGCATCGTCCGCGACATCCTCGCCATGGGCGCCCGCCCGGTCGCGGTCGTCGACCCGCTGCGCTTCGGTGCGGCCGACCACCCCGACACCCGCCGGGTGCTGCCCGGCATCGTCGCGGGCATCGGCGGATACGGAAACTGCCTCGGCCTGCCGAACATCGGCGGCGAGGTCGTCTTCGACGCCTGCTACCAGGGCAACCCGCTCGTCAACGCCGGCTGCATCGGCGTGATGAAGCACGAGGACATCCACCTGGCGCAGGCCTCCGGTCCCGGCAACAAGGTGATCCTCTACGGCGCCCGCACCGGCGGCGACGGCATCGGCGGAGTCTCCGTGCTGGCCTCGGAGACCTTCGACGACACCAAGCCCACCAAGCGCCCCGCCGTGCAGGTCGGCGACCCGTTCCAGGAGAAGCTCCTCATCGAGTGCACCCTGGAGATCTTCAAGGAGAAGCTCGTCGCGGGCATCCAGGACCTCGGCGGCGCCGGGCTCTCCTGCGCCACGAGCGAGCTGGCCTCCGCGGGCTCCGGCGGTATGCGCGTCGAGCTGGACACCGTGCCGCTGCGCGACTCCTCGCTCTCGCCCGAGGAGATCCTCATGAGCGAGTCGCAGGAGCGCATGTGCGCGATCGTCGAGCCGCAGCACGTCGACCGCTTCATGGAGATCTGCGAGAAGTGGGACGTCATCGCCACCGTCATCGGTGAGGTGACCGAGGGCACGCAGCTGGAGATCTTCTGGCACGGCGAGCAGATCGTCGACGTACCGCCGCGGTCCGTGGCCCACGAGGGCCCGACGTACCACCGGCCGTTCGCCCGTCCGTCGTGGCAGGACGCGCTGCAGGCGGACGACGCCGGCAAGCTGGCCCGTCCTGCCGACGGCGCGGAGCTGCGGGAGCAGGTCCTCAAGCTGGTCGGCTCCCCGAACCAGGCGTCCAAGTCCTGGATCACCGACCAGTACGACCGCTTCGTGCAGGGCAACACCGTGCTGGCGATGCCCGAGGACGCCGGGATGGTCCGGATCGACGAGGAGTCGAATCTGGGCGTGGCCATGGCGACCGACGGCAACGGCCGCTACGCGAAGCTGGACCCGTACACGGGCGCGCAGCTCGCGCTGGCCGAGTCCTACCGCAACGTCGCGGCGTCCGGCGCCAAGCCGCTCGCCATCTCGGACTGCCTGAACTTCGGTTCGCCCGAGGATCCGGACGTCATGTGGCAGTTCGCCGAGGCCACCCGTGGTCTCGCGGACGGCTGCCTGGAGCTGGGGACTCCGGTCACCGGCGGCAACGTCTCGCTGTACAACCAGACCGGTGAGACGGCGATCCACCCGACGCCGGTCGTGGCCGTCCTCGGTGTGATCGACGACGTCACCCGGCGCACGCCGGTCGCGTTCGCCGAAGAGGGCCAGCTCCTCTACCTCCTGGGCGACACGGCCGGGGAGTTCGGCGGCTCGGCCTGGTCCGAGGTCGTCCACCAGCACCTCGGCGGCATGCCGCCCAAGGTCGACCTGGGCCGTGAGAAGCTGCTCGCCGAGATCCTCATCTCGGCCTCCCGCGACGGCATGATCGACGCGGCGCACGACCTCTCGGACGGCGGCCTGGTCCAGGCGGTCACCGAGTCCTGCCTGCGCGGCGGGAAGGGCGCCCGGCTGGTCGTCCCGGACGGCCTGGACGCGTTCACCTTCCTGTTCTCGGAGTCGGCCGGCCGCGCGGTCGTGTCGATCCCGCGCAGCGAGGAGCTCCGCTTCAACGACATGTGCGGTGCACGGGGTCTGCCCGTGGCCCGCATCGGTGTCGTGGACGGCGAGGAGATCGAGATCCAGGGCGAGTTCAGCATCCCGCTGAGCGAGCTGCGCGCGGCGCACGAGGGGACCCTGGAGGGTCTGTTCGCCTAGGTTCTGCCTGTACCGAAGCCCCCGTCCGGGTCGACCGGACGGGGGCTTCGTCGTTTCCGAGATACCTGTTGATTAAAATTACGTAATTACGTAAGGTGGAAGTAATGGAGCTCGAGGACCGTGTCGCCGAACTGGAGCGCCGCCTCGCGGTGCTGGAGTCGGCTGCCGGGGGCGGGAAGCCCGAGCTGGGGGTCGGGGACTTCTGGGCGCTGGACGGGCTGAAGGACCAGCTCGAACAGGTCGGGGAGGCCGCGGCCGACGGCGGGGTGCTCTTCACGGGCGCGGTGAAGCTGCCGGCCGGCGAGCGCTACGAGTGGCAGTACGGCGCGCTCACCGCGGGACTCCTGGGGAGCGCGGACGAGGACCGTCCCGACTGGGCGGAAGCCGCCGAGCCCCTGGCCGCGCTGGGGCACCCGGTCCGGCTGCGGCTGCTCCGCGAGATCCTCGGCGGCCGGCGCACGGCCGCCGAGCTGGCCGAGTCGGACGACACGGGCACGACCGGACAGATCTACCACCATCTGCGCCTGCTGACCGGCGCGGGCTGGCTGCACACGACGGGGCGCGGTCGCTACGAGGTGCCCGGTGTCCGCGTGGTGCCGCTGCTGGTGGTGCTCACGGCCGCCCGGCCGTGAGAGCCGCACGCCGAGACCGAGGGGGACACCATGTCCGCACGTAAGGCCACGATGATCCTCTACCGCTGCTGCTGGCTCGCGTTCGTCGCCCTGGTGGTGGCCGACGTCCTCACCGGGGAGGCCATCCCGTTCTGGCTGGTCCTCGTGCCCGCCGCGGCCGCGGTCCTCATCGGCCTCCTGCTTGGCCGCCGCGGCCGTCGGGGCCTCGCGCAGGACCGGCCGGCCGTCGAGGTGGGTGCCCCGGTGTCCGGGCGCTGGGTCGCGCTCAACAGCCCGGCCGACAAGGTCCCCAGTCACGGCACCCACGGCTACGGGCAGACCTACGCGATCGACATCGTGGCCGAACCCGAGGAGGGCGGCCGTCCGCCCTTCCGGTGGCTGTGGCCGGTCGCCCGGCCCAACCGCGACTTCCCGGCCTTCGGCGCCCCGCTCGTCGCGGTGGCGGACGCCACCGTCGTGCACGCGAGCGACGGCCGGCGCGACCACCTCAGCCGGAACTCCGGTCCGGCGCTGGCGTATCTGATGCTGGTGGAGGCGTCCCTGCGCGACATGGCGGGCGCCCGCTGGATCGTCGGCAACCACGTCGTCCTCGACCTCGGCGGCGGGACGTACGCCGCGTACGCCCATCTCCGGCGCGGGTCCCTCCAGGTCGGGGCGGGGGACACCGTCCGGGCCGGACAGGTGCTCGCCCACTGCGGGAATTCGGGCAACTCCACCGAGCCGCACGTGCACTTCCAGTTGATGGACCACCCCGACCTCGACGTGGCGCGCGGAATCCCCTTCACCTGGCGGGGCATCGGCGTACCGGCCGGAGGTGAGGCGTTCACGGTCGGAGAGACCGTCCGTGACGCCTGGTAGCTTGCCGGGCGTCACGCGTTGTCGTCGTACGGGGGCCTGTCATGGACGAGACGAAATCTGCCGGGGCGTCCGGGCCTGCCGAGGAGCCGTCCCGGCGCCCGCCGAAGGTCTTGAACGCGCTGTTCTGCCTGGTCGCCGTGGCGGGAATCGGCCTGAGCGTCTGGGCCGTCGTCACACAGCTGTCCGATCTCCGCGCCCGGTCCGAGAGCCGGGAGCGCATCGAGGCGGGGTGCGGCGGCCTCGTCGATCCGGACGCGGTGCTCGGGCTGAACGGTGACGTCGGCCGCGTGGAGCTCGCGGACCGCTACCGGATCGACACCGCCCGGCGGGTCAGCAACTGCGTCGTGTACCGGGTGGGCGAGCCGGGAACGACGTACGGGCACTTCGCCCTGACCCTCACCATGTATCCGGCCGACCCGAACGACGACGAACGCCAGGCCGCTCTCGACGACGACCCCTTCGACCTGCGCCGCGGCGGTGTGGACGACATCACGGCCGCAGCCGACCACGCGGTGCCGCACCCTCTGGGCGATGGCGGTCTCGGTGAGTACGAGAGCCACATGGTGACGGCCAGGGCGCTGTGCGCGGACGGCGGCGGGCTCTCCTCCGTCGAGGCCTCGGCCATCGCCAAGTACGCGGACCTTGCGACGCCCGAGGACCGCCGTACGCTGGCCGGTCTGGCGCGGCAGGCAGTGGAGAGGGCCGCCGAGGAGCAGGGATGCCCGTCCGAACTCCCCGCGCTTCCGGCCGAGTTCCCCGAGCCGGTCTTCGCGCTCGCCCCGGCGGACGGGGCGGGCGGCACGTGTGCCTGGTACGGCCGCCTCATAGCCGCCGAGGGGCGCGGTTCGCTTCCCGACCGCGCACTCGCCTCGCCGGCAGGGAAGGCGAGCGCCCACGACGCCTGCCTGCTCGCACTCGGCGAGGACGAGACCCGGAGGATCTGGCCCGCCTACGAGAAGACCACCGAGCGTCCCCGGGACCTCGGCATCGTGCTCTCGAACTCTCCCCTGTGGGTGAAGACCGAGACGGTCGTCGGCGACGGCACCCGAGGCATACGGACCGGCTTGCAGAACAGGACCTCGATCCGTCCCGGCACCGCGGGGACGGACGAGTTCACCTGGTGGGCCTCCTCCGTGTGCGACGGCCGACCCGCCCTGCACCTGATGCAGGTGTCCTATCCGTACGACCGCATCCTCCGCGACCGGCTCGAACCCCTGTTCCGCGCGTACGTCGAGGACGCGACCGAGCGTCGTGGCTGCACCGGCGTCGTCCTCCCCGAAGCGGCGGACTTCGCCCGGAGGTGATCGGGCGCTGTCGGACCCGCCGGTTAGTCTCGCCTGCATGCCACCGGCCAAGAAGCGCCCCCGCGCCTACGACGTCACCCGGACCAGGACCGCCGTCCTGGCCCAGTTCGCTCACGTGAGGGACGCCGTGCGCGGCCTGACGGCGGAGCAGCTCGCTCTGCCGGGGCTGGGAGAGTGGACGGTGCGGGAGCTCGCGGCACACCTGATCATGGCCCTGGAGCGGGCGAGCCGGGCCATGGAGCTGCCGGCGCCGAGGGGCCCCAAGCCGGAGGTCTCCCTGCTGGAGTGGCCGTTCTCCACCACCGGCGGCTCCGCGGGCATCGCCGACCACACCCGGGAACTGGCCGAGGGACGGCCCGACCTCGACGCGCTGTACGAGGAGACGTCGGCCCGGTTCGCCGAGCTGGTGCCCGCGGACGCCGGTGACCGGCTGGTGACGACCCGGTCGGGGACGATGCGGCTGGGCGACTTCCTGGTCACCCGCACCGTCGAGCTCGTCGTCCACACCGACGACCTCCACCGGGCGACCGGCCTCGACATCCCCTACGACCGTCAGGCGCTCGCGGCCTGCACCCGGCTGCTCGCCGACGCGTTGGCGGACCGGGCGCCGGGCGGCTCCGTCGAGGTACGCGTCCCCCCGTTCGCCGTCGTCCAGTGCATCGGGGGCCCCAAGCACACCCGGGGGACGCCGCCCAACGTCGTGGAGACGGACCCGCTCACCTGGATCCGGCTGGCCACAGGACGTACGGGGTGGGCGGAGGCTCTCGAAGCGGCGCAGGTCAGCGCCAGTGGCGAGCGGGCCGACCTCGCACCGCTCCTTCCGCTGATGGGCTGAGAGGGAACCGGATCGCCCACTCGTTCCGTCCCAACGCCATGCGCACACAACGTATGACCGTCGGTGTTCTCGGTGTTCTCGGTGTTCTGGCCCTCCCCCTCGCCGCCTGCGGCACGGAGTCGGGTTCCGGAGCGGGGTCCGGGGACTCCGGGGACGGCGGCGGCACCGTGCGGACGGAGGTGCCCGTGACCGGTGTCCACTGGAAGGTGTCCTCCCTGACCGTCGGCGGGAAGAGGACCGCCGCACCCGAGGGGGCCCACGTCGAGATCGACTCCGAGGGGAAGGCCACCGGCAGTCTGGGCTGCAACCGTTTCACCGCCGACGTCCGGGTCGACGGCGCCGGGATGACCGTCGGGCGGAGCACGACCACCGACATGGCGTGCGAGGAGGACGTGCAGCGGTTCGAGACCGCGATGGGCCGCACCTTCCGCGGTGAGCTCAAGGCCGCCGTGGCGGGCCGGAGCGACGAGAAGACCCTGACCCTGACCACTCCCGAGGGCGACGCGATGGCCCTCACCTCCGAGCCGCCCGCCCCGCTCACCGGCACCGCCTGGAAGGTCACCGGCCTGGTGTCCGGCAGCACCGCGTCCTCCCTGCCCGCCGGCACGGAGGACAAGGCGCACCTGACCTTCGGCAAGGACGGCTCGGTTGAGGGCAGTCTCGGCTGCAACTCCTTCCACGGCACGGCGAAGGTCTCCGGCTCCACCCTGACCTTCGGCCCGCTCACCTCCACCAGGAAGATGTGCCCGGGCCCCGAGATGGAGCTGGAGCGCGCCCTGCTCGCTGTGCTCGACGGGAGGACGACGTACGCGATCGATCACCGCTCCTTGTCGGTCGCGGCGAAGAGCGGCAAGGGAATCGACGCGTCCGCCCCGGCGGCGACCGGGCGATGACCGGCCGGGGCGCGTCCGCTACGACCAGCTCACGCGCCGGTGGGACAGGGGAGCAGGCCGGCGTCCGCCCTCTCCCACGACGCCCGCAGCTCCGCCGGCTCGGACATCCGTCCCACGCCGGCGGATCCGCCGGCACCGCTCGGTGCGCGAGTGGCGGCCGGCCTGGAGGGGGCGGCCTCGAACGGACGGCCGGAAGCGCTCCGGAACGGCTCACGGGGGTCCACGCCGACACCCGGCAGTGTGAGGCTCACCACGAAACGAGCGCCCGGCCACCCCCCGAGTGGGCGCCGGGCGCGGCTCTCCGGCCGCCCGGCAGGGGCGGATCGGGCAGACCGCGCCACCCGCCGGTAACCGGCCCCCATCCCGGGCGTCGACTGCCTCGAGGGCGTTCGGGACCGGAGAACGATCCGCGCCGTGATCACCCGGAGTGATCACCCGATGCCGGTCCGGGCCCCGCCGGGGGTGCTCCGCCGACGCCCCGTCGGCCCCATTCCGGCGGCCGTCCAATTCGGACCGGTGGTCGATCTCGCCTACACTCGGTGCCGTGCCTCGTGGTGATGGACGACTCAACCACGACCTGCTCCCCGGAGAGAAAGGCCCCCAGGACGCTTGCGGCGTCTTCGGTGTCTGGGCTCCGGGCGAAGAGGTCGCCAAGCTCACCTATTTCGGACTGTATGCCCTGCAGCACCGTGGACAGGAGTCCGCGGGCATCGCAGTGAGCAACGGGTCCCAGATCCTGGTCTTCAAGGACATGGGACTGGTCTCGCAGGTCTTCGACGAAACGTCTCTGGGATCGCTCCAGGGCCATATCGCGGTCGGTCATGCCCGCTACTCCACCACCGGTGCCTCGGTGTGGGAGAACGCGCAGCCGACGTTCCGTGCCACCGCGCACGGCTCGATCGCCCTGGGTCACAACGGCAACCTGGTCAACACGGCCCAGCTCGCCGAGATGGTCGCCGACCTTCCTCGCAAGGACGGGCGTGCCACCCAGGTCGCGGCGACGAACGACACCGATCTGGTGACCGCGCTGCTCGCCGGCCAGAGAGACGGCGACGACAAGCCTCTGACCATCGAGGAGGCCGCCGCCAAGGTGCTCCCCGACGTCAAGGGCGCCTTCTCGCTCGTCTTCATGGACGAGCACACCCTCTACGCCGCCCGTGACCCGCAGGGCATCCGTCCCCTGGTCCTCGGCCGCCTGGAGCGTGGCTGGGTGGTGGCCTCCGAGTCCGCCGCCCTCGACATCTGCGGCGCCAGCTTCGTCCGCGAGATCGAGCCGGGCGAGCTCGTCGCCATCGACGAGAACGGGCTGCGCACCACGCGCTTCGCGGAAGCGAAGCCCAAGGGCTGTGTCTTCGAGTACGTCTACCTGGCCCGCCCCGACACCGACATCGCCGGTCGGAACGTCTACCTCTCCCGTGTGGAGATGGGCCGGAAGCTGGCGGCCGAGGCCCCTGTCGAGGCCGATCTGGTCATAGCGACACCGGAGTCGGGAACTCCCGCGGCCATCGGCTACGCCGAGGCGAGCGGAATTCCGTTCGGAGCCGGACTGGTCAAGAACGCCTACGTCGGCCGGACCTTCATCCAGCCTTCACAGACCATCCGCCAGCTGGGCATCCGGCTGAAGCTGAATCCCCTCAAGGAAGTCATCAAGGGCAAGCGCCTGGTGGTCGTCGACGACTCGATCGTCCGTGGCAACACCCAGCGGGCCCTGGTGAGGATGCTCCGCGAGGCGGGCGCCGCCGAGATCCACATCAGGATCTCCTCCCCGCCCGTGAAGTGGCCCTGCTTCTTCGGCATCGACTTCGCGACGCGCGCCGAGCTGATCGCCAACGGCATGTCGGTCGACGAGATCGCCACCTCCATGGGTGCCGACTCGCTCTCCTACATCTCGATCGACTCGATGATCGAGGCCACGACGATCGACAAGCCGAAACTCTGCCGCGCCTGCTTCGACGGCGAATACCCGATGGAGCTTCCGGACCCGGAACTGCTCGGCAAGCAGCTGCTGGAGACCGAGCTGGCGGCCGGACCCGCCGCGACCGCGGCGTCCGACGCACTGCGTCGTCCGTGACCCGGACCGACCGGCTGCCGTCCCACCAGCCCCGTATTCCCACACGAAAGATCCCGGGCCATGTCTGAGACAACAGGTGCTTCCTACGCTGCGGCGGGCGTCGACATCGAAGCCGGTGACCGCGCCGTCGAGCTGATGAAGGAGTGGGTGAAGAAGACGCAGCGCCCCGAGGTCGCCGGCCTCGGCGGTCTCGGCGGATTCGCCGGCCTCTTCGACGCCTCGGCGCTCAAGCGCTACGAGCGCCCGCTGCTCGCCTCCGCGACCGACGGAGTCGGCACCAAGGTCGACCTGGCCCGGCAGATGGGTGTCTACGACACCATCGGCCACGACCTCGTCGGCATGGTCGTGGACGACCTGGTCGTCTGCGGCGCGGAGCCGCTCTTCATGACCGACTACATCTGCGTCGGCAAGGTGCACCCCGAGCGTGTCGCCGCCATCGTGAAGGGCATCGCCGAAGGCTGTGTCCTGGCGGGCTGCGCCCTCGTCGGCGGCGAGACGGCCGAGCACCCGGGCCTGCTGGGCCCCGACGACTTCGATGTCGCGGGTGCCGGGACGGGCGTGGTCGAGGCCGACCGGCTGCTGGGCCCGGACCGTATCCGTACGGGTGACGCCGTGATCGCCATGGCGTCGTCCGGTCTTCACTCCAACGGGTACTCGCTCGTGCGCCACGTGGTCTTCGACCGGGCCGGCTGGGCCCTGGACCGCCAGGTCGAGGAGTTCGGCAGGACGCTCGGCGAGGAGCTCCTGGAGCCCACCAGGATCTACTCGCTGGACTGCCTGGCCCTGACCCGCACGACCGAGGTGCACGGCTTCAGCCACGTCACCGGCGGTGGCCTGGCCAACAACCTGGCCCGGGTGATCCCGGACGGGCTGCACGCCACGGTCGACCGTGCCACCTGGACCCCCGGCGCCGTCTTCGACCTGGTCGGGAAGGCCGGACAGGTCGAGCAGCTGGAGCTGGAGAAGACGCTCAACATGGGTGTCGGCATGATCGCGATCGTTCCGGCCGACTCGGTGGACGCGGCGCTGACGACGCTGGCCGACCGCGGTGTCGACTCCTGGGTCGCCGGTGAGATCACCGAGCGCGGGGACCGCACCACGGGCGCCGAGCTGACCGGCAGCTACGCACGGTAGGACGTCAAGACCACCGGCCCGGGACACCACCGGACCGGTGGTCGACGCCGCCGACCGCCGGGTCGGCCGCGGAACGTCCTCTTCCGCCCGGAGCGGGACAGCACAGAACCCGGTCCGGGCAGGCCCGGACCGGGTTGATGTGTCAGCGCGAGGTCAAGCGCCGCGGCGCTGTGACGACGGACCGGACTGGTCGTCCTCGTCCGCGTCCTCGTCGTCGTTGTACTGATCCGCGTACTGTGCGTACGGGTCATCTTCCTCGTCGTCGTCCTCGAACGGCTCGGCGTTCGGTGGCTGACTCGAAGGTGATGCGCCCAGCTCATTGGCCAGACGTGACAGGTCTGTTCCGCCGCTGCTGTACTTCAGCTGGCGGGCGACCTTGGTCTGCTTGGCCTTTGCCCGGCCGCGCCCCATGGCTCGACCCCCTCGGTGACGGGGCTCGACGGCCCCAGAGTCTTGACACGCGTTCATGTTTCAGGACGGACTCTCGGCAGAGAGACCGCGCCCGTGGCTTTAACGGTACCTGCTTCCTCGGCCCTACGGTACGCCGCCCGCATCACGTGCCTCCGCGCAGGACCGCAGAGGAGCCCGTCCTCGCTGGTCAACCCCGATTTTAACCTCTTGTGGACGGCCGACCCGCCGACCGGAGTGAGTCTTGTCTCCCTGCCGCCCGCAGGGCGTCGTCCCACCGCGCGGCGCCCCCGCCACCGGCGTCTCCTAGGAGACCGGTGACGGGGGCGCGGTGCTGACGCGGGGGTGAATTCTCAGCGACGACGGGCGTCCGCCATCCGCTGCTCGGCGATCCGGTCGGCCGCCGCGGCCGGCGGAATCCCGTCCAGCTTCGCACGTGCGAAGATGGCCAGCGTGGTGTCGAAGATCTTCGCGGCCTTCGCCTTGCACCGGTCGAAGTCGAAACCGTGGAGTTCGTCGGCGACCTGGATCACGCCGCCGGCGTTCACCACGTAGTCGGGTGCGTACAGAACCGATCGGTCGGCCAGGTCCTTCTCGACGCCGGGGTGTGCGAGCTGGTTGTTGGCCGCGCCGCACACCACCTTGGCGGTGAGGACGGGAACGCTCTCGTCGTTCAGCGCGCCGCCCAGGGCGCACGGGGCGTAGATGTCCAGACCCTCGGTGCGGATGAGCGCGTCCGTGTCCGCCGCCACCGTGACCTCGGGGTGCCGGTCGGTGATCCTGCGCACGGACTCCTCGCGCACGTCCGTCACGACGACCTCCGCGCCGTCGCTCAGCAGGTGCTCCACCAGGTGGTGACCCACCTTGCCGACGCCCGCCACGCCCACCGTGCGTCCGCACAGTGTGGGGTCGCCCCACAGGTGCTGGGCGGAGGCCCGCATGCCCTGGAAGACGCCGAACGCGGTGAGTACGGAGGAGTCGCCCGCGCCGCCGTTCTCGGGGGAGCGGCCGGTGGTCCAGCGGCACTCCCGGGCGACGACGTCCATGTCGGCGACGTAGGTGCCGACGTCGCAGGCGGTCACGTAGCGGCCGCCGAGCGAGGCCACGAACCGTCCGTAGGCCAGGAGCAGTTCTGCCTTCTGACCGGCCTCGATCGCGTCCGGGTCGCCGATGATGACGGCCTTGCCGCCGCCGTGGTCGAGGCCGGCCATGGCGTTCTTGTAGGACATGCCGCGCGCCAGGTTCAGCGCGTCCGCGACGGCCTCCTCCTCGGAGGCGTACGGGTAGAAGCGGGTCCCGCCGAGGGCCGGGCCCAGGGCGGTGGAGTGCAGGGCGATGACGGCCTTGAGGCCGCTGGCACGGTCCTGGCAGATCACGACCTGCTCGTGACCTCCCTGCTCCGAGTGGAACAAGGTGCGCAGGACATCAGCAGAGGCGGGCACGCCGGTCACATCGGTCACTGTGGTGACTCCCAAGTACGAAGCGGCGGAAGACCCTCCTGAAGGTGGGGAGGGCCCCGGACCGACCGCCACCGGTCGGTCCGACTGGGCAAGAGCGTAAGTCCTCAGGACACGGAGATCTGTTCCCGTGCCCGGGATCACCCCCCTGTGGAGTACGGGCGTGACACGATTTACCGCATGTCGGTGGTGTCTTCGGTGCTCGTCCCTTACGCGTCCTACCTGCGGGTGTACGAGCCGCTCGCCGCCTTCCGTGAACCCGAACGGGGTCACTGGACGCGTTACGCACGGCGCTCGGAGCTCCCCACGGCCCAGGACGAACTGCGTCGCTCGCTCGCCGACCTGGTTCCGACCCCGCCCGTGGCGGTGCCGGTGCACGAGAGCGCGGACGCCTTCGTCGCGGTGGTCGACGGCACGATCTGCGTCTGCCCGTGGCGCACCCGGATGCGTGCCTGGTTGGCCATGGGTGAACTGGGGGGTCTGTTTCCGGCCACTGTGCTCGACGCGGTTCTCCCCCCGGTGGTCCGGGGTCAGGCGGAGGCGGACCACGAGCGGTGGGCCGAGCGGAACCCGGACGCCCGTCCCTGGATCCGGACCACGGTGTGGCACGTGCCGGTGCGCTGGTTCGTCCTCTTCGACGACGAGGAACGGGAGTACGTCGCCGCCGGTGCCGGCGTGGAGCGGCCCCTGCTGCGGTACAGGACCCCGATGGTCCAGGCGCGGCGCCGGCTCGCGAGGGCGCTGCGGACGCTGCGCGAGACCGTCGACGAAGGGCCGCTCACCGAGGGACTCGTGGAGGTGGGGCGCTGGCTGGAGGAGTTCCATCCGCGCGCCATGGTCGAGCTGGACTACGGCGGTCTGGTCCATGCCCTGAGCGGTGAGCAGCTGGCCGGGGACCGGTCGGCTGCGGACGTGGCCGAGGGCATCGCGGCGCTGCGGTCGGGGGACGACGACGCGGCGGGTGTCGCGTACGGGCGCCTGGCCGACCGCTGGCGAGCGGTGCGCGACCTACAATCCTCCAACTAGCCCGAATCGGTGTGAAGGTGAACGCACCGTCGCATAGAGGGGCTATCCGCAGGGAAGAGACATCCTGTGAGGTGTCCGACATCCGGAGGCACCCGGGAGTCCGACGGAGGTGAACGGAGATGCCCTGAGGGGAACTGACGGGCTGTGAACCGGCGTCGAATGTGACGCGTGCGACAGGTGGGGCGGGAGCTTGCTCGCGAGGCCCGGGACCTACGTCCCGAACCGGGCCTTTGCCTCAAGCGTGATGGATAGCACTAACGGGGCCCTTGCGCCCTTCCCTACTCCTCATGCCAAAATAGGACAAGGAGTTCGGGGAGGGCTCTGTCCGCCCAACTATGTGCGGAATGCTCAGCATTGCACGCTATGGGGGGTCTGATGACTTCTGATGACTCCAGATCGTCCTGTGACTGATCGTCACTGGGGCGTGACTGTCCGCTATGGCATGGTCCATCGGCTTCCGTCGCTGATGAACACCTGGGAGGGCAATTCCATCGGTTTGGCCGACGTGGCTGGACGGATGGTGTAGTTGTAGTGCCGAAGACAAGCCGTTCGTCCTATAACCGACTCGGCCCGCGTCCGCCATTTCGGGCAACGCGGGTCAAGGTGCAGAATTTAGAGGAAAGAACCGAGATGGTTCGGTTCTCCCGAGGAGGCCGCTCATGACCGCTCGCACCCCTGATGCCGAGCCGCTGCTGACCCCGGCTGAGGTTGCCACGATGTTCCGCGTGGACCCGAAGACGGTCACCCGTTGGGCAAAGGCTGGCAAGCTCACGTCCATCCGCACGCTCGGTGGGCATCGCCGGTACCGCGAGGCAGAGGTCCGCGCACTGCTTGCGGGTATTCCGCAGCAGCGCAGCGAGGCCTGACACACCCCTGTCGCCGCAGCCACAACAGGGCGCTGGAGGGTCCCCCAACCCCCGGTGTCCCACTCATAGCTCCACACGACGGGTGCCCGCCCCAACGGGTGCCATGCCTGCGACAAGCGGGTTCGTCGTCTGATCGCGCTGGACTCCGCCGGGTCCAGCGCGATCTTTTTGTGCCCGGTGAGCCCTGGCGGGGTGCGGAAGGGGCCGAGGCCGCCCGAACGGCGCCGGCGGATGCCCGAACCAGCCGACGGGTCGGTTTGCGGGGCGACCGCGTGCGACTCCGGGCGGGCCTGTTCGGGACTGTTCGCCCGGGTCCCGGACGCCCTGGGACGGCTCGGGCGGAACGGTCCGGGATGTACGTCGAAGGCAGTGCAATTGCACATATTAAATTCGCCAGTTGTAGGAAGTGCGTAAAGTGCCCCCCGCGCAGAACTGATTAGGTGACTCCCGTCACACCGGCGCGGTCTTGCCAACTACGAGCCTGCCACTGCGGGACGGCGCTCCGCTGCGGGAGACGGTCATCTCGCGCGAGGACCTTCGTCCCCGGGGCGGGCCTCCGGCGGGGCTCCGAGGGGTGCCTCGGGGTGGTCCGCGCCGGTTCCGTCCCGCGCCGGTGGCGTCCGGTGCGGGAGGGGCGCCGCCCCGGCGTCCGCCCCGGGGGCCCCGGTGGCCGTCTCCGGGGAGTGGGGCGGCTCGGCCGGGTTGCCGGACTCCTCGGGTGCGTACGGCGCCTGTGGGGCCGTCAGGGGCTCCATGGCGAGCCGCAGCAGGCGATGGCAGATCGGACAGCGCTGGGTGAGGTGGCGGTAGCCGGAGGCGGCCGCCAGATGGGCGCGCAGCAGCGCGCGGGTCTCGTGCCTTTCCGTGGGCGCAGACATGCGTGCGGCCTCCCGGTGGACCCGGCCGCCCCGCATCGGGGGAAGGGGGCGGACTCCGTCCTACGGGGTTACCGGCGGCGGGCGTCGGCGTCAAGACGCACGGAAGCCCGGATCCAGAGGATCCGGGCTTCCGTCTACTGCGGTCCTGACGGGATTTGAACCCGCGGCCTCCACCTTGACAGGGTGGCGAGCACTCCAAACTGCTCCACAGGACCAGGTTTTCGCTTCCGGCCTTGCGGCTGGCTGCGAAGACAGACACTACAGGAGGTCCCGGGGCCAGGTCGAACTCACTCACCGTGCGGGTGCCACTACGGCCCGGTGGGGGGTCGTTTCACGGTGCGGCCGCGTCGATCGCCTTCACGATCCGCTTGTCGGAGACGGGCTGTGCGGTGCCCAGTGCGTGCGCGAAGTAGCTCACCCGGAGCTCCTCGATCATCCAGCGGATGTCCAGGACCTCCTGGGGCACCGGCCGCCCCTGCGGCAGCTGTTCGAGCAGCCAGGCGTACTCGTCCTGCATCTCGTGGACCTTCTCCATGCGCGTGGTGTCGCGCTGGACGTTCGTCGGCATCTGCTGCAGCCGGCGGTCCTCGGCGACGAGGTAGCGCATCAGGTCGGGCAGCCTGCGCAGTCCGGTCATGGTGACGAACCCCGGCGGTACGAGACGGGCCAGGTGGTCCCGTACGTCCGTCACGTTGTTGATCAGGACCAGGCTGTTCGTCGACTTCAGGCGGCGCTCGCAGGCCTGCCAGGCGGCCAGGATCTGCTGCACCTGGCCGATGGTGCGGACGGTGAGGTCCACGAGGTCGGCGCGCACCTTGTCGTACAGCTTCCGGAACGACGCCTCGTCCCAGGCGGGGCCTCCGTGCGCGGCGATCAGCCGGTCGGCCGCCGCCGTCGCGCAGTCCTCGAAGAGCGCCTGGATCGAGCCGTGCGGATTCCGGGACAGGGCCAGCTTCTGCTGGTTGGTGAGCTTGTCCGAGGCGAATTTGGCCGGGTTCACCGGGATGTTCAGCAGGATCAGCTTCCGGGTCCCGCGCCACATCGCCTGCTGCTGCTCGGCCTCCGTGTCGAAGAGGCGTACGGCGACGGTCTCCCCCTGGTCGGAGAGGGCCGGGTACGCCTTCACCGGCTGGCCCGCCCGCCGGGTCTCGAAGACGCGGTTCAGGGTGCCGATGGTCCAGTCCGTGAGGCCGGAACGCTCGATGGACTCGCCCGACGGCCCGGCGGTGGCCGCGGCCGCCTGGGAGAGGGCCTGGCGGGCCTTGGGGCGCAGTCGGATCTTCAGCGCCTCCAGGTCCTTGTCCTCGGCCACCTTGCGGCGCCGCTCGTCAGTGATCCGGAAGGTGATCTTCAGGTGGTCGGGGACCCGGGACAGGTCGAAGTCGTCGGCCGTGACCGGGACGCCGACCATCCGCTGGAGCTCGCGGGCGAGCGTGAACGGCAGGGGTTCCTGGAGCGGGACGGCCCGGTCGAGGAACGTGTCCGCGTAGTTGGGTGCGGGGACGTAGTGCCGGCGGATCGGCTTGGGCAGCGAGCGGATCAGCTCGGTCACCACCTCTTCGCGCAGGCCCGGGATCTGCCAGTCGAAGCCCTCGGAGGTGACCTGGTTGAGCACCTGGAGCGGGATGTGGACGGTCACACCGTCGGCGTCCGAGCCCGGCTCGAACTGGTAGGTCACCCGGAATTTGAGCTTCCCCTGCCGCCAGGAGTCGGGGTAGTCGTCCTTGGTGACCGCCGAGGCCTTCTCGTTGATGAGCATGGACCGCTCGAAGTCGAGTGCGTCGGGCTCGTCACGGCGCTTGTGCTTCCACCAGGAGTCGAAGTGCGCCCCGGAGACGATGTGCTCCGGAATCCGCTGATCGTAGAAGTCGAAGAGCGTCTCGTCGTCCACGAGGATGTCGCGGCGCCGGGCGCGGTGCTCCAACTCCTCGACCTCGCCCAGCAGTTTGCGGTTGTCATGGAAGAACTGGTGAGGGGTGCGCCAGTCCCCCTCGACCAGGGCGTTGCGGATGAACAGATCACGCGACGCCTCCTGGTCGATACGGCCGAAATTGATCTTGCGCTGGGCGACGATCGGCACCCCGTAGAGCGTGACCCGCTCGTACGCCATCACCGCTGCCTGGTCCTTCTCCCAGTGCGGCTCGCTGTAGGTCCGCTTCAGCAGGTGCTGGGCGAGCGGCTCGATCCACTCCGGCTCGACCTTCGCGTTGACCCGCGCCCAGAGCCGGGACGTCTCGACCAGCTCGGCCGACATCACGAAGCGCGGCTGCTTCTTGAAGAGCGCGGAGCCCGGGAAGACCGCGAACTTGGCGCTGCGGGCACCCAGGTACTCGTTCTTCTCGGTGTCCTTCAGCCCGATGTGCGAGAGCAGCCCCGCCAGCAGCGAGGTGTGGACCGCCTGCTCGGGCACGCCCTCGTCGGCCTTGGGCTCCTGGACGGCGATGCCCATCTGCTTCGCGACGGTCCGCAGCTGCGTGTAGATGTCCTGCCACTCACGGATCCGCAGGAAGTTCAGGTACTCCTGCTTGCACATCCGGCGGAACGACGAGGAGCCGCGCTCCTTCTGCTGCTCGCGGATGTAGCGCCAGAGGTTCAGGTACGCCAGGAAGTCGGACGTCTCGTCCTTGAACCGGGCGTGGTTCTGGTCGGCCTGGGTCTGCTTCTCCGAGGGCCGCTCGCGCGGGTCCTGGATGGAGAGCGCCGCGGCGATGACCATGACCTCGCGGGCGCAGCCGTTCGTGTCGGCCTCGATGACCATGCGGGCCAGGCGGGGGTCCACCGGCAGCTGCGAGAGCTTGCGGCCCAGCGGGGTGAGGCGCTGCCCCCGCTTCCCCTCCTGGGGGGACTTCTCCGCCTGCTCGAGGGCGCCCAGCTCCTGGAGGAGCTGCACACCGTCGCGGATGTTGCGGTGGTCCGGCGGGTCGATGAAGGGGAACTTCTCGATGTCGCCGAGGCCGGCCGCGGTCATCTGGAGGATGACGGAGGCGAGGTTGGTCCGCAGGATCTCGGGGTCGGTGAACTCCGGACGGGTCAGGAAGTCGTCCTCGGAGTACAGCCGGATGCAGATGCCGTCCGACGTACGGCCGCAGCGGCCCTTGCGCTGGTTGGCGCTGGCCTGGGAGATCCGCTCGATCGGCAGCCGCTGGACCTTGGTGCGGTGGCTGTAGCGGGAGATGCGGGCGTTGCCCGGGTCGATCACGTACTTGATGCCGGGGACCGTCAGCGAGGTCTCCGCGACGTTCGTCGCCAGGACGATCCTGCGGCCGGTATGGCGCTGGAACACGCGGTTCTGCTCGGCGTGCGAGAGGCGCGCGTAGAGGGGGAGCACCTCGGTGTGTCTGAGGCTGCGCTTGTTCAGCGCGTCCGCGGTGTCGCGGATCTCCCGTTCCCCGGAGAGGAAGACCAGGACGTCGCCGGGGGCCTCGTGGTCCAGCTCGTCCACCGCGTCGCAGATCGCGGTGATCTGGTCCCGGTCGGTGTCGGCAGCGTCTTCGGCGTCCCCCTCGAGGAGGGGCCGGTAGCGCACCTCCACCGGGTAGGTGCGCCCGCTGACCTCCACGATCGGTGCCTCGCCGAAGTGCTTGGCGAAGCGCTCGGGGTCGATGGTCGCCGAGGTGATGACGACCTTCAGATCGGGGCGCTTCGGCAGCAGCCGGGCCAGGTAGCCGAGCAGGAAGTCGATGTTCAGGGAGCGCTCGTGGGCCTCGTCGATGATGATCGTGTCGTAGGCGAGGAGCTCGCGGTCGGTCTGGATCTCGGCCAGCAGGATGCCGTCCGTCATCAGCTTCACGAAGGTCGCGTCCGGATTCACCTGGTCGGTGAAGCGCACCTTCCAGCCGACGGCCTCGCCGAGCGGGGTCTTCAGCTCGTCCGCGACGCGCTCGGCGACCGTGCGCGCAGCGATCCGCCGGGGCTGGGTGTGCCCGATCATGCCCCGGACGCCGCGCCCCAGCTCCATGCAGATCTTGGGGATCTGCGTGGTCTTGCCGGAGCCGGTCTCACCGGCGACGATCACGACCTGGTGGTCGCGTATCGCCTCGAGGATCTCGTCCTTCTTCTGGCTGACCGGAAGCTGTTCCGGGTACGACAGGGCCGGCATCCGCCCGGCTCGTCCCGCGAGCCGTTCGGCTGCCTTCCCGGCCTCGGCCGAGATCTCGTCCAGCACGGACTGCCGGGCCTCGGGCTTGCGGATGCGGCGGGCACCCTCGAGACGGCGGCCGAGCCGGTGCGCGTCGCGGAGCGAGAGCTGCCCGAGCCGGGTCTGGAGATCAGCGAAGGAAGTAGACATACGGATCCCAGGATCTCACCCGGGCGCGAGGAGTGGCGAACCTATTTCGCCCCTGGCCGTGTCAGGCCGCTCTCCCGGGGGGCTCCGCGGGCGTAAGCCGGTTACGGAGCGCTTCCGCGCGGTCACACGACGTACCATTCCGGGCAGTTCAGGTCCCGCCCGTCCCCACGCACCCGCACGGAGCGCCGCATGACCACCCCCACCCGCCGCCCCCCGCCCGGGAAGCCGTCCTCAGTGAGGAAGCCGCTGCTCTTCGGCGTCGTCGTCGTGCTCGCCGCCGGTCTGCTCGGCTTCGTCTCCTACCGCGCGACCGCGCCGGACGCTCCCGCCGCCGACACCCCGGCCGTCGCCGCGACGACCGGACCCGACGCGGACGTCCACCGGGAGCTGGCGGCACTCGCCCGGCGCGAGGCGGGCGACAAGCTCGCGCAGGGCCGCACCGACGCCCCCGTCGTCCTCATCGAGTACGCCGACTTCCAGTGCGGCTACTGCGGGAAGTTCGCCCGGGACACCGAACCCGAACTGATCAGGAGGTACGTCGACGACGGCACCCTGCGCATCGAGTGGCGGAACTTCCCGATCTTCGGTGAGGCGTCCGAGGCGGCAGCCCGGGCCTCCTGGGCCGCCGGGCGGCAGGACCGCTTCTGGGCCTTCCACCGGGCCGCCTACGCCGAGGGCGCCAAGGACAAGGGGTTCGGTGCGGAGCGCCTGCGTGCCCTCGCCCGGCAGGCCGGGGTGAAGGACCTCGACCGCTTCGCACGCGACGCCGGGAGCGCCGCGGCCACCGCGGCGGTCACCGAGGACCGGGAGCAGGCCTACAGGATCGGCGCCACGTCCACCCCGTCCTTCCTCGTCAACGGCCGCCCGCTGGCGGGAGCCCAGCCCCTGGCCGTCTTCACCCAGGCCATCGAGGCCGCGGCGGCGGAGGAAGCGAACGTCGGGAGTGCCGGGGAGCCCGCGAAGTGACGCCGGACATCGGGTACTTCGCCGCGCTGCTCGGCGGCCTGCTCGCTCTGGTCAGCCCGTGCAGCGCCCTGCTGCTCCCGGCCTTCTTCGCGTACTCGGTCGACTCGGCCTCCCGGCTCCTGGCGCGCACGGGCATCTTCTACGCCGGTCTCGCCACCACGCTCGTCCCGCTCGGTGCCGCCGGCTCCTACGCGGGGCGGCTCTTCCACGGGCACCGTGACGCGCTCGTCCTCGGCGCCGGGTGGCTGATCATCGGGCTCGGGCTCGCCCAGATCGCCGGGCTGGGCTTCGCCTCCCGGCGGATGGTGGAGCTCGGTGGCCGGATCCGGCCCACGAAGGCCTTCTCCGTCTACGCCCTGGGCGCGGTCTACGGGCTGGCGGGCTTCTGCGCCGGCCCGATCCTCGGCAGCGTCCTCACCGTGGCCGCCGTCAGCGGCAGCCCGGTCTACGGCGGACTGCTGCTCGCCGTCTACGCGCTCGGCATGGCGGCGCCCCTGTTCGTGCTCGCCCTGCTCTGGGACCGCTTCGACCTGGGCCGCAGGCCCTGGCTGAGGGGCCGGCCGCTGCGCGTCGGGCGCTTCGAGGTCCACCGCACCTCGCTGCTCTCCGGTCTCTTCTTCACCGGGCTCGGGGTGCTCTTCCTCGCGTACGACGGGACGACCGCGCTGCCCGGACTCCTTGACGTGGACGACTCGTTCGCCGTCGAGCGGTGGGCCCAGGGCGTCGGTGAGCGGGTGCCGGACATGGCTGCGCTGGGAGCCGTGGTCGCCGTGGTGCTGCTGATCCTCGCGGTGCAGGTGTGGCGCAGGCGTACCGGGCGCGAGAAGGAGGAGGCGGCGTGACACGACGAAGGCCCCGTCCTGGGGACGGGGCCTTCGGGTGGTGGCTGGGGCCGGGATCGAACCGGCGACCTATCGCTTTTCAGGCGATCGCTCGTACCAACTGAGCTACCCAGCCACGCAGCTCACAAGGGCTGCAGCGGTCCTGACGGGATTTGAACCCGCGGCCTCCACCTTGACAGGGTGGCGAGCACTCCAAACTGCTCCACAGGACCTAGCTAATGTGCGAGACAAGTCTCGCACACGGTAAAGCGTGCCCCCAACGGGATTCGAACCCGTGCTACCGCCTTGAAAGGGCGGCGTCCTGGGCCACTAGACGATGAGGGCTAAGGGCCCACCTGCGCGCTTTCCAGCGCGTCGGGGACGTGAGAAGCATATGGGATGCGGGGAGGTATCGCCAAAACGGTTTACGGGGAGGTCGTCGAGACGCTCGGCGAGGGGGACGGACTCTTCAGGTTCTCCTCCGGGAGATGGCGGCTGACCTCGGCCGTCGTCAGGCCCAGACCCCCGAGGGTGATCTCGTCCCAGGCCTGCAGATGCCGGGTGGGGCGGTCCAGGTAGAGCACCGAGGCGCGCACCTTCTCGGGCTTCTCGTTCTGCACGGCGCGCAGCCCGCCACCGCCCGCCGAGCCCTCGACCTTCAGCCGCGTCCCCAGCGGCAGCAGTTCGTTCACCCGGTGGTGCACATGGCCCGCCAGGACCAGCGGAACCGTTCCGTCCGTCTCCCGTGCCGCGTTCGGGTCGTGGGCGACCGCGATGTCCACCGGGGTGCCCGCCCGCCTCTGGTCGCGCAGCGCCGAGGCGAGGCGCATGCCCGCGAGCTGCTCGGCCGCCTTGCCGCCGGTGGGGAGCGTGCGGTCGGGGGTGAACTGCGGGTCCCCGGTGCCCGCGATGCGCACACCGGCCACGGTCACCGCCTTCCCCTCGTCCAGGACGTGCACGTTCTTCATCTTCTCCAGGTAGGCCTGGGTCTCCTTCGAGTCGTGGTTCCCCCGCACCCACACGTAGGGGGCGCCGAGATCGCGGGCCGGGTCGAGGAAGCCGTTCTCCGCAGCCGTCCCGTGGTCCATCGTGTCCCCGGAGTCGATGATCACGTCGATCTCGTACTGGTCGACGAGCGAGGCGATGATGTGCCAGGCGGCCGGGTTGAGATGGATGTCGGAGACCTGCAGGACGCGGACGGTCGCCGGGTCGGGCTTGTACACGGGGAGCGTGGACGTGGCGTCGTACAGCTTGGTCACGTTGGTGACGAGGCGGGCCAGTTCCTGCTGGTAGACATCGAATTCGGTGACGATCGAGCGGGCGTCGCCGACGACCGACGGGGCGCTGGAGAGCAGCCCCGAGAACTTCGGCTCCAGGACGGACTTCGGGTTCCAGGTGGCGTACGCGCTGACGCCCGAGGCGGCGAGCAGCGCCAGGGCGAGGCCTCCGGCGGCCAGGGCGCGGCGCGGCCGCCGGTAGACGAGGAGGCCGAGGGCGGTGGCGCCGGAGACGACGGCCACGCAGGAGCGGACGGCCAGCTCCCGGGTGCCGGCGGCGACGTCTTCGGTGACCTCGTCCTGGAGACCGGAGAGACGCTCGGGGTGTTTGACCAGAGCCTGCGAGCGTTCCGGGTCCAGCTGGTCGACGTCCACGTCCAGCCGCACCGGGGCGTGGTGGGAGTCCAGCTCCAGGGCGCCGAGCGGTGACACGTTGATCTTGGTGCCGCCGCTCACCGACGGCCGCAGGGTCATGGTGGTGTCCATGGGCCCCACCGGCGTACGCACGCTGCCGACGACCAGGAGACCGAGCCAGGCGCCCAGCACGACCACGGCCAGCAGGCCGAGCGCGCGCCTCCAGGGGTGCGAGGCCGGGACGAGCCCGCCGGCGGGGGCGGTGGAGCGCGGACGGCGGAGGCGGCGGACACGGACGGCTGCGGCGTGGAACGGGCGTGCCATTGGGCGCGTATGCCCCGTTCGGGCGGCAGACATGCGGACGGACGGGCGGCGGTGGACCGGGCGGGTGGCCTCCGGGGCGGGTGGGGCCTGCCCCTTCCGGCCGGAGGTACGTGACAATGGCGGGGTGCTGGAGATGACGCGCGAGGAGTTCGAAGAGCTGGTGAGCCTGGCTCTTGACCGGGTCCCGCCGGAGCTGATGCGGCTGATGGACAACGTCGCGGTGTTCGTGGAGGAGGAGCCGGAGGACCCGGAGGACCGGGAGCTGCTGGGCCTCTACGAGGGGACGCCGCTCACCGAGCGCGGTGAGTGGTACGCGGGGGTCCTGCCGGACCGGATCACCATCTACCGGGGGCCGACCCTGCGGATGTGCGAGACCCGCGAGGACGTGGTCGCCGAGACCGAGATCACCGTGGTCCACGAGATCGCCCACCACTTCGGCATCGACGACGAGCGGCTGCACGAACTGGGGTACGGATGAGCACGCAGAGCCCTCCGCCCGAACCGCCGGCCATCGACCCGGACGTCGACCTCGCCGTACCCGCGCAGCGCGCGGAAATGGGTGGCGCGTCCGGGTTGCGGGTCCTGGCGGCGATCGCGGCGGGCGGCGGAGCGGGGGCCGTGGCGCGCTACGCGGCCATGCTGGCCTGGCCGGCCGGCGGCGACGGCCTTCCCTGGGCGGTCCTCGCCGTCAACGTCACGGGCTGCGCCCTGATCGGTGTGCTGATGGTGCTGACCGCCGAGCGGGGCGCGGTCACGCATCCGCTGGTGCGGCCGTTCCTGGGGGTCGGGGTGCTCGGCGGGTTCACCACGTTCTCGACGTACGCCGTCGACGTGACCCGGCTGCTGGTGCGTCAGCAGGTCCTGACGGCCCTGGTGTACGCGGCGGCGACGGCCGTGGCGGCGCTCGGCGCGGTGTGGGGGGCGGCCGCGCTCACCCGTGCGCTGGCGGACCGGTGGGGGCGTGCGACGTGAACTGGCTGCTCGTCGCGCTCGGGGGCGCCGTCGGGGCGCCGCTGCGCTATCTGACGGACCGTGCGGTGCAGGCGCACCACGGCGCGGGAGTGCCGTACGTGTTCCCGTGGGGGACCCTCACCGCCAACGCGGCGGGCAGTCTGCTGCTCGGCGTGCTGACGGGTGTCTCGGTGTCCACACCCGTCCACGCCCTGCTGGCCACGGGCCTGTGCGGGGCGCTGACGACGTATTCGACGTTCTCGTACGAGTCCCTGCGGCTGGCCGAGGCGGGCCGCTCCTTCCTGGCCGGGGCCAATGTGCTGGTGTCCCTGCTGGTGGGGCTCGGGGCGGTGCTCCTGGGGGCGGAGCTGGCCGGAGGCTTCGGGGGCGCCGGCGGGTGAGTCCGCCGGGCCGGTGGGTGTGCGGGACGTGTGTCCGGGCGTGTCCCCGGCGGGTGCGGGGGAGTTGAACACATCGCTCTCCCTCCCGCCGTCCCCCTCCCCGGAGGTGCCATCCCGTGCGCCAGTTGTCCGCCCGCGTCCGCTGGGCAGCCGTCACCGCGCTGACGATCGCCGCGTCCACAGGCTGTGTGAGTGTCGGCGACGACGCCGGGAAGCCGTCTCCCTCGCGTGCCGCGGACCGGAAGGGTGCGCCGGCCCAGCCGGACGGCGGCACCGCGTCCGGCACCGGCGGGTCCCGCTCCGGCGGCGGCCGTGCCGAGGCGCAGTCCGACCGGGGCCCCTCCGGCAAGCCCGACGCCAAGGCCCCGGGGCGTGCTCC
>NZ_NEUF01000110.1:393-1127 GCF_002910915.1 Streptomyces sp. SM10 | reverse complement strand
GGTCCGTCGCAGCAGCGGGTGATCCGGCAGGCGTTGGCGAATGCCGGATTGTCGGCTTCGCAGGTGGATGCGGTGGAGGCGCACGGTACGGGGACGAAGTTGGGTGACCCGATCGAGGCGCAGGCTTTGCTGGCGACGTATGGGCAGGAGCGGTCGCAGGAGCGTCCGTTGTGGCTCGGGTCGATCAAGTCGAACATCGGTCACACGCAGGCGGCGGCGGGTGTGGCCGGGATCATCAAGATGGTGCAGGCCGTGCGGCACGGTGTGCTGCCCAAGACCCTGCACGTGGACGAGCCGACGCCTCAGGTGGACTGGTCGGCGGGGAACGTACGGTTGCTGACGGAGTCCGTGGCGTGGCCGGAAACGGGTGAGCCACGACGCGCTGCTGTCTCCTCGTTCGGTATCAGTGGGACGAACGCGCATGTGATCGTCGAGCAGGCGCCGGACGACGACGTCGTAGTCGCCGTCGAGGCCGGGCCCCCTGCGGGCACCGTGCTGCCGTTCGTGCTCTCCGGGAAGTCGGAGGGCGCGCTGCGCGGCCAGGCCGTGCGCCTGGCGGAATTGGTTTCGGGCGCAGGGGAGTTGCCGGTGCGCGATCTTGCGCACGCACTGGCGCTGGCTCGCTCCCGGTTCGATCACCGCGCTGTGGTGACGGCTGCCGGGCGTGAGGAGTTGCTGGCCGGTCTCGGTGCCCTTGCGGAGGGGCGTTCCGGGTCGGGTGTGGTGCGGGGTGT
>NZ_NEUF01000110.1:0-353 GCF_002910915.1 Streptomyces sp. SM10 | reverse complement strand
CAGGGTTCGCAGTGGGTGGGTATGGCTGCGGGTCTGATGGAGTCTTCGCCGGTGTTCGCGGGGCGGATCCGGGAGTGTGCGGTGGCGTTGGAGCCGTTCACGGACTGGTCGTTGTTGGGTGTGTTGCGTGGTGATGCGGGTGCTCCTGGGTTCGATCGGGTTGATGTGGTGCAGCCGGTGTTGTGGGCGGTGATGGTGTCGCTGGCTGAGGTGTGGCGGGCGGCTGGTGTGGTGCCTGCGGCGGTGGTGGGGCATTCGCAGGGTGAGATCGCTGCGGCGTGTGTGGCTGGTGGGCTGTCCCTGGAGGATGGTGCGCGGGTGGTGGCGTTGCGGAGCCGGGCGATCCTGGAGCT
>NZ_NEUF01000109.1 GCF_002910915.1 Streptomyces sp. SM10 | reverse complement strand
AACACAGTGGACGCGAGCAACTGAGGACAAGCCCTCGGCCTATTAGTACCAGTCAGCTCCACCCGTTACCGGGCTTCCACATCTGGCCTATCAACCCAGTCGTCTACTGGGAGCCTTAACCACTCAAGGTGGTGGGAATACTCATCTCGAAGCAGGCTTCCCGCTTAGATGCTTTCAGCGGTTATCCTTTCCGAACGTAGCCAACCAGCCATGCCCTTGGCAGGACAACTGGCACACCAGAGGTTCGTCCGTCCCGGTCCTCTCGTACTAGGGACAGCCCTTCTCAATATTCCTACGCGCACAGCGGATAGGGACCGAACTGTCTCACGACGTTCTAAACCCAGCTCGCGTACCGCTTTAATGGGCGAACAGCCCAACCCTTGGGACCGACTCCAGCCCCAGGATGCGACGAGCCGACATCGAGGTGCCAAACCATCCCGTCGATATGGACTCTTGGGGAAGATCAGCCTGTTATCCCCGGGGTACCTTTTATCCGTTGAGCGACAGCGCTTCCACAAGCCACTGCCGGATCACTAGTCCCGACTTTCGTCCCTGCTCGACCCGTCGGTCTCACAGTCAAGCTCCCTTGTGCACTTACACTCAACACCTGATTGCCAACCAGGCTGAGGGAACCTTTGGGCGCCTCCGTTACTCTTTAGGAGGCAACCGCCCCAGTTAAACTACCCATCAGACACTGTCCCTGATCCGGATCACGGACCCAGGTTAGACATCCAGCACGACCAGAGTGGTATTTCAACGACGACTCCACAACCACTGGCGTGGCCGCTTCAAAGTCTCCCACCTATCCTACACAAGCCGAACCGAACACCAATATCAAACTATAGTAAAGGTCCCGGGGTCTTTCCGTCCTGCTGCGCGAAACGAGCATCTTTACTCGTAGTGCAATTTCACCGGGCCTATGGTTGAGACAGTCGAGAAGTCGTTACGCCATTCGTGCAGGTCGGAACTTACCCGACAAGGAATTTCGCTACCTTAGGATGGTTATAGTTACCACCGCCGTTTACTGGCGCTTAAGTTCTCAGCTTCGCACACCCGAAAGTGCACTAACCGGTCCCCTTAACGTTCCAGCACCGGGCAGGCGTCAGTCCGTATACATCGCCTTACGGCTTCGCACGGACCTGTGTTTTTAGTAAACAGTCGCTTCTCGCTGGTCTCTGCGGCCACCCCCAGCTCACCGAGTAAATCGGATCACCAGTGATGGCCCCCCTTCTCCCGAAGTTACGGGGGCATTTTGCCGAGTTCCTTAACCATAGTTCACCCGAACGCCTCGGTATTCTCTACCTGACTACCTGAGTCGGTTTAGGGTACGGGCCGCCATGAAACTCGCTAGAGGCTTTTCTCGACAGCATAGGATCATCCACTTCACCACAATCGGCTCGGCATCAGGTCTCAGCCTTAATGTGTGACGGATTTACCTACCACACGGCCTACACCCTTACCCCGGGAACAACCATCGCCCGGGTTGGACTACCTTCCTGCGTCACCCCATCGCTTACCTAGTACAAGTCTGGTTCGTCGGCTCCACCACTACCCTCAACTCCGAAGAGATCGGGCCGGCTTCACGGACTTAGCATCGCCTGATTCAGTATTGGGCGTTTCAAAGCGGGTACCGGAATATCAACCGGTTGTCCATCGACTACGCCTGTCGGCCTCGCCTTAGGTCCCGACTTACCCTGGGCAGATCAGCTTGACCCAGGAACCCTTAGTCAATCGGCGCACACGTTTCTCACGTGTGTATCGCTACTCATGCCTGCATTCTCACTCGTGAACCGTCCACAACTCGCTTCCGCGGCTGCTTCACCCGGCACACGACGCTCCCCTACCCATCCATACTCCCGTTGAGGATATGTGTATGAATGACACGACTTCGGCGGTACGCTTGAGCCCCGCTACATTGTCGGCGCGGAATCACTTGACCAGTGAGCTATTACGCACTCTTTCAAGGGTGGCTGCTTCTAAGCCAACCTCCTGGTTGTCTCTGCGACTCCACATCCTTTCCCACTTAGCGTACGCTTAGGGGCCTTAGTCGATGCTCTGGGCTGTTTCCCTCTCGACCATGGAGCTTATCCCCCACAGTCTCACTGCCGTGCTCTCACTTACCGGCATTCGGAGTTTGGCTAAGGTCAGTAACCCGGTAGGGCCCATCGCCTATCCAGTGCTCTACCTCCGGCAAGAAACACACGACGCTGCACCTAAATGCATTTCGGGGAGAACCAGCTATCACGGAGTTTGATTGGCCTTTCACCCCTAACCACAGGTCATCCCCCAGGTTTTCAACCCTGGTGGGTTCGGTCCTCCACGAAGTCTTACCTCCGCTTCAACCTGCCCATGGCTAGATCACTCCGCTTCGGGTCTAGAGCGTGCAACTCAATCGCCCTATTCGGACTCGCTTTCGCTACGGCTTCCCCACACGGGTTAACCTCGCTACACACCGCTAACTCGCAGGCTCATTCTTCAAAAGGCACGCAGTCACGACTGCATGTGCAAGCACATACAGCGACGCTCCCACGGCTTGTAGGCACACGGTTTCAGGTACTATTTCACTCCGCTCCCGCGGTACTTTTCACCATTCCCTCACGGTACTATCCGCTATCGGTCACCAGGGAATATTTAGGCTTAGCGGGTGGTCCCGCCAGATTCACACGGGATTTCTCGGGCCCCGTGCTACTTGGGTGGTTCTCAAGCAAGCCGTTGATGTTTCAGCTACGGGGGTCTTACCCTCTACGCCGGACCTTTCGCATGTCCTTCGCCTACACCAACGGTTTCTGACTTGCCGACCAATCGGCAGATTGATCAAGAGAACTCCCACAACCCCGCATGCGCAACCCCTGCCGGGTATCACACGCATACGGTTTGGCCTCATCCAGTTTCGCTCGCCACTACTCCCGGAATCACGGTTGTTTTCTCTTCCTGCGGGTACTGAGATGTTTCACTTCCCCGCGTTCCCTCCACACTGCCTATGTGTTCAGCAGCGGGTGACAGCCCATGACGACTGCCGGGTTTCCCCATTCGGAAACCCCCGGATCAAAGCTTGGTTGACAGCTCCCCGGGGACTATCGTGGCCTCCCACGTCCTTCATCGGTTCCTGGTGCCAAGGCATCCACCGTGCGCCCTTAAAAACTTGGCCACAGATGCTCGCGTCCACTGTGCAGTTCTCAAACAACGACCAGCCACCCATCACCCCACCCTTACAGGCGAGTTCACTGGGGCCGGCAACCAAAGGGACAGACTCAAACGAGCCCGTACCTTCAGATACCCAACAGCGTGCCCGACCCGACCGATCCATTCTCACTTTCCACGCCGAAGCAGTACTCGCAAAAACAACCTGTCGTGCCGAATAGTCAACGTTCCACCCATGAGCAACCACCGTCGAACATTTGCCGACGAAATGGCCTCTGGATTCCCCGAAGAGAATCTAGATGCTCCTTAGAAAGGAGGTGATCCAGCCGCACCTTCCGGTACGGCTACCTTGTTACGACTTCGTCCCAATCGCCAGTCCCACCTTCGACAGCTCCCTCCCACAAGGGGTTGGGCCACCGGCTTCGGGTGTTACCGACTTTCGTGACGTGACGGGCGGTGTGTACAAGGCCCGGGAACGTATTCACCGCAGCAATGCTGATCTGCGATTACTAGCAACTCCGACTTCATGGGGTCGAGTTGCAGACCCCAATCCGAACTGAGACCGGCTTTTTGAGATTCGCTCCGCCTCGCGGCATCGCAGCTCATTGTACCGGCCATTGTAGCACGTGTGCAGCCCAAGACATAAGGGGCATGATGACTTGACGTCGTCCCCACCTTCCTCCGAGTTGACCCCGGCAGTCTCCTGTGAGTCCCCATCACCCCGAAGGGCATGCTGGCAACACAGAACAAGGGTTGCGCTCGTTGCGGGACTTAACCCAACATCTCACGACACGAGCTGACGACAGCCATGCACCACCTGTATACCGACCACAAGGGGGGCACCATCTCTGATGCTTTCCGGTATATGTCAAGCCTTGGTAAGGTTCTTCGCGTTGCGTCGAATTAAGCCACATGCTCCGCTGCTTGTGCGGGCCCCCGTCAATTCCTTTGAGTTTTAGCCTTGCGGCCGTACTCCCCAGGCGGGGAACTTAATGCGTTAGCTGCGGCACCGACGACGTGGAATGTCGCCAACACCTAGTTCCCAACGTTTACGGCGTGGACTACCAGGGTATCTAATCCTGTTCGCTCCCCACGCTTTCGCTCCTCAGCGTCAGTAATGGCCCAGAGATCCGCCTTCGCCACCGGTGTTCCTCCTGATATCTGCGCATTTCACCGCTACACCAGGAATTCCGATCTCCCCTACCACACTCTAGCTAGCCCGTATCGAATGCAGACTCGGGGTTAAGCCCCGAGCTTTCACATCCGACGTGACAAGCCGCCTACGAGCTCTTTACGCCCAATAATTCCGGACAACGCTTGCGCCCTACGTATTACCGCGGCTGCTGGCACGTAGTTAGCCGGCGCTTCTTCTGCAGGTACCGTCACTTTCGCTTCTTCCCTGCTGAAAGAGGTTTACAACCCGAAGGCCGTCATCCCTCACGCGGCGTCGCTGCATCAGGCTTTCGCCCATTGTGCAATATTCCCCACTGCTGCCTCCCGTAGGAGTCTGGGCCGTGTCTCAGTCCCAGTGTGGCCGGTCGCCCTCTCAGGCCGGCTACCCGTCGTCGCCTTGGTAGGCCATTACCCCACCAACAAGCTGATAGGCCGCGGGCTCATCCTTCACCGCCGGAGCTTTTAACCCCGCCCCATGAGGGACAGAGTGTTATCCGGTATTAGACCCCGTTTCCAGGGCTTGTCCCAGAGTGAAGGGCAGATTGCCCACGTGTTACTCACCCGTTCGCCACTAATCCACCCCGAAGGGCTTCATCGTTCGACTTGCATGTGTTAAGCACGCCGCCAGCGTTCGTCCTGAGCCAGGATCAAACTCTCCGTGAATGTTTTCCCGTAATCGGGATCACAACACGAGAGCGGAACGACCAGGTCGGAATATGACCGGTCGTTCACAGCGTCCTCGCTGTTGTTGCCTACCGGACCGTGAAGGGCCGGCAGGACTTTTCAAAGGAACCACCAACCTGCCGAAGCAGGCCGGGGTATCAACATATCTGGCGTTGACTTTTGGCACGCTGTTGAGTTCTCAAGGAACGGACGCTTCCTTCGGTCCCGTTTCACCGGGCCCCTCCGGGCGCTTCCCTTCGTTCTTGCGTTTCCGACTCTATCAGACTCTTTCGTGTCCGATTCCCGGCCGAAGCGGGATCCTGCTGATTCGCTTTCCAGTTCTTCGCTTTCGCGTTTCCCTTTCCGGCGAGTCCGACTCTATCAGGCCTTTTCCATTTCCCTGACCAGGGCCTCGCGGGCATGCGAGAGCTCAATCAGAGTTACAGTCGGGGCTTGGGAGTCGCTGCCGATCCCGGACTCGAAGTCGCGTTGGGGTCAGGCAGGGGTACGACAGTACAGGCCGCTGTGAGACGAGGCAAATCGTTTCCGGTGTACCCCTAGGTCGGCCAACCGGTAGCTCTCGGGCGGAACCGGGACTTCATATGACTTACGCTGCTGACCAGTACGCCGCCCTCCATCAGTCGTGGCGGTAGACCAATACGGATCCCCACGCCTGGGAGGCTCTCCATGACCACAGTGACGTCCCCTCTTGCCGGCCGCGCCATCGGACTCACCGCGGTTCCCGACCCCGTCTTCTCCGGAGCGATGGTCGGCCCCGGCACTGCCATCGACCCCGTACGTGAGCCCTCCGAGGCCGTCTCGCCGGTTGACGGAATCGTCGTCTCCCTCCACCCCCACGCCTTCGTCGTCGTCGACGACCAGGGGCACGGAGTGCTCACGCACCTCGGGATCGACACCGTGCAGCTCAACGGCGAAGGCTTCGAGCTGCTCGTGAACAAGGGGGACACCGTGACGCGCGGTCAGGGCATCGTGCGCTGGGATCCTGCCGGCGTGGAGGCCGCCGGTAAGTCCGCGATCTGCCCGGTCGTGGCCCTGGAGGCCACCGCCGACTCCCTCTCCGACATCCGTGAGGACGGCGACGTGAAGGTCGGCGAGACGCTGTTCGGCTGGCAGTGACACCCTCGGCACAGTAACGAGCTGGTTGGGTATCCACCGCGGTGACACGGTCGCCGCACAATCGGAGACGGTGAAATGGAGACAACGCTGCGAGGCGTCGGCGTGAGCCACGGTGTGGCGATCGGCGAAGTTCGGCACATGGGCACGGCGGTCCTGGAACCGCCGGCCAAGCAGATTCCCGCTGAGGAGGCCGAGCGCGAGCAGGGACGCGCCCGCCAGGCCGTGGAAGCTGTTGCGGCCGACCTCATTGCACGCGGCAACCTGGCGGGGGGCGAGGCACAGCACGTGCTCGAGGCCCAGGCCATGATGGCGCAGGACCCCGAACTCATCGCGGACGTCGAGCGTCGTATCGCCGTCGGCAGCACCGCCGAGCGCGGTGTCTACGACGCGTTCGCCGCCTACCGGGCGCTGCTGGCCAACGCCGGGGAGTACCTGGCGGGGCGCGTCGCCGACCTCGACGACGTACGGAACCGGATCGTGGCGCGGCTGCTCGGCGTGCCGATGCCGGGTGTGCCGGACAGCGACCAGCCGTACGTGCTCATCGCGCGTGACCTGGCTCCCGCGGACACGGCGCTGCTCGACCCCACGCTCGTCCTCGGTTTCGTCACGGAGGAGGGCGGGCCGACCAGCCACAGCGCGATCCTCGCCCGGGCACTCGGTGTGCCGGCCGTCGTGGCACTCCCCGGAGCGGGTGAGATCGCCGAGGGCACGGTCGTCGCGGTGGACGGCAGCACCGGTGAGATCTTCGTCGAGCCGAGTGCGGAGAAGCGTGCCGAGATGGAGAGCGCGTCGGCCGCCCGCAAGGCGGCTCTGACGGCCGTGACCGGTCCCGGTGCCACCTCCGACGGCCACAAGGTGCCGCTGCTCGCCAATGTCGGCGGGCCCGGTGACGTACCGGCGGCGGTGGAGGCAGGAGCCGAGGGCGTCGGCCTGTTCCGCACGGAGTTCCTCTTCCTCGACGACAGCAAGCAGGCGCCGTCCGAGGAGAAGCAGATCGCGGCCTACCGCGCGGTCCTGGAGGCGTTCCCCGAGGGGCGTGTCGTGGTGCGGGTCCTGGACGCCGGTGCGGACAAGCCCCTGGACTTCCTCACGCCGGCGGACGAGCCGAACCCCGCACTGGGTGTGCGTGGTCTGCGCAGTCTGCTGGACCATCCCGATGTCCTGCGGACCCAGCTGACCGCGCTGGCCAGGGCAGCCGAGGGCCTGCCCGTGTACCTCGAGGTCATGGCTCCGATGGTGGCCGACCGTGCCGACGCGAAGGCGTTCGCCGACGCGTGCCGCGAGGCGGGGCTGCAGGCGAAGTACGGGGCGATGGTGGAGATTCCCTCCGCCGCGCTCAGGGCCCGCTCGATCCTGCAGGAGGTGGAGTTCCTGTCGCTGGGTACCAACGACCTGGCCCAGTACACCTTCGCGGCCGACCGTCAGGTGGGGGCCGTGTCCCGGCTGCAGGACCCGTGGCAACCCGCGCTGCTCGACCTGGTCGCCCTCTCGGCCGAGGCCGCGAGGGCCGAGGGCAAGAGCTGTGGTGTCTGCGGCGAGGCTGCTTCGGACCCGCTGCTGGCCTGCGTGCTGACCGGACTGGGTGTCACCTCCCTGTCGATGGGTGCGGCGTCCATCCCCTACGTGCGGGCGACGCTTGCCAAGCACACGCTCGCGCAGTGCGAGCGTGCCGCCTCCGCCGCGCGCGCGGCGGACTCCGCCGACGAGGCACGGCTCGCCGCGCAGGCGGTTCTGTCGGGCGAGTGACGCCGTCCGCCGGACGCTGTCGGATGTGAAGGGGTTCCCGCCGGTTCCGGTGGGAACCCCTTCCGTCTGTCAGTGATGGGCCTCCGGTTCGTCGGCACCGAGGTCGAAGCCCGCGCAGTACTCGACCCCCGACTCCGGCGAGACGGGTTCGCCGGTGTCGGCGTCGGTGCAGTAGGCGCTGAAGACCTCCCCCGCCGTCAGCGGGAGGAGGATTCCGCGGTGCAGGCGCCAGCCGTGCACCCGGTCCGGGGTGTCCGGGGCCGTGGTGCGGAGCACGACGCCCCCCTGGGTCTCGAGCGCGACCCCCACGGCGAGCACGGTCGCGAACTCCGCCCCTTCCGAGGACGGGAGGAGGGCCGGGCCGTCGGCGTCCTCCCGCGAGGTGTGGAGGACGGCGAGAAGCTGCTCGCTCTCCGTGGGGGTGCTGCAGACGATGTGGTGGTCGCCGGGGCCCGCGGTGTCCAGCAGCCGCATCAGCAGGTGGGAGGCCCGGTCGAAGGCGGCCCGGCCGATGTCCTGGCCGCAGTCCGCGCACTCACCGAGGCCGGCCAGCAGCATGGTGGCGTACTCCCACGTCGCGCGGCGGACCGCTCGGGAGACGAGCAGCGGGATCACGGTGTCGATCGGCTCGCCCGTGTAGGCCAGGGTGGCGCCGGCCGAGGCGATCTCGGAGGTGAACCTGCTGCGGCTCGTGTGCGCGTCGGGGTCGAGGTCCGTCTCCGCGCAGAACTCCGCGTACTCCTGAGGGTCGAAGAGGACGACGGTGGTGTGCAGGCCCTGCCCGGTGAGCGTGCGCAGCAGGCCTTCGACCTGCCGCAGGTATTCCGGGTGGTCGTCGAAGGTGAAGGTCCGGTAGTGGCGCATGGCCGCGAAGTCCTCGGCGTCGACCAGGAGGCCGACGGTCGTGGGTGCTTCGCGGCGCAGTGCGCGTCGCATGGATGTGGCGGAGCGCTGCCGGCCGCGCCCGGTCTGCTTGATGTGCGCCATGAGTCCCCCTGTGCACTGTCGATCGATGCTCACTCAGCGTAATCACGAGGACTGACAACGGGCTGCGCCGGCCGGGTCAACGGCGCTTGCGGGCGAGCTCCTCGTAGAAGTGGAGGAGTTCGAGGTTGTCGATGGAGCCCGGGTTGACCGCCTTGGACAGGGCCGTGCCCTGGAGGAGCCGCTTGACCGGAACCTCGATGCGCTTGCCGGTGAGGGTGTGCGGAATGCCGGGGACCTGGATGACCTCGTCGGGTACGTGGCGTGGGGAGAGGTTCTCGCGGATGGTGCGCTTGATGCTGTCGCGGAGCGTGTCGTCGAGGGTGGCGCCGTCGACGAGGTGGACGAACAGGGGCATCCAGTAGCCGCCGTCCGGCTCCTCCAGGCCGATGACGAGGGACTCGCGGATCTCGGGGAGCCGCTCGACCGCCTCGTAGATGTCGGCTGAGCCCATGCGGACGCCCTGCCGGTTGAGGGTGGAGTCGGAGCGGCCGTGGATGATCACCGAGCCGCGGTCGGTGAGGGTGATCCAGTCCCCGTGGCGCCAGACGCCGGGGTACATGTCGAAGTAGCTGTCGTGGTAGCGGCTGCCGTCGGGGTCGTTCCAGAAGCGGACCGGCATGGAGGGCATGGGGGAGGTGACGACGAGTTCGCCGACCTCACCGATGAGGGGTTCGCCCGCGGGGTCCCAGGACTGGAGGTCCGTGCCGAGGCAGGGGGCCTGGAGCTCGCCGATGTGGACGGGCAGGGTCGGGACCGCGCCCGCGAAGCAGCTGCAGACGTCCGTCCCACCGCTGACGGAGGCGATCCACAGGTCGGCACCGCTGTACTGGAACTCGTCGTGGAGCCAGCGGAATCCGTCGGGCGGGAGCGGGGAGCCCGTGGTGGCGACGCACTGGACCCGGCTGAGGTCGTGGTCGCGGCCGGGGTGGACGTCGGCCTTGCGGCAGGCCATGACGTAGGCGGCCGACGTCCCGAAGAGGGTCGCGCCGGTCTGTTCGGCCACGCGCCACTGGGCGCTGACGTCCGGGTACCCGGGGCTTCCGTCATAGAGCACGACGGTGGTGCCGGTGAGCAGGCCGGAGACGAGGAAGTTCCACATCATCCAGCCCGTCGAGGTGTACCAGAAGAAGCGGTCGTCGGGGCCGAGGTCGCAGTGCAGGCCGAGCTGCTTGAAGTGTTCGAGGAGGATGCCTCCCTGCGACTGGACGATCGCCTTGGGGAGGCCGGTGGTGCCGGAGGAGTACAGCACCCACAGCGGGTGCGCGAAGGGGACCTGTTCGAAGACCGGCGCGGTGTCGGAGGAGGTGAGGTCCTGCCATTCGAGGGCGCCTTCGGGTGCGCCGGTGCCGAGCAGCGGGATGTGGACGACCGCGCGCAGGGTGGGGAGTTCGCCGCGAAGTTCGGCGACGGTCGCTGTGCGGTCGTGCTCCTTGCCGCCGTAGCGGTAGCCGTCGACGGTGAACAGGACGACGGGTTCGATCTGCTGGAAGCGGTCCAGGACGCTGCGGGCGCCGAAGTCGGGGGCGCAGGAGGTCCAGACACCGCCGACCGCCGCGGTGGCGAGGAACGCGACGACGGCCTGCGGGATGTTGGGGAGGTAACCGCTGACCCGGTCACCGGGGGTGACGCCGAGGGCGCGGAGCTCGGCGGCCAGTGAGCCGACCTGGCGCCGGAGTTCTGACCAGCTGACGGCGGACTGGGTGTGGGTCTCGTCGACGTACAGCAGCGCGGGGGCGTCCGCGCGGAGGCGGTCGTCGGCGGTGCGCAGGGCGTGCTCGGCGTAGTTGAGGGTGGCTCCGGGGAACCACTGCGCGCCGGGCATGGTGCGGTCGCCGAGCACGGCCTCGTACGGGGTGGAGAAGCGTACGTCGAACCAGTCGGCGACGGCTTCCCAGAAGGTGTCGAGTTCCTCGACCGACCAGCGGTGCAGGGCTGCGTAGCCTCCGTCGGCGGGCGCTCCGTGGCGGCCGGCGGCCCAGCGCTGGAAGCGGGTGACGGCCGCGGCTTCGACGCGCTCGGGCTGGGGCTGCCAGAGGGGGGCTTCGCCGGCTGCTGAGGTCATGGGGGCTCCCTGGCCTTTCGGGGTGTACGCGGGGTGTGCGTGCGTCGCGCGCACGGGCTGGGATGTGCGCGTGAACGGCAGTTACGGACGATGCCATGTGATCGTCTTGCGCACCAGGGTCCCCCCGCCATGGTTGTGTGTCCGGCTGTGTGGCGGAGCCACAGGTGAACGGAAGCTGAACGGAGCACGCATCGGTCCGGCCTGATGGCAAGGTGACCGGCATGGATGGTCGTGACCTGGTGCGCTCGATGAGAATGGTCGGTTCTGTGCAGGGGATGCGTACGGTGCGCTCGGCCTGGCGGCGGCGGCGTGCGGATGCGCGGGCGCTCGCACGGCGAGGTGCGGAGAGGGCGCGTGTGCCTGGCCTTCTCGTCAGCGCGGAGCCCGGGCCGGGCGGTGGCGTCGTGCGCTTCGCCCGCTCGGAGCTGTGCGTCCGGGTGACGGTGGGTGGTGCGGTCTTCTGGGCCTGGGACGGCGCCGCGCCGCTGCCCTCCTACGCCCTGCGGGATGCCGGGCCGGAGCCGGACCCGAGGGCGCGGCTGGAGCCGGACACGAACGGCGGCTGGCAGGTCGTGTCGGAGCGGCTGCGGTTCGTCGTGTCGCGGCACGGGGCGGTGGAGCTGCGTACGCCGGGCGGGGTCCTGCTCCGCCGGGAGCTGCCGCCTCGTTGGTGGGAGCCGGTGGAGGGGGGCGCGGCACGGTGGGTGCAGCGCTCCGAGGTTCCGGCCGACGCGCGCTTCTTCGGGCTGGGCGGGCGGGCCGGCGGACCGAGGCTGCGGGAGGGCGCGTACGGGCTGTGGAACACCGACCCGGGCGGGCGTTTCGGTCCTGGCGACGATCCTCTGTACCTGACGATGCCGGTGCAGGTGGTGGTCTCCGACGCGGGGACCCATCTGGTGTTCCACGACAACTCCTGGTCGGGGCGGGTGACGCTCCGGGAGGGCGAGGAGGGCTCGGGCTCGGGCCACGACCGGCCGGGCACCTGCGAGGTGCGGATGGACGGCGGTCCGCTGCGCTGCTGGGTCGTCGCGGGTACGCCGGCGCGGGTGCTCCAGGGCTGGACGGCGCTGACCGGGGCGCCTGCGCTGCCGCCGTCGTGGGCCCTGGGGCCGCAGCACGCCCGCTGGGGGTTCGGCAGTGAGCAGGAGGTGCGCCGGATCGTGAAGGGGTACCGGGAGCGGGGGCTGCCGCTGTCGGTCCTGCATCTGGACATCGACCACTACGACGCGCATCAGGTGTTCACGGTCGACCGGGAGCGGTTCCCCGATCTTCCCCGGCTGGCGAAGGAGCTCCGCGAGGAGGGTGTCCGGCTGGTGTCGATCGTCGATCCGGCGGTGCGGGCGGCGGCGGGCAACGCGGTGTTCGACGGCGGGCTGGCGGTCGGTGCGGAGGGTGCGTTCGTCCGGGATCCGCAGGGGTCTCCCGTGCTCGGGGAGGTGTGGCCGGGCGAGTGCGTCTATCCCGACTTCACGGATCCGCTGGTGCGGGAGTGGTGGGGTGGGCTGTACGAGGAGCGGCTCGGCCAGGGGTTCGCCGGGGTGTGGCACGACATGAACGAGCCGGTGTCGTTCTCGGCCTTCGGCGATCCGTCGCTGCCGCGTTCGGCCCGGCACGCTCTGGAGGGCCGTGGCGGGGACCACCGGGAGGCCCACAACGTGTACGCCCTCGCGATGGCGAGGGCCGGGTACGAGGGTCTGCGCCGGCTGCGCCCGGACGAGCGGCCGTTCCTGTTCTCCCGTTCGGGCTGGGCGGGTATGCAGCGGTACGGGGGCACCTGGTCCGGTGACGTGGCGACGGGGTGGCCGGGGCTCCGGGCCTCGCTGGCGCTGGTTCTGGGGCTCGGTCTGTGCGGGGTGCCGTACTCGGGGCCCGATGTCGGCGGGTTCGACGGGTCGCCGTCGCCGGAGCTCTATCTGCGCTGGTTCCAGCTGGGTGCGTACATGCCCCTGTTCCGGACCCATGCGGCGATCGACGCGGGCCGCCGGGAGCCGTGGGAGTTCGGTCCGGAGGTGCTCGCGCATGCCGGGCGGGCGCTGGCGGAGCGGGAGCGGCTGCACCCGTACTTCGTGACGCTCGCGCAGTTGGCCCGGCTGACGGGTGCGCCCTATGTGCGTCCGCTGTGGTGGGGGGCGTCCGGGGACCGGGAACTGCGGGACTGCGAGGACGCGTTCCTGCTGGGTGACGCGCTGCTGGTCGCCCCTGTGCTGGAGGAGGGGACGGACCGCAGGCCGGTCCGGCTGCCGCGTGGGCGCTGGTACGACACGGCGACCGGGCGGGCGTACGAGGGGCCGGGGCAGGTGGTGGTGGACGCGCCGCTGTCGCGCGTTCCGGTGCTGGCGCGGGCCGGTGCGGTGATCCCGGTGCGAGGCGAGGACGGGAGGCTCGAGCTGGAGGTGTGGGCGCCGCCCGCGGGGCGTACCGGGGGCGGGCTGGTCGTACGGGACATGGGCGACGGGTGGGCGACGGCCGAGGTGGAGCGCTACACGTCGCGGCTCACGGCCGGGAGGGTGGTGGTCGAGCGGGACGGTGAGGAGGAACGGGTGACCTGTCCGGTCCGGGTACGGGGGCTGGCGGACCCGGCTCAGCGGTAGGCGCCGGCGAACCAGGAACGTACGGCCCGGGTGTGCAGCGGGAAGGCGAGTTCGTCCGGGGTGTGCAGTACGTCGTATCCCGCCGTCTCGTCCGTGGGCGCGGAGGGCGGGAGTTCCGCGGCGGGGCGCGGCGGGAGCAGGCCGAAGAGCAGCAGGTGGCCGTCCGGGGAGCTCAGGGCGTCGGCGAGTCGCACGTCGCTCGCGTCGGCGGGGATGCCGGTCTCCTCGCGCAGTTCGCGTACGACGGCGTGGCGCCAGTCCTCGGTCCCGTCGACGTACCCGCCGGGGAGCGCGGTCCCGCCCCGGTGCGGAGGGACGGTGCGGGTGATGACGACGAGTCCGGTGCCCTGCGGTCCGGTGACGGGCAGCAGGGCGACGGCCACGGGCAGGGGGTTGTGGTAGGCGGTGTGACCGCAGGCCGCACAGGTGCGGGGGCTGCCTTCGGCGGCGTACGGGGTCCCGCATCTGCCGCAGTGGGTGTCCTTCACGGCCGGACTGTATCGGATCACTCTTCTCTTGCGGCTCCGGAGCTGATAAACGGTGTGCTCATGACAGGAATGACTCGTGCCCTCCGCGCCCTCGCCGCCGCCGGCGCCGCTCTGCTCGCCGTGACCGCCGCTCCCGTGGCGGTGGCCAGGTCGGAACCCAAGGCTCCACCCGAGTTCGTCGACCTCCGCTCCGTCGATCCGACGATCATCACGGAGATGCGCTACACCACCGCGCACAACTTCATGGGAGAGCCGGTCGACGGCTACCGGCAGCCCGTCTGCATCCTGGCCCGGCCTGCCGCCCGTGCGCTGCGTACGGCCCAGCGGAGCCTCCTTCGCGAGGGCTACTCCCTCAAGGTGTACGACTGCTACCGGCCGCAGCGGGCCGTGGACCACTTCGTGCGCTGGGCGAAGGATCTCGACGACCAGGCCATGAAGGGCGAGTTCTACCCGACGGTCGACAAGACGCGGCTGTTCGAGGACGGTTACATCGCGGAGAAGTCCGGTCACAGCCGGGGCAGCACCGTGGACCTCACGATCGTGAAGCTGCCCGCTCTGCCGACGCGGCCGTACCGGCCGGGCGAGGAGCTGGCTCCGTGTTACGCGCCGAAGGGCGAGCGCTTCCCCGACAACTCGGTGGACATGGGCACGGGGTACGACTGCTTCGACACGCTGTCGCACACGGACGACCCCCGGGTGCAGGGGGCGCAACGCGCCAACCGGCAGTTGCTCAAGGAGAGGCTCACGGGCCTGGGCTTCGTGAATCTGGCCGAGGAGTGGTGGCACTTCACCTTCAAGCCCGAGCTGTTCCCGGACACCTACTTCGACTTCCCGGTGGCCCGGCGCTCCGTCGCGGGCCACTGAGGGCCGGGGGCCGTGAACGGGCGACCGGGACCACCCCCGTGGGCTCCGGCCGCCCGTTCTCCTCTTCGGACGCGGAACTGCCGTGTCCGGTTGCCGTTCGAGCCATTACGGTGCCCTCATGTCACCACAGACGTTCGATTCGTACGAAGAGTTCTGGCCCTACTACGTCGCGATGCACTCCAGGGCCGCGACCCGGTGGGTGCATCTGACCGGGACCCTGACGGGCCTCGCGATCACCGCCTACGGGCTGGCACGCGGCCGGAAGCGGTACGCCCTGGCGCTGCCCCTGTTCGGGTACGGCACCGCGTGGCCGGCGCACTTCCTCATCGAGAGGAACAACCCGGCGACGTTCGGGCATCCCGCGTGGTCCCTGCGCGGCGACGCCCAGATGATCGGGATGATGCTCGCCGGGCGGGACGCGGAGCTGGCCGGGACCGCGGCGAAGTGGCTCTCGGAGAACGCCTGAATCCGCTGGAGCGCGCAGGGTTGACGGCCCGTCACCCCGGGTGAAGACTCCTTCCACGCACGTTGCGTACGCGCGGCCCGTACCCCGGTCGGCGGGGGTACGGGCCGCGTCACGTGCGGGTGGTCACGCCGTCAGGTCCTGGCCGGCTCACGGAGCCGGTCGGCGCGGACCATGGCGTGCTCCACGACAGCGACGAGCACGTCCCGTACGGAGGCCCGGTCGCGTGCGTCGCAGAGCAGCACCGGGACCTCGGGGTCGAGGTCGAGCGCTGCACGGACCGTCTCGGTGGGGAACTGCTCGGCGCCTTCGAAGAGGTTGACGGCGAGCGTGAACGGGATCCCGCGGCGTTCGAAGTAGTCGACCGCCGCGAAGCAGTCCTCGAGGCGCCGGGTGTCCGCGAGGACCACCGCGCCCAGGGCTCCCTGGGCCAGCTCGTCCCAGAGGAACCAGAAGCGGTCCTGCCCCGGGGTCCCGAACAGATAGAGGACCAGGTCCTCGCGCAAGGTGATCCGGCCGAAGTCCATGGCCACCGTGGTGGTGTTCTTGCCCTCGACCCCCGCCACGTCGTCGACGGGGCGGCCCGCCTCGCTCAGCCTCTCCTCCGTACGCAGCGGTCTGATCTCGCTGACCGCGCCCACCAGGGTCGTCTTGCCCACACCGAAGCCGCCCGCCACCAGGATTTTCAGGGTAACGGGCTCGACGTGCCGCCGCTTGCGGCTAGAGCGCCCGAAGGCCATTGATCACCTCGCGAAGAATGCTCTCGTCCGGCAGCTCGGCCGGCGGAACGGGACGGGTGACGTGCACCAGTTCGTCCTCGACGAGGTCACCGACCAGGACACGGACCACCCCGACGGGGAGGTCCAGTCCGGAGGCGAGCTCGGCGATCGACTGGGGCATGTCGCTGCACAGTTCGACGATCTCCACGTGTTCCGGGGAGAGCGTCTGGTCCCGGCCGGGATCGTCGGCCGCCGGTTCGGGGATGACGATCGCGATCAGGTCGAGGCGGTGGCGGGACGCGCTGCTGGTCCGCCCCCGGGTCATCGCGTAGGGCCGGACCACCGGGCCCGCTTCGGCGTCGTACCAGCGCGAGGAGCCCGCTTCCGCGGGTGCGGGCGGTGCCCCGGACGCGGTGTCCCGGACGGAGTCTGCGCTCATCCCCTCGCCTCACCCTCCGGCGGGCAGACCGGTGGTCCTGGGGGCGTTGGCCAGGTGGGCCCCCACGCGCTTGACCATCAGGGTCATCTCGTAGGCCACCTGCCCGACGTCGGAGTCGGAGTCGGCCAGGACCGCGAGGCAGCTGCCGTCTCCGGCCGCGGTGACGAAGAGGAAGGCCTCGTCGAGCTCCACCACCGTCTGCCGGACCCGCCCGGCGTCGAAGTGGCGGCCCACGCCCTTGGCGAGGCTGTGGAATCCGGAGGCGACGGCCGCCAGGTGCTCGCTGTCCTCACGCGTCAGGTCCTGGGACGTGCCCGTGGCGAGGCCGTCGCTGGACAGGACCAGTGCCTTGCGGATGCTCGCGACCCGCTCGACGAGTTCGTCGAGGAGCCAGTTGAGCTGGCCGGAGCCCTGGCGGGCGGCGTTCTGTGCTGCGGCGTTCGGTGCGGTCATCGACCGTCCCCTCCCGGAGTGGTTCCTGGTGCTGTCTCGCCGGGGCCGGTCGCGTCCTCGGCGTTCTGCCGACGGCCGCGCTGCCAGCCGCGTTGAAGCGAAGCCATGCGGTTGCGTACGTCGTCCGCGTCACGTTCGAGGTCGTCGTCGGTGTCCGCGGCGGCGTGGCCGGAAGTCCGCCCTGCGGAGTCCTCCCGGAGCTGTGGGGCGAGGTTCGCCTGCCGGACCCTGCGGGGGAGGCCGCCGACCGTGTCGGGCGCGGACGGCCTCGATGCGGACCTCAGCCGGGTCCGGGGCGCCTCGGCCGGGGACCCGTCCGGGCCGGGCTCGGTGGCGGTTCCTGAGCCGGCGGGCGGCCGTAGGTCCTCGGGCGCGCTCCGGTGGGAACGTGCGCCGTCCCCGATCCGGCGGCCCTGGTCGCTGACGAGCGTCGGCGTCCTGCGGCGGGGCAGCGGCACGGGGCCTGCGGGCCGCATCGGCCGGACGTCCGCGGAGCGTCCGTCCGGCCCGTCGACGGCTTGCTGGTGCTGTTCCCGGTCGGCTTCCCTGCGCAGATCGCGGGCCCGGAAGATGCCGCCCCGCTCGCTCTCGGTGTCCTCGAGGTCGGACACCCCGTCGAGGACCGGGCCGAGTGCCGGATCGAGCTCCCGGTCGCGCGCCGGGTCGGTGAAGCCCAGGCTCCCCACCGGGCCTTCGAGCTCGACGGGTCCGTCGAGCACGGAGGGGTCGGTGAGGCCGGTGGGAACCGGGGAGAGACCGGAGGGCCGGCCGGGGATGTCCGCGTCCGCGACGCCGTCCCTGCGGGCCTTGTCGCTGCCGGGCGCGTCGCTGCCGGGCCGACCGCTGCCGAGGGCCTTCTCGGCACGCCGGTCGAGGCGGAAGCCGGTGCCATGGGTGTCGGGGGCGTCGGTGAGCAGCTGCGCGGGGATGAAGACGACCGCGGTCGTGCCTCCGTACGGCGAGATCTGCAGCGACACCCTGACGTTCTGCCGCTGTGCGAGCCTGCTGACGACGAACAGGCCGAGGCGGTCGGTGTCGGAGAGCTCGAAGTCGGGGGTCTCGGCGAGCCGCAGATTGGCGTCCAGGAGGACTTCCGGTGCCATGCCGAGGCCGCGGTCGTGGATCTCCAGGGTGAAGCCGTTGGCCACCCGCTCGCCGTGCACCTGGACGGCGGTGTGCGGGGGTGAGAACACCGTGGCGTTCTCCAGCAGTTCCGCGATCAGGTGGGTGAGGTCGGCGACGGCCGGGCCGCCCACGCCGATGCGGGGCAGGCGCCGCACCTCGACGCGCTCGTAGTCCTCCACCTCCGCGACCGCGGCACGCACCACGTCCATCAGCTGGATGGGCTTGCGCCACTGCCGGGACGGGGCCGCCCCGGAGAGGATCACGAGGCCTTCGGCGTGACGGCGCATGCGGGTGGTGAGGTGGTCGAGGCGGAAGAGGTCGGCGAGCTCGTCGCTGTTCTCCGTGCGCCGCTCCATGGTGTCCAGGAGGGTCAGCTGGCGGTGCAGGAGCACCTGGTTGCGGCGGGCGAGGTTGACGAAGACCTCGGAGACCCCGCGGCGCATGTCCGCCTGCTTGACCGCGGCCTCGACGGCGGCTCGCTGAAGGGTGTTGAGCGCCTGCCCGACCTGGCCGATCTCGTCGCGCTCGTAGCTGAGGTGGGGGGCCTCGGTCTCCACGTCGACCTGCTCGCCCGCGGCGAGGCGCCGCATCACGCTGGGCAGCCGCACACCGGACACCTCGTGGGCGTCCTTGCGCAGCCGGGAGAGGTCGCGGACCAGTTCGCGTCCCACCCGTACGGAGACGAAGACCGAGACGAGCAGGGCGACGAACCCCAGGACGCCTGCGGCTCCCGCCCGGATGAGGACCCGGTAGCCGGCGGGTTCGGCGCGGTCCTGGAAGCGGTTGGACATCTCGGTGCCGTCGTTGGCCAGGTGCTCCAGGACGGGCGGTGCCACGTCCTGCCAGCGCTCGGCGTCGATGGCGCCCGGCTTCGTGATCGGACCGGCGGCGATGAGTTTCCGCTCGGTGGTCCGCAGCGGCTCCGTGTCGGGGCTGCGCCAGTACTGCTCCATGCGGGCGCGCTCACTGCCCGGCAGGAGTTCGAGGTTGACCTCGTACAGGAGCGTGCGGCTGACGGCGAGGTCGGAGACGGCGCGCAGTTCGGGGGCGCCGAGCCGCCCTGCGATGAGGCCCGACGCGATCAGGGCGTCCTCGCGCGAGAGCATCTCGCGGGCCCGGGAGATGCCGACCAGGGCCCGGACCTGCTTGTCCATGGACACGTTCTCCATCGTGTGGAGACCGTTCAGGAAGCGGTAACAGGGGTCGACCAGTCCGTTGTAGAAGTCGAGTGCCCTGGTGCGGTCGATGGTGCGCTTCTCGACGGAGTCGCGCAGCGCGTCCAGGCCGTCGATCTCGCTGAGGATCGAGTCGAGCCGCGCCTCCGACTCCGGAGCGAGTGTGTCCCGGATGTCCTTGCTCTTCGCGCTCTGCCTGACGTCGGCCACGACCCGGTCGGTCGCGGCGCGCCGGCCGCGTAGCAGGGGCAGGGCGTCCGAGGCCCGGGGGTCGGCGAGGAAGACGAGTGTCTGGCGGCGTTCGTCCTGGACGGCTCGGATGGTGTCTTCCAGGGGGTGGCCGACCTGTTCCACGATGGAGCTCGCGCCCATGAGTTCCCCGGCCTCTCGGCCGGTGACGTAGGTGGCGAAGACCCAGAGTCCGGTGAGGGAGGCGAGCGGCACCAGGAGCAACGCCACGATCTTCCTGCGGATGGACTTCCCGCGAAAGCGCATGGCCTCCCCCAGCTCGGCCCCGCACGCGCGGGGTGGTCGTGTCGGTTCCCGGTGGTTCCGGTCGCCCGGCCCTCCAGGTTGTTCCGTTGTTCCTGCCGCGGTCCACCGTGTGCCGGGCGGTGTTCCGTCAACAAACGGCGCGAGCCTACTACTGACCAGCCGGTAACTCGAAGACGTGTCCGGACGATTTCCGGCCGCTCGTCCCGGGGTTGCTCACCAGTTGTCCCGGTATTCCCTGAGAGGAAGTTCGCGAAAGCGACAGAGAACTCCAGGCCGAACGCGGTGCATCCACACAGGGCAGTTGGCTGGAATTCTTTGTTCCGTGCCCTTTCGGGGCTGGTTGAGCCCTCCCCGCGGGAATCTTCGCGACCTGGCGTTCGTCCAGACGTACGGGGCAGAAGAACCTCACGGGGGTACGTGCGACAGGCGAGCGTCTCGCCCGCGTAGAACGGGCGCGAGCCGGGCAGCCACCCTTGAGTCGGACAGTGGTGGGGAGTTGAAGGTCCTTGGACACGGAAGAGCGGCGGGGCGCACCGGGGGTGCCCGTTGCCGGTGCGCCGCAGGGAGCCGCGGCGGCCGCAGACGCGTCGCCCGGAGCCCCGGCGGGTGCGGAGATCCCTCGGCAGCTGTGGGTGGAGGAGCCCGCGATACGGCGGCGGATGCCGGATCCCGTGCGGACGGCCGCCGTGCGTGCCGTGCTCATCATGTCGCTGACCATCATTCAGGCCGTGGTGGCGTTCCTGTGCACGCTGGCCGGGTCATGGCTCGCCTTCCCGATGGTGCTGAGCGGCGTGGGCTGCACGGTGGTCGCGACGTGGTCGGTGCTGGACGTCTGGGTGACCCGGCAGGTGTGGAACCAGCGCCACGGAGTGGTGTCCGTGCCCAGCAGCACCGCACGCCGCATGCGCCGGGAGCGCCGGGCGGCCAGGCGCGCCGGCCGGGCCCGGGTGCGCAAGGAGGACCGGATACGCCGCCGCGGAGAAGGGCGGCTCTCGCGGGCCTGACGGCCCGCGGCTCCCCCCGGGCCGGAACACCTACCTCTTCTCGGAGGCACCGGCCGGCTCGCTGCGCGTGCCCGTCATCTCCGTGCGCATCTCCGGGACCGCGGACGCCGGCCCTCTCTCCGTGGCGTTCCGCTTGAACATGCGCGTCGCCGTGATCTCCCCGTGGACGGTCTCGCCCTCGGGATCCTGCTGGGGCAGCCCCGGCCTCAGGTGCTCCTCCACGCTGATGTACTTCAGCCCGGCGCGCAGGTCCGCGTCGTTACGGAGGCGGATGACGAGGGGGAACTCGGCCAGCGCCGTGGTGTCGAACAGGCCGGTCGTGTAGAGCAGCTGGACGCCCAGCGCGTCGGAGACCGCCCGCTGCAGCTCCAGCAGGTACGTGGCGTTGGCGCGCCCGATGGGGTTGTCGAGGAAGAGCGTGCCCGCGTGGCGGTGCCGGTCGCGGCCCCTGTCGTTGCTGCGCAGCGCCGCCATCGTGCAGTACAGCGCGATCGCCGCGGTGAGCAGCTGGCCGCCGGAGAAGACGTCGCCCATCTGTCCGACCGGGACGCGCTCGGCGCGGAGCACCGCGTCCGGCTTGAGGATCTCCACCGCGATGCCCTTGGGCTCCAACGCCGCCTGCACACCGCGCAGCAGGAGGGACATGCCGTCCCTGCGCAGGTCGGAGTTCTTCCTGAGAGCCGCGTGGGTGGCCTCGTCGACGACCTCGCCGAGCCTCTCGGTGAGCGTGGCCTGGTCGGGTTCCTCGAAGCGGATCCGGAGGAACTCCTGGCCGGACCACTCCCCCAGCCCTTCGGGCAGCTGGGAGAGCCGCTGGGCGGAGCGGAGCGTCGTGAGGGCCGAGTCCACCAGGCCGCGGAGCCGGTCGACGATGGAGTCGCGGTTGCGCTCCAGCTGGGCCAGCTCGTCGGTGAGCACACGCAGCCTGGGCGCGAAGGCGGCGGCCCACTTCGCGGCGTGGTCGGGCAGGGCTGCCGCCGGGAGTTCCCGGATCTGTTGCCGGGCCGGGGTACGGACCTGTTCGTACCGGGTGGAGTTGGCGTGCCGGACCAGGATGTCGCTCGCCTCCCGCACGGAACTCTCCGCGGCCGACAGGTCGGTGGAGCAGCCGCGCAGGGAGCGGCGGGCCTCGGCGGCCGTCTGCCTGGCCTCCTCGAGCGTGCCGCGATACGGGTCGGGGGCCTCGGTCTCGTCCTCGGCGCCGTGGTCCCTGAGCAGGTCGTGCAGGAGCGCGGCGGTCTCGTCGAAGCCGCTCGCCGAGTCCTCGGCGGTCCGGTGGGCGCGCAGCAGCTCGGCGTGGGCGGCTCGCGCCGTGTCCAGGGCGTCGGTGGCGGAGGCCAGTTCGGCCGTGGCGGTACGAAGGAGGGTCTGGGCCTGGTCGGCGTCGGCCGGGGCGAGATCCGCGGGGAGCTCGGTGTGGTGAGGTGCCTCGTCCTCGGGGGCGAGGCGCTCGGCTTCGCCGCGCAGCCGGCCGAGCTGCTCGCTCGCCGTGGAGGCCCGGGTCTCCAGGAGCTGGACGAGGGACTCGGCGCGGGCCGAGGCAGCCTGTCGGGAGGGTCCGTCGGCGCCGTCCGTGCCCTCCAGGAGCTGGGCGGCGCGGGTGCGTACCTTGTTGGTGAGCCGGTCGAGCTCGGCCAGGGCCGCGCTCTCGTCGCTCTCGGCGCGTGCCTGCTCGGCGCGCAGGTCGGCTCCGACTCCCACCTTCTCGTACAGCCGGGAGGCCGCCCGGTACGCCTCGCGCAGTGCGGGCAGGGACGTACGCGCGGTGGCGGGGTCGGGGTCGGGGAGCGTCTCCGGGACACCCGCGATCTCGGCTCGCTCGGCGCGCAGGGCGCGGGCGGTGCGGTGGGCGTCGTCCGCGGCGCGCTGGGCGCCCCGGCGGTCCTCGTCGGC
>NZ_NEUF01000108.1 GCF_002910915.1 Streptomyces sp. SM10 | reverse complement strand
CTACTTCGGGTCGTCGCTGAACTTCGAGGTCGACCAGTGGTAGCCGAGGACGGTCAGGCCGATGGACCAGGCGAGGGCGAGCCATCCGCTGTGGCCGATCTCGGTGCCCAGGAGCAGTCCTCGGAGGGTCTCGATGGCGGGGGTGAAGGGCTGGTACTCGGCGATGGGCTGGAACCAGCCGGGCATCGCGTCGATCGGTGTGAAGGCGCTGGAGACGAGGGGGAGGAGGATCAGCGGCATCGCGCTGTTGCTGGCCGCCTCCGCGTTCGGGCCGGCCATCCCCATCCCGACCGCGATCCAGGTGAGGGCCAGGGCGAAGAGGGCGAGCAGCCCGAAGGCGGCCAGCCACTCCAGGAGGGTGGCGTCCACGGAGCGGAAGCCGATGGCCGCGCCGACCGCGCCGACGAGGACGACGCTGGCGACGGACTGCAGGACGCTGCCGACGACGTGCCCGATCAGCACCGACCCGCGGTGGATGGCCATGGTCCGGAAGCGGGCGATGATGCCCTCGGACATATCCATGGCGACGGACACCGCGGCCCCGACGACGGTGGAGCCGATGGTCATGAGCAGGATGCCCGGGAGGATGTAGGCGATGTAGTCGGAGCGGTCGGCGTCGCCGCCGCCGATCCCCGCGCTCATGACGTCGCCGAAGACGTAGACGAAGAGCAGCAGGAGCATGACCGGGGTGAGCAGCAGGTTCAGCGTGAGTGACGGGTAGCGGCGGGCGTGCAGGAGGTTGCGGCGCAGCATCGTGGACGAGTCGCGCACGGCGAGGGACACAGCACTCATCGGACGGTCTCCTTCGGCTGGTTCGGCTGGTCGGTGGTGCTGGTCAGGGCGAAGAAGACGTCGTCGAGGTCGGGGGTGTGCACGGTCAGTTCGTCGGCCTCGATGCCGGCGGTGTCCAGTCGGTCGAGGACGGAGCGCAGGTCGCGCTGGCTGCCGTCGCTGGGGATCTGCAGGGTCAGGGACTCGTCGGTGGGGGTCTCCCCGCTCGAGCGGGGCCGGGTGAGGGGGAGGGTGACCTCGCCCAGGGCTTCGGCGGCGGAGCGGTAGGCGGCCGGGTCGGTGAAGCGGAGCCGGACGTGCCCGCCGGGGATCAGCCGCTTGAGCTCGTCGGCGGTTCCCTCCGCGGCGATCCGGCCGTCGTGGAGCACGGCGATACGGTCGGCGAGTTCGTCCGCCTCCTCGAGGTACTGGGTGGTCAGGAAGACGGTCACACCGTCCGTGACGAGCTCGCGGATGATGCCCCACATGGTGTGGCGCGAGCGCGGGTCGAGGCCGGTGGTCGGCTCGTCGAGGAAGATGATCCGGGGGCCGCCGACCAGCGTCATCGCGATGTCCAGGCGCCGCTTCATGCCACCGGAGTAGCTCGCGGCCGGCTTCTTCGCCGCCTCCGCCAGATCGAAGCGCTCCAGGAGTTCGGCGGTCACGCGCCGCCCCTGGCTCCTGGACAGGTGATGCAGGTCCGCCATGAGGAGCATGTTCTCCTCACCCGTGATCAGCCCGTCCACGGCCGAGAACTGCCCGGTCACACCGATCGCGGCGCGCACCCCGTCGGGCGACGTGGTGACATCGTGCCCCGCGACCTGGGCCTGCCCGCCGTCCGCGGAGACGAGTGTGGAAAGGATCTTCACGACCGTGGTCTTTCCGGCCCCGTTCGGCCCGAGCAGCGCGAACACCGAACCCGCCGGAATCCGCAGATCGATACCGCCGAGGACCGTCTTGTCGCCGTACGACTTACGCAGACCGACGGCGGAGACAGCGGGGGGCGAAGGGTGACCACCACCCTGCTTGGACATGTGCATGACAGAAAAAGGCACGGAGTCCTCCTGGTGAGAATGAAGGGAGTGAAGGTTCGAAGGGCGGGCCGCCGCCGGTCGCGGACGTGACGCCCAGGCGGCCCGGACAACGCAGGCGGTGCAGGCGGTGCAGGCGGTTCAGGCGGTTCAGGCCTTCGCGCGGCGGATCTCGATGTTGCCGAACCGGGTACGGGCCCTGACCTCGACGGTGCCCACGGAGCTCTCCGGGGCGTCGGACTCGGTGAGTGCGTTGTGCACCTGCCCGGCGCCCGAGCCGGCGTCGAGCCAGGCGGCGGAGCCCTCCCGGATGCCGATCTCGATGGCACCGTAGGAGGTCTCCAACTGGACGGTGCCACGGGCGACATCGCCGACGCGCAGGGTGCCGTGGGCCGTGGTGGCGGAGACCGAGGCATCGGCGCGCTCGATCAGGATGTCGCCGTTGGCGCCACTCACGCGCAGGTCCCCCAGGACGTGGCCGACGACGGTGGTGCCGTGCGAGTTCTTCAGGACGGCCGGTCCGTCGACACTCCCGACGCGCATGCTGCCCGAGCTGGTGGTGATCTCGGCGGACCCGGCGACGTGGTCCACGGTGATGGTGCCGTGGGACGCGGTCAGGTGCAGCGGCCCGGTGGTGTCGAGGCGGACGTCACCCGACGAGGTCTTCACCCGGACCTCGCCGAACCGGCCCTCACCGTGCACCTGGGCCCACGAGCCGGTCATGTCCACCTGCGAGTCCGCGGGCAGTTCGACCGTGACGTCGACGGTGCCGGTGCGACCGACGAGGTAACGCTGCTTGGGCGTCCGGATGGTCAGCAGTCCGCTCGCGTACCGCACTTCGGTCTGCTCGGCCACCCGGACGTCCTGGTCCTTCTTCGGGTCGCGGGGCTGTACGTCGACCGAGGTCTCGGGACGGTCGGAGGTGATGAAGCGGATGGATCCGGCTTCCACGTGAGCGGTGACCGAGATCGCTGCGGGGGTGTCGAAAGAAGGCATGGCTGTCCCGTCCTCTTGGGTCCTCGCGGGTAGGACGTGGTGTGGGTGAAGTGATGAGCGCCCGGTGCGCGGCTAGCGCACCCAGCCGGTGAAGCTCTGCCCGACGGTGCGGGGGGCGGTCCGGGTCTTCTCCGCCGTACGCGACGGGGGACCCCCGTCGACCGCGGCCGACACGGCCCGCACCAGCCAGGCGTTGACCGACAGGCCCTCACGGTTCGCGGCCTCCTCGGCGCGCGCCTTCAGGTGGGCGGGCAGGCGCAGGTTGACCCGGGCGGTCCCGCTGTCGTCACTGTCGGCCGGTACCGGCGCCCTGAGCGGCTCCGCCGGGCGGCTGTTCCCCTCGAACGCCTGCTCATCGGCCGGCCGTGTCACCACGAAGTCCGGGTCGAGCCCGCGCAGCCGTACGTCGACCGAGCCCGGGGCGAGCTCCCGGGTGATCTCGTCCATCGCGGCGGAGAGCACGTTGAGCATCGTCAGGCGGGTCGCCGACTCCAGGGGAGCGGTGAGCCGCTCCGCCAGCTCGCGGGCTTCTTCGCCACCGGCCTCGGCGGCCACCGCGAGTTCGCGGCGAAGGTTGTCGACATACGGCGTGAGGTCCATGACGCCATAGTGGCATCATTGTGGCACCACACGCAAGCCCCGACGGGCACCCTTCGCGACGCCTCGCCCGACAAGCGACTCTGACCTGCACAGATACCCAGTCCTTCACCCGCGTCAATCCGACACCATCAGGTGCCTCTGGGGCCCTTACTGGCTCCTGTGGCACCAGATGGCACCACAGGCGGCACCACTGGATGCACACCAGGCGGTCACGCACGGAGCGCCGGCGCCCTCCACCGGACGTGCGGCAGGTGCTTACCCCTCGACGCCTTCGACGGCCTCTCCCGCAGGCCCGCTCGCCTCGATCCCGCTGTCGTCCGGGCCGACCGCCCGGCCCTCCCGGTGCAGGACCCGCCAGCCTTCACCCGGAGCGCCGGAGAGGATGACGACCCCTGCGTTCCGCAGCTCGCGGGCGGGCGCGTACAGCTCGCGGATTCCGTCCCGCACACGGACCTCCAGCCCCGTCCGCGCCGCCGGCGGCGCGACGGCGAGCCGCTCCATCGGGGCGGCCCCGCGCGCCCGTCCGCCGGACCCCGCCTAACCGCGGCGGCGCCTGGCCGCGATGAGGGCCAGCACGATGACGACGACGGCCACCGCGCCCCCGGTCGCGGTGCCCTTCGTCGCATCCCCGCCGTCCCCGTCCCCGCTGTCCCCCGGGGAGACCCCGCCGCCCCCGCCGTTCGGGGAGGGCGCCTTGCCGCGTTCGCCGCCATCGCGGCCCTCGACCTCCACGCGCACCACTTCGCTCCCCTCCCCCTCGGAGCCGAACATCATCGCGGAGCCGTCCGCCGTGTACGTCACCGATTCGGACTGCCCCTGGAGCGGGACGCTCACCGCGTGGTCGGCGCCGAGCCTGCCGTCCTCGAAGGCGTAGGCCCGGGCGCTGAAGTACGAGCGGAAGACCACTTCCCTGCCGTCCGGCGAGAACGCCCCGTCCGTCACCCACGGCACCTCGCCCACCTTCCGGAAGACGTTGTTCCCGCCGGTCGTCAGCTTCCGGGGGCCTTCGTAGAGTCCGCCGCCGTCCTCGTTCTTCGAGGCGATGTACACACGCCCCGTCTTGGGATGCACCATCATCGCCTCGGCGTTGCGGGCCCCGTCCGCGTAGGTCACGTCGAACTGCGTCGCCCGCACGGTGGCGTCCGCGAGGCGCTTCGGCTCGGGGAAGCGGTAGATCCAGACGTGGTCCCAGGAGCCGTCGAGGTTGTCGCCGATGTCGCCGACGTACAGATTCCCGTCGGGGCCGAGCGAGATCGCCTCCACGTCGCGGGGCTCCCCCACCCCCTCCATCGTGATCGTGGCCACGGTCTTCCCGGTGCGGGAGTCGATGGCGTAGACGTACGGGCCGTCCTCGCTGTCGTTGTGCGTCCAGTAGACCCCCGGGTGGATCCGGCTCGCGGCGAGCCCGCTGGACTCGGTGATCCGGGAGTCCTCGATCGTGAAGGTCCGGTCCGGCCGGTCGCCGTCGTCCGCGGCGGCGGGCACCGCCCCCGTCAGGAGCAGGAGCGCAGCGGCGGCGGAGACGGTCAGCAGCGATCTCATCCCACAAGTGTCCACTGTCACGTCGCAGGCCGGAGCGGTGATCCGCCATGATGTCGCCATGCGTTTTCTCTTCGTCGGCGACTCCATGACCATCGGGCGTTCCGGCGACTTCACCTGGCGCTACCGCATGTGGCAGCACCTCGAGGCGACCCTCGGCGAGGGCGGCTACGCGATCACGGGCCCGCGCACCGAGTTGTACGACACCGAGGCCGGCGCCCCGCTCTCCCACGACTACGGCGATCCGGCCTTCCCCGCACCCGCGCGCCGGCACCTCGCGGGGTGGGGCGAGGGCTGGCTCCACATGGCGCCCGTCATCGCGGACACGGTCACGGCGACCCGTGCCGACGTCCTGCTGGTCTCCCTCGGCCTGATAGACCTCGGCTTCTACACCGACAGCACGCAGACGGCCGCGAACGTACGGGCGTTCATCACCGCGGCCCGCGCCGCCAACCCGCGCATCAGGCTGGTGCTGCTCCCCGTCATACCGAACGTCAGGGCCGAGTCCGACGCCCCGTTCTCCGCCGAGTGCGACCGCTTCAACACGCTGCTCGCGAAGGCGGTGGCCGACCTGGACGGTCCCTCGTCCCCGGTCCTGCTGGCCTCGCACCCCGCGGGCTACGACATCCACGCGGACACCTACGACGGCACCCACCCCGGCCCCACCGGCGAGCACAAGCTGGCCGGCGCCTTCGCCGAAGCGATGCACCAGGCCTGGGGCGTGGGCGGCCCGTACGCGGGAGCGTTGGCGACCGCCTGATCACCTGCGGGCCGTGTCACAACACGTCGCCCGCCTCGTCGTGGAACACCTCCGGGCAGTAACGGAAGCCGTCCGGGCCCGTCGCGGGGAGGCAGGCGACCGGGTCGGCCGAGGCGAGCACTCCGATCATCGTGTCCGCGACCTCGTCGTCCCCGTCATGACACCACCTCGATGCGCTTCGTCCTGGCGATCCTGTCGATCATCACCATCGTAAGGACGACCGCTGACCATCAGGCCTCCCGGAACCGGGCCGAGGAGGCGCCGCGTCCTCCAGACATGCGGGACCTCACGGGAGCCGTCCGGACGGGAGCATGCGCGAGTGACGAAGGAACCGGACACACAGCCGCGGCGCGGAGGACGGAAGCGGGGCCGCGTGGTCGCCGGACTCTGCCTCCTGGTGGCGGTCCTGCTGGTCTTCCCCGGCCTGGTCCCCAACACCCCTGGCCGCGTGGGCAGTCTGCTGGAGACGTTCCTCCCCTGGCTCGGCCTGGCCGTCCCCGCCCTGTTGGCCGCGGCGGTCCTGCGCCGCTCCCGCCTGGCGGCGGCCGCGCTGCTGCTGCCCGCCGTCGCCTGGCTGAGCCTCTTCGGGGGCATGGTCGTCACGGGGGCAGCAGCGGACGGCGCGTTCACCGCCGTCCAGCACAACCTCAGCGACGTGAACCCCGACCCGGGCGCCACCGCACGGGCGCTGGCCGGGACGGACGCCGACCTCATCGCCCTGGAGGAGCTGACGGCCCCGGCCCTGCCCGCCGTCGAAGCGGCACTGGCCTCCGTCTACCCCCACCACGCGACGCGGGGCACGGTCGGGCTCTGGTCGAAGCACCCCCTCACCGGCGTACGGCTGGTGGACATCAGGCCGGAGGGGGTCGGGGAGGGCTGGGACCGGGGACTGCGGGCCACGGCCCGTACGCCGGAGGGGAAGGTCGCCGTGTACGTGGCGCATCTGCCCTCGGTCCGGATCGGCCCGACGACGGGGCTCGCCTCCGGGCGCCGGGACGAGAGCGCCGCCCTCCTGGCAGAGGCCCTCGCCGACGAGCCCCTGGACCGGGTGATCCTCCTCGGCGACCTCAACGCCACGCTGGACGACCGCGGCCTGGCCCCCGTCACCTCGCTGATGAACCGGCCGGACACCGGCTTCGCCTTCAGCTGGCCGGCGCGTCTGCCCCTGGCCCGGATCGACCAGATCCTGACGCGCTCCTCGCAGGTCACCGCCCTGTGGACGCTCCCCGCCACGACGAGTGACCACCTGCCGGTGGCGGCCCGCATCCGGCTCTGAGGGCCGGTTCGCTCCACGCCGTGGAGACGGTCCCCTGGTTCCCTCGACGGCTACGTCGCCGGGCCCGACGGCGACTTCAACCGGTCGGTGGCGGAACTCCGTTCCATCCAAGGGCCGAGCGCCGGGTGGATCTCGAACTGCTGGAGAAGCGCACACTCGACTCACGAGCCGTCCACCTCCGCCACCGCGTCGCGCGGTAGCGCCGCGGCCGCACGGCTCCACCGGGCCGACGGCCGGGACCACCGGCGCGAGCGGCCGGCGGCCGCCTCGGTCGTCCGCTACTCCGTCCTGGGCGCGGCGCCCAGCATCTCCAGGCCGAGCCGGGTCAGTTCCTCCGACACCTCGTCCGGCCGGGCCCTGCGCGGGCGGCGCGCATGGTGGGCCATGAGTTCGTGGACCGTACCGACCATCACCATCACCACCACCCTGTGGTCCCGCTCCTCAGCCTCGCCGCGCACCGCCGCGCGCTCGGCCTCACCGGTCAGGAAGTCGGTCCACAGGTCGCGCCACCGCTTGCAGTGCGCGTCCACCGCCGGGCTCACACCCAGCACCTCGACGAAGGTCACCCGCGCCTCACGCAGGTCCCGGGTCACCGCCGACACATAGGCGTCGAACAGCCGCCGGAAGCGCTGCGCCATCGGGCAGTCGTCCATCCCCTCGGAGAGCAGCGCGACTTCCGCCGCCCGCAGTCCGGCGGTGGTGATCTGGTTGTGCAGCGCCGTCAACAGGCCTTCCCGGGAGCCGAATTCCTCCCAGAGCACCTCCACCGGCACCCCGGCCATGTCGCACAGGGCCTGCTCCGACGTCTGCGCGTAGCCGTACACCCCGAACAGCTCCAGGCCGGCGTCGAGGAGCTGCCCACGGGCCCGCGCACGCGCACCGTCGACCACACCGGTCAGTTGGTCCACCGGGACATCCACCACGGGTCCTCCTTGGTCTGCCCCTGACCGGTGTGCGCTCGCACCGTCGAGCAGGTCGCGAGGGCCGGAGGGGCTCGGGCGCCTCTGGATGGCGCGTGCGCCATTGTCCCGTCGTGCCCGGCCTTGCGTACCCCGCCGCGCCGTCGGACGGGCACAGACCGCCAGGACCGGTGAGCGCTCGTACGGGCGTGCGGCAGCCGCCCCGTCGAGCCGGGAGTGCCGTTCAGGCGGATACGACGCCCAGTTCGGCCGGCAGACCACGGACACGGCGTTCGGTCTCGTCCCGGACCGGCCGGACCGCGGCGAGCCCCTGACCGGCCGGGTCGTCCAGGCTCCAGCCGAGGGACCGGGTGCCGGGGAAGACGGGGCAGGCATCGCCGCACCCCTCGGGTTCGTCCTGGGCACCACGCGCTCTTGTTTCGACATGCTTCTATGTTGACGTTCGTCGATTCAGGGTCCACCCTTGAATCGAAGGACTTCAATGCAGCCAGCACGAGGAGACGGTCATGTCCCGCGCCCAACTCGCACTCAACGTCGCCGACCTCGAAGCATCGGTGGCCTTCTACTCCCGACTCTTCGGCGTGGAGCCCGCCAAGCGCCGCCCCGGCTACGCCAATTTCGCGATCACCACTCCCCCGCTCAAGCTGGTCCTGATCGAGGGCGAGCCGGGCCAGGAGACCCGACTGGACCACCTCGGCGTCGAGGTCGACAGCACCGAGGAGGTCACGGCCGCCACCGGCCGGCTCAAGGACGCGGGGCTCGCGACCTTCGAGGAGAACGACACCTCGTGCTGCTACGCGCTCCAGGACAAGGTGTGGGTGCACGGCCCCGGCAAGGAGCCGTGGGAGGTCTACGTCGTGAAGGCCGATGCCGACCGCATGGGGAAGAGCGCCGCCCTGGACGGCTCCGCCCCCTCGGGGGAATCCGGGCAGGGATGCTGCGGCACGGAGAGCGCCGCCGGCATCGGCCACGGCTGACCGGCGCGCGGGGTGCGGCTGCCGCCGGGGCGTGCGGAGGGATGACGAGAGCTGACACCCGCACCCCCGGCCGGGCCCGGCGCCCGCCGCGCGACCCTCACGACACGCCGGGTGCACTCTCCCGGGCGGGCTCCTCGGATGCCGGGCGGGTATCCGGACCGTCGGCCGGGGCGGCGGCGCGCAGAGCGGCTTCCACCCGGCGGTTGCTGGTCATGGATGCCGTGACGGCTGTCATCGCCAGGAGGAGGACGGCGGCGGCGTAGAGCGGGGTGCGGATGTCGTAGGCGGTGGCCAGCCAGCCGCCGAGGAAGGCCCCGACCGGGGCGGCGCACATGGCCAGCATGCGGGAGGTGGAGGCGACCCGTCCCATGAGGTGGGCCGGGACGATCGCCTGCCGGAGGGAGGGCGCGAGCACCATCGTGGCACCCATGCCGGCCCCGCAGACGGCGAGCGCCAGGCCGGCGGCGTACGGGTTCGGGGCGGCGGCAAGGCCCAGGATGGCCAGCCCTTCGACGGCGGCCGTGCAGGTCAGGGCAGTGCCGGTGCCGAGGCGCCGGCCGAGGTAGGAGGCGGTGCCTGCGCCGAGCAGACCGCCGGTGGCCTCCGCCGTGAGGAGCAGGCCGAAGCCGTAGGTGTCGATGCCGAGGCGCTCGTGCGCGAAGAGGGCGAGGACGGTCTCCACGGCGAGGAAGGAGATGTTCCCGACTGCCGGGCGGAGGGCGAGCCCGAGCAGCACCCGGTCCCTGATGACGTACGAGGCTCCGGCCCGCGCCTGCCGGAGCAGCGACTCGCGGGCCTCCGGCACGGGCCGGGGCACGGCGGGCAGCGTACGGACGAGCAGCGCGGAGAGCGTGAACGAGACCGCGTCGGTGAGCAGCGGAACCGCCCGCCCGAGCGCCAGCAGGGCGCTGCCGGCGGGCGGCCCCGCGAAGCCGGACATGGCGGTCTGGGACCCGCGCAGGCGGGAGTTGGCGCGCTCCAGGAGGGCGGGGTCACGGCGGAGCAGATCCGGCAGATAGGCCGTGGCGGCCGTGTCGAAGAAGAGTCCGCCGAGGCCGAGCAGGAAGGCGACGGCCGCGAGCAGCGGGATGCTCAGGACGTCGCCCACGGCCGCCACCGCGGGTATCACGAGCAGCAGCGCACGCGCCGCGTCCGCGGCCCACATCGTGCGCCGGCGGTCCCATCGGTCGACCAGCGCACCGCCGAGCACCCCGAAGAGCAGCCACGGCAGCGTCCCGGCGGCCGTGACGACGGCGAGTGCCATCGGATCCCGCGTCAGCGTCAGCGCGAGCAGCGGCAGCGCGGCGTGTGTCACCCCGTCACCGAGCGAGGACACGGTCTGCGCGGTCCACAGCCGGCCGAACCCGGCCGGCAGCCTTCTCTCCTCCGATGTCACCTGACGTCCCCTTCGGCCTGCCCGCCCGGTGCCGGGTGGAAGAGTGCGAAGACGAGTGACGCGTCCGGAAGCGCAGGGTCGGACAGCTCCCGGTACTCGTCCGCCAGCGCCTCCAGCCGGGCGCCCAGCTCGGCGAACCGATCTTCGGTGAGCCGCAGATGAGCCATTCGCACATGCCGCTCGCCCGCAGAGGGCGCCGCCTCCAGGTCCGCCACCGCATGCCGCATCAGCACATCCGGCCCTCCCTCGCCCGTGTCCGGCAGCACGATCGACCGCGCGGCCATCGCGTAGTACCGCTCGGTGACCCCCCGGACCTTCCTCGTCCGCACCACCTTCACCAGCCCGGCCCGCTCCAGCAGCCGTACGTGGTAGCTGGAACTCCCCTTCGCGAGGCCCACCCGGCCGGCGATCTGCGTGATCGTCGCGGGCTCGAAGCGGAGGACGGCCATGATCCGATGCCGCGTCAGACTGGAGACGGCGCGCACCTGTTCGGCGGTGGTGACGTGGAGCGTCTCGGGGCGTTCGTCGGTAGGCATGGCTCAATGGTCAACGTTTCTTGACCATTGAGCAAGGGGGCCCTCACCCCAATTTCCGGAATAACCTGTTCCGGCATGTGGGCCTGAGGACCTGGCCCGCGGCCTCGACGCGAGCCACCGCCTGCCCCCGCAGGGGGCGGCGGACGCTGCCGTGCGGCACACCGCCGGTCAGCGCAGCAGCAGGTCGATCACACCCGTCAGGTCCTCCTCGCCGCTGCCCCCGGACGGTCGGCGGCGCATCAGCTCGGAGCAGGCGGAGCAGTTCCGGGCTGCCCCTCAGAGCCGCTTCAGCACCGCCTGCTTCGCCGTGGCGAACTCCTCGTCGGTGAGGATGCCGGCCTGGTACAGCTCCCCCAGCTCGCGGAGCCGCCGGAGCAGGACGTCATGGTCGTCGGAGGCCGGAGCGGATGCCGGGACAGCAGCCGGAACCGGGGACTCGGCAGCAGCCGGGGCAGGCCCCGGCCCGAGCGCCGGAGCGGCTTCCGCGGGAGCGGCGAGTGCGGCGGCCGGTATGCGTACGAGGACGGCGGCGGCGACCAGGACCGCCGTGTACTCCCGCTTGGACAGCCCCCACAACTCCAGGGAGTACGGGTCGAATTTGGCGGGCGAGACCGACACGGCGCCTCCCCGGTCGAAGCGCAGGGAGCCGTTCTCCAGCCCGATGGAGGGCATCCAGCGCACACCGGTCACCTCCGACAGCGGGATGGTGACGGCTCCGGTCACCTCCTTCGATTCCTCCGCCTTCCAGTTCCAGGTGAGGCGGACGGCCTCTCCGTCGAAGGACGCCGTGCCGTCCCCGCCGCCGCCCGATACCGGGACCGACGGCCCGGGCAGCAGGAAGCGGTCCACGGGCCCGTCGGGGACCTGCTCGATGAGCAGGGCGTTCCGGATCTCGTCGACGAGGTATTCGGCCACGCCCGTGCGGTCCCTCTCGACCACGAGCTGATACGGGTCGGAGGCGTCCTTCAGCCGTCCGTCCGCCGCCCGCAGGACCGGGCACGCCCCGGTGCGCAGCCGCAGGCGCAGCCTGCCGCCCTTGCGGTCCGGCTCGAACGAGACGCCTGCCACCGCCTCCAGCGGCACGGCGAACTCGCCGAGGGCCGTCCGCACCGGGTGCGCCTTGCTGCCGGGGACGATCCGTACCGCGTCCCCGTCGAAGCTCCACGTGCCGTCGCGCGAGATGATGTCCGCCATACGGGGGATTCTGCCAGGCACACCGCCCGTATGACCGGCCGTTCGGCCCCGCGCGCCGCCGTGGCACGGGCCCGGTCAGCCGCCTTCGCCCCGGCCCTCACGTACGCGTTGCGCAGCGGCGCCACCGGCCGGCTCCACCATGGCCGAGAGGGTCGCGGTGCTCTCCGATCCCCAGCGGCCCCGGGCCCGTCGCGGTCCGCTTGAGACCGCGACGGCGGGCACCCGCCGGGTCAGGACGCCGTGCGCTCGTCGGGCAGGCGGCGGCGCAGGCGGCCCTGCCCGATGGCGGGCGGGTCGTAGGCCATGTCGAGCCGCCCGACGTCGGTGCCCGGCGGCACGATGGCGTCGATCCGGTCGAGGATCTCGTCGTCCAGCGCGGTCTCCGCACCCGCGAGAAGGTCGTCGAGGTGGGCCATGGTGCGCGGGCCGATGATCGCGGAGGTGACGCCCGGGTGGGCGATCGCGAAGGCCGTCGCCATGTGCGTCAGCGACATCTTGGCGTCCTGCGCGAGGGTGATGAGCTCCTCCACGGCGTCGAGTCGGCGCTCGTCGCTCATGTGCTTGAAGCCGTACGTCGCCCGGTGGGTGTCGGCCGTGCGGCCCTTGCGGTAGCGGCCGGTGAGCAGGCCACCGGCCAGGGGACTCCAGACCAGGGCGCCCATGCCGTAGCGCTCGCAGACGGGCAGCACCTCCCGCTCGATGCCCCGGTCGAGGATCGAGTACGGCGGCTGCTCGGTCCGGAAGCGCTCCAGGCCCCGCCGCTCGGAGACCCACTGGGCCTCGACGATGTCCGATGCGGGGAAGGTGGAGGCTCCGACGTGCCGGACCTTCCCCGCCCGCACCAGGTCGGTGAGCGCGGAGAGCGTCTCCTCGACGTCGGTGTCCGGGTCGGGCCTGTGGACCTGGAACAGGTCGACGTGGTCGGTGCCCAGCCGGCGCAGCGAGTCCTCCAGTGCACGGACGAGCCAACGCCGCGAGTTGCCCCGCATGTTGGGGTCGTCCCCCATGGGCAGGTGCGCCTTGGTGGCCAGGACGACCTGGTCCCGGCGGCCCTTGAGTGCCTTCCCGACGATCTCCTCGGACTCACCGCGCGAGTAGGCGTCGGCGGTGTCCACGAAGTTGATGCCCTCGTCGAGCGCCTTGTGGATGATCCGGGCGGACTCGTCGTGATCGGGATTCCCCATGGCGCCGAACATCATCGCGCCCAGGCAGTACGGGCTGACCTTGATGCCGGTCCGGCCCAGCGTGCGGTATTTCATGACGCTCCTCGCGCTCTGGCCCACACGTGGTGCGGGCGCTAGGCTGAAAACGGAACAACGTTCAGCAATGACAATACGGAACACTGTTCCGCTTTGCAAGGGAGCATCGTGCGCGAGGACAGGACCCCGACGGCCGAGGACGGGGCGGCAGCGGCAGGGACCCCCAAGCGCGTGCGCGCCGACGTACGCCGCAACACGGACGCCCTGCTCACCGCAGCCGCGGAGGTGTTCCTCGTCGAGGGGGTGGACGCGCCCGTACGCCGGATCACCGCGAAGGCGGGGGTCGGAGCGGGCACCCTCTACCGTCACTTCCCCCAGCGCTCGGACCTCATCGCCGCCGTCTTCCGCCACGAGGTCGACGCCTGCGCGGACGCCGCGGCCCCCCTCACCGCGCAGTACGCACCCGCCGACGCACTCGCCGAGTGGCTCCAGCGCTTCGCGCTCTTCCTCGCCACGAAGCGTGGACTCAGCGCCGCCCTGCACTCGGGGGACACGGCCTACGACAGCCTGCCGGCCTACTTCGACCAGCACCTGATGCCCGTGCTCACCAGGCTCATCGAGACCGCTGCGACGGCCGGCGAGATCCGCTCCGACATCAGCGCGGACGACCTGCTGACCGCCACCCGCAACCTGACCCTGTCCGCCCAGGAGGACAAGACCGGCCACACCCGGCGGATGATCGCCCTGCTCGTCGACGGGCTGCGTTACGGGGCGGCATGAGCCGCCCCGTCCCCGTCGGCGGCCACCCCCAGTTTCGCGAAGCGTTCCCGCCACGACAGGGAGTCGGCCTCGGCGTCGGCCAGGGCGCGGTGCCGCTCCCACTGCTCCCACGCGGCCTGCCGACGGCAGTCACGGCACTCGGTCTCGTCGGACACCGGCCTGAAGACGTGCTCCTCACCCTCGGGAGCGGCCGCACAGGTCACCAGCTCCGGCGCACGTGGGGCAGGAGCGGCCTGTGGGATCGCCGTCGCGGGCAGCTCCGGCGGCATCTTGTGCAGCAGCCTGAAGCGGAGAAAGCCGACCGCCGAACGCACACCGTCGCGTGGCAGTTCGCTGGTGAGCACGCGCCGCAGCTCACCCGCCGACACCCCGCGCGACAACCAGCGGGCCGCGAGCTCCGCCAGCCCCCTGGCCTCCTTCACGCCGAGGTACAGCTCCCGCCGCACATGGCGCAGCGACAGCAGGACGCGCTCCCCCTCCTCCGCCTCCGGACCGAGCCCGGCCCCGGGCTCCCCTTCCGGCCGGCGTTCCGGTTCGGCTTCCGGCCGGGCTTCGGAGGGTGGGTGGGGATAGCTCTTCTCTTGTTCTTCGTCTACCGGTAGTTGACGACCGACCACCCGACCGGCTGGTTCACCGACCGTCGGTTCCGGCTCACTCGGAGACCCCCCGGCCCGCGCCCGGCGCAAGGCCTCCGCCTCCCCGGGGGTGAGGGGCACGTTGGACAGCAGTTGCTCCGTCACCCAGCGCCCGCGCTCACCCTGCTCGCGCCACTCATGGACGTAACCGTGCGCGACCAGCGCCTCCTTGGACTTCTGGTACGCCCGCCCCGTGATGCCCAGCCTCCGGGCATGGTCGCTGAGCGGCTGGGCGGCCTGCTCACCGGGGAGCCCCTGGACGGCCAGAAGCAGAATCTTCGCGTCGCTGGTCAGTCGCGCATGGCGGACGACGTCGTGCGAAGCCTTCGTGTAGCGCCGGGAGGGCGCGATAGCATGCCGAAGCATCTCGGTGGACCTCGTTATCCACTCGTGGGTGAAGGCCCTCGGGCTGGTGTTGGTAGCACCTCCGGGGGCCGCCCCGCACACATGCGTGCACGGAACGTGATGACGCGATTACGGTACCGCACGGCGCGGGGTGCTTTTCCGTATATGCCGGGACACATCGATCACGGCCCAACCACCCCCGCCAGGACGGCCACCGCCACCTCGTGCAGCAGCTTCGCCTCCACGAACGGCACCTCCCCGGTCGGCCGCGACCGCCAGTCCAGCGGCCAGGTCCGGCCCTCCAGCGCGGGAATCCCCACGAACGCGTCGCACCGGAGGTCCCGCCCTATCAGCCGCGCCCCGGCCGGCCACCGGCGCGCGGCGGCGCTCTGCGGCGGCAGCAGGAAGCAGGTACTCCGGTCACCGACTGCGGAGCGCACGATCGGGCCCGCTTGGAAGGCGGTGAACTGCATCAGCTCGTACGCCACTTGATCACCCACAAGCCCGGCCACGCGCACGGCGTCGAAGTGGACACCGACACGCCGGAGCGCATGCCCGCTCGCGGGAACCCAGCAGGGCACCGGGTCCAGTGAACTTCTCTGATCCATGAGCCAAGCGTGACGGCGCACACGTAACGTGACCAGCGCCACAGGCCGACTGTGCACTCTTGTGTACTGAGGGGGTGGAGTTGTGCACTCCGGTGAACCTGGAAGTGGTAACGCGGAGATGTTCGGCGCGCTGCTGCGTTTCCACCGGGAGCGCGAGGGGCTGTCGCAGGAGGCACTGGGCGCGAAGATCGGTTTCTCCAAGTCCCAGGTGGCGATGGTGGAGCGGGGAGCCCGGCCGCCGAGGGGCTATCTCGTCCCGCGCGCGGACGAGATAGCGGTTGGCTTGATCCCAGTGGTCGTCCGTGTCCGCGTCCGTCCACGCACCGTCAAGGGTGACCAGCGCGAAGCCCGGCACGGCGCACCGGGACCGCCCACAGCCGAGCTTCCTCGTGTTCCTGCGCGAAGGACGCGACCGGGTCGTTGAGCAGGAACGAGTGCCGAAGTGCGGGTCTCGCGGTTGAGTCGACGGGCCCGCACCCGTGCGGCCCGGGTCACCTCCGTCCGCCGAACTGCCAGTGGTGCACCTCGACATCGGCGTACCGGTCCGGGGTCAGGACGGCGCGTGCCGTGTCCGGGTCCGGCGCCCGGAGCAGCACCGCCGTGCCCAGCCAGGTGGCACCGTCGTCGGCCAGGAGCGGCCCGTAGGCGATCAGCTCCTCCCGGTCGGCCGGCACCTCGAGGTCGACGGCATCGCCCGTGCCGAGGCCGAGCACCAGGTACCGGTTGCCGTCGGTGTCGCCGCCGGGGAAGTCCCACATGGTGCGCCCGAGCAGGTTGCGCCAGCGCCGCAGCAGCACGTCCCGGTAGGCGCCGGCCTGGTAGTTCGGCTCGTCGAAGGCGAACGCACGGGCGGCGGCCGGATGGGGCAGGTCGAGGACGTGCACGCTGCCGGTGGGCGTCTCGCCGTCGTCGGCGAGGGTCGGGCCCCGGGCGATCATCTCCTTCGCGTACCCGTCCATGTAGGACCAGTGGTCTTCCAGCAACTCCTCGCGCAGTACTGCGGAGCCGGGGCGGTCACGGTGGTAGCAGAGGAACTCCATGCCCCCAGCATCACGTCTGGTGGGCGCCCGGGTCCACGGGATTCGAGGCCGGATCGCGGGACGCCCGAGGACTCTCGGGTGACCTCACCGAGCGGGGCGCACAGGCAGCGCCGACAGCAGGTCCGGCGGAGGGAGGAGCCGGGTCCTCGGCCGCGCTGTCGCCGGGGCGGGCGGGCGTCGTCCTCTGCACCCCGGCCGGCCTCCTCCTCCGGTGCCGGGCAGCCGGCGGCTCACCCCGAGCCATGCTCCCGAGCTGCGGCCCGCCATGACCTGGGTGATGCTGACGGAAGCTGCCCGGCACCTGGGGGCGCCGAGCAGGAGGGGTACGGCAGGGATGAGCGAGGAGAGTCCCAGAGGGGCGGGGCACGGCCGGGCCGTGGTGCCGCTCGTCCGGATGACCGCCCGCCGCACCGACGAGCCGCACCGGAGCGCAACGCCGCTGGAGCTCCTCTTCGACCTGTGCTTCGTCGTCGCGGTCGCACAGGCCGGAGCCAGGCTGGTGCACGCATTCGCGGAGGGCGACCCGGCCCACGGGATCACCGGCTACCTCGTCGTGTTCTTCGCCATCTGGTGGGCATGGGTGAACTTCACCTGGTTCGCCTCCGCCTACGACTGCGACGACGTGCCGTACCGGATCGCCACGCTGGTGCAGATGTCCGGCGTCCTCGTACTGGCCGCCGGAGTCCCTCGCGCCTTCGACGACGCGGACTTCACCGTCGCGGTCGTCGGCTACCTGATCATTCGGGTCGCGCTCACCCTGCAGTGGCTGCGTGCCGCGCACGGCGAAGCCGGTGCGGCACGCAGCGCGGCCCTGCGCTACGCGGCCGGACTGACAGTGGTGCAGCTGGGCTGGGTCGCCCTCCTCCTCCTGCCCGGCGCCGCCTGGAAGTGGGGATTCCTGCTGCTGGTCGTCGCAGAGCTCGCGGTGCCCGCGTTCGCGGAACGCCGTCATCAGACGACCTGGCACCCCCACCACATCGCCGAACGCTACGGTCTGTTCACCATCATCATGCTCGGCGAGACCATCGCGGCATCCAGCGTGGCCGTGCAGACCGCCCTGGACGAATCAACGGCACTGGACGAGCTCCTGCCGATCGCGGCAGGCGGGCTGGTCATCATCTTCGCCGCCTTCTGGATCTACTTCGCCGTCCCCGTCCACCAGTACCTGACGTCCCGCCGGCACGCGTTCCTCTGGGGCTACGGCCACTACGTGATCCTGGGCTCGGCCGCAGCCATCGGCGCGGGGATCGAGGTCGCCGTGGAAGAGGCGACCCACCACGCCCACATCTCGACCCTGGCCGCCTCGGCGGCGGTCACCGTACCCACCGCCCTGTTCATGATCGCCACCTGGGTCGTGCACGCCCGCCACTTCAAGCAGGGCGTCGCGCAGAATCTGGTCCTGCCCGGGGGCGCCCTTCTCGTCCTGGCCGCCGGCTTCGCCGGCCACTGGGCCGTCCCCCTCGCGGGTCTGGCCGCAGCCTGCACCGTTGCCGTAGGCATCCTCCTGGCCACCACACGCTTCGAAGCACCGCGGGACCACCACGGGTAACCGGTGTCCGGGTCCACCCGGTCCGAGGCCGGATCGCGGAACGCGCCCCCGTGCGCTGGGTGGCCGGTGTGATCCGCTGCCGGTTCGACTTCGACAGCCGAGCGAGCGGCACTGGCCGCCGGCCTGGCGGAGCTGAGCCCCGGTCGGGCCGGTCCAGGCCCGCCGCGCACTGGAGCAGCGTGGACTTCCCCGAACCCGAGGGCCCCATGACGCCGGTGAAGCTCCCCGCCGACAGGCTCAGGGTGCCCCGTCCAGGGCGGTCACCGCACTGTCCCCGGCCCCGTACACCTCGCGCGGGGGTGCGGGGTGCACCCACGTGCGGAGGAAAAGCCCCGATCTATACCCCCAGGGGTACTCTTGTGTTCCACGAACCGGTACGCGTCACCCAGGAGGAACCGTGCAACTCGACATGGCGGCCGACGAGCTGAAGTCCGTCCTCAACCGGTTGCGCCGCGCCCAGGGGCAGATCGCCGGAGTCATCAGGATGATCGAGGAGGGCCGGGACTGCGAAGACGTGATCACCCAGCTCGCCGCCGCGTCCCGGGCCCTGGACCGGGCCGGATTCTCCATCATCGCGACGGGGCTCGACCAGTGCCTGGCCGACGAGGCACAGTCACCCGCCGACAAGGACCGGATGCGCGCCCGCCTGGAGAAACTGTTCCTCTCCCTGGCCTGAGCGGCGCACCCTCCGCACGATCGACAGGCACCCCCGGCCCGAGCGGCGCGCCCTCCGAGCAGGGCAGACCCTGTTCGAGATATGCACGCGGCTGGTGACCAGGCACGGGCTGGGACTCTCCCGCCAGGCGATCAGCCAGCACCTGGCCGTCCTGGAATCCGCGGGCCTGGTCCTCTCGCGGCGCGAGGGCCGCTACGGGTTCCACGACCTGAACACCGAACCCCTTGAGCGCATCGCGAACCGGTGGCTCAGGCCCGACACCCCGGAGAGCACCCCATGAAGATCCACCGGACCAGCGTCTTCGTCGACGACCAGGAGAAGGCCCTGCGCTTCTACACCGAGATGCTGGGCTTCGTGAAGAAGCACGACGTCCCGCTGGGCGATGACCGCTGGCTGACCGTCGTCTCGCCGGAGGCCCCCGACGGGACCGAACTGCTGCTGGAGCCCTCCGGCCACCCCGTGGTGCAGGCCTACCGGGACGGGCTGGCCAAGGACGGCATCCCGCTCGCCGCCTTCGCCGTGGACGACGTACGGGCGGAGTTCGACCGGCTGAGCGGGCTCGGCGTGCGCTTCACCCAGGAACCGCTGGAGATGGGACCGGTCACCACCGCGGTCCTGGACGACACCTGCGGCAACCTGATCCAGATCCTGCACAGCGCGTAGCGATCCCGGCCCTCGGCCACGGCTACCGCTTTGGGAACGGTTCCCCGCACGCACTGCAGAAGGCCGGCGCCCGGTCGGCCGACAGCCGCCCGCACTCCGGGCAGACCAGGTCCAGCATGCAGGGGGCCTCGCCGCCCTCGCGCGCGGGCTCCCGGACGGCCGGCGTGATCGCCAGCCCGGGACGGCGGCGGTGCACCGTGAGGTACGCCAGCCCCTCGGGCCCCGCCTCCAGAGAACGTCGCGAGGTGCGGGGCAGCCAGGTGACCGTCGTGGGGGCGAGGTCCAGCACCTCCCCGCCACCCGTCCGCAGCCGGCCGCTCCCCGCCAGGACGACGAGGAGCACGTCCAGGACGTCCTCCTGATGCTCACCCACCTCCGCACCCGGCGGCAGGCGGACGACATTGGCGTCCAACTCCCGCCCCTGCTCGGCGAGATGCCACAGCGCACCGCGCTCTTCGGGGGCGGCGGAGGCGAGAAGCCCGTCCAGCACCGCCAGCACCTGCGGGGTCGCGTCCACGCCGTCGCCTCCTCTTCGTACCGGTCACCGGGCCCGGCTCTCCGCTCCCAGCCTTTCACGACGGCGCGGGGGCACCCCGACCCCGTGGACCACGGCCGAGGGCCGGGCGGACCAGGACGGTGCCGGGCGGACGTGGAGCCTCCGCAAGTGGAGGCATTCCGCCTCCGCCCCGAACCCGTCGGCCCGGCCCGGGTGGCCGCTGTAGCCTCGCCGCATGATCCAGCCGACGCCCACGACGCCCACGACCTCGGACGCCGAGTGCGCCGCGCTCACCCGCACCCTGCGCCGCCGGGGCACCGTCGTCCTGTCAGTGTTCGCCCTGGTCTGGGCCTTCGCCGGGGCATCCGGACTCGGGTCGGGCGCCGCGGCCCTGGCCGTCGAGATCATCGCCGTGCCCGTCACCGCGGCGGCCGTCCTCCTCGCCTACCGCAAGGGCGCCGCCCCCTCGCCGCGCATGGTCGACCTGCCCCGGAACTGGGCGCGTTCGGTCGGCATCGTGAACGTCGTCGAGCTCGCGGCGATCTTCGCGGTCATCGCCGCGGCCAACGCCTCGGGCCGGCCCGGATTCATCCCGCCGGCCATCGCGCTGGTCGTGGGCCTGCACTTCGTCCCCCTGGCCCGCCTCTACGACCAGTGGCAGTACAAGGGGACGGCCGCGCTGCTGAGCGCCGTCGCCGTCGTCGGCTTCGCACTCGTCGCGGCCGGCCTGTCGGACGAGGCCGTGCGCGCCGTGGTGGGGCCGGCCGCCGCGGTGGCCCTGTGGGCGTCCGCGTACCACGTGGCCGTCAGAGGCTGAGGGCACACCGGACCGGCCCGATTCCGCCCCTGGGTAGGCTGGGCGCGACAGACCGTCGTGAACCGCACCGAGGAGCAGACGTGAGCGAGCCGGCGTCCATCGCCCTGCAGCAGGAGATCGCCCGGGAGCTGGAGGTCACGGAGACCTTCGACGCCGAGCAGGAGATCGAACGCCGGGTGGCCTTCCTCACCGAGCGGCTGACCTCCACGGGGCTGCGCTCGCTGGTGCTCGGCATCAGCGGCGGCGTCGACTCCACCACCGCCGGCAGGCTGTGCCAGCTCGCCGTCGAGCGGGCCCGGGCCGCCGGCCACGAGGCACGGTTCTACGCGATGCGCCTTCCCTACGGCGTCCAGGCCGACGAGCACGACGCCCAGCTCGCCCTCTCCTTCATCCAGGCCGACCAGGTGCTGACCGTGGACATCAAGCCCGCGACCGACGCCATGCAGGCGTCCCTGCTCACCGGCGACGTGTCCTTCCGCGACCCGCACCACCAGGACTTCGTGGTCGGCAACGTCAAGGCCCGGCAGCGCATGATCGCCCAGTACGCGGTGGCCGGAGCGCACAACGGGCTCGTCGTCGGCACGGACCACGCGGCCGAGGCCGTCTCCGGCTTCTTCACCAAGTTCGGTGACGGCGCCGCCGACCTGGTCCCGCTGACCGGGCTCACCAAGCGCCGGGTGCGCGCCGTGGCCGAGACGCTCGGCGCACCCGCCGAGCTGGTCAAGAAGGTGCCGACGGCCGATCTGGAGACGCTCGACCCGGGCAAGGCCGACGAGCACGCCCTCGGCGTCACCTACGACACCATCGACGACTTCCTGGAGGGCAGGCCGGTCGACGAGCAGACCTTCGGGACGATCACCGCCCGCTACCGCCTCACCGACCACAAGCGCCGGCTGCCGCTCGTGCCGTAGCGGGGCGACCGCACGGAGTGCGGGAAAAGGGCGGAACCGGCCGGAATCGAACCGGCGTCCTCACGGTTTTGGAGACCGGCGCGACGACCTCTGCGCTACGGCTCCGCCCGGACCGGCACCCTACCCGCTCCCCGGGAAGGAAGCCATGGACAGGAAGCCCGACGAGAAGTACCCCCCGATCGAGCCCTACGACCACGGGATGCTGGATGTCGGCGACGGCAACCGCGTGTACCGGGAGGTCTGCGGCAACCCGGCGGGCATCCGGGCATCCCCGGCGTCCTGGTCCACGGCCGTTTCGACCTGGGCTCCCCGCTGACCACGGCATGGGAGCCGGCCAAGGCCCGGCCGGACGCCGAGCTGACCGTGATCGACGGCGCGGGCCGCACCGGCGGCCCGGCGACGTCCCGGGCGGTGCTGGCCGCGCCGGACCGTTTCGCACGGCGCGGCTGAGCCGGCGCTTGCTTCGAGCGCGCTCGAAGGAGTTGTCTTGGGGGTCATGAAGTACACGCAGCTCGGACGCACCGGACTCAAGGTCAGCCGCCTCGTGCTGGGGACGATGAACTTCGGCCCCCAGACCAACGAGAGCGACAGCCACGCGCTCATGGACGCCGCCCTGGAGGCGGGCGTCAACTTCTTCGACACCGCGAACGTCTACGGCTGGGGCGAGAACAAGGGCCGTACCGAGGAGATCCTCGGCACCTGGTTCGCGCAGGGCGGCGACCGCCGCGACAAGGTCGTGCTCGCCACCAAGGTCTACGGCAACATGGGCGCCGACGGCGAGGCGTGGCCCAACCACGACAAGCTCTCCGCCCTCAACATCCGCCGCGCCGTCGACGCCAGCCTCAAGCGGCTGCAGACGGACCACATCGACCTGTACCAGTTCCACCACGTCGACCGGGACACCCCGATCGACGAGATCTGGCAGGCCATCGACGTACTGATCCAGCAGGGCAAGATCCTCTACGCGGGATCGTCCAACTTCTCGGGCTACAAGATCGCCCAGGCCAACGAGCGTGCCCGTCAGCGGGGCGGCTACGGCCTCGTCAGCGAGCAGTGCATCTACAACCTGATGCAGCGCGGGGCCGAGATGGAGGTCATCCCGGCCGCCCAGGAGTACGGCCTCGGTGTCATCCCGTGGTCGCCCCTGCACGGCGGGCTGCTCGGCGGCGCGATCCGCAAGGAGCGCGAGGGCAGCGGTGCCCGGTCCACCTCAGGACGCTCCGGCGACGCCCTGGCCGACCCGAAGGTCCGGGCGCAGATCCAGGCGTACGAGGACCTGCTGGAGAAGCACGGCCTGGAGCCCGGCGAGGCCGGCCTGGCCTGGCTGCTGACCCGGCCCGGCGTCACGGGCCCGATCTCCGGCCCGCGCACCCAGGAGCAGCTCGACTCGGCGGTGCGCGCCGTGGAGCTGGAGCTCTCCGACGAGGTGCTGTCGGCCCTGGACGAGATCTTCCCGGGTCCTGGCCCGTCGCCGGAGAACTTCGCCTGGTAGGAACGCGACCGGCGCGTGCGGCCTTCGCCCCGGGGTCAGCCCCCGAGGGCGGAGGCCGCCGCCACGACGACGAACATCAGCACGAGCACGGCCGCCATGATGCGGTTTCTGGTCTTGGGATCCACCCGACGAGCGTAACCGCCCGGCTCACCGGCCCAGCGGCCAGGCCCGCACCACCTCGTACCTCGGCTGCTCCCCGGGCACCCCGTCCACGGGCAGGTTGCTGCGTACGAGGCTGAGCTCCCCGGCCTCCCAGTGCATCCCCTCGAAGCCCTCCAGCGCCGCCGTGTACGGCGTCAGGTCGGCCGGGACCCGGCTCCGGGCGAGGGTGAGGTGCGGGGTGTAGCGGCGGTGCTCCTCCATCGGCACCCCGGCCCTCCTCGCGGCGGCGTGGGCGCGTTCCGCGAGCAGCCTCAGCGTGTCGAGGTCCCCCGCCGCCCCCGCCCACAGCGCCCGCCCGTCGAAGCGTCCGCCGCCGTGGATCCGGAGCGGGAAGGACTGTGTCCGGTGTGCGGCCCGCTCCAGCCGGAGGTACAGCTCCGGCAGCAGCTCCTCGTCGACGTTCCCGAGGAAGGCCAGGGTGTAGTGCCAGCCCGCCCGCGCGGTCCAGCGGAGGTTCACGGCCCCCGGCAGACCGTGCAGCGGGGCGACGGCCCCGGCCAGCCCGTCCCCGGCACGGCCGGGTGGCAGGACGGCGGCGAAGAGTCTCTGACTGCTCATGCGGAGAGTGTCCCAGCGCTCCCGTGGGAGCCGGGGCCCCCGCCACCCGGGAACGACGATGCCGCCCTCTCCGGCGTGGAGGGGGCGGCATGCGCGGTAGGGCTCAGGCGGCCGTCGCCAGCTGTTCGCGCGGGACGAACCGCACGTGCGGACGGCCCGGGCGCAGGTCGACCTTGAGGCGCAGGCCGCCGACCCGGGTCAGGGCGAAGCCGACGCCGAGCGCGGCCAGCATCGAGACCGCCCCGCCGACGGCCATCCCGGTCCGGGCGCCGTAGACGTCGCTGATCCAGCCGACGATCGGGGCCCCCACGGGCGTCCCCCCGGCGAAGACCATCATGTACAGGCTCATCACCCGGCCCCGCATCGCCGGGTCCGCGGCCATCTGGACGCTCGTGTTGGCGCTGATGTTGGTCGTCAGGCCGATCATGCCGATCGGGACGAGCAGCAGCGAGAAGAGCCAGACGGACGGCGACAGCGACGCGGCGATCTCCAGGACACCGAACAGGGTGCCCGCGGCCACCAGCATCCGCAGCCGCGAGGAGCGGCGGCGGGCGGCGAGCAGGGCTCCGGCCAGGGAGCCGGCCGCCATGAGGATGTTGAAGAACGAGTACATCCCGGCGCCGCCGTGGAAGATCTCGTCCGCGAAGGCGGTCAGCCAGATCGGGAAGTTGAATCCGAAGGTGCCGACGAAGCCGACCAGGACGATCGGCCAGATCAGCTCGGGTCTGCCCGACACGTAACGCAGTCCTTCGCGCAGCTGGCCCTTGGCCCGCTTCACGGTCACGGACGCGTGCAGCTCGCTCGTCCGCATCATGAGCAGGCCGACGAGCGGTGCGATGAAGGACAGTCCGTTGAGCATGAAGGCCCAGCCGCTGCCGACCGTCGTGATCAGCACACCCGCGACGGCGGGGCCGATGAGCCGGGCGGACTGGAAGTTCGCCGAGTTCAGGCTGACCGCGTTGCGCAGCTGCGCGGGGCCGACCATCTCGGAGACGAACGACTGCCGCGCCGGGTTGTCGACGACGGTCACCATGCCGAGCAGGAAGGCGATCAGGTAGACGTGCCAGACCTCGACGACGCCGGAGAGGGTCAGGACGGCGAGTGCGATGCCGCACAGGCCGAGCGCTGCCTGGCTGATGAGGAGCAGACGCCGCTTCGGGAGCCGGTCGGCGATGACTCCGCCGTACAGGCCGAAGAGCAGCATCGGGAGGAACTGGAGGGCCGTGGTGATGCCGACGGCGGCGGCGGACCCGGTGAGGCTCAGGACGAGCCAGTCCTGCGTGATGCGGGACATCCAGGTACCGGTGTTGGAGATCACGGCGCCCGTGGCGAACAGGCGGTAGTTGCGGATCTTCAGCGACGAGAAGGTCCCGCCGGTCTTGCTCTCGTGGGTGGAAGTCGGTGCGGGGGCGGAGTCTGCTCCGGATCCCGTACTCAAAAGGGTTCGCCTCCTCGGGCGTATACGACGTTCGGACTGACGGGTACGTGACCGGGCGGACGCCGCGGGCCGGTGGCCCGCGCGCGCCCCGGGGTCAGAGGTGGGCGAGCTTCTCCAGCACGGGCGCGGCGGCCCGCAGCTTCTCCCACTCGTCCTCGTCCAGGCCCTCGGCGAGGCCGGCCAGCCAGGCGTTCCGCTTGGAGCGGGACTCGGCGAGCATGGCTTCCGCCTGCTCGGTCCGGCTGACCATCTTCTGCCGACGGTCATCGGGGTGCGGTTCCAGTCTGACCAGGCCCTTGGCTTCCAGCAGCGCGACGATGCGGGTCATCGACGGCGGCTGCACGTGCTCCTTGCGGGCCAGCTCACCGGGTGTGGCGGAACCGCAACGGGCGAGCGTGCCGAGCACCGACATCTCGGTGGGGCTCAGCGACTCGTCGACACGCTGGTGCTTCAGTCGTCGACCCAGCAGCATCACGGCGGAGCGAAGGGAGCTCACGGCGGCGGCACTCTCACCGTCGTGGATCAGGTCAGGCATGTTCCTTAGCGTAACTCATTAGCAATGCTAAATACCAGCCGGTGGTACACGCGCGAGAGACTGATCACCCGAACGAGTGAGCATGGGGCGGAAAGCGGCGCGCAGGAGCCATGTGTGCCGCGACCCTGCTTGGCATGGGATCGACAGTGCTCAGCCTGCGCATGGACGGTGAGCTGCTCGACCGGCTCCGCCGACACGCCGCCAGACGCGGCATGAGCGTCCAGGACTACGTGGTCCGGACGCTCGTACGCGACGATTTCGACGAGCGCTTCAACGCCGCCGTCGACGAGACGGAGAAGTTCTACGGGGCGGAGCCCCGTCACGCGGACCCGGCCGACCGGGTCACGTGACGGAGTTCCGCCCCGCAGGGGTGGGGACGTCCGGGCGCGCAGACGTCTCCTGACGTGCTTACGTGAGGCCGAGAGCCGGCATCGCGTAGTAGAAGACGAAGACCGCGGACACCACGTACATGGCCGCCGGGACCTCCCGGCCGCGACCGGCCGCCAGGCGCATCACACTGAAGGCGATGCAGCCGATGCCGATGCCGTTGGTGATCGAGTACGTGAGCGGCATCATCAGCATGGCCATGAAGGCCGGGATGGCGAGCGTGTAGTCGCTCCAGTCCACGTCCCGCACGTTGCCCGCGAGGATCAGGAAACCGACCGCGATCAGCGCCGGGGTGGCCGCCTGCGAGGGAACCATCGTCGCCAGCGGCGTGAGGAACAGCGCCACCGCGAAGAACAGCCCGGTCACCACGCTCGCGAGGCCCGTACGCGCGCCCTCACCGACGCCCGCCGTGGACTCCACGAAGCAGGTCGACGCGGAGGAGGATGTGGCACCACCCGCGGCGACGGCCACACCGTCGACGAGGAGGACCTTGTTGATGCCCGGGAAGTGGCCGTCCTTGTCCATCAGCTTCGCCTCGTCGCCGACGCCGAGGATGGTGCCCATCGCATCGAAGAAGCAGGACAGCAGCACGGTGAAGACGAAGAGGACGCCGGTCAGGAGACCGACCTTCCCGAAGCCGCCGAACAGACTGACCTTGCCGAGCAACCCGAAGTCCGGGGACGCGACGGGGTTGCCGGGCCACTCCGGGACGGTCAGGCCCCAGGCGCCGGCCGGGAGGTCCGCGACCGCGTCGATGACCAGCGCGACGACCGTCATGGCGACGATGGAGATCAGGATCGCGCCCGGCACCTTGCGGACGATCAGCGCGAGGGTGAGCAGCGTGCCGAGGATGAAGACCAGGACCGGCCAGCCGTTGAGGTGGCCGTCACTGCCGAGCTGGAGCGGGACCGTGGTGTGCGCGGCGTCCGGGATACGGGAGACGAAGCCCGAGTCGACCAGGCCGACCAGCAGCACGAAGAGGCCGATGCCCATCGCGATGCCCTTGCGGAGCGACTTCGGCACGGCGTTCATCACCCGCTCGCGCAGCCCGGTCGCGACCAGCAGCATGACGACGATGCCCGCGAGGACGACCATGCCCATCGCGTCCGGCCAGCTCATCCGGGGAGCGAGCTGGAGGGCGACGACGGTGTTCACGCCGAGACCGGCGGCGAGCGCGATCGGCACGTTGCCGATGACGCCCATCAGCAGCGTGGAGAACGCGGCCGTCAGCACCGTGGCCGTGACGAGCTGGCCACCGTCGAGCTGGTGCCCGTACATGTCCTTGGCGCTGCCGAGGATGATCGGGTTGAGCACGATGATGTACGCCATGGCGAAGAACGTGGCGAGACCACCACGGACCTCGCGCGCGACCGTCGACCCCCGCTCGGAGATCTTGAAGTAACGATCAAGGACGCCGTGCGGCTGCTGCGGCATCGGAGGCTGATCGACCGGAGCGGTGGCCGAGGAGGACATGTATGACCTTCAGTCGTGCATCGGGGGATGAAAACCAGTCGCGCTTGGATGTTCATACGAATAAATCGAGTCATCCGTAACCAGATTCAGTATGAATACATAAGCGAAAGATCGCTATCTCCGCGCGTAGATCCTTGGGCCGACTGGCCTGCGACGGGTCCGTCCGGCACCCCACTAAGCTGATCCCATGGAGAAGTGGACACCCAAGCACGAGGCACCCGAGCCCCTGGAGGGCCCCGTCGTCGCCACCGTCACCGGCGGCACGATCCTCTGGTTCGTCCTCTTCGTCGTGCAGGTCCCCTTCTACGGCTGGTTCGACGACCGCGGCCACGCCTGGTGGATCTGGGTCTGCCTGGCCGGCGCCGGTCTGGGCCTGATCGGCATCTGGTACGTCCGCGGACGCGACGCCGCGATCAAGCGGGCGGCGGCTCAGAGCTCGGCCGAGGAGTCCACGTCCGGCGGCACGCACCACTGACGCCCGGCCGCCCGGCGGGGCGGGACAGCGGGCCCGGCGAACGACAGCAGGCGCGGCGGCCCGGCGTACGACAGCAAGGCTGCCCACGGCCCCGTGTACGCCGTGGGACGGACGGCCCGGCGTACGACCGTGGGACCGTCCCGGTCCTCCCCCGGTCGGATCTTCCGGCACCCGGCGGGTGAATCGCCCCGTCCGCCCGTACGGTCGGAATCATGACGCAGCGGGCACTCGACTCCTCCGGTGAGCAGCCGGACCCCACGAAGAGCTCTCCCGCGCCCGCGCCTCCGGACGGGCTGAGCACCGCGGAGGTCGCCGAACGGGTCGCGCGGGGCGAGGTCAACGACGTACCGGTCCGCTCGTCCCGCTCGGTCAGCGAGATCGTCCGCGCGAACGTCCTCACCCGCTTCAACCTGATCATCGGCGTGCTCTGGGTGATCATGCTGCTCGTCGCGCCGATCCAGGACAGCCTCTTCGGCTTCGTGATCATCGCCAACACCGGGATCGGCATCGTCCAGGAGTGGCGGGCCAAGAAGACCCTGGACGGCCTCGCGGTGATCGGCGAGGCGAAGCCGACCGTGCGCCGAGACGGCGCCTCCGCCGAGATCTCCGTCTCGGAGATCGTGCTCGGCGATCTGGTGGAGCTGGGGCCCGGGGACAAGGCCGTCGTCGACGGCACGGTCGTCGAGGCCGACAGTCTGGAGATCGACGAGTCGCTCCTGACCGGCGAGGCCGACCCCGTGATCAAGCGGCCGGGCGACCCCGTGATGTCGGGCAGCTTCGTCGTCGCGGGCGGCGGGGCCTTCACCGCCACCAAGGTCGGGCGCGAGGCCTACGCCGCACAGCTGGCCGAGGAGGCGTCCCGCTTCACCCTCGTGCAGTCGGAGCTGCGCAGCGGCATCAGCACGATCCTCAAGTACGTGACGTGGATGATGGTGCCGACGGCGACCGGGCTGATCATCAGCCAGCTGGTCGTCAAGGACAACAACTTCAAGGACTCGGTCGCCCGCACGGTCGGCGGCATCGTCCCGATGATCCCCGAGGGCCTGGTCCTCCTCACCTCGGTCGCCTTCGCGATCGGCGTCATCCGGCTCGGCCGCAAGCAGTGCCTCGTGCAGGAGCTGCCCGCCATCGAAGGGCTGGCCAGGGTCGACATCGTCTGCCTGGACAAGACCGGCACCCTCACCGAGGGCGGCATGGACGTCACCGAGGTCCGCCCGCTGAACGGCTCCGACGAGGGCTACGTCCGCCGCGTCCTGGGCGCCCTGGGCGCCTCCGACCCGCGGCCCAACGCGAGCCTCCAGGCCATCATCGACGCCCACCCGGACGGCGAGGGCTGGGGCGTCACCCAGGCCATGCCCTTCTCCTCGGCCCGCAAGTACAGCGGCGCCGCCTTCACCGAGGGCAACGGCGACGCGTCCGCGTGGCTGCTCGGCGCCCCCGACGTGCTGCTGTCCGCCGACGACCCCGCCCTCGCCGAGACCGGCCACCTCAACGAGCAGGGGCTGCGGGTGCTGCTCCTCGCCAGGGCGCGGGGCGCGCTGGACGCCCCCGACGCCGCCTCCGGTGCCCTGCCCACCGCCCTCGTCGTCCTGGAGCAGCGGCTGCGGCCCGACGCCGGGGAGACCCTGGCCTACTTCGACGACCAGGACGTCGCCGCGAAGGTCATCTCCGGCGACAACGCCGTCTCGGTCGGCGCGGTGGCGCAGAAGCTGGGGATGCCGGGTGCCGAGCGTGCCGTGGACGCCAGGCGGCTGCCCGACGACCGGGACGACATGGCGACGGAGATCGAGCGGAACGCGGTCTTCGGCCGGGTCACCCCGCAGCAGAAGCGGGACATGGTCGCGGCCCTCCAGTCACGCGGGCACACGGTCGCCATGACGGGCGACGGCGTCAACGACGTGCTCGCCCTGAAGGACGCGGACATCGGGGTGTCGATGGGCTCGGGCTCCGAGGCGACCCGTGCGGTGGCCCAGATCGTGCTGCTGAACAACAGCTTCGCCACGCTGCCGTCGGTCGTCGCCGAGGGCCGACGGGTCATCGGCAACATCACCCGGGTCGCCACCCTGTTCCTGACGAAGACGGTCTACTCGGTGCTGCTGGCGATCCTGGTGGTCTGCTTCCAGGTGGAGTACCCGTTCCTGCCGCGCCACCTCACGCTGCTGTCCACCCTGACGATCGGCGTCCCCGCCTTCTTCCTGGCGCTCGCGCCCAACAAGGAGCGGGCCCAGCCGCACTTCGTACGCCGGGTGATGCGGTACGCCGTCCCGTCCGGGACCATCGCGGCGGCGGCCACCTTCGCCACGTATCTGCTGGCCCGTCACCACTACGCCGGTACCGGCGCGCTGGAGGCGGAGACGAGCGCCGCGACGCTCACCCTGTTCCTGGTGTCGATGTGGGTCCTGGCGATCATCGCCCGCCCGTACACCTGGTGGCGGATCGCCCTGGTGGCGGCGATGGGCCTGTGCTTCCTCATCGTGCTCGCCGTGCCGTGGCTCCAGGACTTCTTCGCGCTGAGGCTGGTCGGCACGACCATGCCGTGGGCGGCGGTGGCGATCGCGGCGGCCGCGGCGGCCGTCCTGGAACTGGCCTGGAGGCTGGTCGGCCGCCGCTTCCGCCCGTGACTACTTGACGTCGACGAAGTCACCCGCGGTCGTGACGGCCGGGGTGGTGGACGTGCCGGCGAAGCTGTAGCGCCAGTAGCCGTCCTCCACGGCCTTGACCGTGGTCTTCAGCGAGCCGGTGCTGTTGGTGTTGATGGTCTTGACGGTGGTGTAGGTGCTGCTGGCCTTCTTGCGGAACTGGAGCTTGACGGGCTGCACGGTGTAGCCCATGTAGGTGCCGTTCTCCCAGTTGGCGCGCGACAGCTTGCCGGTGGCCGTGATGGTCGCGCCCTTCTTGACGGGCTCCGGCGCGGCGTTGACGGTCAGCTTGGAGAGTCGCTGGACCCGGGCCGTGGCCTGGTAGTCGTTCCACGCGACCGAGGTCAGGTCGCCCGCGAGCGCGCCCGCGGTGACCTTCCAGGTGCCGGCCAGCAGGTTCTTGTACAGGTCGTAGCCGGGGTAGGCCGTGATCGTCATGGAGCAGGTGGCGGTCGTGGCGCTGGAGTTCTTGCAGGTCGCCGCCTCCTCGTTCGGGAGCAGCACCCCGTCGAGACCCTCGTCCAGGTTCGTGCCGTGCCAGAGGTCGATGTAGCCGTCGACGATGCCGGACGGGTGCGAGGCGGTGACGGAGACGGTGAACGTCTTCGCTGCCGTGGTGCCGACGACGACGTCCTTGCCGCCGTTGACGACGACCTTCGAGATGACGGGGGTCGCCACCGCGGCGCGCGAGACCGCGCGAGGCGCCTTGGCCCCGGTGCCGAACACGTCGGCCGCGGTGGGCTTGTCCAGGCCCGGAACGGCCTGGTCGCCCGCCTGCGCCGCCGGAACGGCGAGAGCGGACAGAGCCAGGGCGCCGGAGAGAGCGGCGACAGTGGCACGCATACGCATGTGTTCCCCAGGTGGAGAAGGGGGCCCGCGGCAAGTCCCGCGTCCGACGGTCCCCATGTGGTCGGTGAGTCTGCTGACTCCACAGACAGAGACTGTTCACACGCGTGAAGGGTTGTGCCCATTCGGCGACTTTTATGTGAAGATCACATCACCCGCCAGGCTGACGGGCTGTGCTGAACAGGCAGGCCCTCCACGGACCTGCGCCCTAGCTTCCACACACGGCCGCCTCCGGCAGGAGCGTGCCCCGGAGGAGACACGGATGCTCGACCCGCTCACCGGAGTCATCGCCGTCGGAATCGTCGGAGCGGCCTCGGCGTTCGCCGGTGACCGCCTCCTCCGCAGACGCAAGCGCGCGTTCCAGGACCGCTATGGAAGTTACGAGGGGTTCCGGGGCCAGGTCGACGCGGACGAGGTCCGCGCCGTACGCGACGCGCGAGGAGACGTCGCGGCGGTCAAGGCCGTCCGCGACCGCCACCCCCTCGCCTCGCTCACCCACGCGAACCGGTACGTCAAGGAGCTGTGAGGCGGGGCGCCGGGTCCGCTCAGTCGAACCAGCGGTCCCGCGCCAGCTCCTCCGTGCGGGACGGGTCCTCCAGCAGCGCGGCCACCTCGAAGCGGCGCGGCCACTGCCCGGCCGCCCAGGCGAGACCTGCGGCGACCCCCTCCAGCGTGGAGGCGTGGACCACCCCGTCGGGCGTGCGGCGCCAGTCCAGCTCGACGCCGCCGGCCCGCAGTTCGCCGTGCTCGATGTAGGTGTCGGGCGTCCCGGCGCCGAGCAGGGCGCGCACGGAGTCCGGCACCTGGTGCTCCTCGCCCTCCGTCGTCACCACGGCTTCGACGCTCTCGCCGAGCCGCCGCACCTGGAGCAGGTCCGCCAGCTCGGCCGCCCGCGCCGGAGCCACCGGCAGCAGCGGGAGGCCGCCGGTCAGCGGCAGGAGGTCGGGGGCATCGGCGATCACGACGTCCGCCGCGTCGGCGACCCGCACCTCGTCGTCCACGACGGCCCGCAACTCGTCGGGCAGCGTCACCTGTTCGGGGTCCAGCTCGGCGAGCGCCGTGTAGAGCGAGTGCAGCTGCACGGGGCCGACGGGACGATCCTCGTCCGCGAGGCGCCCCAGCAGTTCGGCCGCCCCGCCCGGCTCGTCCAGGAGCGCGGCCACCGAGGTCCGCACGCCGAGGGCGCGCAGCACCTGCGCGTCGTCGAAGCCGGTGGCGTCCGCGGAGTCGTACAGCCCCGCCAGTCGCGGGTCGCCGCCCGCCGCGCGCAGTCCGGCAGGGCGCCGTCCGTCGAGCACGGGGTGATCGCGCAGCCACCACGCGGTGTAGGGGCGTACCGACTGCGTCGTGCCGTCCGGGAGCAGCACCCGCACCGGCTGGGTCAGCGCGTCGCGCAGCGGAGGGCGGGCCAGCATCGCGAGCGCCTGCGGCCAGGCGTCGTCGTCGACGAGGTCCAGGTCGCGTACGGCGACGAGCTCGGTGGCGACCGGCGGTACCGGGGAGTCCGGGAGCTGGTCCAGCACGTCCTCGCACCAGACGTCGACGGCGTCGAGCAGGCCGGCGTCGTCGGGCTCGGCGAAGTCGCTGTCGCGGGGCTCCAGTTCGTCCGGATCCAGGACGACGTCGGCGGCCCGTACGAGCGCGAAGGTGGCCAGCACCCCACAGGCGGTCAGGGGCTGTTCGCCCCAGCGTTCGGCCAGCCCGGCGTCGCAGAAGGCGAGTTCGCCCTCGCGCATCACCTGCGCGAACGGGCTGTCCGGCAGCACGAGCTCACCGGCGGGCGCCGGTTCACCGTCCTCGTCGGGCAGAGCGAGCGCACCCAGCCAGGGTTCGTCGCCGGGCGTGAGGTCCGCGTCCCGCACGAGCGTGAGGACGGTGTCGGCGAGCTCGTCGCCGTCCAGGGCGTCCTCGTCCCAGATCTCCCCCGCGTCCAGCGAACCGGCGACGGCCGCCCGCACCTGAGGGGTGGTCAGGACGGCGCGGGGCGTGGCGGGCAGCGCGCCGAGCTTCTCCAGCAGGGGGTGCGCGGCGTCCGGGTGGGCCACCTTCAGCCCGAGGCGGGCCAGCCGGTCGAGGACGGGCGAGGTCAGCGCGTCCGGCAGCGGCAGGAGGACCTGGCGGGGGCCGATGGTGGTGCGGGGCGCGTCCGCGGAGCCCGCGAGGGGCACCGGCAGGCCGGAGAGCCGGTCCGGGTCGACACCGGCGAGGCTGTCGTACAGCCGCCGCCACCACTCCGGGTCACGCTCCAGGCCCGCCAGCCGGTCGACCGCCTCCGTCAGCGGGACCCGGGCGACCCCGAGCGTGCGCAGCTCCGCCCGGCGTTCGAGACCGGCGGGCAGCAGGCAGGGAAGGACCTCGGCGAGGACCCGTACGGTCTCGGCGCCCACGCCCTCGACCACCTCGGCCTCGACCGGGCGCAGCGCCGTCGTGTCCCGGCGCGGGGCACCGGTGCCGTCCCAGTCGTCCCACTGGCCCGCCGACTCGGCCGGGTCCCGGGGAGCCGCCGGCTCCAGGAAGGCGACGCGGGGCAGCCGCTCCAGGATCGCGGCCCGCAGGGCGCCGTCGAGCGGCCCGTTGCCGAGCGCCCCCGGCACCAGGGCGATCGTCGCGACGGAGACGGGTTCCCACCCGGCGAGCAGCTCCGCGTAGGCGTCGGCCGCGCGCTGCACCAGGAAGTCGGTCAGCGGGCCGGGCGCGGGGTGCCTGCGGGCGGTGTCCAGCGGCAGCGAGGCGATCAGCAGCGCGGGGACGCCGAGGGGTTCGTCGGTGGGGGTCGGGGCGTGCACGACGGGCGCCGTACGGGGGTGCTGGGGCGCTCCGTCCTCGTCCACCGGCACGGCCCACGTCACGGACCAGTGCGGCCGGAGCCGCTCCTCGACGGGCCGGTCGGCCAGCAGGGCCGGCTCCAGGGGTCCCTGGTCCGCGACGGTGCGCCACCGGTGCAGGCCGCGCACGGAGTCGTCGATGTGCGTGTACGGGCCGTCCTGGGAGCGGCGCAACGTCCGGACGCCGTCGGGGGTTTCGATCACGAGCTCGTCGAGGCCGGGCAGCGTCAGGAGCAGTGCGTCGTCGACGCCGTCGAGCAGCCTGCCCACCAGGTCCTCGGCGACACCGTCACGGAGGGGCAGGACGACAACGGTGTCGTAACCGTCGGGCGCCGTGCCCTCGGCGGGCAGCGGCAGCCGGAGCAGCGGCACATGGCCGTCGCGGCGGCGCAGTTCGTCGCCGAGACCGGGGCTGCCGACGGACGCCTGCCGTGCGAGGTCACGGGCCTCGGCGAGAGACCAGCGGACACCGCCGTGGCGCCCGATCACGGCGGGCTCGTCGCTGACGGCCAGCACCGCGGCGAAGCCGACGCCGAAGCGGCCGACGGACGATTCGTGGCCCTCGCGCTTGGCGGAGGCGCGCAGGGTGCTCAGCGACTCCACGCCGGTCGCGTCGAGGGGGGCACCGGTGTTGGCGGCGGCCAGGACCGCGGGACCGTCACCGCCCTTGCCCTCCGCGGCGTGCAGGGTCAGCCGGAGGCGTCCGGGGACGCCGGCGCGCGCGGAGGCGTCCGCGGCGTTCTGGGCGAGTTCGACGACCAGGCGGTCGCGGTAGCCGCCCAGGGCGAGGTCCTCCTCGGCGTTGGCGTCCTCCCGGAAGCGGGCGGGGCCGGCGCCCCAGGCGTCGAGCACGCCGCGCCGCAGTCGCGCCGTCCCGAACGGATCGGCCCCCTCGGTCGCATTCATGCCCACGCTCGTACTCCGCTCTTCCGGTGACCCGTGACGCCCAGTGTGCGCCCGAAGGTACCGCGACCGGGAACCACGCCCGCGCCCCGCACCGGGCCACGGCCGCGCGCCCCCGCCCGGGGCGTCGTCCGCAATTCACCGGAAGGGACGGAATCGCCCGGAGGGAGCTCCGGCGCACCCGGACGAGGAGAAGGACCGGGGCAGGACCGCCGCCGGGGCGCGGGTGCGCCCCGGCGGCGGGCAGGAGCGTCAGGAGTGGCCCAGGTCCTCCGTCGAGCCGTCCGGCCGGAACGGGACCGAGCCCGAGTCGTCCGCGGGACGCAGCGGGTAGTCGTCCACCTTCATCGTGTCCAAGGCGTGCGGCGCCGGTTTGGGCGGTTTCGGCATGACCGCCGCCTCGGAGTGCCCCCCGCAGCCGTACGACAGCGAGACCACCCGGCCGTCCGCCGGGGCGAACTCGTTCGCGCAGACCCCGAAGGCCTGCTTCAGGGACCCCGCCATCGGCACCAGGAACGCGCACGTGACGCAGGACGCGGGCGCGGCCTGCGCCATGGGTGTCCTCGCGCCGAACTCCTCGTCCCACCGGTCCGCCGCCTGACCCAGGCCGTACCGGGACAGCACCCGCGCACGCCGCGTGCCGAGCTCGTCCGCGACCGAGGCGATCGAGCCCCTGCTCGTCGCGGGCAGCGTGGTGAGCTCCGCGTCCTCGGTGTCGGCGAGAGCGGCCAGCTCCTGCGACACCTCGGAGACGGCGGAGTTCGGCAGGGGCTCGTCCTCGCCCGTCCAGCCGGGCTCCAGGCGCGGGTCCTCCGCCTCGGTGGGCAGGAGGTCGCCGGGCCCCATGTCGCCCGGCCGCAGGCGCTCGCTCCAGGGCACCCACTCGGGGGCCAGGAGCGCGTCGGAGCCGGGCAGCAGCACCGTTTCGTCAAGGGTGACGTTCTTGGCGCGGGAGGCCCTGGCGACCGTCACCGCCCAGCGCCAGCCCCGGTAGCCGGGCTCCTTGGACTCGAAGTAGTGGGTGACGACCCGGTCTCCCTCGGAGACCAGCGCCACGTGCTCACCCACCACTCCGGGCGCGGCGGCCTCCTCGGCCGCCGCGCGTGCGAGGTCTACCGCCTCGGCGCACAGGCGGTCGGGGGCGGGGGTACGGGCCGTACGGCTTCGCGTCGTCGCAGCACTCACAGGTCTCGCTTCTCTCCATACGCCGTCTCACGAGCGCGCCAGCAGCCCCATCGATGTCCGATTTCGGCCATGACAGTTGTGAGCGGAGCGGACCTGGGGGCCGCGTCGACGTCCACACCCGTTGTGCCTGCCTCGGGCGCGCCTTCTGCCACCCATTCTGCGGGATCGCGGAGAGGCGCGCGGCCAAGAACAACCGCCGGTGGCGCGTGAGTGCACGCTACCCTCTCCGCCGCCCCACGCCCACCTGCCCGTCCCAAAGTGGACCGGAACCCTTCCGGAAAGCCCCCCGATCCGCTCCGGACCGAGCCGGATCCGCCCGGGATCCGCCCGGGACCGATGGTGCATCCCGGCCATCTCCCGCCCGGGGACGACTCACCCGACGGAGCGCCCCCGCGCCACGCCCCGGCCCGATCATGGGTTCGTGACGGCGGGGGGTGGGGCACTATGACCACGTGGCTGCCGCCAGGTCGTCCGACGGATCCGGTCCGCTCCGCAGGGCGGGCCGGGCGATGGGCCGTGCCCTGCGCGCCCCGTTCACCGGCACCGCGCGAGCAATCCGCAAGGCGACCCACGCCCACGGGGCGGGCGAGTCCGGCCTCGGCAAGCTGATCGAACTGCACGCGGTCAACGGCGCGGGCGACGTCATGATCACCGTGGCGCTCGCCTCCACGGTGTTCTTCTCCGTACCGACCGACGAGGCACGCGGGCGCGTCGCCCTCTACCTCGCCGTCACGATGGCCCCCTTCACCCTGCTCGCCCCGGTGGTCGGCCCGCTCCTGGACCGGCTGCCGCACGGCCGCCGCGCCGCGATGGCCGGCGCGATGTTCGCCCGTGCGGTGCTCGCGATCACGATGTCGGGCGCGGTCGCCACGGGCGGCCTGGAGCTCTATCCGGCGGCCCTCGGCGTCCTGGTCTGCTCGAAGGCGTACGGGGTGGTGCGCAGCGCCGTCGTCCCCCGGCTCCTCCCGCCCCGCTTCTCCCTGGTGAAGGCGAACTCGCGGGTCACCCTGGCCGGGCTGCTGGCCACCGGCATCGCGGCTCCGATCGGGGCGGGGCTGCAGACCATCGGATCCCCCTGGCCGCTCTACGGCGCCTGCGCGATCTTCCTCGGCGGGACCGTCCTCGCCTTCACGCTGCCCCACAAGGTCGACTCCGCCAAGGGCGAGCGCAAGGCCCGCCTCGTCGTCCCGCACGAGGAGGCGGCACGGGCCCCGCTCCCCCGCACCCCCAAGGGCGGCAGGGGCGGCAGCACGCTCCGGAGGAGGCGCGGGCGGGAGAAGCCGCCGGGGCTGCGGTCCGTCGGCCCGTCCGTCCTGCACGGTCTCCAGGCGAACGCCGCGCACCGGGCGCTCTCCGGCTTCCTCATCTTCTTCCTGGCGTTCCTGCTGCGCGAGCACCCCCTCGCCGGGCAGAGCGCCGCCGTCTCCCTCGGCATCGTCGGCGTCGCCGCGGGCACGGGCAACGCGTGCGGGACCGCGGTGGGCTCATGGCTGAGGGCGCGCGGCCCCGAGGTGATCGTCGCGACGGTGCTGGGGCTGGCCCTGGGCGTCGCCGTGCTCGCCGCGGTCTTCTTCAGCACGGTGATGGTCGCCGCGCTGGCCGCGGTCGCCGGATTCACCCAGGCGCTCTCCAAGCTGTCGCTGGACGCGATGATCCAGCGCGACGTGCCGGAGGAGGTGCGCACGTCGGCCTTCGCCCGGTCGGAGACGCTGCTCCAGATGTCCTGGGTCGTCGGCGGGGCGATCGGCATCGCGCTCCCCCTCAACGGAGTACTGGGCATGTCGGTCGCGGCCGGGCTCCTCGCCCTCGGTGCGACCGCCTCCGTACGGGGCCTCCTGGGGGCCGCCCGGCGCGGCTCACCGCACCCCCGCGTGGCGTGAGCGGCACCGACCGATAACCTTCGGCGCATGACCGTTGCGTTCTTCTCCGGTAAGGGCCGTCGAATCGGCGTCGCTCTTGGTGCCGTGTCCGCGGGACTCCTTGTCCTGTCCGCCTGCGACAAGCCGACGCCGCTCGCCACCGTGACGGTCGGCGACAACTCGGTGAGCACCGAGGCCGCCTGCTACAACGACGGCGACGCCCTCAAGGAGTCCGAGATCCAGGGCTGCCTCAACAAGAAGGCGGAGAAGTCCGTCGAGGTCGCGATGGACGACAAGGTCCACTTCGGTGTCGACCCCGAGGTCGCCGACCACGGCTGGACCCTCTTCATCAACGGCCAGCAGGCCGAGCAGGAGCCGTACAAGAAGACCTACCGGACCATCCCCGGCAGCGCCTTCTTCGCCAGCCAGACCGGCGAGAGCACCGCGTCCAAGACGCAGGTCAGCATCGTCGAGACCAAGGGTCAGAAGCTCACGGGCGTCTGGCACTTCCAGCTCAAGAAGACCTCCTGACCCCCCTGACTCCAGGGACCACCGCTGTGCGTGTGCTCGTCGTGACCGCCGTCCCGGCCGAAAGGGACGCGGTCACGCGTGCGTTCGGGGGTGAGCCGGAGGTGCACGAGGTGCCGGGCGCCGAGCTGCACCGGGCCGGGCCCTACGACGTCCTCGCGGGGGGTGTGGGCCCGGCCGCAGCGGCCGCCGCCACCGCCTGCGCCCTCGCCCGCGCCCCGGAGCCGTACGCCCTGGTCGTCTCGGCCGGGATCGGCGGCGGCTTCGCGCCCGCCGCACCGGTCGGCTCCCTCGTCGTGGCCACCGGCATCGTGGCGGCGGACCTGGGGGCCGAGACCCCGGACGGCTTCGTGCCCGTCACCGGTCTCGGCTTCGGCCGGGACACCTTCGTGCCGCCCGCGCCCCTCGTACGGGACGTCGCGGAGGCCACCGGCGCCGTGCCGGGCCCCGTCCTCACCGTCTCCACCGTGACCGGCAGCGCGGCCCGCACCGCCGCGCTGCTGGCCGCGCACCCCGGAGCCGTCGCCGAGGCCATGGAGGGCTTCGGCGTCGCGGAGGCCGCCGACCGGTTCGGTGTGCCGGCGCTGGAGCTCCGGGCCGTCTCGAACGCCGTGGGGCCGCGCGACCGCGAGGCCTGGCGCATCGGCGACGCCCTCGCGGCGCTCACCGAGGCGTTCGGGAAGACCGCACCCGTAGTGGAAGGTTGGACCCCGCATGACCGACTCGGCCGACACCGTGACTGACACCCCGAGCACCGGCGCACCGCTCCCCGCGCTGCGGATCGCCTTCTCGCCGTGCCCGAACGACACCTTCGTCTTCGACGCCTGGGCACACGGGCGGGTCCCCGGGGCCCCCGCGCTCGACGTCACCTTCGCCGACATCGACCTCACCAACGGCATGGCCGAGCGCGGCGAGTTCGACGTGCTCAAGGTCTCCTACGCCGTCCTGCCGTGGGTCCTCGACGAGTACGCCCTGCTCCCGTGCGGCGGCGCCCTGGGGCGTGGCTGCGGACCGCTCGTCCTCACGAAGGAGCCGGGCACGGACCTGACGGGGAAGACCGTCGCCGTGCCGAGTGAGCGCTCCACCGCCTATCTGCTGTTCCGGCTGTGGGCGGCCGAGGTCGTGCCGGGCGGCGTGGGCGAGATCGTCGTCATGCCGTTCGACGCGATCATGCCCGCGGTGCGTGACGGCCGGGTGGACGCCGGGCTCGTGATCCACGAGGCCCGCTTCACCTATCAGAACTACGGGCTGCACAGCCTCGCCGACATGGGGCAGCACTGGGAGTCGACCACCGGCCTGCCGATCCCGCTCGGCGCGATCATCGCCAAGCGCTCGCTGGGCCAGGAGACCCTGGAGCGCCTCGCGGCGTCGGTCCGCGCCTCGGTGCGGATGGCCTGGGACGACCCGGAGCGCTCGCGCCCGTACGTCCTGGAGCACGCCCAGGAGATGGACCCGGCCGTCGCCGACCAGCACATCGGTCTCTACGTGAACGAATTCACCGCCGACCTCGGCGAGAGCGGCTACGCGGCGATCCGGGGCCTGCTGACCCGGGCGGCGGCCGAGGGCCTCGTCCCGGCACTGGCCCCGGACGCGTTGTCCGTCACCGGGCGCTGACCCCGCGCCTCCTCCTCCACGGGCAGCTCACGGGTGCAGTCCCGGACCAGTGCGTGGAAGGAGAAGCGGGCGGCGGCGTCCTGCCGGATCAGATTGTTGTCGAGCAGGACGTCGACGAGCTGCTCCGCGTCGTCGGGGCCGAGGCCGGTGACGGCCGCGGCCCTGTCCAGGTCGAAGGAGGCCGCGGGGTGCAGGCTCAGAAGCCGGCTGTACCGCCGCTCCGCAGGGCTCAGACGCAGGTACGACACACGGAGCAGGGGCATGAGGTCGCGCTCGGCGGTCCGCAGGCAGCGCATCCGGCTCGTGGTGCCCGTCAGACGGGTGACGAGGTCCCCGGCCCTCATCGCGGGCCGGTCCCGCAGCCGGGTCGCGGCCATACGGACGGCCAGGGGCAGATGCCCGCACAGCTCGACCGCGCGCGCGACCTGGTCCGGCTCCCGGGCCGCCCGCTCCTCCCCCGTGATCCGGCCGAACAGGGTGACGGCGTCCTCCTGCGGCATCACATCCAGTGACAGCGGGACCGAACCGTCCAGCGCGGTGAGCCTGCGTCGGCTGGTCACGAGCACTGTCACCCCGCCCGTGCCGGGCAGCAGCGGGCGGATCTGCCCGGTGTCCAGCGCGTCGTCGAGGATCAGCAGGCTGCGCCGGCCCGCCAGCCTCGACCGCCACAGGGCGCTGCGCGGCGCCAGTCCCACCGGGAGCGCGTCCGCGGCGATCCCGTCGGCCTGGAGGAGCGTACCCAGGGCCTCCTCGGGCGTCACCGGCCCCCGCAGCGGGCTGAAGCCGTGCAGCTCGACGGCGTACTGCCCGTCGGGGTGGTCCGGGGCGAGCCGGTGCCCGGCGTGCACCGCCAGGACGGTCTTGCCGACGCCGGCCGTGCCGTCGACCGCGACGACCCGTGGCGCGCCGGCGCCGCCCCGCCCGACGGCGTCCAGCAGACGGCGCAGGTCGGTGGTCCGACCGGTGAAGTCGGGCAGGTCGCGCGGCAGGAAGTTCCGGCCGGCGGGGCCGGAAGCGGCGGGTGCCCCGGCCGGGGGCGCGGGCATCTCGCCCTCCCGTCCGGTCGTGTCGTGCCTCACCGCGCCGTGGACGGCCGGGGAGTCCGCGAGGATCTCCGCGTGCAGGGCCCGCAGCCCGGAACCGGGTTCGAGTCCGAGCTCCTCCGCGAGGTGGCGCCTTCCCTCGTCGTAGACCGCGAGGGCGTCGGCCTGGCGACCGCTGCGGCAGAGCGCGGTCATCAGGCTGCCGCGCAGGGCGTCCCGCAGCGGGTACCTCGCGATCAGAGCGTGCAATTCACCGACCAGCGAACTTCCCTCCCCCGCCCTCAGGCGCAGGGCCATGAGGTCCTCGATCGCGGTCAGCCGCTGCTCGTCGAGCTTCACCGCGGCACCGAGGACGGCGGAGCACTTGATCCCGACGAAGGCGTCGCCGCGCCAGAGGTCCACCGCCGACTGGAGCAGTCGGACCGATTCGGTGAGGCGCCCCTCCCGCTCCGCCGCCTTGGCCGCGCGGACCCGGCAGGTGAAGAGGTGCATGTCGAGGGCGCCGCCGGGGACGGTGAGCCGGTATCCGATGTCCGCGGTGACCAGGCTGCTCCCGCCGCCCACCGGCAGGATGCGCCGCAGGTCGTGGACCGCGTTGTGGACCTGTGTACGGGCGGACGACGGAGGGGTGTCCCACAGCTCGTCCACCAGGAAGTCCACCGGGACCACCCGGCCCGCGCCGATCAGGAGCAGCGCGAGGAGCTTCTGCTGCCGCATGCCCCGTACGGGCACGACTTCGCCGGACCGCCGCATCTCCAGGGAGCCCAGGACCAGGAATTCCGTCATGCCCGCCACCACCGCACATCGACTCGGTTCGGTGCCCGGCCGGAAGCCGCGTCCGGGCTGTGTACGAGAGCCGCGGTGAACGCGGCCACGCCGGACCGTCAGTCCCAGCCGGTGGTCTCCTCGCCCGACTCCGCGGTGCTCAGGCTTCCCGCGGCGCCGGCGGGCGGAGTGGCGGACGCCTGGGTGTGGGCCGAGACGGCGGTGAGTGCGCAGAACAGCAGGCCGGCCAGTGCGACGGTCCGTCTGGTCCGGCGTGCGACGCGGAAGGAAGACTGCGACATGGGATCACTCCTGCGTGAAGGGGACGTGGAGGTTGCCGGCGGGCCCCTGGCGAGGTGTCCCGTCCGACATCGAAGAGTCTTGTCGCCCCGGGGGGTGATCGACTAGCCTTCCCCGCCTTCCGCATCCGTCCATCGCATATACCGTCCAGGATCCCCGGTGGACCGGACCATCTCGTCGAAGACCGGCGGCACGAGGGCGCTGGAGCAGCTGGTGATGCGGGCGCGGCTGAGGGCCGGCTCCGCCTCCAGCACGCGTTGCGCCACGGCATACGCAATCCGCTCGGACTCGACGACCGTGACGCCGTTGACCCAGAACCCCATGGTCAGCTCTCCGCCGCTCCCGGGGTGCGCGCTGATGTGCTCCACCGCCCCGCCGGGCGCGACATGGCGGAGGAACACCTGCTTGACCCCCGCGAACTGGGCCGTTCCTTGAGGGAGTTGCAGCCGGACGTGTACCAGATTCATCAGTTCACCACCTCGGTGCGTAGCCGGGGGACCGCCGGCGGCCGACCCCCGAAAGGCCCTCGAAGGGCCCGATTGGCCTGCTGCGCAAGGGCGTTCGCGCTTTAGGCAACGTTTACGGATGCGGACCCTCCAGGCTGTTCCGATCATGCTTAGATTGAGGCCGAATGTCTTTGCATGGGGGGAGAGACAGTCGGGTGCTGGAGATTCTCGGGCTGGACGAGATCTGCGAAGCCGTCTACAGAGCTGTCCTCGCGTATCCGCAGGTGGAGCTCGCGGAGTTGGGGGAACGGCTCCGGATCTCCGGAGTGAAACTCCGCCAGGCGCTGGACCAGCTGAGCGAGTTGGCACTGATCCGGCCGATCGCCGGCCAGCCGTCGCACTTCCGCGCCGTCAATCCGGAACTGGGCATCCAGACCGTCATCGCCCAGCAGGAGGAACGCCTCGCCACGGAACAGCGGCGGATCGAACAGATCCGTCGGACGGCCGCACAGCTCTCCGCCGACTTCACCGCCACCCGGCTCGACAAGCGGATCGAGGGTGTCGAGCGGCTGGACGGCATCGAGGAGATCCGGGACCGCATCGCCCTGCTCGTACGCGACGTCCGCGTCGAGATCATGGCGTTCGCCCCCGGCGGTGCCCAGAGCGAGGCAAGCATGGAGGCGGCCAAGCCGCAGGACCAGCAAGTGCTGGAGCGCGGTGTCCGGATGAGGACGCTCTACCTGGACAGCGTCCGCCACAACCCGGCCACGCTGTCCTACGCGAAGTGGCTGTCGGGTCTGGGGGGCGAGGTCCGCACGACGCCGTCCCTGCCGGTCCGGATGATGGTCCTGGACCACGGGACGGCGATCGTGCCGGTCGACGGCGGCGACAGCTCCGCCGGCGCCCTGGTGCTCAGCGGCTGCGGAACCGTCACCGCGCTGTCCGCCCTCTTCGAGAGCATCTGGGAGCAGAGCGTCCCCCTGGGACAGCCCGCCAGCCGGGAACGGGACGAGCACGACCTCACCCCCCAGGAGGCCGAGGCGCTGCGCCTCCTGGGCCAGGGCCTCACCGACGAGGCGGTGGCCAAGCGGCTCGGGGTGTCCCCCCGTACCGCCCGACGCATCGCCGCGGACCTGCTGGAGAAGCTCGGCGCCCGCAGCCGGTTCCAGGCGGGCGCCAAGGCCGTGTCCAGAGGGTGGCTGACCGGCGCGGAGTGAGCTCCGGGCCACTCCCGGCGCACCCGCCGTGGCCGGGCCGCCGGCCGGCCCCGGGTGGTGTGCCACCCCGGACCGCCGGCTCCCGCGGCGCACGGCGGCCGTACCGCACCTCACGCCCGCCATGCCCTCACGCGTCCTGACCACGCCGACGGTGCTCCCTGCGGTCCGCAGCGAACAGCGCGAGAGCGGGCACGAGGGTGAGCGCGTAGATGCCGATGAGCCAGCCGAAGGAGTGGGCGAAGGCCCCCGGCACCAGCCCGTGGCGGTCCTCGGCCGCCTGCTGCAGCACCACGGTGACGACGGCGACGGCGACCGTGCCGCCGATGCGCTGGACGAGGTTCAGCTGCGCAGAGGCATCCCCGATGGACTCGGGGCGGATCGACTGGAACGCCCTGGTCATGGCGGGCACGATGGTCAGACCGGTGCCCAGCCCCCGCACGGCGAGCGTGGCGCACAGCAGGACGTAGGAGGTGTCTCCGCCGACTCCGGCCAGCGGGAGTGTCGCCAGCATGGTCAGCGCGATACCGATCACCACGGTGCCGCCGCCGCCCACCTTCTTCATCAGGACCCGGCACAGCCATGCGGCGGTCACCACGCCCACCCCCGCCGTGGACATCAGCAGTCCGGTGGTCACCGCCGACTCGCCACGGGCACTCTCGAAGTACAGGGGGATCAGCATCATCGGCGAGTAGAGGATGAACCCCAGACAGAAGACATTCACCACGGCCATCGTGTACACGCGGTTGCGGAACAGCCGCAGGTCGAGCAGCGGGAACGGGGTGCGAAGCCCGCGCACCACGAACACCGTGCCGCTGGCCAGGGCGAGCAGCAGCGGCAGCAGGAGAACCGTCCGCAGGGCGATCCCGTGGTCGGTGAACTCCTTGATGGCGAGCACGGTGCTGACGGTGCAGACGGCGGAGGAGAGCAGCCCCACCACGTCGAGCGGCTTCGGGATGCGCTCGCCCGGCGCGTCGCCGCGGACCCAGCGCGCGGTGACGCACAGCAGCGCGGCGCAGAGCGGGATGTTGATCGCGTACACCGCGGGCCATCCCCACGCCCCGACCAGGAGACCCCCGACCGTGGGGCCGAGCAGCGGGCTGATCAGCATCACGCTGCCGTTCAGCGCCTGGACGCGGCCCAGTTGCTCACGGGGCACCCCTCGGGTGAGCAGGATCGTCGACACCGGGGTGAGCACGCCGGCGGCCGCTCCGGACACACCGCGTGCGGCGACCAGTTCGGGCAGGGTCTGGCTGAGCGCGCAGGCGGCCGACCCCAGGGCGAACAGGACGGTGGCGCCCATGAAGACGCGCTTGACGCCGAATCTTCCGGCGAGCCACCCGGTGGCCGGCATGCAGGCGGCGAGCGCGATCAGATAGGCCGTCACCACCCACTGGACCTGGTCGAGCGAACCGAACCTGGCCGTGGTGTCGTGCAGCGAGACGTTGACGATGGTGGTGTCGAGCAGGGCGAGGAAACCGCCGGTCACCGCTGCGGCGATCGTCCCGAAGGCCGGACCCCGCGTGCCGGGGGCGGCCGGCTTCCCCTCGGGGGCGGGCTGCTCCCCCGCCGCGGGTGCGGGCTGCTCCCCCGCCGCGGGTGCGGGCGGGCCCGTCGGTGGCGCCTGGTCCGCGGGAGCGGCCGGACCGGCCGGGATCACCGGGTCCACCGGAGGACTCGACACGTCCGCATGGGTCTGGTTGGTCATCGACATGGGTGCGTCCTTAGAGGTCAACGGGCGGGCGGGCCGGACCGGTCCGCCGCGAGGAGTTCGTTCTCGGCGTCGTCGAGGAGCGCCTCGCCCGCGGCGCGCGCGCCGGGACGGTCGCGGCACGCCAGGGTCAGTTCGGTCTCGTCGCCGATCCGGAAGGCGCTGAGGAACATCTCGGCGTACGGGACGAGCATGGGAAGAGTGAAGAAGCCGGTCGGGGTGAACCCCGGCGTGCGGTGGTCGTCAGTGTCGACGCGGCCGTGGTCGGAGACGATCGCCGTGCAGGGAAAGCGGGTGCCGTCCAGGTTCTGCGCCTCACGCAGGCTGTTGGCGAAGGGGTTGCTGCGCAGGAAGTCCCGTTCCAGCACGGCCACATCCCGCTTGCGCAGCAGGGCCCCGACGATCTGGCTGTGGAGCCGCTTCCACTCGTCGTCCCGCCGCAGGTCGAGCACCACCTGGGACGTCAGGTTGGCGGAGGAGCGCACACCGGGGTCATGGCGGCGGAGGTCGACGGGGACGATCAGCCGTCCGGAGGCGGCGGGCAGACGCCGGGACACGGCCGCCGCCACCCGGGCGGTGACCGCCGAGGGACAGGCCTTCACCCGGCGCCGGATCCACAGGGGAGTTCCGGCGGCCGGCCCCTCGCCGAGGACTGCGGGGAGCCCTTCGAGGCGTACCGCAGGCGGCGGGGAGGGCACCTTTCCCGCCGCCGTACGGAAGTGGGCGTCATCGGCCGTGGAGGCCGCGCCGACGGGATCCTCCCCGCGCAGCACCCGGAAGACGTCGGCGGTCCACTGCCGCAGACCGCGGCCGTCCGTGACGATGTGGCTGGCGCGTACGACGAGGCGGGTCACCGGCCCGTTCGCCAGGCCGACCTCGCAGACCGGCCCGGTGACCACGTCCAGGTCGCGGAGGTGGAAGGGGCTGTCGAATCCGGCGGACGGCGGGAGTTCGACGATCGGCGGAAGCGGGCCGCCGGCCCTCCAGACCGCCCCGCGCCGCCGTACGGTGACGCCCGGGGAGGCGAGGCTCGCCACCCGCACCGCGTCCCGGAGGGCGTCCGGGTCGATGTGGCCCTCGCCCTCCACGACCATCTGGATCAGCTGTGGTGTGCCGGTCGCCGCCGCGTTCAGGTAGCCGCGCTCGATCGGTGAGATGCGGCGGGTGTAGGGCCGCGGCGGAGCCCCGGCGGTCGTCGTGGTCATGCTGACTCCAGGGTCGGGGCGTCGGTGCGGGCGGCCGCCGTGCCGGGGTCCGGCCGCCACCACCAGCGCACCGGGGCGGTCCGGTCCGCGGCGAGGGCGAGGTACGTGTCCCGGCCGACGGCCGCCGACCGCACCTGGTGGCCGGCGACGCCCGTCGGGCGCCACCCCGGACTCCATTCGGGCAGGCGGACCCCCCGGAAGGTCTCCTTGGTGAGGTGCGAGGCCTTGATGAGCGCCTCGCACTCGGCGAAGTCGCGGATGCAGGCAGGTCCGGGCAGCCCGAGCAGGGCGCCGAGCCACCCCATGGCGCCGGGGCGGTCCCTCTCGTCCTGGAGGTCCACGCCCACCTCGGCCCCGGTGCCGAAGGCCACGGCGCTGAACTCCGCGCAGTGGGCCACCGACACGGCCAGGCCGAGGCGGGGCAGCCGCCAGCGCCGGTGCGCGTCACGGGCGAGATCCCGGCCGTTGACACGGAGCCCGTGGACGCTGTGGACGGCATCGATGATCAGCGAGCGGCCGGATGCGTTCAGGCGGTGCCCCATACGGTCGCGGGGCAGCCCAGGGTGACCGGTGAGGAGGCAGTCGAGGACCGCTCCCGCGCCCGGCGCCGCGGCGCCGGCGGCCAGGAACACCCGGTCCCTGGGCGAGATGACCGGCGGCACGGTCAGCAGGCCGCTCATCACGCCCCCGTGTCGAACACGGCCGCGGCGTACGAGCCTCCGTGGGCGAAGCTGGACAGCAGCAGCCTGCCTCCCGGAGCGGCCCCGTTGAGCGCGGCCACCAGCCCGAGTGCTCCGGCGCTGCCGTAGGTCTCGCCCAGCAGGGCCTTGGGTGCGAAGACCGGGCGGCCCGCCAGGCCGGCCAGTTCCAGGGCGCGGGCCTCGGCCCGGTCGACCAGGCCGTGGCCGGACGCGGCCGACACCACCGTGTCGATGCCCTCGGGGCCGGTACCCGCGTCGGCCATCGCCGCGCGCAGGGCACGTGCCCACGCCCCGCCGTCCCTGCCGAGCCTGCCGATACCCACCGACTCGCCGGAGGCGCCGTACCCCTCGGCCCTGGCCAGGACGTCCGCACCGCGTGCGGCAGCGGCCTCCTCGCTCTCCAGCAGAATCGCGGCGGCACCCTCGCTGAGCACCATTCCGGTGCGTCCCCCGGGCACCACGTGCGCGGACCGGGCGTAACCGGGCAGGCCGGCCTGGGTTGCCAGGGCCTGTTCGGGGAACTCGTCGGCGATCACGACCATGATCCGGTCGGCCGCGCCCCGGGCGATGACGCGTGCCGCGAGATGCAGGGCGAGGACCGAACTGGTTCCGCCGTTGGCGATCGTGGCGGTGTAGCCGCGGTAGCGGTGCAGCATCGCCACATGCCCGGCGGCCGCGTTCACCACGGTGTTGGCGAACAGCGAGGGGTTCGCCCCGGTGATGCCCTGCCGCAGCACGCCCTCGTGGAACCGCAGGACGGAGGTGACCGGTCCGTAGCCGGTGGCGAACACGATCCCGGTGGACTCGGCCTCGGCCCGCGAGGGTTTGCCGTGCCGGGCGTACAGGTCGCCGACGGCGGCGGCGGCCAGCAGACTCAGCGGGTCCATGCGGCGCGCGCGACTCGGATTGAGCTTCCCGGTGGCCGCCTTGACGTCCACCCGGCCGACCGGCACCTCGCCGATGCCCGTCACGTGTTCCAGGGTGTCGAAGCAGGGCCGTCCGGACGCCAGGGCCTCGGCCAGCGGTCCGGTGCCGGCCGCCGCACCCGCGAGGCCGGCCGCGCCGGTCACGACGACCTGGTGGCGGGCCGCGGCACGCCGTGGCGCAGATCCTTTGCGGCCCGGCCGGTTGAGGACCACGGAGGCGTTGTTCCCGCCGAAGGCGAAGGAGTTCGACAGGACCACCTCGGGCGCTGCCGGACGGCCGGTGCCGGGGACGATGTCGAGACCGAACGGGGACTCCTCGCCCCGGGTGTTGACGGTCGGGGGCAGCACACCTCGGTCGATGGCCAGGGTACTGACGACGGCCTCGACCGCCCCGGCTGCGCCGAGGGTGTGGCCGAGCATCGACTTGGTGGAGCTGGCGGGCGGTACCGAGGATCCGAACAGCAGCTTGAGCGCCTTGGGTTCGGACGCGTCGTTGGCGGGCGTACCCGTACCGTGCAGGTTGAGGTAGTCGACGTCCTCCGGACCGAGACCTGCCGTCTCCAGGGCCTGGGCCATGGCGGCGGCGGCGCCCTTGCCGCTGGGGTCGGGCGCGGTCTGGTGGTAGCCGTCGCAGGAGAGGCCGTATCCACCGAGCTCTGCCAGGACGCGGGCGGAGCGCGCGGCCGCGCGTTCCACCGACTCCAGGACCATGAACCCGGCCCCTTCGCCGAGGGTCAGTCCGGTCGAGGCCGTCAACGGCGCGCAGGGTTCGGGGTCGAGGGCGCCCAGGGCACTGAACCCGTAGGCGGACAGCGAGGCCAGGGGGTCGACACCGCCGCAGATCACGTAGTCGACATCGCCCTTCCACAGCATCTCGGCGGCGTAGCCGAGCGCCACCGCACTGGCGGCACACGCGTTGGAGAGCACCACGCGCGGTCCGCGCAGGTCGAACTCGGCCGCGATGTAGTCGCCCACGCAGGGGAGCTGGGCGACGGCGGCCTGCTCGGCGTCGAGCCGGCCCTCGTGCACCAGGGCTCGGTGGACGTTCTCCAGCGTCGGCATCGCACCGAGGCTGGATCCCACCACGACGGCCACCCGGTCGCGGTCGACCCGGTCCAGGTCGAGTCCGCCGGTGCGCAGCGCCTCGCGGATCGCGGTGGCCGCGAGGCTGTAGCAGCGGTCGAGTCCGGGCTCCTGGGAGCTGGTGACCATGCCCGCCCAGTCGGTGAGCAGCTCGTCCGTGGCGAAGAGCGTGTTGGTCCGGATGCCGGAGATCCCGGCGGTGATGGACGACCAGCTCTTCTCGAGGTCGTCCCCGGCCCCTGTGATCAGTCCGAGGCCGGTGAGGGCTATGCGCGGGGCGGTCATCAGGAGATCCGCGTGGTCAGCGAGCGGGCGATGACGCGGGGCAGCGTGACGGTCCGCAGCGGACGCTCCGCGCCCTGCTCGTCCGGGGCCGACAGCTCGAGGCCGGTGGCCCAGAACGGGGCGTCCAGGAGAGCCAGGACGAGCTCCTCCTCCGGATTCGCGGAGGGGGCCTGGGCGAGGAGGGTACCGACGGCCCGGCCGGCGGCGGACACCTGCGTGCCGACGGCGAAGCCGCTGTCCGCCGGAGCCGCGAGGACGGTCAGCCGGGCGGACCCGGTGGTCGGCCTGACGAGGTTCTCGGAGCCCCGGAAGTCACCGATCCGGCTCCAGTCGACCATCCAGGCCAGGTCGGCCTCGTCCACCGCCAGACCGGCAAAACCGGTCGCGTAGCCGCCGAGTCCCGCCTCGGCCTGGACACGGGCCAGGCCCTCGGGCCCGACCTCGGCCCCGCCCAGTTCGACGACGGCTGCGAGGACCGCTCCGTACGCCCTCTCCGGGGCGTTGGACAGCAGGAGGTAGCCGTATTCGCCGGTGGTCCCGACGCGGGCCAGGTGGGCCAGAGCGGCCGGGTCCCCGGCGAGGGCTGCCTCGGCGACGCCGTGCAGGGTCAGGCCGGAGATGTCGAAGTCGACGAACCGGGCCGCCGCCGACCAGGCGGTCGGGCCCTCGAAGGCCGTGGCGCCCCAGCCCTCGGGGGCCGTCTCGACGGTGACGCCCTCGGGGACGTCGAGCGCGGCCAGGTAGCCCCGCAGCTCGTCCTCGGTGACCGGGGTGCGCGGCAGCAGCCACGCCTCGTCGCCGATCTCGAAGTGCAGCAGGACCGCGAACGGGGAGCCGTCGGTGTTCAGGGCGAGCGCCTCACGGACGGTGTCCGGGTCGACGAACTCGCCCGACTTGGCCAGGAACTGGTCCAGCAGCGCGATCCGCTCGTCGCCCGTGATCCGCACCAGCGGAGCGGTGACGCGGTATGCCCCGGCAGTGGTGCGCAGGGTGGCGTAGTCCTCGGTGCTGGTACGCGGTCCGGTGACGGTCGTGACGGTCATGGTGAGTGGTTTCCTTTCACAGGTACGGGTGTGCAGAGGGAGTACGTGGAGTTCGGGGCCCTGGCCCCGAGGGCTCAGAGGCCGGGACCGTCCCGGACGGCCAGGTGCCAGGAGGCGGCGACGCCGTCCTGCCCGTCGGCCGCGGCGACGCAGCCGACGAGCAGGCCCGACGGGGTGGTGCGGAGCACGATCTCCGCGTCGCCCGAAGGCGTTCCGGCCGGCCGGCAGTCCAGCCAGCTGCCGTCGGACAGCCGGACCGAGACCGCCGCGGCCCACACCTGCCGGAAGTCCGGGGAGTCCAGCTCCCACCGGGTGCCGGCCGAGTCGATCACCACGGAGGCCCGGGCCCCGGTGTCCGGGGTGATCCAGAGAACGGCCTCGTCCTCGGCGAACGGGGCGCGTACGTCGACACGGAGGGGGCCGTCCCCGGAGGCGGTGACGTCCCAGTCGATCCCCCGCTCGGGGTCGAACAGGCCGAGCGCGTGCTTCTCGGCCCAGCCCGCGTTCAGGTGCACACCCCAGCCGAGACCGCTGGCGCGGCTGGAGCGGCTCTGCTCCAGGGCGACCCACATCCCGGCCGACCAGCGCGGGTTGCAGCCGAACGCACGGGTCCGTGGGTAGGGGCTGCGGAGCACCTTGGTGGCGCCTTCGCGCCACACGGTGACACCCGCGGCCGGGGCGTCCACCGTCAGCCGCCGGTCCTGTGTGGCAGGTCGCGGGCCGACGGCCGGCAGCGGCGGGCGCCCCGGTGTCTCACCGGTGCTGAACGTGGTGCGCAGGCGCGCCACCCCGTCGGCCCCCGGCTCCGGCCTGCGCTCCAGCAGGGTCGCGTGGATCAGCCGGACCCGCTGCTCGGCCGGCACCTGGATCCGGACGGCGGAGCCCGACCAGGTGAGGACGCTGCCCTCCGGCGCGGTCGAGGAGGCCGCGACCACCTCGGAGGAGTCGCGCACCCCGAGACCGATCCCCAGGGGGTGCTCCGTGGCAGGTCCGCCGTCCGGACCGGGCAGGGCGAGGGTGCCCTGCCGGAGCCCGACGGTCTGGAAGACCCTGCCGGGCCGCCCGCCGAAGGTGAAGTCCTGGCTCAGGACGCCGTCGGCGAGGGTCACCGTGCCGGTGACCTCGTCGTCCCCGCAGCGCTCCGAGATCCGCACCCCGTGCCCGACCGGGTCGACGCGCAGATCCAGCGGCTCGCCCTCGCGCCAGCCCGCCGATCGGTCCGCCCGGCAGCTGGGCCAGGTGGAGACGGACAGCGGACCGTGGTGACCGGGGGCGAACACCCTGACGGTCCCGTCGTCGCCGTCCACCTCACAGGTCAGCCCACCGTCGGTGAACCGGTACGGCTCGGCGCGCCGGGGCACACGGATCTCGTAGGGGGGCTCCGTGACGGCCAGCGCCCGGCCGGTGCCGTCGGGTCCGGTGATCTGCGCCCCGCGGACGCACCCCCGGTCGACGTCCACCTCGGCCGTGAGCCTGTAGTCGCCCAGCGAGAGGCAGTAGGCGACCGTACGTATCCCCTCGGACACCACCACGTCGGTGCGCAGTTCGTCGGCGCGGGCCTGGGTGACGGTGCCGAAGCTGCTCATCCCGCCGAGAGCCGCCCTCACCCCGTCGTCCAGGTCGGCGAAGACGCTGCGCAGGATCAGCGGGATGTAGTTGTGCAGTTCGACGTTGCCGTCCTCACCGGGCACGGTCTGCCCGACGGAGACGCAGCCCACCCGCCGGTAGAGCTTGAAAGCCACGGAGTTGGCCGGGTTGACGGTGAGCCGCAGCACCAGGCATCCGGTGCGCATCATCCACTCGACCGCCTCCGTGAACAGCCGCCCGGTGACCACCCCGTTGCGGTAGGCAGGTGCCACGAAGAACATGTCGGCGATGAGCTCGCCCGCACGGGCGGAGCGCCGGCCGGTGCTGTGGAACAGCCCGAAGGTGCCCACCACCCGGCCCTCGTCGAGGGCGACGAGGAACGTGGCCGTGTCGCGCTCGACGAGCTCGCGGGCCAGCTCCTCGCCGCTGATCCCGCCGGCCACCGGGTTGGGATTGTCACGGTGACGGCCGTAGAGCCCCGCGATGTCATCGGCGTCGCCCTCCTCGTACGGGCGGATCGTGACGGACATTCCACACCTCCTTGCTTGCGTGTTGTGGGACGGACAGGTCGTGTGGGGGGAGCCGGGGCGCGGCGGGAGCCGTGGGGCCTCCGCGGCGTACGGCGCTCACGGCCGGCCGGCGGACCGTGTCTGCGGCTTGCGCTCGGTGGTGACGATCAGCGAGCCGGACGCGGCGGTCTCCGAGCCGACGGTGGCCCGGACGGACACCTGGCGCAGCCCGCCCAGGCGCTGGCCGAGCTTGGCCTCCAGCTTCAGCTGGTCGCCGGGGACGACCAGCCGGGAGAACTTCATCGAGCTGATCGAGCCGAGGTAGCCGACGCCCTCGGAGGGCTCTCCGCTCACGGCACCGGACTCGACGGCCTCCGCGACGTACACGACGGCGACCAGCTGGGCCATGGCCTCGACGATCATCACGCCTGGCATGATCGAGTGGTCCGGGTAGTGCCCGGCGAAGAAGGGCTCGTTGACCGAGACGTTCTTGACCCCTCGCCCGGACACTCCGGGGACGACGTCGTGGGCCCGGTCGATCATCAGCATCGGCCAGCGGTGCGGCAGCATCCGCTTGATGTCGTCCGAGGAGTAGCTGAAGGTCTTGGGTGCCGGCTTCCCCGCGGGGGCGGCCGGGGCGGCGGATCTCTCCTGGATGACCGTCATCGTCAGACCTCGCGTGCTTCGACGAAGTCGACCAGGGAGTTGATGGACCCGAACGCCTCGAAGTCGTCGTCGCTGATGAGCACGTCGTACTCGTTGTTGACCATCACGACGATCTCCAGCGTGTCGAGCGAGTCCATCTCCAGGCCGCGGCCGAACAGCGGCTGGTTGTCGGAGACCAGGACCGGCTCGACGTCCAGGCCGAGGCGCTCGATGATCATGGATTTGACCTTCATGTTCTTCGCGAGCCGTGCCTCCGCCTGGCTGCGGACGTCCTCGAAGGTGGCGACAGACATGGGGTATTCCTCTCGGGAGTGCGTGGGTCGGTGTTCGTGCGTACGGGCCGGTGACCGGCCGCGTGGTTCAGCCGGGGATCATCCCGCCGTCGACGGTGAGGACCTTGCCGGTGATGTACGAGGCGGCGGGGCCGGCCAGGAAGGCCGCGGCCTGGGCCACCTCGGCCGGCTCGCCCATGCGGCCCAGCGGGATGGCCTGGAGCGCTTCCTTCATCTGCGCGCCCGGCACCTTCTTGACCATGTCGGTGTCGATGAAGCCGGGGGCGACCACGTTGACGCGGATGCCGCGCGGAGCGCCTTCCTGCGCCAGGGTCTTCGCCAGGGCGATCACCCCGCCCTTGCTCGCGGCGTAGTTGGCCTGGCCGACGCGACCCGCGATTCCACTGGTGGACGCGATGAAGACGATCGCGCCCCCGCTCGTGTACATCTGCTTCGTCGCCTCACGGGCGGTCAGGAACGCGCCGGTGAGATTGGTGGAGACGACCTCGTTCCACTTGGCGCTGGACATCGCGGCCAGGTGGCCGTCCGCGGTGATCCCGGAGTTCAGGACGGCCACGCCGAGGGAACCCCACCGGACGCGCAGCTCCTTGTACATCGCGGCGACCTCCGCCTCGTCGGAGACGTCCGCCTTCAGCAGCAGCGCCCGCCTGCCGAGCGCACGCACGCGTGCGGCGACCTCCTCGGCCTTCGCCTCGCTGGCGCGGTAGTTGAGGGCGACGTCGCAGCCCTGCTCGGCCAGGGCGACGGCGATCGCCGCCCCGATTCCGCGCGACGCACCGGTGACGAGGGCCTTGGTGCCCTCGGCGAAGAGGCCGCTCATGCCGCCCTCCCGGCGACGGCGGGGGCCTCCGTGCGGCCGGCCGCACCGGTGACCCGGTGGCTGCCGGGGTCGAAGCCGGCCACCTCGCTGCCGATTCCGGCCCGGGCCGCCGCCGCGAGGACCGCGTCCGCCACCGCGAGGTCGAGGATGCCCAGACCGAACGGCGAGAAGACGGTGGTGCCCGCGTGCGGAGGTGTGGCCGAGCCGTCCAGGAAGGCGGCGATCTCCGCCCGCACGAACGCACGGTGCCCCACCTCCTGTTCGGCACGGTGCAGCGAGGTCTGCTCCCGCACGGTGTGCTCGACGTCGTCGACCACGTTGTACGCGCCGAGGACGGAGGAGGTGCTCAGGTCGCGCAGGGACAGGTGCAGGATCACCTGTCCGTCCGGGCGCCCGGGGAAGTCCGCCAGTTCGAGCCAGTAACTGGAGTCGGTGGTGGCGACGGACACGGTCTGCGCCCCGAGGGCCTCGGCGATGTCCCCGGCCCGGAAGGTGATCCCGGGGTGAGCGCCGGCCAGTTCGGCCGCGAGGGCCTCGGCCCGGCCGGGAACGGCGTCCTGGAGCACCATGGTCTCGACGGCGGGGTGCGTGAGCGTCAGGTAGGCGGCGACGCGGTGGTTGATCGTGCCGCAGCCGATCAGGCCCACGGTGCGCACCGTGCGGTCGCCGTGCAGTGCCCCCGCGGCGAGCGCCGCACTCGCGGCGGTCCGGGAGGCGGAGATCTGGCTGCCCTCCAGCAGGGCCGACGGGTAGCCGGTCTCCAGGTCGTTGAGGATCTGGAGGGACGAGGCCCGCTGGAGTCCCTGTTCGACGTTGGCGGGGAAGGACGATATCCACTTCAGGCCCATCACAGGCGCGGGGCCGCCCAGATGGGCCGGCAGCGAGATGATGCGCGATCCGGGGGTCTCGGGCGGGCGCAGGAAGGTGGAGAAGGGCACCTGCGACTGGCCGCGGCCGTGCAGGAGATAGGCGGTGCGCACCGCGTCGAGCACGGTGGTCTCCAGGCCGTTCAGCGCGGCCCGGACGTCGTCGCGGCCGAGGATTCTCAACGTTCGCTTCTCTCGTCGTCGTGGGTGGTGCCGTCGTGGGTGACGGGGTGCGGGATGTGCCGGATCTCCGCGAGGAGTCCGTCGAAGTGCGCGTCGACCCAGTCGTCGTCGTAGACCGTGTCGAGGTAGCGGTCGCCGCCGTCGGGAAGCACCGCGACGCAGGTGGCGCCCGGCTCGATCCACGTCGCGGCCCCCTGGAGGGCTGCGACGACGGCGCCGGAGGAGCCGCCGGCGAGGACCGATTCCCGTGCCAGGAGCCGGCGGCAGCCACGTACGCAGTCGGCGTCGGTGACCTTGACCACCCGGTCCGCCAGGCCCGGCAGCAGCAGTTGCGGCACGACCGCCGCGCCGTGCCCGGGGATCGACCGCCGGTGGCTCCGCTCCCAGGGCTCCGGGGGGCCGAAGATGACGCTGCCCACCGCGTCCACCGCCACGATGCGGGTGCGCAGGTCCTGGTCGCGGATGTACTCGGCGCAGCCCCGCAGGGTGCCGCAGGTGCCGGCGGCGAGGAACAGGTAGTCGGGGCCGCCGGGCAGCGCCTCGCAGATCTCGCTCATCGTGGAGTGGTGCGCCCGGGCGTTGTACTCGTTGGCGTACTGGTTGGGCCAGTAGGCGTCCGGAATGCTCTTCAGCAGCTCCTGGACCCGGTTGATCCGTGCGGGCAGGTACTCCCCGGTGGCCGGATCGCGGTCGACCACCTCGACCCGGGCACCGTACGCCCGCATGATCGAGGCGTTCTGCGCGGTGGTCCGGGGGTCGACGACGCAGACGAGGCCGAGCCGGTGGAAGTTGCACACCTGGGCGAGGGCGATGGCCAGGTTGCCCGAGGAGGACTCGACGACCGTGGACACACCGGGCACGAGCCGGCCCGTCCAGATCGCGTGCTCGACCATCGACTTGGCGGCACGGTCCTTGATGCTGCCGCCCGGGTTGAACCGCTCGCACTTGCCGTAGACCTGGAAGTCCGCCGGGGGGAAGAGCCGGTCGAGGGCGACGAGCGGGGTTCCGCCGATCGTCTGGACGATGTCGGCCTTCGGCTGGTGGGCCGGCGGCGCCGCGAGTGCGACTCCGCCGGGGGCGAGGAGCGTCATTCCGGCACCTTTCTGCTGATCTGGAGCCGCAGTTCGCTGACGTAGCGCTCACCCTCTCCATCCGGAAGCCAGGAGTCGTCCGGGTCCGGCAGGGGCTCGCTGATCGTCACGACGGCCGACGGATCGTGTCTGAGGGCTCTGCGGGCGGTGTTGGCGAAGGAGAGCACCAGCGCCGGGCTGGTGAAGTCGGCCAGCGACGGCTTGGTCTCCTCGGGGAATTTGACGAAGGCCCTGTCCGGCAGGCCGTTGCCGGACACCCAGCGGCGCACCGCCAGGTAGTCGGCGTGCCGGTCCGCCTTGGCGGCCAGGCCGATCCCCTCGGCCGGCAGCCGCCAGGTCTCCCGGAAGAGGACGAGCTTGTCGAGCGTGACGCGGGGGGTGTGGGCCCGGTCGAGGCCGATCTTGAAGGCGTCGGCGGCGATGATCGACACCAGCACACCGAGCAGTTCCGGGATGCTCCACACGCGGCCGTCGGGCGTGGTCGCGGTGACCGTCCCCGCCTCCTCGGCGAGGACGACGGCTGCCGCGGGATCGACCCGGGTGCGGTCGCCGAACGGGGCACGCGTGAAGCCGATCAGCCGGTCGCCCTCACCGATGGGAGCCGGCACCATCCGGCCGCTGTTGCGCCGCCAGTTGGTCGGGAGGAGCGGCACCATCCGGGGGGCGCCGACCGCGCGGTTGACCTTGTCGCGGAGCGATTCCCCGTCCGCGGTCCACTCCAGGAACGGCAGGTCCAGGGTGGCGAGGCAGGCGTGCATCTCTCCCAGGACGACCGTGAAGTCACCGGAGTTGACCGCCTCGACCGACCGGGCGACCACCTGGAGGTCCGGGCTGTGCACGGCGGCCGGACGCGGTCGGCCGGGAGCGACGGCGAACGCCGCCCGGGCCCGGTCCTCAATCGCGTCGACCGGAAGCCGTACCCGTGCGGACCGCTCGTCCGCCGGGTCCAGCGCGATGACCTCGCGCCACTTCTCGGCCAGCTCGCGGGTCGCGGTCCGCACCGCGACCGGGTCGTCCCCCCAGAACATGCCGAGCACCTGGGGCCATACGTCGGCGAGGGTCACCGTGCCGTGCCGGGCCGCGGCACGGCGTACGAGGCCGGCGACCTGGTCCTCCACGAGCCGGGCCAGCCGGTCGCCGAACCAGTCCGCCGCATCGGCGGCGACGGCCAGCGGACGGGCGATCGGGTCGAAGAAGTCACGCCCGAGACGGGTGCGGCAGTCCCGCACGGTGTCCTGGAAGCAGAGCGTGCGTCCCGCGTAGGTCTTGCCCTCCTCCCGGGACGCGGACTGCCCGGTCGTCCGGACGAAGAAGGTGTCCAGCCGGTCCAGTGCCCCGGTGAGCTCCTCGGAGGCCGCCGCCCGCCCGATGTCGTCCCGCAGCCCGGCCAGTTCGGTGAGGACCGCGTCGAGGCGCACGAACAGCACCGGGTCGCCGATCGCGGCGACGCGCCGGCGCAGGGTCTCCTCAGCCCACAGATCGACGGGGATGTTGGCGTCCCAGCTGAGGACCCGCTGCCGCAGCAGCCGGTTCAGAGCCCGGTCCACCCGCTCTCCCGCGGAGGCGGGTTCCCACCCCTGCTCGGCGACCAGCACGTCCACGAGGGCCTGGGCGTGGCGCTCGCCGTCCGCCTGGCGCAGGACCTGGACCTCGTCGTCGCGCAGCCGCACCGAACGGCCGCCCGGCAGCGTGAGCCGGTCGCCGTCGAGGTGCACGTCCGGCCGCAGCACCGGCGGGAACCACCAGCGGGCGCCCGGCTGCGCGGTCATCCACTCGGCCAGGGCGGCGACCGCCCAGCGTTCGAGAAAGACCCGGCTGTCCGCGATCAGTGACGGCCCCGGGGAGAAGTCGAGGGCACGCTGCTCCTGCCCGACGGAGATCCAGGAGGCGGGGCCGAAGAAGCCGATGGTGTCGGCCTTGGCGCCGTAGCGCATCCAGTACATCGCGAGGGTGCGCTCGCGCTCCCTGCGCTTGGCGCCCTTGGCGGTGCCACGCACCAGCGAGTCGAGGATCCGGTACACCCCACGGTTCTGCCAGGCGATGGCGGTGCGGACCCGTTCGTCGCCCGCGATCCCGGCGAGCCGTGCGGCCTCGTCCGCGTAGGCGCTCTCGTAGCGGGCGACGAAGTCCTCGTGACCGGTCGCGCCGGTCTCGGTGAGTGCCGCCGCGTCCGCCGCGCTCCGAGCGCCGATCCGGTGCAGACCGGATACGGGGAATCCGGCGCTGCGGAGCATCCCGACGCCCCACACCTGCCAGCCGGTGCCGGCCAGGGCGTACGACGGTTCGCAGGACGACCAGTCGAAGGGGCGGGCGATCTCCGGGGTGACCGTCATCCTTCCGCTCCTTCCCGTAGTGCGGCGGCCAGCCGTGACACGCCCTCGGTCATGCGCTTGCGCGGTACGTGACTGAAGCAGAGCCGCAGCCCGTCGGCGTGCTCCCCGTCGACGGAGAAGTGGCTGCCGGGCACGTAGGAGACCCCGTGCCTGGCGGCTGCCGCGGTGAAGCGGTTCGTGTCGGTGCCGTCGCGGTGCCGGAGCCAGATGTAGAAGCCGCCGTCGGGGCGCTCCCACTCCCAGGAGCCCTGGGGGCCGAGCTCCGCGTCGAGCGCGTCGGCCATCTGCGTGCAGCGCTCCCGGTAGCCGCTCCGGTAGCCGTCGATGGTGTCCGTCCACCCGTTGCGGGCGTAGAACGTGGCGAGCGCGGACTGCGCCAGCGCGGACGGGGAGAGCGTCATCACCTCGGTGGTGGCGCGGAGGTTCTGCGTCAGATGGGCCGGTGCGGCGATCCAGCCGCAGCGCAGTCCGGGGGCGAAGACCTTGGAGAAGGTGCCCAGGTAGACCACGTGGTCCGGCGCCAGGGCCTTCAGCGAGGTGACGCACGTGCCGTCGAAGGACAGCAGGCCGTAGGGGTTGTCCTCGATCACCAGGAGGTCCAGCTCCTGGCAGACCGCGATCAGCGCTGTCCTGCGCTCGGTGGAGAGGGTCCGGCCGGTCGGGTTCTGGTGCGTCGGGTTGCAGTACAGCAGCCGGACGGTGCGCCCCTCGGCCCGCAGGCGCTCCACGGTCTCCCGCAGTGCCGCGGGGTCCATGCCGAGCGGGTCCTCGGGGACCCCACACAGGCGGAGGCCGGCGGTCCGGAAGGCGGCGGTGGCACCGGGGTACGCCGGCGTCTGGCACAGCACGGTCTCACCAGGTGAGGCCAGGCCCAGGGCGACGGCCATCAGTCCCGCCTGGGACCCCCCGGTCGGCACCAGGTCCTCGGCCGGCTCGTGCACGCCCTCACGGTCCATCAGGTCGGCGATCGCCGGGACGAGGGCCTTGGGGACGTGGGGGGTGCTGTACTGGAAGGTGATCCTCCCGCCGAGCCGCACCAGTCGGGACAGCTGGCCGGAGATCTCCTCCAGGGGAAGTACGTCGAGGTCCGGCAGGCCGCCCGCGAAGGAGATCAGGTCACCGCCCCGCTCGAACAGCCGCGGCATCTCCGCCGTGGTTCTGGTGGTGGTCCACATGGGTCGTCAGCTCCCGGCCGTCACCGGCAGAGAAGCGGCGAGCCGCGCCTGCACCGAGCGCCACAGTCCCGCCGACGAGGTGAGCGCGGGGTCGGCGAGGACCTCGGGGTCGACCTCGATCCCGAACCGCTCCTCGACGGCCATCACCAGGGCGACGGTGTGCAGGGAGTCGACGCCGAGGTCGACGAGCGGGCGCTCGGGGTCGTTGACGGTCACGGAGCAGATCTCCTCGACGAGCTGGTCAAACTGCGACTGGTTCATGGGTGTTCCTCGTCTGTGCGATGGGAGGCGTGTCCGACGCGTGAGCGTGGGCCGGGGAGCCGATCAGACGCTGGGTGGCCGCGCGGTCCGGCTTGCCGTTCGCGGTCAGGGGCACGGCGTCGAGCGGGACGATCAGGTCGGGAAGGCGGGCACGGTCCAGCCGGCGCGCCAGGTGGATGAGGATCTCCTCCGGGGCCAGATCGCTCTGCACCGCCAGGCGCAGGGGTCCGTCCTCGGGTTCGGGCCGCAGGGCCACCGCCGCGGTCACACCGGGAATGACCTCCGCGGCGCTCTCGATCTCGGTCAGGCCGATGCGGACACCGCGGCGTTTGATCATGTCGTCGTCCCGGCCGACGAAGTAGAGCCGTCCTTCCTCGTCGAGGTGGCCCTGGTCGCCCGAGTGCAGTTCCAGCGAGCCGTCCGTACGCCGGACGAATCGGTTCTGCTCCTCGATCGGGACCCCCCAGTAGCCGTCCATCACGGTGGCTCCGTGGACGACGATCTCGCCGGTCTCGCCGGGGCCGAGCGCCCGCTTGTCCGGGCCGACGATCCGCACGTGGTCGCCGGGGATGGGCCGGCCGACCGAATCGGGGTGGGTGGCGTACTCGGCGGGGTCCAGGACCGAGATGCGCTTGCACTCGGTCATGCCGTACATCGAGGCGAACTCCGAGCCGGGGAAGACCTCCAGCAGCTCGGACATGACCGCCCGTCCGGGCCGTGCGCCGGTGTTGGTGAACAGCCGCACCTTCGTCGGCCGGCGGAGCTTGCGCTGAAGCAGGGTGAGGATCTGCGCGAGCGAGGGCACCAGAGGGACGACGGTGAGGCCGTGCCGTTCGATGAGCCTCAGCAGACCGACGTCCTGGCCGCGCCCGGTGAGCACGAGCGTGCCGCCGGTGAGCGCGCAGAGCAGCCCCTGGTAGAGCCCGTAGTCGAAGGAGAGCGGCAGCCGGCAGAGCACCACGTCGTCCGGTCGGTAACCCAGGCAGGCGTTGACCGCGTGAAGGGCGGCGATCATCTGCCGGTGCGGGCAGACGACCCCCTTCGGCCGGCCGGTCGTGCCCGAGGTGTAGATCAGCATCGCGACGGCGGTGTCCGGCAGTTCGGCGGCGCGGGGGTCGAGGACGGCGCTCCCGATCTCCCGCTGTGCCGTGGAAACGCTCACGGTGTCACCGGCGCCCTGCCCCGCACCCGGCGGGCAGATGGCCAGGGCAGCGGCGCAGTCCTCGACGATGGCCCCGACCTGCACGTCCGTCAGCTCGGGGTGTACGGGGACGAAGACCGCGCCGACGCGGAGCGTGGCGTAGAACAGGGCGAGGAACGCCCGGTCGTTGCCTCCGGTGTAGACGACCCGCTCTCCGGGGGCGATCCCCCGGCCGCGGAGCCATCCGGTCGCGCGGTCGACGGCGGTGCCGAGCTCGCCGTAGGTCCAGGAGCCCTCGGTGTCGATGACGGCGAGGTGCCCGGGGCGCTCGGCACACGGGGGGCCAAGAAGGTCAGACACCAGCACGGGCCGGCTCCGTTCTCCCGGCACCGGCGTCGAGCCGTGCTGCGGCCTTCGCGATGTCCCGCGGTGTGTTCAGTGCGACGACGTCGATGCCCGGATACCGGCGCTTGAGGATGCCGGTGAGCGTGCGGGCGGGCGGGAGCGAGATCACCGCCCCGGGCGCCGTGCGGTCCAGGGCGTCCATGCACAGGTCCCAGCGCACCGGCCTCACGACCTGCTCGACGAGCCTGTGGCGGATCCCGTCGGGCGAGGTCACCACCGCCCCGTCGGCGTTGGAGAGAAGGAGCAGGCGCGGCCGGGCGAAGTGGGTGGCGGCTGCCGCGTCGGCGAAGACCTGCCGGGCGGACTCCATGTGCGGGGTGTGGAAGGCTCCCGCGACCTGAAGCTCCTTGACCGTGGCTCCGCGCGGCGGGTGGGCGATCAGCTGCCCGATCCGCAAGGACGTCCCTGCGGCCACGATCTGGCCGGGGCCGTTGTACGTGGCGGGGCTCAGGCCGAGCCCGGAGAGGTGCGCCAGCACCTCCGCCTCGTCCCCGCCGACCACCGCCGCCATGGATGTCGGGGTACCGGCGCAGGCCTCCGCCATGGCGCGACCGCGTACGGCGGCCAGCCGCACGGCGTCGGCGGGGTCGAGGACTCCCGCGTACACCGCCGCGGTGAGCTCCCCCACCGAGTGGCCGGCCACCACGGCCGCCCCGTCGGTCAGCTTCCCCGCCAGCGCCCCGTGGGCCAGCAGGCCCTGGGCGACGAGCAGCGGCTGGGTGTTCTCCGTCCGCGCGATCTCGGCCGACGAGGCCTTGGTTCCCAGGTGGGCCAGATCGCAGCCCGATGCCTCGGACCACTGCCGCACCGACGCGGCGCACTCCGGGTCCCGGAGCCAGCCGGCCAGCATGCCCGGGGTCTGGGACCCCTGACCTGGCGCAATAATTCCGAACATATGTTCTATCCCCCTCTGTCGAGTACCCCTGCGCGATCGTCGGCGACGACGGATGCGAACGGCCGGCGTAGGGACCGCGGCCGGCTACTGCCGGCCGGTGCTCCTGGCGAATCTGCGGACCGCCATGAACGAGAACGCCGCGAACCAGGCGACGACGTTGAGGACGGCACCGGTCAGGCTGGAATGCTCACCGCTGAACGCGTAGCCGTCGGTGAGGGCGTACCGGGCGAGGGTCGCCACCCCGTACATCGGGGTGAACCGCGAGATCTCCAGCATGACCCCGCTGAGCGGGATGAAGAGGTCGCCCAGGAACGCGAGCGCGGTCATGGTCAGCCCCGGCATATGCATGACCACGTCGGGCTTCATGGCCAGGCCCATCGCGATGCCGAGCGCGGCGAACACCGCGGCGCCCAGCCAGGCGACCAGCAGGGCCGTCACCCAGACCCCGGCGTCGGCGCGCGCCCCCGTGGCGAGGCCGAGGACACCGACGATGACCACCGGGACGCCGGCCATCAGCACGGAGCACAGCACCTTGACGAGCAGGTAGCCCGGAGGGGTGAGCGGGCTCAGCGCGATCGTGCGCATCCAGCCCACGGACCGCTCGACCGAGATCGTGGCCGCCGAGCTGATGGCCGCCGTCCCGGCGCCGTACACGGCCAGGCCGGCCATCATCCAGGCGGCGAAGTTCCCGTGCGGCAGGGAGGCGTCGTCCGGGCCCGTCCGGAACAGGGCGAGATAGAGCACGGCCGGGAGCAGCAGCGTGAAGATCGTCGTCTGGCGGTTGAACCGCCGGCGCAGCTCGTACCCGATGAACGTGGCGTTGACCCCGCCGAACACCGACCCACGGGGGCCGGCCTCCGTCTCTGCGAGCGTGGTGGTCACAGTCCCTCCTCGGCACCGCGGTTGTGCTGGGTGATGGCCATGAACGCCTCTTCGAGGCTGCGCGGGGCCACTTCGATCTCCCGCGCCTGCGTCTCGCCGACGAGCAACCGCAGCACGGCGTCCGAGTCGGCACAGTCGAAGAAATGGCGCTCACCGCGGACCGTGCAGGAACGGACACCGGGGGAGGCCGCGACGGCCGCCGCGTGGTGCGGCGCGATCACGGCGGACACCGTGCGCCCACTGGTCGCTGCGCGGACCGAGGAGGCCGAACCGTCGGCCACGACCGCGCCGTGGTCGATCATCACCACACGGTCGGCGAACTGGTCCGCCTCCTCCATGTAGTGGGTGGCGAACATGACGGTCATACCCCGTCCCGCGTCCTCCCGGACGGCCGCCCAGAACTCCCTGCGGGCCGCCACGTCCATGCCGGCCGTCGGCTCGTCCAGCACCAGGAACTCGGGGTCGGACAGGAGCGCCACGGCGAACCGCAGCCGCTGCTGCTCCCCTCCGGAGCACGCGGACACCTTCCGGTCCCGCAGCCCGGAGACCCCGGCCCTGCTCATGCACCGCTCGGGGTCGGCACCTGGGTGCAGCGAGCCCAGCATGTGCACGGTGGCCCCGACCGTCAGATCGGGAAGCAGTCCTCCCGACTGCATGACGGCCGCGACCCGTCCGGCGCGTACCGCGTGCTGCGGCTCCTGCCCGAACAGCTCCACCGTCCCGGAGTCGGGCCGGGTCAGGCCCAGGAGCATGTCGATGGTCGTCGATTTTCCGGCGCCGTTCGGGCCGAGGAAGGCCACCACCTCGCCGCGCGGGATCCGCAGATCCAGCCCGTTCACGGCGGTGAAGCCCTCGCCCTTGGCGTTGGCGAAGCGCTTGACCACCGCGCCGAGCACAGCGACGTCCGAAGGCGCACCTCCTCCCTCGGCGGGGCGGACTCGGGGTTCGGTCATCATCGGAAGCCTCACGATTCGGTGGACGCCGGCTGGCGGAAAACACTCTTCCGCGAGCCGCTATCCCTCCGGACCGGAGCCGCTACTCCCCGCCTATCCTCCCTCTGTCCGACGAGGCGGCGAAGGTGACCGCCGGGCCGGCACACACGCGAAAGGCCGGGCACTCACCCCATGGGGTGGGTGCCCGGCCTCGCGTGATCACGCCCGGAACGGCGGGATCCGGGCGGTCAGACGTCGAGCTCGTCCGCGACCGCCCTCAGCAGGCCCGCGATCTTCGCACCGGCGGCCTTGTCGGGGTAGCGGCCCCGCTCCAGCAGCGGTGTGATGTTCTCCAGCACCGTCGTCAGGTCCTGCACGATCGAGGCCAGCTCGTCCGGCCTGCGCCGCTGCGCGGCGGCGACCGACGGGGTGGGGTCGAGAATCACCACGGACAGGGCCTGGTCACCGCGCTGGCCCGCGACCACGCCGAATTCGACGCGCTGACCGGGCTTGAGGGCGTCGACGCCGGCCGGGAGTACGGAGGAGTGGACGAAGACGTCGGCGCCGTCGTCGCGCGAAAGAAAGCCGAAGCCCTTTTCCGAATTGAACCATTTGACCTTACCCGTGGGCACGTCTGTCCTCGTCCTCGTACTCGTCGGTGTGCGGGAGAGCCGAAAACGGCTCCGGATAGCAGTACAGCGGGTCTGTGACCCGCCGTGTCCCAGGCTAATGGCCCGGGGGCCGGACACAAGACGTCGCCGACCGGTTCCGCCGAGCGGGGAACTACCCTGGCCGGGTGAGTACTACTCCTTCAGGCGCAGGCGACCGGCTCGTACAGGTCGGCGCGATCGTCTTCTTCGTCGGCGCCCTGGCCACCCTGGTGACCGTGGCCCCACTGTTCCTGGGTACCGACCCGTTCCCGTCCGTCGCCTACGCGGTCTGCATGCTGATGGGTCTGGGCTTCCTGATCGCGGCCGCCGGGGTGGTGCGGTCGGTGTGGATGAGCTCCCCGAAGCGGGCCGCGACGAGGTAACGGCCCGCTCCTCCCTCTGCGCGGCCCGCCACTCCTGTGCGTAGTCGTCGAAGACGACGCGCAGGTGGTGGCCGATCTTCAGGCGGTCGAGGTCGTCCAGGTCGGCGAGCGAGACCCGGACCGACCACTCGGGGCCGTCGAAGCCTCCGCCGTCGAGCGGGACCACCGAGATCTGCTCGGCGAGCTGGAAGAGCGGGTCGACGGGCTCGTGGTTCTGCTCCAGGAATGCGGCGAACCCCCTGCCGTGGACGCGTTCGGCCTCCGCCGGCAGGCCCAGCTCGATGGAGTGCGCTGCCCGCTTCGGATCCTGCCGAGATCTTCATGTGGACGCCCTCCAGGAGGAGGTCGAGCCGCTGCCGCACAATGGCGCGAATCCGGTGCTTGTACTCCTGGCCCTCGTCCAGCGTGTCGAAGAGCGGGAACAGCGCCGTCATCATCTGGTGCGGCAACAGCAGCGCCCCGGGCGGCACCCGCGACGGGCCCGACGACCCGGGGCCGGCCCGGGGTGCCGTCCCTGGTGTCACACGGCCACGAAGGTCCTCAGCCAGGCGGGGAACGCGGTGAGGTCCGGCAGGATCACCTCGGCTCCGGCCGCCCGGAGCTCCGCCTCGTCGCACGGTCCGGTCGTGACGCCGACCGACAGGGCGTTCGCCGCGTGGGCCCCCCGGACGTCGCCGGTGTGGTCGCCCACGTAGATCCGCGCGCCGTGCTCCAGGAGCGCCTCCGCCTTGCCCTCGGCCCAGAGTCCGCCGATGAGCAGGTCCGCGTCGATACCGAGGTGCGCGAGGTGGAGCTTGGCGTTCGGCTCGTACTTGGCGGTGACGACCATCACCTGCCCGCCGAGCACCTGGACGGCCTCGACGGCTTCCCGGGCACCGGGCATCGCCGTCGTCGGCGTGATCGCCCGGTCCGGGTAGATCGCGCGGAAACGGTCGGCGGCCCCCGCGATCGCCTCGGCGGGGAACCAGTTGGACATCTCCTCCGCGAGCGGCGGCCCGAGGCGGCTGACGACCAGGTCGGTGTCTATGTACACACCCGTCTCGGCGGCCAGCGCCTCGTAGACGGCCCTGATGCCGGGCCGGGAGTCGATGAGGGTCATGTCGAGGTCGAATCCGACCGTCAGGGTGGGTGAAGGCATGGGCTCCATTGTGCCGAGTCTCCCGGCGGGACCGGCGGGCCCGCCCCGCGCGGGGGCCCAGGGCGCGCCCCCGGAAGGGGCATCAGCGGTAGCCGGTGGCGTCGGCGGGCCCGCCGACGCCCTGGACCTCGGTGAGATAGCGCCAGGCGTCCGGCCGGCTGCCGTCGAGGTCGGTGAACCCGTACTCCTGGGCCAGCCCGCCGCTGGACAGCGACCGACCGTTCCACCGGCTCACATCGGGATCGGCGGCGAGCGCGACGACGGCCCGCCCGGTGTAGGACGGCGTCTCGGAGATGCAGAAGTGCGGCACCCGGTCGAGGGCGTCCCGCCAGGTCTCCTCGGTCACCTCGAAGTGGTCGAGCATCATCTCCGAGCGCATCCACCCCGGGGTCAGCGCCACCGCCGTGGCACCCCGGGAGCCCAGTTCATGGCCGAGGGAGAAGCCCATACGCAGGACGGCGGTCTTCGCCAGGTCGTAGAAGAAGGAGTTCCGGTAGGTGTCCCGGTTGTACTCGGCGGTGCCGTCGGTCATCTCGACGACCAGACCGCCCCGGCCGCGCAGCAGGAGGGGAAGGGCGTGGTGGCTGGTGATCGCGTGGGTCTCCACGGCGAGCCGCAGCAGCCGCAGCCCCTTGTCCAGGTCGTGCTCCCACACGGGGGTGTCCCAGGCGAAGAGGTGCTCACCGCCCCAGATGTCGTTGACCAGCACGTCCAGCCGGTCCTGTTCGGCCGCGATGCGGTCCACCAGCGCGCGGACCTGCGAGGGGACCAGATGGTCGGTCGGCACGGCGATGCCGTGGCCGCCCGCCGCGGCCACCAGGTCCGCCGTGTCCTCGATGGTCTCGGGACGGTCGTACTCCGACCGCCGGGTCCGGGTGCTGCGTCCGGTGACGTAGACGGTCGCCCCGGCCGCGCCCAGCTCGACCGCGATCCCCCGTCCCGCTCCCCGCGTCGCCCCTGCGACGAGGGCCACCTTGCCGTCCAGTGCCGCTGACATGTACGTCCTCCCGGATCCACGCTGTGCCGCGCCGACGCCCGTGCGGACGGCGGAGACAGCATGCTTCCCCGGAAAGCAGACACCTTCTGTCGCCTTTTACGGGCGTGTTCTCCGCGGCTTTCGGGGGGCGCAACGGCCTTCCGGGTGCGTTCTCCACTGCCACCCGGGTGCGTGGCCCACGGCCGTCGGGTGTGTTCCCCGCGGCTTCCGGAAGCGGGCCGAAGCCTGTGGGGCGCGGTGTCAGGTCCGCGCCCCACAGGTGATCCGGGGATGTACGCCAGGGCATGATCCTGCCCAGGCAGCTCCGGTCTAGGCCCCCGACGTCATCCGCTCGACCGCCTGCCGCGTCAGTTCACGGCTGGACGGCTCGGTGTCGAGGGCCCGGTGCAGGGTCAGCCCCTCGATCAGCGCGTCGAGCCGGCGGGCGGTGTCCGGGTCGAAGTGCTGCTCCAGCAGACGGCGGCTGCGGTTCATCCACGCGTGGGTGAGCTCGCGGTACTCGTCGCGCCGGGCGGCCAGGGTGTAGAGCTCCTGGGTGAGGACGAGTTCGCGGCGCGGCCCCTCGGACAGCACGTGGATGAGGTCGGTGACCGCCTCACGCGCCTCCTCGGGGGTGCCGGCCCGGCCCAGGTGCTGTTCGAACACGGCCACGATCTGGTCGGCGAAGCGGGTGAACGCCTCGCGCAACAGGTCGTCGATGCCGCTGAAGTGGTAGGTCATCGACCCCAGCGGAACCTCGGCGCGGGCCGCGATCCTGCGGTGCGAGACGCCGACGACCCCCTCGTCGGCGATGTGGTCGAGCGTGGCGGCGAGAATCCGCTCCCGCCGCTGGGGGTCCGTACGTCCGGTGGCCACGGGACGGGCGGGTCAGACGCCGCGGACGACGCGGGCGGGGTTGCCCACGGCGACGACGTCGGCGGGGATGTCCTTCGTGACCACGGCACCCGCGCCGATCACGGAGTTGTCACCGATGGTCACCCCGGGGCAGACGATGACGCCGCCGCCGAGCCACACGTTGTCACCGATGGTGATGGGGAGCGCGGCCTCCAGCTTGTCCCGGCGGGGCCCCGGCTCGACGGGGTGGGTGGGCGTGAGGAGCTGGACGTCGGGCCCGATCTGGCAGTCCTCACCGATGGTGATGCGCGCGACGTCCAGCGCGGTGAGGTGGTAGTTGACGAAGGTACGGGCGCCGATGGTGATGTTGCTGCCGTAGTCGACGTACAGCGGCGGGCGCAGGTCGACGCCCTCGCCCACGGAGTCGAGCAGTTCGGCCAGGATCGTCCTGGCCGCGTCGGCGTCCTCGGTGTAGGCGGCCTGGAAGCGGGCCGCGAGGCGCATCGCGTGCTGCTGGCGCCGCGCGATCTCCGGATCGTCGGCGATGTAGAGGTCACCCGCGAGCATGCGCTCCAGGTTCGTACGCGGATCGTCGGCGAAGTGGTCCATCGGCATGCGTGCGACCGTACACCCAAGGCGTACGAACGTACACTCCAGCCGTGCCGCCCGCCCCAGCTCCTCGGCCGCCCGGCCGCTGTCAGCCCGTCAGCCTGCGGGAGCGCCACACCAGGTAGAGCGCCGACGCCACCGCCGCGACCCGCACCACGACGGGCCAGACGTCCGTCATCGCGTCCCCCATCGCGCTCTCCGCGAGCGGCTCGCCCCAGCGGCCGTCCATGCGGCCCCACAACCAGACGAAAGCGCCGCCGACGACCAGGCCCGGCAGGCCCAGCGCGACCCACTTCGCCTCCGCGCGGGAGAACCTGCGCGAGCTGTACGCCAGCAGCCACCCTCCCGCGAGCGCCAGCCACGACCCGAGCACGGCACCGGCCACCAGCAGCGCGGCGGCCAGCAGCAGGAGCGGATGGGAGAGGCGGGGCCGCGCGGGGGCCCCGGCGTCCACGACGGCCTTCCTGGGCCGCCGCAGCCGCAGGCGCGGCCGGGGACGCGCCACGGGCGCCGGAGCGGCGGCCTCCTTCCCGTCCGCCGCAGGTGCGGGCTCCTCCCCCTCCGCCGGGGCGCGCGGCCCGGGGGGCTTCGGCGTGCTCGGCATGCCGAACAGCTCCGGGCTCTCCAGCCCGCCCACGAACCCCGGCACGGACGTGCCGACGCCCATCGCCCCCGGCCCGCCCTGCGCGACCTCACCGAAGGGCCCCGGCTCGATCCGCCACCACTCGGTCTCGCCCCCGGGCTGCTCCTCGCCCAGCCCCGCCATGTGCGGCGCGGACGCCGACGGCCAGGCCGGAGCCGGTCCAGCGGCCTCCGGCCTCCCCGGCGCCGGCCCGCCGGGTCCGGGATCCGCCTGTGCGGCCTGTGGCGACGCGCCCTTGCGCGACACGTCTTTCCTGAGCAGACCACGCCGCGCCCGGGGCACCCCGGGCGCGCTCCCGGCTTCCGTGGCGGCGTCCGCCCGGGGCGAGGGGAGCGACACCTCCCCGTCGCCCGACTCGGCCGCCGCGGACACGAGTTCACCCGGAGCCCCGAGGCGGCCGAGGATGCGCCGGACCACCGCCGGAGAGTCGGATCCGTCCGTGCCGCGCTGCCGGTCGATCTCGCCCCGCAGCGTCGCGACGAGCCTCATCCGGGCGCCCGAGGACAGCTGTTGCTGCTGCGCCAGGTCACCGACCCGGCTGAGGTAGTCGTAGACAAGCTGGTCGCTCTCGATCCCCACGCGCTGGTTCTCCCTCCACCCGCCCTGCCCCGACGGTAGCGTTCCAGGGGCTACCGTGGGACGGATGGGGACGACCACACCACCGCGCACGCTCGCCGAAGCCCTGCGCGCCCGGGGCGACGAATCGCTGGCCGGGCTGCTGCGTGCCCGCCCCGACCTGCTCAGCCCCGTGCCGAACGACATCACGCAGCTGGCGACACGGGCCGGCACCCGGGCCTCCGTGGTCCGCGCGCTGGAGCACCTCGACCGCTTCGCCCTGCAGACCGCCGAGGCGCTGGCCGTGGCACCGGACCCCGCCCCCTACGACACGCTGCTCGCGCTCCTCACCGGTGACGGGCAGGACGACGGCGACGGACGCGACGACGCGGGTGCGGCGATCACCGCCGCCCTGCCCACCGCCCTCGCCACCCTGCGCGAACAGGCCCTGGTCTGGGGCGAGGACACCCGGCTGCACCTCGTGCGCACCGCGCGCGAGCTGCTCGCCCCCTCGCCGCAGCACCCCTCCCCCACCGGCCTCGGCCCGACCGTCTCCGAGGCCACGGCCGGGATGTCGCCCGGCAGGCTGCAGGAGATCCTGACCGCAGCCGGGCTGCCGCCCACCCACGACCCGGTCTCCGCCGTCACCGCGCTGGCCGGGCTCTTCACGGACCGGACCAGGATGGCGGAGCTGCTCGACACCGCCCCGGTCGAGGCGCTGTCGGTGCTCGACCGGCTGGTGTGGGGCCCGCCCTACGGGGAGGTCACCCCGAACCCCACCCCGCCCGTGCAGTGGCTGCGCGACCGCGGGCTGCTGCTGCCCGTGTCGACGCGCACCGTCGTCCTGCCGCGCGAGGCGGCGCTGCACCTGCGGGCCGGCCGCGCCCATCGCGTGCCCGAGCCCGTGGCGCCGGCGCTCATCGCCGCCGCCGAGCGCGATCCCCAGGCTGTGGACAGAGCCGCGGCGGGCCAGGGCTTCATGGCGCTGTCCACCGTCGAGGAGCTCCTGAAACTCTGGAACAACGGCGGCCCGGCCATCCTCCGCGCGGGCGGCCTGAGCGTCCGCGAGCTGAAGCGCGCCGCCGCCGCGCTCGACACGTCCGAGCCCGTCGCCGCCTTCTGGATCGAACTCGCCTACGCGGCGGGCCTGCTGGCCTCGGACGGCGAGACCGACGAGCGGTACGCGCCGACCCCGGCCTCCGACGAGTGGCTGGACCTCGACGCCCAGGACCGCTGGACCCACCTCATCACCGCCTGGCTCGCCGCCACCCGCACCGCGGGCCTGGTCGGCGGCCAGGACGCCAAGGGCCGGGCGCTGTCCGCACTCGGCCCCGACCTGGACCGCTCCGCCGCACCCGAGGTACGCCACCGGGTCCTGGCCCTCTTCGCCTCGCTCCCGCCGGGCACCGCGCCCGACCCGCAGACCCTGCTCGCCCGGCTCCGCTGGGAACGCCCGCTGCGCACGACGCCACCGGGCGGGCCCTCGCCCCAGGGCGAGGCGTCCGACCTGCGCTCCCGGATCGCCCTGTGGACGGTCAACGAGGCGGAGATGCTCGGCGTCACCGGCCGCGGCGCCCTCTCCTCCCAGGCCCGCGCCCTGCTCGACGAGGGGCCCGACGACGCCGCCGCCCGTCTCGCCCCGCTGATCCCCGAGCCCCTGGACCACGTGCTGCTCCAGGCCGACCTGACGGCGGTCGCCCCCGGCCCGCTGGAACGCCCGCTGGCCGACATGCTCTCCGTCCTCGCCGACGTCGAGTCCAAGGGCGGCGCGACGGTCTACCGCTTCACCCCCGGCTCCGTACGCCGCGCTCTCGACGCCGGGCGGGCGGCGACCGACCTGCACGCCTTCCTCGCCACCCACAGCCGTACGCCGGTGCCGCAGCCGCTGAGCTACCTCATCGACGACGTGGCCCGCCGCCACGGTCATCTGCGGATCGGCGCCGCCTCCGCCTACGTGCGCTGCGACGACGAGGCCGTGCTCAACGAGATCCTGGCCGACAAGCGGTCGGCCACCCTGCGGCTGCGGCGGCTCGCACCGACCGTCCTGGCGGCGCAGGCCGGCCCGGGGTCGCTCATCGAAGGGCTGCGCGAGATGGGGTACGCCCCGGCCGCCGAGTCCGCCGAGGGTGACGTCCTGATCACCCGCGCCGGCGCGCGCAGGACCCCGCCGCGCACGCCGCCCGTCCCCGTCCCCGAGGGGCCGCCGGTCCCGGACGCCACCCTGCTGACCGCGGCCGTCCGGGCCGTCCGGGCCGGCGACACGGCCGCCAGAGCCGTCCACAAGGAGTCCCCGGAGACGGGCACGGCCCCGGCCGGCTCCCTCCCCCGCACGACCACGGCCGAGACCCTGGCCACCGTGCAGGCCGCCGCGATGACCGGCTCGGCGGTCTGGATCGGCTACGTCAACGTGGACGGCGCGGCCAGCCAGCGCGTGATCGCCCCGGTGAAGGTCGAGGGCGGCTTCGTGACGGCGTACGACCACACGGCCGACGAGGTCCGGACCTATCCGCTGCACCGGATCACGGGGGTCGCGGAGCTCGCCGACGAGCAGTCGACCTGACCCGGAGGCGTCAGGCGGGATCCATGTCCCGGAAGCGCTCGAAGGTCTCCGTGCCGGTGTCCCCCTTGGCCCACTCGACGGTCAGGGTGTTGCCGGACTGCTCCAGGTTCCCGACCCGGTCCTCGCTCTCGACCCGGACGCCGTCCTTCTTGCAGAGCAGCGCGACCTCCAGGAAGTCACCGCTCTCGTCCTCCTGCCACCGGCCCTCGCACTCCAGGCCGTCACCGGCACTGAGGACGGCGTTGATCCGGGCGGGCTCGTCGGTGTACGCGTCGCCCAGCCCCAGCATCGTCGAGTCGGACGCCCGCCAGACCGCCTGGAGCCCGGTCCCCGTCGGCGCGGGCATGCCCGTCGGCGAGGGGGACTCCTCCGGTGTCTCCTCCGTGGCGCTCGGAGAGGGCGAGGTGGCACTGGGACTCACCTTCGCGACGGGCCCCTTGGCGTCGTCGTCGTCACCGGTGCCGAGCGCGAACCACACCCCGCCGCCGATCAGGACGAGCGCCACCAGAGTGGCGCCCACGATCGGCCCGGTGCGCCGCTTCCCCTTCCCCGCGGGCGGAGGCGGCACCGCCGGTCCCTGGGGCGGCGGCGGGTACGCGCCGTACGGCGCGGGCGGACCGGGCGGACCGGGCGGTGGCGGCTGCTGAGCCGCGTACGGGTTGTCCGGCACGGGCTGCCCGCCGTGGGGATTCCCGTACCCGGGCCGCGGCGGAAGGCCCGGGGGCTGAGCACCGATCGGCGGCTGCTGCCCGCCTCCGTACGGCGGCTGCGGCTGACCGCCCGGCGGCTGCTGCGGCGGCCAGGGTGACGGCTGTGACATGACGTTCCTCCCCCGCGGACGACGACCTGCCGACGCGCATTCCCTTTCTACCAGCCGCTTCTGACCACCGGTCGGCCGGTGAGCTCACCCCGGCCGGAGGGCCCCACCGGCCGACCCGCACGGGCTTCGCCGCACCAGGACGCCGGTCAGAGCCGGCCCCCCGGATCGTACGCACCGTGGCGTCGCCGGCTCCCTCCGGACCACCGCGCGGCGGGAGGCCCGCCACCCGCTCCGTCACGCGTGCGCGACGCCCGTTCGCGGCCGATGCGGCACACTGGACGTTTGGCCGTTCGCGGCCGTCCCCGGCGGCGGATCCCAGCAGCAGGGCAGAAGCGGAACAGAAAGGGCCGACGCGCGTGACCGGACCCCTCATCGTCCAGAGCGACAAGACGCTGCTCCTCGAGGTCGACCACGACCAGGCCGAGGCCTGCCGCCGTGTCATCGCACCCTTCGCCGAGCTGGAGCGTGCCCCCGAGCACATCCACACCTACCGCGTGACCCCGCTCGGCCTGTGGAACGCCCGCGCCGCGGGGCACGACGCCGAGCAGGTCGTCGACGCGCTCGTGGAGTACTCGCGCTACCCCGTGCCGCACGCGCTCCTCGTCGACATCGCCGAGACGATGGCGCGGTACGGCCGCCTCACCCTGTCCAAGCACCCCGTCCACGGCCTGGTGCTGACGTCGAACGACCGCCCGGTGCTGGAGGAGATCCTCCGCTCGAAGAAGGTCCAGCCGCTGGTCGGGGCGCGTCTCGACCCGGACACCGTGGCCGTGCACCCCTCCGAGCGCGGGCAGATCAAGCAGACGCTGCTCAAGCTGGGCTGGCCCGCCGAGGACCTCGCCGGGTACGTCGACGGCGAGGCGCACCCGATCGAGCTGGACCAGGAGAGCTGGTCGCTGCGCCCGTACCAGAAGCAGGCCGTCGAGGGCTTCTGGCACGGCGGCTCGGGTGTCGTCGTGCTCCCCTGCGGCGCCGGGAAGACGCTGGTCGGCGCGGGTGCCATGGCCGAGGCCAAGGCGACCACGCTGATCCTGGTCACCAACACCGTCTCCGCCCGCCAGTGGAAGCACGAGCTGGTGAAGCGGACCTCGCTGACCGAGGAGGAGATCGGCGAGTACAGCGGTACGCGCAAGGAGATCCGGCCGGTCACCATCGCCACGTACCAGGTGCTGACCACCCGCCGTAAGGGGATCTACCCGCACCTGGAGCTGTTCGACTCCCGCGACTGGGGGCTCGTGATCTACGACGAGGTGCACCTGCTGCCCGCGCCCGTCTTCAAGTTCACCGCCGACCTCCAGGCCCGGCGTCGCCTCGGGCTCACCGCGACGCTGGTGCGCGAGGACGGCCGCGAGTCGGACGTCTTCTCGCTCATCGGGCCCAAGCGGTTCGACGCCCCGTGGAAGGAGATCGAGGCGCAGGGCTACATCGCGCCCGCCGACTGCGTCGAGGTCCGCGTGAACCTCACGGACTCGGAGCGGCTCGCCTACGCGACGGCGGAGGCCGAGGAGAAGTACCGGTTCTGCGCGACGACCGCGACGAAGCGGAAGGTCACCGAGGCGCTCGTACGCAAGCACCGGGGCGAGCAGACCCTGGTCATCGGGCAGTACATCGACCAGCTGGACGAGCTCGGTGAGCACCTGGACGCCCCGGTGATCAAGGGCGAGACGAGCAACGCCCAGCGCGAGAAGCTCTTCGACGCGTTCCGGCAGGGCGAGATCAGCGTGCTGGTCGTGTCGAAGGTCGCGAACTTCTCGATCGACCTGCCGGAGGCCACGGTCGCCATCCAGGTGTCGGGAACGTTCGGCTCGCGTCAGGAGGAGGCGCAGCGGCTCGGCCGGGTCCTGCGCCCGAAGGCGGACGGGCACGAGGCGCGCTTCTACTCGGTGGTCGCCCGCGACACGATCGACCAGGACTTCGCGGCTCACCGCCAGCGGTTCCTGGCCGAGCAGGGGTACGCCTACCGGATCGTCGACGCGGACGAGCTGCTGACGGAGAACTGACAGCGGTCCCTGGGCGGGGCTTCCGGGCGAGGGCCCACCGGTTCAGCGGCGGCGGACGGGCTTTCGGGCTCAGCGGCGGCGGCGGACGACGCCCGCCTCCTCCGCGTACTCGCCGAGGACGGCCACACCGAACGCGGTGCGTGCGAAGACGGATACGGCGCGCACCGCGTTTCCCATGCGGTGGCTGCGTGGATGACCGGTCGCCGCGGTCGCGCCGTGCGCGGGGCCGGTCCTGCGCGGGTTCAGATGAACGGTGCTCATGCATTCCATGGTGCTCCGTCCGCCCGCGCTCCGGCATCGGCCTGCGGACCGAAGCGCGGGCGGGAGCCCGTAGGCCGGAGGTCGCATGCCGTCCCCTACGGGACGGACACGGCCCGCGTCTATTCGTTCGCCCCGGGGTCCCGCGGTCGCTACAATCGCCGGTCTGCCCGCCTCCCGCACCGTGGTACCGGCCTGCCCTTCGAGCGGTCGGCAGCCGGGGGAGCGCCGCCGACCGGACGGAAACCGGCCGACAACTGCCGCACGCGCCCACCGGCGTGCGCGTCTGCGTGTGAACGTCCCCGAGCGGACCGGGCGCTGCGCCCTGTCCGCCGTCCTGCGTCGAAAAGCCGGAGGCAACACCGTGCCCGCGCACGAAGAGACAAGCAATCCACTGGTCAGGGAGCGGGCGCACCTCGCCGCGTCCCGTGCCGCGCTGCGCGCCATGCGCGAGGACGTGCAGGCGCTAGACATCCGTGATGTCACCGCGAACTGGGTCAACGCCGCGGTCCTGCAGGCCCAGATCGACGACCGCATCAAGGCGCTCGCCGACCTCTCCCACACCCCGCTGTTCTTCGGCCGCCTGGACTACCTGCACGTGGTCGGCGCCGAGAAGGCGGAGGGCTCGGAGGGGGAGCGCTTCTACATCGGGCGCCGCCACGTCCACGACGCCCACGGCGATCCGATGGTCATCGACTGGCGCGCGCCGGTCTCGCAGCCGTTCTACCAGGCCTCCAGGAACAACCCCCTGGACGTCGGCCACCGCCGCCGCTTCGGCTACACCGGCGGCGAGCTGACCGCGTACGAGGACGAGCACCTCACCGACCCGACGGAGACCGAGCAGACCAGCAAGCTCCTCCAGGCGGAGATCGAGCGGCCCCGTGTGGGGCCGATGCGTGACATCGTCGCGACGATCCAGCCCGAGCAGGACGAGATCGTCCGCAGCGGCCTGGGCGGCACGGTCTGCGTCCAGGGAGGCCCGGGCACCGGGAAGACGGCCGTCGGCCTGCACCGTGTCGCCTATCTCCTCTACGCGCACCGCGAGCGCCTCGCCCGCACCGGCACCCTCGTCATCGGCCCGAACCGGTCGTTCCTCCACTACATCGAGCAGGTGCTCCCGGCGCTCGGTGAGCTCGAGGTGCAGCAGGCCACCGTCGAGGACCTGGTGGGTGCGCGCGTCGAGGTGCGGGGGACCGACGGGTCGGCCGCCGCGGTGATCAAGGGCGACGCCCGCATGGCGGAGGTCCTGCGGCGGGCGATCCGCTCGCACGTGACGCCTCCGGCCGAGACGGTCGTGGTGGTGCGCGGTTCCCGGCGCTGGAGGGTCCCGGCCCACGAGATCGAGGAGATGGTCACCGAGCTGCTGGCCCGCGACATGCGGTACGGGGCCGCCCACGAGGCTCTTCCGCAGCGCATCGCGCACGCCGTCCTCGTGCGGATGGAGGAGGCCGGCGAAGCCCCGGACGACCGGGTGCAGAACGCGGTGGCGCGCAATCCCGCGGTGAAGGCGGCCGTGAAGGCGATCTGGCCGGCGGTGGAGCCCGCGAAGCTGGTGCTGCGGCTCCTGACGGACGCGGACTTCCTGGCCGCGCACGCGGAGGGCCTCCTCACCGGCGACGAGCAGAAGCAGATCCTGATGGCACGGCCCGCGCGGAGCGTGAAGTCGGCGAAGTGGACGGTGGCGGACGCGGTGCTGATCGACGAGGCAGCCGACCTGGTGGCGCGCACCCATTCGCTGGGCCATGTCGTCATCGACGAGGCCCAGGACCTGTCCCCCATGCAGTACCGCGCGGTGGGCCGGCGCTGCTCGACGGGGTCGGCGACCGTGCTCGGCGACCTGGCCCAGGGGACCACCCCGTGGTCGACGCGGAGCTGGGAGCAGGCGCTGTTCCACCTGGGCAAGGCAGACGCGGTCGTGGAGGAGCTGACGGCGGGCTTCCGTGTGCCGCGCGAGGTGATCGCGTACGCCTCCCGTCTCCTCCCGTCGATCGCCCCGGGCCTGGCCCCGGTGGAGTCGGTGCGTGAGACGCCGGGCTCCCTTGCGGTACGGCAGGTCGCGGCGGCGGACGAGCTGGACGCGGCGGTGGTCGCGGCGTGCGAGGAGTCGCTGCGCCACGACGGCTCGATCGGCCTGATCGCCGCCGACGCCCGCATCCCGGCGCTCTCGGCGGCACTCGCGGACGCGGGCCACAGCGTCCTCTCCCCCGGTGAGGAGACGACCGCGCACTCCCGGCTGACCCTGGTCCCGGCCTCGCTCGCGAAGGGACTGGAGTACGACTACGTCGTGCTGGACGAACCGGCGGCCGTGGTCGACGGAGAACCCGACGAACGCACCGGCCTGCGCCGCCTGTACGTCGCCCTGACCCGCGCGGTCTCCGGCCTCGCGGTCCTGCACGCGGCCCCGCTGCCCGAACAGCTGGGTTAGCGGGACCCGACGGGCTGCCCGGGACCCGGACGGCCGGTCGCCGGACGGGTCGGGTCGGGTCAGGTCAGGTCAGGTCAGGTCAGGTCAGGTCAGGTCAGGTCAGAGCACGGTCACCTCGGTCGGGTGGTTCCCGGTCCTCCTGCCCTTCCGCGTCGAGGTGCGGCAGGAGCCGGTCCAGCCACCGCGGGGTCCACCAGGCGGCGCGGCCGAGCAGGGTCATCACCGCGGGCACCAGGAGCAGCCGCACGACGGTGGCGTCGATGAGCACGCTGACCGCAAGGCCCAGTCCCAGCATCTTGACCACGATGTTGTCGCTGATGATGAAGGCGGCGAAGACGCTGACCATGATCAGCGCGGCGCAGGTGATGACCCGTGCGGTGATCTCCAGGGCGTGCGCGACGCTCGCCTTCGGGTCGTTCGTGGCCAGCCAGGCCTCGTGGATCCGGGTCAGCAGGAAGATCTCGTAGTCCATGCTGAGTCCGAAGACGATGGCGAACATCATCATCGGCACGTAGCTCTCGATCGGGACGTCGCCCGAGACGCCGAGCGCGGGCCCTCCCCAGCCCCACTGGAAGACGGCGACCACGACCCCGTACGAGGCGGCGATCGACAGCACGTTGAGCACGGCCGCCTTGACCGCGACGAGCAGCCCGCGGAACACGGCCAGGATCACGAGGAAGGCGAGTCCGACCACCACCGCGATGATCAGGGGCAGCCTGCTGGAGACGATGTCCAGGAAGTCGACCTGGGCGGCCGTCGTGCCGGTCACATAGGTGTGCGCGGCGGTGCCGGAGACCGCGCCGGGCAGCACGTCGTCCGACAGGCGGTCGACCAGCTCCGTGGTCCGCTCGTCCTGGGGTGCGGCGACGGAGTAGGCGGTGGCGGTGAGGACGTCCCCGTCCGAGGTGGGGGTGAGCGGGGTGATGAACGCCGCGTCCTGCACCTTGGCCAGGGACTGCTCCGCCTGGCTCTCCAGCGCGGACCGGTCGTCCTGGGGGACGTCGCTCTGGTCGATCACGAGCGTCAGGGGGCCGTTGGAACCGGGCCCGAACGCCGAGGACATGAGGTCGTAGGCGCGCCGGTCGGTGAAGGACTTGGGGTCGGCCCCGTCCCCGATGTGCCCGAGCTGGATGAAGAGGAGCGGGAAGGCGAGTACGGCCAGCACGACCACCCCGCCGGCCAGGAACCACCACGGCCTGCGCTCCACCCGCTGCGCGTACCGGTGCCAGGTGCCGTGCGTCGTCCGCTCCGGACCCTCCACTCCCCCGCGCGGCCCAGGCCTGTCCGCTCCCCCGCGCGGCTCCGGCCCGGCCTCCACCTCGGCGATCGGCCGCCGCACGTGGATGCGGTCGATGTGCCGCCCCGCCAGGCCGAGCACGGCGGGCACCAGGGTGAGGGCTCCGAGCACCGCGGTGACGACGGTGACGGCCGCCGCCAGGCCGAGCTTGCCGATGAAGCCGATCCCGGAGACCCACAGCCCGCAGAGGGCGATGATGACGGTGCACCCGGACAGCAGCACGGCCCGCCCGCTGGTGGCCGTGGCCGCTCCGGCCGCCGCGACCGGGTCCCTGCCGTCCATGAGGCTCTGGCGGTGCCGGGTGACCAGGAAGAGGGCGTAGTCGATGCCGACGCCGAGCCCGATCATCGTGGCCAGCGTCGGCGAGACGGTGGCGAAGGTCGTCGCGGCGGCCAGCATCGCGAGCAGGGCGAGCCCGCAGATGACGCAGATCAGCGCGGTGACCAGCGGCAGCAGGGCGGCCACCAGACTGCCGAAGCCGATCAGCAGCACCACCACGGCCACCCCGAAGCCGATCGCCTCGCTGATGCGGTCGTTGGCGCCGGGCCGGGCCAGCTCGCCCAGCGAGCCGCCGTACTCCACCTCGGCGCCCGCCGCCCGGAGCGGCTGCACGGCGGAGTCCACCCCGGCGAGGTAGCCCGAGCCCAGGGTGGAGGGCTGCTCACTGAACCGGACGGTGACGTACGCCGTCTTCCCGTCGCTCGACAGCGGGCCCACGTCCGGGCCGCTGGTGCTGGTCTGCGCGGTCAGCGGGTTCTGGACGGAGAGCACGTCGGGCAGCTTTTCGAGGTCACTGACGACCGTGGACATCTGGCTGCTCAGCCCGCTGAGCGACGCGTCGGCGTCGTGCACGACCACCTGGCTGCTGTAGCCGCCGGCCGAGGGGGCGTGTGCGTCGAGCACGTCGAGGCCGTCCTGCGACTGGGTCCCGGAGATCGAGAAGTTGTCGGAGTAGTCACCGCCGTAGGTGCGGTGCATGACCTGGAGCACGGCGAGCGTGGCCAGCCACAGCACGATGACGATCACGAAGTGACGCGCGCACCACACCCCGGTCGCGTGCAGGACCCCCGCCCGGCGCGCTGCGGCGCCGGGCTCGCGGGCGGGCTGCTGATGCGACATGTGGACTCCGGGGCTGGGCCGGGCACCTGGGACACTCAGCATTGAAAGCCGGTCCCGGCGCCGTGGCACCCCGGAGTGGGGGAACGGGTGACGCCGCCCCGACCCGTCCGCCCCTACCCGCCCGTCAGCCGTCGAGCGCCGCGCGCCACTCCCGTACCGCTGCGGCGTCCACCGGTCCGGCCCAGCCGCCCGGCCGGGCCGCCCCTCCGATGTGGAAGGCCTCGATGCCCGCGGCGCACAGGCTCGGCAGGTGCTCCAGACGCAGGCCGCCGCCCACCATGATCTGCGGCTCGTAGCCGGGCATGTCCGAGCGCCCGGCCTCGGCGAGCAGTGTCTCCATGCCGTCGTCGACACCGCCGGGCGAGCCCGCCGTCAGGTACGTGTCCAGCCCCGGCAGGTCCGCGAGGTGCTTGCGCAGCACGTCGCGGTCGGCGGCGCGGTCGATGGCGCGGTGGAAGGTCCACGGGCAGCCGTCCAGCTCGGCGACGAGCCGCTCGACGGCCACCAGGTCGGCGTGGCCGTACTCGTCGAGGAAGCCGAGGACGAACTCCTCGGCCCCCGCGGCGCGCATCGCGCGGGCCTTGTCGACGAGGACGTCGATGTCGCCGGCGGCGAAGCCGTCCGCGACCCTGAGCATGACGCGCAGCGGGATGTCGACTGCGGCCCGGATCTCCTCGAAGACCGCGAGCGGCGGCGTCAGGCCGTCGGCCGCCATGTCGGTGACCAGTTCGAGGCGGTCCGCACCGCCCGCCTGCGCCGCGACCGCGTCCTCGGCGTCGAGAGCGATCACCTCCAGGACTGCACGGTTGCTCATGGTGTTCCATTCCTTAGCAGCGGCTACGGACTACAGGTCTAGTCCAATAAACCAGACTACGGGTCAGCCACCCGGGGCGCAGCTCCCCATGCGAACGCAAGCATGAAGATACGCGGAGGCCGCGGCGCGTCCGCGGTGGCGGACGGGCCGCGACCTGGAGGGTCACGGGGCGCGCGCGTCAGATGCCGCTTCCGAAGCTGGAGGTGGTAGAGCGTTCCGCTGTGGGGGTCACCCGTTTGGCGGCGCGGGGTGAGCGGTGGTGCCGGGCGGGGGCGAGGGTGGCCCTGTCTGCAGATCTCCGTCCGAGGAGTTTGGTCATGATCATCAAGAAGTTGCACGAAGCGGGTGTGCGCAGTGATCACGCCTATACGGCCGCTGTCGTCTCGATCGGTTTGTCGTTCCTGTCGTGGGCGACGTCGGTCAAGGTAGAGACATCGGGGACAGATCGCGCCGACCGGTGGGGGATTTTCGTGGGTGAGTGGGCGCCTACGTTCTTCGGCCTGGGGCTCGCGCTGGCGCAGTACGAGAAGGACTGACAAGCGGCCTGACGCTCTTGTGGGACCGGCCTGAGGCCGGTCCCACAAGAGCGTCGGGCCGCCGGCCGGGGCCCCGCGGATGAAACAGGCCGAGACGAGAACGCCCACTCAGGGCTGGAGCGGCATCGACCAGCAGTTGGAGAAGGCCTTCTTCCCGGAGAGCCGGTCGGTCAGCCAGGAGATGGCGCTGCCCTGGTCGGTGAGGAGCGGGACGAGGTGGTTGGTGAGGAGCTTGTCGCCGAGGTTGGGCAGGTGGATCGCCTCGTACGTCACGTCACCACCCCTGCGGCACCAGTCCACCGCGAGCTGACGGGCCTGCCTGTGCCCGACGATGTCGTCCTGGACCCCGGTCGCCAGCCGCACCGGGCCGGTCGGCTTCAGGGTGCCGATGCGCTGCTGGGCGAGGATGGCCTGCAGCTTCGGTTCGGCCGCGATGACGTCCGCGATCGGCTTGCCGTTGGCGGTCCACTTCTTGCTGTTCGTGAAGCCGTAGCCGAGGATCGCGTCGCCCACGCACATCGAGGAGGTGTCCTTCAGCGCCGCCTTGCCGACGTCGTTGGTGTTCGCGTCGACGACCGCCTTCAGGGACGGGTCAGACTGGGCGAAGCCGTTGATCGACCAGCCCAGCGCGCCGGCCAGGGCGCTGCCGTCGATGCCCTTCATGACCTCGGTGAGGTCCGCGGGCGGGGCTCCGGCGTAGGTGCCCGCCAGGTTGACGTCGGGGGCGTACGAGGAGCGGAGCTCGGCCGCCGACGCGCTGGCGCCGCCGCCCTGGCTGTAGCCGTAGAGGCCGACCTTCGAGGCGGAGGTGACCGAGGCGCCCTGGACGGAGCGCGCGGCGCGGGCCGCGTCCAGGAGGGCGTGCCCCTCGTCGACGCGGTTGACGTAGGTGTGGAGGCGGTCGGTCGTGCCGAGCCCCGCGTAGTCGGTGACCACGACGGCCGCGCCGGCGGCGAGGAAGCGGTAGACGGCGATGTTGTCGTAGCCGATGGACACCGTGCCCTCGCCGATGGTCAGCGGGTGCTGGAGCGACAGCGAGGGGGCGCACTGGTCGCCCTGCCCCATGGTCCCGGAGGCGAGCGCCACCAGGGGGCGCTCGCCTCCGCCCTTCCATGCGGCGGACGGCTCGATGTACGCGCCGGTCACGGCGACGGGCCCGCCGCCCGCGTCGGTGGACTTGTACATCAGCCGGGTCGCCGTACCGGGCATCCGGCGGCCGTCGAGCCCGGGGAGGCTCACCCCGAGAGGCAGCGGCTCCGTACGGACGAGCGCCCCGTCGGCGGCGGGCAGCCGCGCCGGCGGGTTGTAGAACTCGGGGATGGTCACCCCCCGGGAGACCACCGGCTCCGACCCGGCGGTGCCGGTGGCCGAGGCCGGTACGGCCGCCGCGCCCAGGCAGGCGGCGGCCGCCGCGGAGGCCGCCAGGAGGCGCCCCGCACGGCGTCCCGGCCGACGGGGTTCCAGGAGGTGGGGGGTGTTCACGGTCGAGCTCGAACGGGTGGTCTTGCGCGGACTCACGGCTCACTCCTCGCTCTGCTCCGATGAAGGTGAGCGCAAGCTAGCACCGAGGAGTTACCCGAAGTAACTCGTCGGTAAGTTACGCTTCGGTAACGTGCACTCCGGCAGACCGGAGCCGCCTCCGGGGCCCGTCACGCCCGCACGAACCGCACCGGAGTCCCCGGGACCGCCTGCGCCGCCCCCGCCAGGGCCGCTTCGGGGACCACGCCGACGACCGGGTAACCGCCCGTCGTCGGATGGTCGTTGAGGAACACCAGGGGCAGCCCTTCCGGCGGGACCTGGACGGCCCCCAGCACCATGCCCTCGCTGGGCAGTTCGCCGTCCCTGGCCCGCTCCAGGGCAGGTCCCTCCGTGCGCAGCCCGATGCGGTTGCTGCGCTCCGAGACCCGGTACACGGCGGTGGTGAGCGTGCACAGGGCCGCCTCGGTGAACCAGCCGTCGCGCGGCCCCGGGTGCAAGGGGAGCACCAGTTCGGCGGGGACCCCGGGCCAGGGGACCGCGTCCACGGCCGGGGCGCCGTGCCCCGGGCCCAGCGGCAGGGCGTCGCCCTCGCGCAGGACAGGCGGACCGAGCCCCGAGAGCAGGTCGGCGGATCTGCTGCCGAGCACCGGCTCGGGCACCAGCCCGCCCGCGAACGCCAGATAGCCGCGCAGCCCGTGCACCGCGGGCCCCGCCTCCAGCACCGCGCCGGGCGGCACGCGGACGGGCGCGCCCCATGCGACCGGGCGGCCGTCGACCGTGACCCGGCACCCCGCCCCGCCGACGACGGCGAGCACCGGCCGGTCGCCGGTCACCCGGACCGCGCACCCGGTGAGGGTCGTCTCCAGGACCGCCGCGTCGGGGGTGTTGCCGGCGAGCCGGTTGACCAGCCGCCGGGCGGGCCCGTCCAGGGCCCCGGCCCTGGGCACGCCGAGGTGGGCCCAGCCGGTGCGGCCCTCGTCCTGCACCGTGGTCAGGGCGCCCGCCCGGACGACTTCGAGCCCGGCGCTCATCCGCGTACCCCCGCCTCGACGAAGCGCACCCGGGTCCCGGGGCCGAACAGCGCCGCCGGTTCGCGGCCCGTGTCCCACAGGGCCTCCGGCTCCGGCATCCGGCCGATGAGCTGCCAGCCGCCGGGCGAGGGGCGCGGATAGACACCGGTGTACGGACCGGCCAGCGCCAGCGCCCCCGCCGGCACCCGGGTCCGCGGGGTGGCCCGCCTCGGCACGTTCAGGTGTCCGGGCAGGCCGGTGAGGTAGCCGAAGCCGGGCGCGAAGCCGCAGAAGGCCACCCGGAACTCCGTACGGGCGTGGAGGCGCGGCACCTCGCCGACGGCGACGCCCCACGCCTCGGCCACGTCGGCGAGGTCGGGCCCGTCGTAGACGACCGGTATCTCGACGGCCTCCCCGTCGCCCCGGCGCAACGGCGGCACGGTCCACGCCCGCAGCCGCCCCGCGAGCCCGGGGTCCTCGACCCCGTCCAGCAGCACCGTCCGGGCACCGGGGACGACCTCCCGTACGGCGGGGAGCTCACCGGCGGCCCTGCGGCGGAGCAACTCCGCGTGGAAGGCCTCCGCCTCCTCGCCGGAGGCGAGTTCGACGAGCAGGGCGCGGGGGCCGGCCGGCAGCACCCGGGGGCCGCTCACGTGAACGCCCGCACGCGGACGCCCGCCGCTTCCAGCGCCGTCCGGACCCGCCGGGCCAGCGCCGCGGCCCCGGGGGTGTCCCCGTGGACGCACAGCGACCGGGCCTCGACGGCTATCCGGCTGCCGTCGATGCCGCTCACCGCCCCGTCGACGGCCATGCCGACACTGCGGCGTACGACCTCGTCCGCGTCGTGCACCACGGCTCCCGGCTCGACCCTCGGCACGAGCGTGCCCCGCGGGGTGTACGCGCGATCGGCGAAGGCCTCCTCGACGGCGGTCAGGCCGGCCGCCTCCGCGTGGGCGAGCAGCCGGGAGCCGGGCAGCCCCAGGACGGCCGGGCGGCCGCCCGCGAGCAGCACGCCCGCGACGACGGCGGCGGCCTGCTCCTCGTCGTGGACGACCCGGTTGTAGAGGGCGCCGTGCGGTTTCACGTACGAGACCGCGGAGCCCGCCGCCTCCGCGAAGACCCGCAGGGCGCCGATCTGGTAGGCGATCTCGGAGGTCAGCTCGGCGGCCGGCACGTCCATGGAGCGCCGGCCGAACCCGGCGAGGTCGCGGTAGGAGACCTGCGCCCCGATGCGGACGCCCCGCTCCGCCGCGGTGTCGCAGACCCGTCGCATCACGGACGCGTCGCCCGCGTGGAAGCCGCAGGCCACGTTCGCGCTGGTGACACAGGTCAGCAGCGCCTCGTCCTCGGTGAGGGTCCAGCGGCCGAACCCTTCGCCCAGGTCGGCGTTGAGGTCCATCGGCCGCGCCGGGCGCGTCACACTCGTCAGATCCGTCACGGGCGCACGCTAGCGATTGTTCAACAATCTGACAAGAGCCCGGCCGCCGCCTGAGACACTCGTACGGTTCACTGAGCACAGCGCGCCGCGCGCGGCTGACGGAACACCAGGCACGCCCCGTCCTGCGGGAAGCGGGCACCGGGACGCGGCAGGCACGACCGCACGACAGGCAGGGGACGGGCATGGCGGGGACGGCGAACGGCAGAGGGACCGGGTCCACCCCGGACCTCTCGGAACTGGCGGCACACAGCGCCCCCCTGGAGCGGTCCGGCACGGCCGAGCGGGTCGCCGCCGTCCTGCGGGACCGGATCACGGAGGGCTACTTCCCCCCGGGCAGCCGCCTCTCCGAGGAGAGCATCAGCGGCACCCTGGCGGTGTCCCGCAACACCCTGCGCGAGGCGTTCCGCCTGCTGTCGCACGAACGCCTCCTGGAGCACCGCCTCAACCGGGGCGTCTTCGTCCGCATCCTGGCCGTGGACGACCTGGTCGACATCTACCGGGTGCGGCTCCTCGTCGAGTGCGCGGCCCTGCGCGCCCTGGGCGAGCCCCCGTTCGGCCTGTCGGCGGTGGAGGCGGCGGTCTCGACGGGCGAGCAGGCCGCGCTCCAGGACGACTGGCCCGCCTGCTCGACCGCCAACATCCGCTTCCACCAGGCGCTGGCGGGACTGGCGAACAGCCCCCGCACCGACGAACTGATGCGCAACGTCCTCGCCGAACTACGGCTCGCCTTCCACGTGATGGCCGACCCCCGGCGCTTCCACGAGCCCTACCTCACCCGCAACCGCGAGATCACGGACCGGCTGGCCAAGGGCGACGCGGCCGGCGCCGAGCGGATGCTCGCCTTCTACCTGGAGGACTCCCGGCGTCAGCTGGCGGAGGCCTACGCGCAACGGCTCACCGAGCGGTAGCCACGGATCGTTCCCTGATCCACACCCCACCCCGCACCTCTCCAAGCATCCTCATAACCGCCTGAAACGGGGCAAACGGTGGCAAGCGATCCGCCACAACACCCTCGCACACCACCGATTCGGATCGATGTAGCTCACACCCTTGTGGGATTGTTGAACAAGAACCTAGGGTCTCGCCTTAATACCCCCGTCTGATCAGGGCCGTGCACCGTCATGCCCCTGCGCGGAAGAAGGCCGACGCGTGATCGTTCTCCTCGGCGTGCTCGTGGTGATCCTCGGATTCGCCACCCGCCGCAATCCCCTGCTCGTGGTGGGTGCCGCCGGCATCGTCACGGGGCTGCTCGGCAGACTCTCGCCGCAGGAGGTGCTGGCCACCTTCGGCAACAGCTTCGCCTCCTCCCGTTCGGTGACCGTCTTCGTCATCACGCTGCCCGTCATCGGTCTCCTGGAGCGCTACGGCCTCCAGGAGCAGGCCCGCACGCTCATCGGCAAGCTGGGCAAGCTGACCACCGGCCGCTTCCTGACGCTCTACCTGCTGATACGGCAGCTCACCGCCTCCGTCGGCCTCACCAGCCTCGGCGGCCCCGCCCAGAGTGTGCGGCCCCTGATCGCCCCGATGGCCGAGGCGGCGGCCGAGGCCAAGGCGGCCGAGGCCAAGGCGGGCCGTCCGCTGCCGGAGAAGCTGCGCGAGAAGGTTCGCTCGCACGCGTCGGGCGCCGACACCATCGGCGTGTTCTTCGGCGAGGACTGCTTCATCGCCATCGGATCGATCCTGCTGATCACCGGCTTCGTGAACTCCACGTACGACCAGCACCTCGAGCCCCTGCACCTGGCCATGTGGGCGATCCCCTCCGCGATCTGCGCCTTCCTGATCCACGGGGCCCGCCTGCTCAACCTGGACCGGCAACTGGAGCGCGAACTCGCCGTCGCCGCCGCCGAGAACGACCTGACGGCGCAGGCCGGGATCCGGACGGAGGACGCCAAGTGATCAAGTCCGAGTACTTCTTCTGGCTGGTCGGCGCGGTGTTCCTCGTCATGGCCGCGCAGATGGCCATGGACGGCACCAACCCCAGGCGCTTCGGCTCCGCCGGCTTCTGGGGCCTGCTGGGCGTCGCGTTCTTCTACTCCACCGGAGTCGTCGACGAGTCCCTCCCCGCCGAACCGCTGGGCGTGGCCGTCCTGATCCTGATCGTCCTGGGCGGTTTCGGCCTCACCGGCAAGGGCGAGTCGCACACCCCGCCCCGCGAGAGGCGCGCGGCCTCGGCCGCCCGCCTCGGCAACAAGCTGTTCCTCCCGGCTCTCACCATCCCCGTCGTCGCGATGGTCTGCGCGACCCTGGTGAAGCACTGGAAGATCGGTGGCGAACCGGTCCTGGAGCCGGGCTACGAGACCATTCTCGGCCTGGGCGTCGGCGCGATCGCCGCGTTGGTCGTGGGCATGGTGCTCCTGCGCGAGCGGAAGCTCTCCGTGCCGCTGCACTCCGGTCGCACCATGCTCGAATCGATGGGGTGGGCGCTGATCCTGCCGCAGCTGCTCTCCATCCTCGGCTCGATCTTCCAGACCGCGGGCGTCGGGGAACAGGTCGGCAGGATCACCCAGGCGGTGCTGCCGGACGGTCAGAGGTTCGTGGCCGTGGCCGTCTACTGCTGCGGCATGGCGCTGTTCACCATCGTCATGGGCAACGCCTTCGCCGCGTTCCCGGTGATGACCGCCGCCATCGGCTGGCCGGTCCTCATCGAGCAGATGAACGGCAACGCGCCCGCCGTCCTCGCGATCGGCATGCTGTGCGGCTTCTGCGGCACGCTCGTCACGCCGATGGCCGCCAATTTCAACCTGGTGCCCGCGGCGCTCCTCGAACTCAAGGACCAGTACGGCCCGATCAAGGCCCAGCTCCCCACGGCGGCGGCCCTGCTGGTCTGCAACGTCGCGATCATGGCCCTCTTCGCCTTCTGACCCGGACCGCCGCGATCCCCGGCCCGCACCACCCCCGACCCGGACCGCCCCGATCCGCCGGCCCGCACCACCCCCGAACCGCGCCGCTCCCTTGACCCGAGCCGCTCGCCCTCCCCTCTGGAGCCCCCCGATGTCCCCCGCGCTTCCCGCCGCGTACGCCGTCCCCTTCGCGGAACTGGCCCTCGCCAACGTCGTACGCGAATACCCCAACGCACCCGCCCACCTCTACGCCGGGCCCGAGGAGCTCGTGCCGCCCCGCACGCTGCACCCCGCGTTCTACGGGGGCTACGACTGGCACTCCACGGTGCACATGCACTGGCTGCTCGTCCGCCTCATGCGCCGCTTCTCCACGACCGGCGATCTTCCGACCACGCTCACCACCCGCATCCGGGAGGTGCTCGACACCCATCTGACCCCCGCGAACATCGCCGTCGAAGCCTCCTACCTGCGCGGCCGGCCGCACTTCGAGCGTCCCTACGGCTGGGCCTGGCTGATCGCACTCGCCGCGGAGTGCCGGGCCCTCGCCACGCCCGACGGCGACCGCTGGGCCGAGGCCCTGGCCCCCGGCGTGGCGGCGGTCGGCGACCTGCTCGGCACCTGGCTGCCCAAGGCCACGTACCCGGTCCGGCACGGCGTCCACAACAACAGCGCGTTCGGCCTGGGCCTCGTCCTCGACGCGGGCGGGAGCGCAGGGCTCCCGGCGGCGGTCCTCGACGCGGTGCGTGACCGGCTCCGGTCCTGGTTCACCGACGACCACGACGCCCCCGCCCACTGGGAGCCCTCCGGCCAGGACTTCCTCTCCCCCGCCCTGGCCGAGGCGGACGCGATGCGGCGGGTGCTGCCGGTGGCGGAGTTCCGCAGCTGGCTCGCCACCTTCCTGCCGGCCCTGGTCTCGGCCGCGCCCGACTCCACGCTGCTCGACCCGCCGGTGGTCTCCGACCACGCCGATCCGCAGATCGGCCACCTCCTGGGTCTCACCCTGAGCCGGGCGGCCGCCCTCCGTTCGATCGCCGGCGCGCTGACGGACGGCCCGGCCCGGACCGCGCTGCTGGCCTCGGCCGACGCCCATCTCACGCTCGGCCTGCCGACGGTCTCCTCCGGGGACTTCTCCTCGGACCACTGGCTGGCGACGTACGCGGCCCTGGCCCTGGACACGGCGCCCGGTCACTGAGCGGCGGTCCCGTCCCCCCGGCCCGATCCCCCGCGCGCAGGACGGGCCGGGGGCGGGCAGGGGAAAGCCCGGGCGGGCGGGGCGTACGCCCTACCCTCGGCGTATGAGCGACAGCGCCCCCGCCCCGTCCGAAGGCCCGCACACCTCCGACGCACTCCGCATCCGCTGGCAGGACGCGCTCCTCGCCGCCCGGGGCGGCGCGGCCGGCCCCGATCCGGCCCCGTACGCCGAGAACCTCCTGGACCGCTGGGCCGAACCCCAGCGGCGCTATCACACCACCGCGCACCTGACCCAGGTCCTGGACCGCGTCGACACGCTGGCCGGGCACGCCGCCGACCCGGACCTGGTGCGCCTCGCCGTCTGGTTCCACGACGCCGTCTACCGCCCCGACCGCTCCGAGAACGAGGAGCGCAGCGCCGCCCTGGCCGAGCGCGCCCTGCCCGAGGCGGGCGTCCCCGACGCGACGACGGCGGAGGTCGCCCGGCTGGTCCGGCTCACCGTCACGCACGACCCGGCGGACGGCGACACCAACGGCGAGGTGCTGTGCGACGCCGATCTCGCGATCCTGGCGGCGGCCCCCAGGGAGTACGCGGCGTACGCGGCCCAGGTGCGGGAGGAGTACGGCTTCGTCCCCGACGACGCCTTCACCGAGGGCCGGTCCGCCGTCCTGCGGCAGCTGCTGGAGCTGCCCCGGCTGTTCCGTACACCCCACGGCGCTGCGGAGTGGGAAGCAAGGGCACGGCAGAACCTGACCACGGAACTGGAGCTGCTCACCCACTGAGACAGGGGAATGACAGGGACGAAACCACTGTTGGCCACTGTCATGCCCGACTCTGCTTCCAGCCGTCCCCGCATGCCGATGGCCGTCTACATCCTCGGCCTCTCGGTCTTCGCCCTCGGCACCAGTGAGTTCATGCTGTCCGGGCTCCTGCCGCCGATCGCCGACGACATGGGCGTGTCCATACCGAAGGCCGGACTCCTCATATCCGCCTTCGCGATCGGCATGGTGGTCGGCGCCCCGCTGCTGGCGGTCGCCACACTGCGGCTGCCCCGCCGTACGACCCTCATCGCGCTCATCTCGGTCTTCGGGCTGGGCCAGGTCGCGGGCGCCCTGGCGCCGACGTACGAGGTGCTCTTCGTGTCCCGGGTGGTGAGCGCGCTGGCGTGCGCCGGCTTCTGGGCGGTCGGGGCCGCGGTCGCCATCGCGATGGTGCCGGTGAACTCCCGGGCCAGGGCGATGGCGGTGATGATCGGCGGGCTGTCGATCGCCAACGTGCTGGGCGTGCCCCTGGGCGCGTTCCTCGGGGAGAGCTTCGGCTGGCGGTCGGCGTTCTGGGCGGTGGGAGCCGCCTCCGCCATCGCCCTGGTCGGTGTCGTCACCCGCATTCCGCGCATCCCGCTGCCGGACGAGAAGCCGCAGCTCAAGCGGGAGATCGCGATCTACAGGGACCGCCAGGTCTGGCTGTCCGTCGCGATCACGGCCCTCGCCGCCGGCGGTGTGTTCTGCGCGTTCAGCTACCTCGCGCCGCTGCTCACGGACGTGGCCGGCCTGAGCTCGGGCTGGGTGCCGTGGGTGCTCGCGCTGTTCGGTGTCGGCGCCCTGATCGGCACGACGATCGGCGGCCGGGTCGCGGACGCGCACCTCTTCGGCGTGCTGCTGAGCGGCATCAGCGCCTCGACGGTCTTCCTGGTCGCCCTGGCCCTGTTCGCTTCCAGCCAGGTCGCCGTCGTCGTCCTGGCGTTCCTGCTCGGGCTGTCCGCGTTCTACACGGCCCCGGCGCTCAACGCCCGGATGTTCAACGTCGCGGGTGCGGCCCCGACGCTGGCGGGGGCGACGACCACCGCCGCGTTCAACCTGGGCAACACGACCGGCCCGTGGCTGGGCGGGACCGTGATCGACGCGGACTTCGGCTTCCGCGCCACGGCCTGGGCGGGGGCCGCGATGCTGGTCCTGGGCCTGGCCTCCGTGGTGGTCGCGCTGCGGCTGCGCGCCGGTGCGCCGTCCCGGAGGGTCGCGGGCGCACCGGCGCACGCCGACCCCGAGCAGGGTGCACCGGCGCACGTCAGCCAGGAGCAGGCCGCCCCTTCGGCCGCCTCAGCCCCGCGTCGGTGATCCGGCGGACGATCTCCTTCGACCCGACCTCCCGCGCCCCGGCGCGCACCGCGTCGGCGTAGCGCGCCTCGGGCACGTCGTAGTGGTCGCGCTCGAAGGCGCGGGGCGGGCAGCCGATCGTGGCGGCGAAGGCGTGGAGCTCCTCGAACGACACGTCGCTGACCAGGTGCGACCACATCCGCCCGTGCGCCGGCCAGGTCGGCGGATCGATGTAGACGGTCACCGCCCGAATACCTCGGCGAGCGACCCGACCCGTGCGACGGACACCGTCGCCTTCGTGCAGACCCAGTGCGGATCGGCGCCGAGCTCGGGCTCGACGTCCAGGGCGTGCGGCCCCTCCCCGGTGCACACCGGGCACAGCGGCCAGCGGCCGTACTCCTCCAGGAGCGCGTCCTGGACGTCCTGCGCCACGAGCCCCGTGACGAACGACACACCCTCGGGCCACTGTTCGACCCACCAGCGCCGGTGGGCCACCGCGTCCTCGACCATCGAGACGATCCCGGCCTCGGCGACATCGCCCGCGACGAGGTCGGCCACCACCCGTGCGCGCGCGGTGTGCAGCTCCTGTTCCAGGCTGTTCAACTCCATGACCCCATTGTCCCCTGCCCCGCGACGGGCCGGGCCTGACGTGATCCTTCAGAGGTCGGGACCAAAGGGGGGTTGACGGGATTCGTCCCTGAAAATATCTTTCAAATGTGACCCATGACGTGAAGGAAAGTTTCAACCCGGATTCCCCGCCCGCCCCCGCGGCTCTCGCGGCGAAGGTGCGGACGCTCGCTCCGTCCATGACCCGTTCCATGCAGCGGGTCGCCGAAGCGGTCGCGGGGGACCCCGCCGGGTGTGCCGCCCTCACCGTCACCGGTCTCGCCGAGCTCACGGGCACGAGCGAGGCGACCGTCGTCCGCACCGCACGCCTGCTCGGCTACCCCGGCTACCGGGACCTGCGCCTCGCGCTCGCCGGGCTCGCCGCGCACCAGCAGTCCGGCCGGGCGCCCGCCGTCACCGCCGACATCGCGGTCGACGACCCCATCGCGGACGTCGTCGCGAAGCTCGCCTACGACGAGCAGCAGACCCTCGCCGACACCGCCGCCGGTCTCGACACCGTGCAGCTCGGCGCCGCCGTGGCCGCCGCGGCGACCGCTCGCCGCATCGACATCTACGGCGTCGGCGCCTCCTCCCTCGTCGGCCAGGACCTGGCGCAGAAACTGCTCCGCATCGGCCTGATAGCCCACGCCAACATGGACCCGCACCTCGCCGTGACCAACGCCGTGCAGCTCCGGACGGGAGACGTGGCCATCGCCATCACCCACTCGGGCTCCACCGTCGACGTCATCGAACCGCTCCGGGTCGCCTTCGACCGCGGCGCGACGACGATCGCGATCACCGGCCGCCCCGACGGACCGGTCTCGCAGTACGCCGATCACGTGCTCACCACGTCCACCGCCCGGGAGAGCGAGCTGCGGCCCGCCGCCATGTCGAGCCGCACGAGCCAGCTCCTCGTCATCGACTGCCTCTTCATAGGCGTCGCCCAGCGGACGTACGAGACCGCCGCGCCCGCCCTGTCCGCGTCCTACGAGGCGCTCGCCCACCGCCACACCCCCCGCAGCCGCTGACCCGGCCGACGTCACGCGAACGAGAAAGCAGAGCCGCTGTCCATGACCTCCACCACCGACGCCGACGCCGCCACCCCCGGCGGCTACGGCGAACTCCGCGCCCAGCTGGCCACCCTCACCACCGAGGCCTTCCGCCCGGAGCTCGCCGAGATCGACCAGCTGCCGACGCAGGAGATCGCCCGCATCATGAACGGCGAGGACGCGACCGTCCCCGCCGCCGTGGCCGAGAAGCTTCCCCTGATCGCCGCCGCGATCGACGCCACCGCCGAGCGCACGGCGCGCGGCGGCCGGCTGATCTACGCGGGCGCCGGAACCGCGGGCCGCCTCGGCGTGCTCGACGCCAGCGAGTGCCCGCCCACCTTCAACACCGACCCGTCCGAGGTCATCGGCCTCATCGCGGGCGGCCCCTCCGCCATGATCAAGGCGGTGGAGGGCGCCGAGGACAGCAAGGAGCTGGCCGCCGCCGACCTCGACGCCCTGGGCCTCACCGCCGACGACACGGTGGTCGGCATCTCCGCCTCCGGCCGCACCCCGTACGCGATCGGCGCCGTCGAGCACGCCCGTGCGCAGGGCGCGCTCACCATCGGCCTCTCCTGCAACGCCGACTCCGCACTCGCCGCGGCGGCCGAGCACGGCCTGGAGATCGTCGTCGGCCCCGAGCTGCTCACCGGCTCCACCCGTCTCAAGGCGGGCACGGCGCAGAAGCTCGTCCTCAACATGCTGTCGACGATCACGATGATCCGGCTCGGCAAGACGTACGGGAACCTCATGGTCGACGTACGCGCTTCCAACGAGAAGCTGCGCGCCCGCTCCCGCCGGATCGTCTCCCTCGCCACCGGCGCCTCCGACCCGGAGATCGAGGCGGCGCTCGCCGCCACCGACGGCGAGGTGAAGAACGCCATCCTCGCCATCCTCGGCGGGGTCGACGGCCCCACCGCCGCCACGCTCCTGACCGACTCCCGAGGCCACCTCCGCGCCGCCCTCGCGGCCGTCCGCACCACCTGACGCACCACTCCCCGCACAGCAAGGCACCACGCACCATGGCTACTGAAGACAAGAACCGCGCCACTGCCGCCGCGATCCTGCCGCTCGTCGGTGGCGCTGCGAACGTCAGCTCGATCGCCCACTGCATGACCCGGCTCCGGCTGGGCCTGCACGACCGTTCCCTCGTCGACGACGAGGCCCTCAAGGCGGTCCCCGCCGTGATGGGCGTGGTCGAGGACGACACCTATCAGATCGTCCTCGGCCCGGGCACCGTCGCCCGGGTCACCCCCGAGTTCGAGCAGCTCGTCGAGGAGGGCAAGGCGTCCGGCACCCCGGAGACCGCCCACACCGCGGAGGAGCTGGCCGACAGGGGCGCGGCCCTCAAGGCACAGCAGAAGGCGAAGAACGCCACCCCGTTCAAGCTGTTCCTGCGCAGAATCGCGAACATCTTCGTCCCGCTGATCCCCGCCCTGATCGGCTGCGGCATCATCGCCGGCCTCAACGGCCTGCTGGTGAACCTCGGCTGGCTGCCCTCGGTCACCCCCGCACTCGCGGCGATGGCCTCCGGCTTCATGGCCCTGATCGCGGTCTTCGTCGGCTACAACACGGCGAAGGAGTTCGGCGGTACGCCGATCCTGGGCGGAGCGGTCGCTGCGATCATCGTCTTCCCCGGCGTCGCGAACATCGAGGCCTTCGGCCAGACCCTCTCCCCGGGTCAGGGCGGTGTCCTCGGCGCCCTCGGTGCGGCGGTCCTCGCGGTGTACGTCGAGAAGTGGTGCCGCCGCTGGGTGCCCGAGGCACTGGACGTGCTGGTCACGCCCACGCTGACGGTCCTGATCTCCGGGCTCGTCACGATCTTCGGCCTCATGTACGTGGCCGGTGAGATCTCCACCGCCATCGGCACCTTCGCCGACTGGCTGCTCTCCACGGGCGGCGCGGGCGCGGGCTTCCTGCTCGGCGGGTTCTTCCTGCCGCTGGTGATGCTGGGCCTGCACCAGGCCCTGATCCCGATCCACACGACCCTGATCGAGCAGCAGGGCTTCACGGTCCTGCTCCCGATCCTCGCGATGGCCGGAGCGGGCCAGGTCGGTGCCGCGGCGGCGGTCTACCTCCGCCTCCCGAACAACGAGTCGATCCGCAGGACCATCAGGTCCGCGATGCCGGCGGGCCTGCTGGGTGTCGGCGAGCCCCTGATCTACGGCGTCTCGCTCCCGCTGGGCCGTCCGTTCATCACGGCCTGTGTGGGCGGCGCGTTCGGCGGCGGGTTCGTGGGTCTGTTCAACCAGCTCGGCGACTCGGTGGGCTCCACGGCCATCGGCCCGTCCGGCTGGGCGCTCTTCCCGCTGCTGGACGGCAACCACGGCCTCGGTTCCACCATCGCGATCTACGCGGGCGGCCTGCTCGTCGGCTACGTCGCGGGCTTCGTCGCCACGTACTTCTTCGGCTTCAGCAAGTCCCTGCTGGCGGAGTTCAACGTCTCCCAGGAGCCGGCCGCCTCGACGGTCGCGGCCTCCGGCGGTGCCCCGGCCTCGGGCCAGGGCTCCGGGGACGAGCCGGCGAAGGAGCCGGCCGGCGTCTGACCCGGACCTCTTCCCGACGACGGTCTCCCCGCACGCGGCGTGCGGGGAGACCGTCGTCGTCATGCGGGGTCCGGCGCCGGGCCGCCGGACCGGACACGCGTGACCGACGGGGAGCGGGCGCCGGACCGCCCCCGAACGGCCGCGAACCGCACGGGAAGCCCGCGAACTTTTTTCCGCACGAACACGAGTGTGTAGGCAATTGCTTTCCGGGCACCAGATGTCTCGGAGGTTGATAACAATGGTTCCCCTGCTTCTCGTTCTTCTTCTCGCCCTGATCCTTTTCGGTGCCGGCTTCGCACTCAAGGCACTGTGGTGGATCGCCGTGATCGTGCTGGTGATCTGGCTGGTCGGATTCTTCGCCCGGTCCACCACCGGCGGCAAGCGTGGCCGTTGGTACCGCTGGTAGACAGCCACGACCAGCACAGACGCGGGTGGCGCGGGACCTACGGGTCCCGCGCCACCCGCGTTTTCGCGTACACGTCGAACACACGACGCATGGAGCGGAAAAGTACGGGCACGCGATGTGTCAGGCGAAAATCGCCCCTCATTCATGGTCGCGACGTATTCGCCGTTCCGAATGAACCGTCGAGGAAGGAGCCATTTCATGAGTGACGATCTGTGGGGCTACCAGCCTTCGAGTGGTCACACCGCGGGCGCCGATCTGACCGGATTCTCGGTCGAGGCGACGGACGGCAGCATCGGCAAGGTCGACAAGCACTCCGACGAGGCGGGCTCCGCCTACCTCGTCGTCGACACCGGGGTGTGGATCTTCGGGAAGGACGTCCTGCTTCCGGCGGGCACGGTCAAGGGCATCGACACGGAGCACCGGACGGTCTTCGTCGACCTGACCAAGGACCAGATAAAGGACTCCCCCGAGTTCGACAAGCACAAGCACGCGGCCGACCCCGGCTACCACGCACAGGTCGGCGGCTACTACGACAGCTTCCGCATCCTCTGATCCCGACGCGGGATCCTCACGCACCACGCGCAGAGGCGGGGTCGGCCCTCATCGGGCCGGCCCCGCTGTCCGGCGTCCCGCCCTCAGACCGGGAAGCCGTCCGTGAGCAGGGTGACGTCGAAGGGGTCGGGCCGCCCTCGTCACCGGTCCGGTCGCCCTGGGCGGACTGCTGCTGACCGCCGTGGGCCTCCTCGCCGTCTGGCCCGAGTTCACCGAGATACGCCTGGGCGCGGAGCGAGCCCGCATCGACGAGGGCCCCGGGCCGCGATGCGCCACTCCTGGTCCCTCGTGTGGGGCCGGGCCTCCGCCTGGTCCCGGACCGTGGCCTTCGCGCTCCCCCTGGGCGCGCTCACCGTAGCCCTGTACGTCCTGCTCCACCTCGCCGCACGGCCGCTGCGCTCCGGCACGGTCCACGCCTTCCTCGAGTGGGGCCCGGACAACACCTACGCCGCGTACGTCGCCGGGCTCCTCGTTCCGATCGCCGTCGCCCTGCTGCTCACCGGCGCGCTGGCCCTTCCACCGGCGCACGCCACACTCGCGATACTCCGGCAGCGGCTCGTCCAGGCCCGGGAGCGCCGGGCGTCGACCCGGCCGTGACGCCCCGGGGCGGCCTCACGGCAGCCGCCCCTCGCGGTTGATCTCCCGCACCCGGGCCCGAAGCACGAGCCCCGGCGGAGCAGGCCGGACCGCGTCCGGCGGGCAGTCCCACTCGGCCCCGCCGCCCGGCGGACGCAGTTGCACGTACGGGCCGACGCGGCCCATCACCCGGCCCACCCGGCCGTCCCGCACGTCCACCGCGAACGTCCCGGGCTCCGGCGTACACGGCTCCAGTCCTTCAACTGTCATGAGCCGCCTTCGCTTCGAGCAGTGCACTCAGCCGCAGCGCCGTCTCGATCGAGCACCGGCCGAGGTCGACGAGCGGCGCCGGCTCGTTCCCCGCGCACGACACCGGGTCGATCCGCAGCGACGGCAGCTTCACGCCGACCCCCGTGAACCCGGCCCGCAGCCGCGCCACCGCGTCCTCCGCAGCCCGCACTCTGCCCACTGCCTCTTTGTGCCGTTCCGTAGCCGTCTTCATGATCTTCCCCATTTCCACGCTGAGTAGCGGCTATGCCTACTCAGCGTGGCCAATTCGTCGCCACCGTGGAAGAGGCGCAGTTCCAACACCCGCACATGTCCACCAGGAGTCGCCTTGCCCGGACCGAAGAAGCTGTGCACGTCCTGCCGTTCTCCGCCGGGGCGCCCATGGCTCTCGAAGGTTCCCTCACGTTGACGGCCTTCGCGGACGCTCCTCCGCTCGCCCATCTGCAAGGCTTGGGCACAGGACAGTTGCGGGACGATCCAGCTACGGTCAGACAGTACGAACTGACCTACGATCTCGTCGTGGCCAGCGCCCTGTCACCGGACGCGTCCCTGGCCCTGATCGAATCGGTGGCGGAGGATGACGACCATGAAGATCAGCGTCTCCGATGACGACCTGTCGACAGCGTCCTGGCACAAGTCCCCGTACAGCGGCGCAAGCGCTGGCTACCGCCTCGAAGCCGCCGACGGCCTCCCCCACGTCGCCCCCGTCCGCGACTCCAAGGTCACCGACGGCCCCGTGCTCGCGTTCCGGACCAACGCCCGGGCGGCCTTCGTCGCCGACCTCGAGCGCTCGTAGCCGACCCGTCGCCGCAGGAGGCCCACCGCATGCCCGAGTTGCAGATCGACGCCCTGGTCTTCGACGTCCTCGGCACACTCGTCGACGAACCCGCCGGGATCCGCGGCGGGATCCAGGAGCTCGCCCCGTCGCTCGACGAGGCCACCACAGCGGCGCTCCTGACACGGTGGCAGGAGCACATCGACCACGAGTCGCGTCGCGTGCTCGCCGGTGGCCGCCCCTACGCCACCACAGAGGCGTTGGACCGGGAGGCCGCCCGGATCGTCGCCGAGGCCGCCGGTGTCGAGGACCCCACTGCCGTGGCGACGCTGGCCCTGGCGGGCCGTCGCCTGCCGCCGTGGCCGGACACCGTTGCCGGGCTCGCCCGGCTCGCCGAGCGCTTCCCGCTGATCGGCCTGTCCAACGCGAGCCGGAGTGCGCTGCTGGGGCTCAACGCCCACGCCGGTCTGCGCTGGCACCAGGTGCTCTCCGCCGAGGAGGCCCGGACGTACAAGCCGGACCCGGCGGTCTACCAGCTGGCCGTGACCGCCTCCGGCGCCCCGCCGGAGCGGCTCTTGATGGTGGCCGCCCACGCGTGGGACCTGCGCGGTGCGCAGGCGCTCGGCCTGCGCACCGCGTATGTCGCCCGCCCCGTGGGTGATGCGCCCGCCCCCTCGGACCGGTTCGACGTGTATGCCGACGACTTGACCGACCTGGCAGTCCAGCTCGACAAGGCCCAGGGGCTGTCCTCGGGTGAGCGCCCCACGGGGTGAGGGCAGATCCGCGGAGCTGGGGGAGGCAGCGCATCGGCGGTCCCGTGAAGCAGGCGGCGGACCGAAGGGCCGGGCCCCGGCACCGTCTGGGGGCCCTGCCCTGTTCGGCTACGGGCGCTGGGCCATCCAGTCGGCCACGTCCGCGGCACGGTTGGAGTAGGCGTTGACCGGACAGCAGGACGGCCGCCGCGGACAGCGAGGTCGCCGCCCACACTGCGCGTCTGCGCCCGGACGGACGGGGCAGAGGCATCACGGGTGCTCCTCCGGGACGGGAGAGGGTTCGGGGGAACACCGACGCCAGGAAGAGGCCGTTACTGAGGCATTGCCGGTCCGCCCCCGGGGGCCGGTCACGCCTCTACCCGCCGGTATCGACCGGTTCGGGTGCGCACGGGAGGCCGGAGCGGCGGTCCGGTGCCATATTCGGCGTGTGGCCGCCGTCATGCGGCCACACGACTCGTGTGCCGCAACCGTGCCGGGATCTCACCACCGCTCCCGCACGCCTACCCGTCAGCGAGGACCCGGGTGCATGCCAACGACCGCGGAGGGACCGTCCGGGAACATCCGGGGGAACCGGACCTGGACCAGCTCATGGTCTCGGCCGGCGAGGGCGACCGGGAGGCCTTCGCCGGCGTCTACGACGTGACCGCGGGCCCCGTCATGGGGCTGGTGCGCCGGGTCCTGCGGGACTCCGCCCAGTCGGAGGAGGTCACGCAGGACGTGCTGCTCGAGGTGTGGCGTACGTCCGGTCGGTTCAGGCCCCACCGCGGCAGCGCGATGACGTGGATCATGACTCTGGCCCACCGGCGCGCCGTCGACCGGGTCCGCTCCGCGCAGGCCAGCCAGGACCGTGAGCAGAGGGCGGCGAGGCTCAGCGAGGACACCCCCTTCGACGAGGTCACCGAGCAGGTGGAGACCCACATGGAGTGGCAGCAGGTGCGCCGCTGCGTGCGGGGGCTCACCGACATCCAGCGCGAGGCCGTCGTCCTGGCCTACTACGGCGGACACACCTACAAGGAGATCGCCCACTCCCTGTCCCTGCCGCTGGGGACCGTCAAGACCCGCCTGCGGGACGGCCTCATCCGGCTCCGCCGCTGCCTGGGAGCGAAAGCGTGATCACCACGGACCCCCACGAGTCGTCGGGCGCCTACGTCCTGCACGCCCTCCCCGATGAGGAGCGCCGGGAGTTCGAGGCCCATCTCGCCGAGTGCCGGCAATGCCAGGAGGAGGTGGCCGAGCTGCGGGCCACGACGGCGCTCCTGGGACGGATGACGGCTGAGCACCCGCCGGACTCCCTGCGGGACCAGGTCCTGGGCCGGCTGGCCGACACCCCGCAGGAGCCCCGTACGCGCAAGGGCCCGAGGGTACGCGGGCGCGGACCGGCCCGGTCCCTGCGCCTGGCGCTCGCCGCTTCGGTGGCCGTCGCCCTGGTCTGCCTCGGCCTCGCCGGATGGCAGCGCCAGGAGGCCTCGGACGCCAGGGACCACGCCCGCCAGGTCGAGGAGCAGGCCGCCCAGGTGCAGGCGCAGGCCCGGCAGGCGGAGGCGGCGCAGGAGAACGTGGCCAAGGTGCTCACCGCGTCCGACGTCCGCCTGCGGACCCAGGCGCTGAGCGACGGCGCCACGGCGTCCGTGACCTTCTCCCGGAGCGAGGGTTCGGCCACACTCGCCGTCTCCGGTCTGCCCGCCCTCCCCGCCGGACGGACGTACGCGGCGTGGTTCATGGAGGACGGGACGCCCGTGCCGGCCGGGCTGCTCACCGGCGACCCGGGGCGCCGGGTGACGCTGCTGGAGGGGGCGCTGGACAACGCCGATGCCGTCGCCCTGTCCGTGGAACCCGCCGGGGGCTCCCCGCAGCCCACCACCGTCCCTCTCGGCGCGGTCCCGCTGACGGCCTGACCTGCGGCGCACAGCTGCCGGCCCGCGGAAGCGGACGGCCTCCGCGGGCCTGACGCGGGCACCGGAAGAGGGGCGACTTGTGCCGTTCCTTGCCTTTGTGGGATTCACCCCAAACCTTCCCCCCGATGTCTCCGAATCCCTTGTGTAAAGCGACTCGCACCATCGGAACCCCATCCGACAGGCCCGGTAACCCCGTCGTCCCACCAGCCATCCCCCACGCTGCGGCACCCTTAGCGGCGCCGTGCCCCCTCGGGACACCGCCATGACCACGATGACCGCACCACCGCCCTCGTCCACTCCGTCGCCCATCACGGCGGGGAAGCTCTCGATTCCCCTGCCGGCCGGTCCGGAAGCGCCCTCCCACGCCCGCCGCGCGGCCGTCGGCTTCCTCCACTGGTCATGGCCCTCGCTGACCGAGGAGCGCTGCGACGACTTCCTGCTGATCGTCTCCGAGCTGGTCACCAACGCCGTCCGGCACGCACCCGGGCCCAGCACCCTGACCCTGACGACCACGGCCGGGGCCCTGGACATCGCCGTGACCGACTGCTCGTGCGTCCGGCCCGCCCCGCGGACACCGGACCTGAGTGACGGAACCGGCGGCATGGGCCTGCACATCGCGGAGGATCTCGGGGCGCGGGTCTTCACCGAGCCGCTGTCGGCGGGGAAGTGCGTGCACGCGGCGTTCAGCGAAGCCTGAACCGCACCCGCGTACGGGACTGTCCCGTGGCGGATGTGCGGGGCCCTCGAGCCGGAAGGGCTTGGAGATCACGGGAGCGGGTGTCGTATCGCTGGGGACGCACGCGCACTCGGTGATCCACCGGCCGGGCTGGAGCAGGTCGGCCCCCGGGCCGTTGGTGAACGGGTACTGGTTGTACAACCGAGCCAGGACAGGCCCCTGACGCGAGCGGCCCTCGCCCGGGGAGGACGAGGGCCGCCGCGACACCGGCGGGGCGAGGAGACGTTCGGCCTCGCCGGCACCGCGGTGTTCCCGGTACGGCGCGGTCAGGTCACCGGATCAACCCGAGCTGCAGGCACGCCCGTTCAGCTTGAACGCCCCCGGGTCGGGCGCCGGGGCCGGAGCCGCGACGTTGAAGCCGAAGTCGACCGCCGCACCCGGTGCGAGGGTCCGGTTCCACGACAGCGGACTCGCGCTGACCGTGCGGCCGTGCTGACCGAACTCCGCGCTCCAGGTGTGGCTGAGCTTCTGCTCACCGGGGAGCAGCCAGGTCAGCGACCACGGGGAGACCGCCTCCGAACCGGTGTTCCGGAGCCGGACCGTCACCGTGGACCCGCTGTTCCACGGGTGCGAGGAGTAGGTCACCTCGCAGGTGCGGGCCGGTGCGACCGTCCCGCCGTCGCCCGCGTCGTCCAGGTAGGAGGCGATGAAGGCGAGCGGGGCGTTCCAGTTGACCGTGATCTCGTTGGTCGACCAGGAGCCGATGTCGTCGATGTAGCACATGGCCGGGGCGCAGCCGGTCAGCTTCTCGGCCGCCACCGGGTCGCCGGAGGCGATCGCGGTGAGGTTGGGCCCGCCCGCGAGCGAGCCGGGCGCCGGGTGCGGCAGGGACGGGTCGTTCTGGTGCGCCCAGAAGCGGTGGTGCTGGTTCTCGGAGTCCCGCTCGCCGTAGCCGGTGACGTACGACCGGTTGAGGGGGTTGCGGCCCAGCAGGTAGTCCGCGCCCCGCAGCACGGCGTCCTGGTAGGCGGCCTTGCCGGTCAGGTCGTGGGCCGTCGCCAGGACCACCATGTTGTTGAGCACCGCGCTGTTGGAACCCCAGACGTAGTCCTCACCGGCCGGCGCGTAGGGCAGCCCGTACGCCTGGTCACGGGACTGCGCGGCGTAGCGGTCGGCGCCCTTCGTCACGGTGGTCCGCACCTGTGCCAGCTGCTCGGCGGTCAGGGCGCTCGGCACGGTGGCGAGGGTGAGCACACCGAGTCCCGCGGTCGAGCCCCAGGAGATCCCGCCGTTGGCCGAGAAGACCGCGTCCACGTCACCGTGGAGCGCCGAGGAGAGCACCGCCTGCCGGTAGGTGTCCTCGCCCGTCGTGGTGAACAGCTCGGCGGCCGCCCAGTAGAACTCGTCCGAGACCTCGTTGTCGCTGTACGTGCCACCGCCGGTGCCGTCGTTCGGGTCCGCCAGCATGTCCGGGTGCCGCTTCGCCGCCTCCCACGCCGTCTCGGACGCCCGTAGGCAGCGGTCCGCGAACGCGGCGTCGAAGGGGGCGTAGAGCCGGGCGCACTGCGCGGCAGCAGCGGCGAGGTTCAGCGTGGCCGCGGTCGACGGGGCGTGCAGTTCACGCTGCTGGGGGTCGAGATGCGGCTTCATCGGAAGCCCGGTCCACTCGGCGTCGTGGATCTTGTGATGCACCATCCCGGCCAGCGGCTCTCCGGCCGGGACCTGCATCTTCATCAGGAAGTCCAGCTCCCAGCGCGCCTCGTCCAGGATGTCAGGCACCCCGTTGCCGCGTTCGGGCACCCGCAGCTCACCGTCGCCGAGCTCCGCCGACTCGGCGTCCGGGGCGGTCAGGGCGCGCTCGTACGTGGACATCAGCTGGGCCACGGAGATGCCGCCGTTGACCACGTACTTGCCGTGGTCGCCCGCGTCGTACCACCCGCCCGACACGTCCAGGCGGTAGTCGCAGACGCCCGGCTTGCAGGGAACGTCCGTGTCGCCCTTGTTCGGCGCCACACCGATGTGGCCGGCCGGGCGCGCGTACTCCTCGCCGACGAGATCCGCCTCGATCGGGGTGCCGCTGCGGTTGTGGTAGAAGTACGCCAGCGCGTCGGAGCGCAGCCCGTCGTACAGGTCACCGCGGATCGAGAACGGCTCGCTGACCTCGCCGTCCACCTCCACGGTGTAGCCGTCGCCCGCCGCGGTGAGGCCGGTGAAGTCGAAGGTGTGGACCCGCTGGAGCGAGCTGGGGTCCTCGCCCTGCGGCACGGTCTCGCCGGTGGCGGCCGTGGACCCGTCCCCGGCCTTCACCGTCCAGGTCAGCGGCGCGTCGGCGTCGGAGACCAGGGTGCCGCTCTTGGGGCCGCGGGGCAGGTACCCCACCTGGTTGACGCGGACGGGCGACCCGGTGTCCGGTACGTACACGGGCGGTTCGGCCCCGCCGCGGAGCGACACGTCGTCCAGGCAGAAGGTCGTCGCCCGCTCACCACCACCGATCTGCAACTGCACCGACGCGGCCGGCTGGTCCACCGAAGCGGTGAAGGTCCGGGAGACCTCGGTGACCTCCGTGCCGACCGGGTCCGCGGTGGCGAGCACCGTGGTGTACGGCTCGGCCGCCTCCTGGACGCGGGTCTGCACGGTCAGGGGCACGGTCGAACTGGCGCTGTACGACAGCTCGTAGCTCTCGCCCGCGACGATCGGGACGTCGTTCTGGCCGATGATCACGTCCCAGGCGTTGGCCGTGCCCGCGGGCACCTCGGCGCACAGTCGGCCGTCCGAGACCGCCGGGGTCAGATTCGCCGTCGCCCACCAGGGGGCGACACCGGCGGCGAAGTCGCCGTTGGCGATCTGCTCGGGGCCGGGCTCGGCGTCGTCGGCCGCCAGGGCCGTGCCGGGCACCGTCAGCGCGGCCGCGCACAGTAAGGCGGCCGCTGACATCGTGAACACGCGTCGCCCGTGCCGGGGGCGCGGCCGCGTGGGCCGTGCGAGGAGTGGTGAGGCAGTCACCGGGAAGGCCTTTCGTCGGCGGAGACAGGTGGGGACGAGCCTGGTGGGAGCGCTCCCATCAGAGTGTGAGGGCGGAACGCGCGTTCCGCCAGGGTCATGACAGAGAAACAGGAGCCGGGTGGTGCGGACATCGCACGGGACCCCGTGCGATGCCGGACCGGCCGGGAGACTCCCCGGCCGGTCCGGCCCTTCCGCTACGCGAACGGGATCTTCACGACCGCCGCGTCCGTGCCGGTCTGCACCTGGGACGTGCCGTTGCCCAGTGCGTTCCAGATCTCCAGGCGGACCGTTCCGCCCCTCAGGTTGCCCAGGCTCCCGGTCACCGCGACGGCGCCCACGGCCTGGGTGTACTCCTCCCACCCCGCGACCGGGTCGGTCGCGAAGTAACGGAAGGTCTCGGTCCGGTCGAACGTGCCGTCACCGGTGAGGTCGTAACTGACCCTGACCTGCGGGGCGAGACCCACCTTCGTGCCCGCGTCGACCCGCAGGCGGAAGGCGGTGGACGCACCCGCCGCGAGTGTTCCGTCGACCTTCCTGATCTCGTAGACCGTCGGCCGGTACGGCGTGCCGTCCCGGTTGACGCCGTCGGCCGAGGCCAGCGTGTCGGCTCCCGCCGCGCCGTCCGTGGCGGTCGTGAGGACGCCGCCCGACTTCAGCCGGAAGGTGTTTCCGGTGGACGGACCGGGCTCCTCGGGATCCGGATCTCCGCCGCCGCTCCCCGTGCCGGTGGCCGCGGAGCGGGCCGGAACGGAGAGGGTCGCACCGTCGGAGAAGGTGACGGTGCGCGCGGTGGAGTCGTAGTTGTGGGCGGCGTAGGTACGGACGCCGTTCCTGGTGAAGACCGCCGACGTGGGGATGCTCCCGCTGATCGTCATGTCGGGCGCGCCCAGGCTGTCGAGCGTGGTGATCCAGTGGTAGGTGTGCGCCTTGGACTCCCCCTGCTCCGGGGTGTAGCCCGCGTTGTCGGCGTCCCACTTGGCCTTGGCCGCCGCCGGATCGGCCAGCGACTCGAACTCCCACAGGAGGTCGCGCCACTCGACGGCCGGCCCGCCGTTCTCCCTCCGCATCTCCGCGAGGTTCCGCTTGACGGCGGCCTTCTCGCGGGCCAGGTGCAGGGAACCACCGGTGACGGGCAGGACGTTGATGCCGTGGATCTCCTCCGGGTTCGCGGTCCACCAGGTGGAGTACGCGGCCCCGCTGCCCCAGACCATGCCGACCGTGTCGTGGCCGAAGGAGCCCGGGAAGACCTGCTGGTCGGCGTCGAACCAGTACTGCGTGATCGCTTCCGATTCGGTGGTCAGCAGGTAGCTGCCGAGGTCGCGCAGTCCGGTGTCGCCCGTCGCCGCACCCCACAGGACGAGGCCCGCACTGAGGTTGACGGACTCCGAGGACGACTCCTGGTTGTTGCCCGCCGCGAAGCCCTGGTGGCCGGAGGCCCAGCTGTGGCCCGCGTACACGTCGAAGCCGCGCAGGAAGGGGTACGCGGTGTCCGTGCGGCTGGGGTTGGCCGTGTCACGCACCAGGGTCTTGACCATGGTGCCCCAGGCGGAGTCGGCGGCCCACGCCTGGTCGTACTGGGCGACGATCGCCGCCGCGTACACGTAGTAGCTGTAGTGGAAGTGGTGGTCGTTGAGCTCGGTGTCGCTGCCGTACGAGGCCGGGTAGCCGGTCAGCGTCTTCCAGTCCTTGTCGTAGCTGAACTCGCTGGCCCCGCCCGCCGTGAACCACTCCTGGAGGCGGCCCTTCATCAGGCCGAGGAGCTTGTCCCGGATGCCGGTCTGGCCGATCTGGTCGGCGACGGGCACCAGTTGGGCGAGGCGGCCGAGCGCCTTGCCGGTCCAGTAGGTGTCGGCGGCGCCGGAGAACGGGTCCGAGGCGTTCGCCACCTCGTTCAGATAGCCGGTCAGCCTCGCCTTGTCGACCCCGGTGGACGCGGGCAGGGCGGGCAGCACTCCCTGGTTCTTCTGGCTGGTGGTGAAGGAGGCCGACTCCCGCACCTTCATGGTGCCGCGCGGGGAGACGTACGTGTACGGCGTGAGCGCGTCGGTGGTGTGCAGCCACTGGTGGCGGTACAGCGCCTGGATCGTGCCGCGTTCGGTGCCCTCCTTGGCCTCCGTGGTCAGGGTGTAGGTCGCCCTGACCGTGCCGCCGGTGGACTCCCAGGCGACCTTGGAGCCGGTGACGAAGCTGAAGGCGTACTTCCGGTAGGTGGCGAGCGCGTCCGTGGACGGCAGCACGGCGAGCGAGAAGTAGTCCTTGCCGCCCAGCCCGGCGGTGATGGCCGTGCCGGAGACGTTCCAGTCGCTGCCGGTCGGGGCGAAGAGGGCGTAGTGGTGACCGGCGACCGTGATGCCGAGGACGTTGCCGTTGTCCGCGAAGACGGCGGGGGTGGCGGCCGTGGTGATGCGCGCGTCACCGCCGGAGCCCTTGGCGTACACGAAGGGCATGCCGTGGCCGATGGTCGTGCGCAGGGTGCGGGTGCCGTCCGACCAGTAGGGGGTCACTGTCCAGTCGGACCAGTCGTCGGCCTTGGTGTCCGGGGAGTTCAGACCGTTGAGGCCGACGGTGAGGTCCGCCTTGTGCGCGTACTCGTACTGGCGGCCCTCCCCGACGATCGCGGGCGTGGTCGGGTAGCCGACCTCCAGTCCGCCGGACGTCGCCTGGTAGGTCAGCGGATGCCCGTACATCGGGGTGGAGTACGGATTGTCGCCGTACCGCTGGTAGGCGAGGGAGGACCACCAGTCGTTGGTGGGGACCGGCTTGTCCTTCGCCGCCGCCGTGAGCTTCGGCGTGACCGGGGCGCCGGTGTTGGTGGTGGGGCCGGAGGCACCGGCAGGGCGGGTGTCGGTATAGCTGCCGGAACCCGCGGGGATGGTGGCGGCCGCCGCCGGGGATGCGGCAGGGCCCAGGCCCACGGCGGTCAGGGCGACGGCCAGGACCGTCGCCGCTGCTGGTCTGGAGAGGGAGTGCATGGGCAGCACCTCGTCAGGGGGGTGTGGAGAGCGCGTGAGAGCGCTCTCAGGTGCCAGGAACGTAAAACTTTTGAAACTCTGGGTCAAGAGAGCTGACACAGAAGGGAGTTGGGCGTAACGCATGGTCGCCATGCATTCGAGTCTTGACGAGAAACGAGACCGGGAGGACGCTCCGGATACAGGTGGTGAGAACGCGGACACGGCGCGCGAGTGACGGGTGCCGTCGGACGCACCCACCGGCGGCCGCACTCGATCAGCGCGTGCGCCGTCAGCCTGCGCGGCCGCAGACGCACCCCCACGGGGGGGTCCCGCACTCTGCCTTACGCTCCCGCCTGCACGGACCGTTCGCGCCCGCGCCCCGCACAAGGCCCAGAGGTGCCGCATGTCGCGTTCCCGCTCCTCACTCCCGGCGCTCGTGGTCCCCGTCGTGTTCTCCCTCGCCGCCTGCGGCAGGCTCTTCCCCCCGCCGCCCCCTGACGGCAAGCCGATCGAACTGCCCCTGGCCCGGGCGGCCGTGACCTGGACCGACAAGTGGGGCGGCACGCTGGAGCTCGAGGCGGACGGAACGTACACCGCCGACCGCGACTGCAGCGCCAGCGGACGGGAGTCGGGATCGGGCACCTGGAGCCTGGACGGGATGCACGGGGTGGACGAAGTGGACGGGAACGAGATCACGGTGGAGTTCGCGACCTACTTCATCACCTACGAGGCGCTCCGGAACGGCAGGACGCTCAAGCTCTGGACCTACATCGGAGAACCTGACGACGGCGATCTCTGCGTCCTGCCGCTCCCGCGTGGTGAGACGGCCCCAGCGCACACGACGCCGGCCCCCGGGAAGGAATTCCCGGGGGCCGGCGTCGCACGGATACTGCGGGTACTGCCTGGAGCTGCTGATCCGAGGATCAGAAGTCCATGTCACCGCCCGGCATGCCGCCCGGAGCGGCCGCGGCGGCCTTCTCCGGCTTGTCGGCGATGACGGCCTCGGTGGTGAGGAAGAGCGCGGCGATGGACGCGGCGTTCTGCAGGGCGGAGCGCGTGACCTTCGCCGGGTCGATGATGCCCTCGGCGATCATGTCGACGTACTCGCCGGTCGCGGCGTTGAGGCCGTGACCGATCGGCAGGTTGCGCACCTTCTCGACGATGACGCCACCCTCGAGACCACCGTTGACGGCGATCTGCTTGAGCGGGGCCTCCAGCGCGAGCTTCACGGCGTTGGCGCCCGTGGCCTCGTCACCGGTGAGGTCGAGCTTCTCGAAGACGGCCGAGGCCTGGAGCAGAGCCACGCCACCACCGGCGACGATGCCCTCCTCGACGGCGGCCTTGGCGTTGCGCACCGCGTCCTCGATGCGGTGCTTGCGCTCCTTGAGCTCCACCTCGGTGGCGGCGCCGGCCTTGATGACGGCCACGCCGCCGGCCAGCTTCGCGAGGCGCTCCTGGAGCTTCTCGCGGTCGTAGTCCGAGTCCGAGTTCTCGATCTCGGCACGGATCTGCTTGACGCGACCCTGGACCTGGTCGCTGTCGCCGCCACCGTCGACGATGGTCGTCTCGTCCTTGGTGATGACGACCTTGCGGGCGGTGCCGAGCAGGTCGACGCCGGCGCTCTCCAGCTTGAGACCGACCTCCTCGGAGATGACGGTGCCACCGGTGAGGATGGCGATGTCGCCGAGCATGGCCTTGCGGCGGTCACCGAAGCCCGGAGCCTTGACGGCGACGGACTTGAAGGTGCCACGGATCTTGTTGACGACCAGCGTCGACAGAGCCTCGCCCTCGACGTCCTCCGCGATGATCAGCAGGGGCTTGCCCGACTGCATGACCTTCTCGAGCAGCGGAAGGAGGTCCTTCACGTTGCTGATCTTGGAGTTGACGATCAGGATGTACGGGTCGTCGAACGACGTCTCCATACGCTCCATGTCGGTGGCGAAGTACGCCGAGATGTAGCCCTTGTCGAAGCGCATACCCTCGGTGAGCTCGAGCTCCAGACCGAAGGTCTGGGACTCCTCGACGGTGATGACGCCTTCCTTGCCGACCTTGTCCATAGCCTCGGCGATCTTGGCGCCGATCTCGGTGTCAGCAGCGGAGATGGAGGCCGTCGAAGCGATCTGCTCCTTGGTCTCCACGTCCTTCGCCTGCTCCAGCAGAGCGGCGGAGACGGCCTCGACGGCCTTCTCGATGCCACGCTTCAGAGCCATCGGGTTGGCACCCGCGGCGACGTTGCGCAGGCCCTCGCGGACGAGCGCCTGGGCGAGAACGGTTGCGGTGGTCGTACCGTCGCCGGCGACGTCGTCCGTCTTCTTGGCGACCTCCTTGACCAGCTCCGCACCGATCTTCTCGTACGGGTCCTCGAGCTCGATCTCCTTGGCGATGGAAACACCATCGTTGGTGATCGTGGGCGCGCCCCACTTCTTCTCGAGGACGACGTTACGGCCCTTGGGGCCGAGGGTGACCTTGACGGCGTCGGCGAGCTGGTTCATCCCGCGCTCGAGACCGCGCCGTGCCTCCTCGTCGAACGCGATGATCTTGGCCATGTGAAGTGGTCCTCCCGGACTAATGGGGTCTCCCCTGCTCGAACGCAGTTGAGAGCTTGGGGAAGGATTTCTCCGGACCGAGAGGCGCCCGCGACGGACGGCCAGCGTGCTCGACGGTTCCTTGCCCCACCGAGCCTGCGGGCCTCACCGGCCCGGTCCAAGTTCTGTCACTCTCACCTGGAGAGTGCTAACGCCAATGATTAGCACTCGACCCCTGCGAGTGCAAGCGTCCCTCTCCGCATGTGGACAACCGGAGGGGCGGCGAGGGGCGCGCGTGAGGCCCTTACCCCTGGCGGAGGGGGACGCACGCGGGGCCCGTACCCCTGATGGCGGAGGGGGACGCACGCGGGGCCCGTACCCCTGATGGAGGTACGGGCCCCGCGTGTGTGAGTAGTGTCGTTGGCCGACCGCGCCGAGCTCAGCCGACGGCGAGCTTGACCATGTCCGCCTGCGGCCCCTTCTGGCCCTGCGAGATCTCGAATTCAACTCGCTGACCCTCTTCGAGGGTGCGGTACCCGTCCATCTGGATCGCGCTGTAGTGGACGAAAACATCCGCACCACCGTCGACCGCGATGAAGCCGTACCCCTTCTCCGCGTTGAACCACTTGACGGTGCCCTGAGCCATGCCTAACTCCCCTATTACTGGCCCTTGCACGAGCACCGCACTTCGCGGGCCCGGGTCAGAACACACCCTCCGACAGGAGAGGGTGGCGTGCGCCGGAACGCGTCGACCGCGGCCGAATGTATCTGCCCAACTGCCCTCTGCAACAGGTCAATCGGACGAGAATTCTGGGCACACGTGAACGCACGGATAGACCCAACTCAGGGGATTCCAGGGCAAGTCGGGCCCGGCAAAGGCGACTTATGCCACAAGGGGTGCACGTACTTTGGCTGCATCTTGTCGCGACCGGGCGCATTCTCGTATGCGGGCGGCACGGGCAGCTGCGGGGACTTCCCCAACTGTACCGTGCTCAACCATGCAGAATGGCCCCCTCCGCTTCTCTCGCGGAGGGGGCCACAACGCTCACTCTGTGGAATCGGGCAGCCGGGCGGGCCCGTACCACCTGCGGAGGTCAGCCTCCGGCGACGGCCGGGATGATCGAGACGCCGGCGCCGTCCGGGGTGACCGCGTCGAGGCCGCCCTCGAAGCGCACGTCGTCGTCGTTGACGTACACGTTGACGAAGCGGCGCAGCTTGCCCTGGTCGTCCAGGACGCGGGCGCCGATGCCCGGGTGGTTCTGCTCCAGGGACGCGATGACCTCGGAGAGGATCGCCCCCTCCGCCGAGACCTCGGCCCGGCCGTCCGTGTAGGTGCGGAGGATGGTGGGGATACGGACCTTGACGCTCATGTGGGTGCCTTCCTTCGGTCTCGGGTGGTCAGTTGGCGGCGGCGAGGCCCGCGTCGCGGAACGCGTCCAGGCTGGGCCGGATCGTCGCCGACAGGCCGGTCGTCGGGGCGACCGCGTCGAGCGTCTTCAGCCCGTCGCCGGTGTTCAGGACGACGGTGGTCAGCGCCGGGTCCAGCAGACCGGCGTCGATCAGCTTCTTCGTCACGCCGACCGTCACCCCGCCCGCGGTCTCGGCGAAGATGCCCTCGGTGCGGGCCAGCAGCTTGATCGCGTCGACGACCTGCTCGTCGTTGACGTCCTCGACGGCACCGCCGGTGCGCCGGGCGATGTCCAGGACGTACGGGCCGTCGGCCGGGTTGCCGATCGCCAGGGACTTGGCGATGGTGTTCGGCTTCTGGGGCCGCACGACGTCGTGGCCGGCCTTGAAGGCGGTGGAGACCGGGGAGCAGCCCTCGGCCTGGGCACCGAAGATCTTGTACGGCCTGTCCTCGACGAGGCCGAGCCTGATCAGCTCCTGCAGCCCCTTGTCGATCTTCGTGAGCTGCGATCCGGACGCGATCGGGATGACGAGCTGGTCGGGCAGCTGCCAGCCCAGCTGCTCGCAGATCTCGTACGCCAGCGTCTTGGAACCCTCGCCGTAGTAAGGCCGCAGGTTGACGTTGACGAAGCCCCAGCCCTCACCGAGCGGGTCACCGATGAGCTCCGAGCAGAAGCGGTTGACGTCGTCGTAATTGCCCTCGATACCGACCAGTTCGCCGCCGTACACCGCGGCCATGACGACCTTGCCCTGCTCCAGGTCGTGCGGGATGAACACGCAGGAGCGGAAGCCGGCGCGGGCCGCGGCGGCGCCCACCGCGCCGGCGAGGTTGCCGGTGGAGGAGCAGGAGAGCGTGGTGAAACCGAAGGCGCGGGCGGCCTCGACGGCGATGGCGACGACACGGTCCTTGAAGGAGTGCGTCGGGTTGCCGGAGTCGTCCTTGACGTACAGGCCGCCGGTCACGCCCAGCTCACGGGCGAGGTTGTCGGCCTTGACCAGCTTCGTGAAGCCGGGGTTGATGTTGGGCTTGTCCGCGACGTCGGAGGGGACGGGCAGCAGCGGCGCGTAGCGCCAGATGTTGTTCGGACCCTCGGCGATGCGCTTCTTCAGCTCTTCGGGGGAGCCGCTCGGCAGGTCGTACGCCACTTCGAGCGGCCCGAAACAGGACGCACAGGCGAAAAGGGGTCCGAGCTCGAAACGCTCGCCGCATTCGCGGCAGGAAAGCGCCGCGGCGGGACCGAGGTCCACGGCGGAAGAATTGGTGTTCGCTGCAACTGTCTGCACGGCCATGATGGCGGAGGCCCTTTCTCCTCATCTTCCTTGCGACGTATTTCGCCACAAGACGGAATTGGCACCTTCCCCACCGTGACCTCGCGGTCGGCAGGAGGGTTGCCGGGACTTCAACGGGCCGTTCCCTCAGTCCCTCTGGATGAGCGCTATGGCACCGGACCATGGATCCGGGCGTTTATTCGCGGGCCGACCCCGACATGCGAGGGTCATCCGCGTTGTTCAAGACTGTAACCGAAGCACCGGACGGTTGAGATAGCCGTCCGAACCGCGAGATGGATCACATACAGGGAGTACCGACCGTGCTGGAAGAGGTGGAACGCTGGCTGACCAGGCGTTCCTGGTCCGCTGCCGACCGCCCGCTGGACCGTCTCACGGCCGCACGGGCGGGGGATCCGCGCCGCTCCCGGGTGAGCGTCGTGCTGCCCGCGCTGAACGAGGAGGCGACCGTCGGCGCGATCGTCGCGGAGATCCGGCGCGAGCTGATGGAGAAGGTCCGGCTCGTCGACGAACTGGTCGTGATCGACTCCGGATCCACCGACGCCACGGCCGGGGAGGCGCGCCGGGCCGGCGCCCGGGTCGTCCACCGGGACGCGATACTCCCCCGCATCCCCGCCCTGCCCGGCAAGGGCGAGGTCCTTTGGCGGTCACTGCTGGTGACCAGCGGGGAGATCGTCTGCTTCGTCGACGCGGACCTCAAGGACTTCTCCGCGGACTTCGTCTCCGGCATCGTCGGCCCGCTGCTGACCGATCCCTCGGTGCAGTTCGTCAAGGCCATGTACGACCGGCCGCTGGGCGAGAGGGCGGGCCAGGGCGGCCGGGTGACCGAACTGGTGGCCCGCCCCCTGCTCAATCTTCACTGGCCGCTGCTGGCCGGCTTCGTCCAGCCGCTGGGCGGCGAGTACGCGGTGCGGCGCTCCCTGCTGGAGCGGCTCCCCTTCCCGGTCGGTTACGGGGTGGAGCTGGGCCTGCTCGTCGACGCGCTGCACACGGTCGGCCTGGACGCGCTGGCCCAGGTCGACGTCGGCGTACGCAAACACCGCCATCAGGACGGACAGGCCCTCGGCAGGATGGCGGCGGCGATCTACCGCACGGCGCAGCTGCGGCTCTCCCGCGGGCCGCTCGTACGGCCCGAGATCACCCAGTTCGAGCGGGGACCCGACGGCTTCGTCCCGCGCACCCATGCGGTGGACACCGAGGAGCGGCCGCCGATGCGGGACATCGCGGAGTACGCCTCACGCGACGCGGCGTAGCGGTTCCTCCCGCCCGGCTCCGCGCCCTCTTCACGTTTGGCGGCTTCCCGAACGGGCTAGGTTCGGGTACATGGTCTCCGAGCACGCTGCCCAGGTCCTCGTCGCGTCCAACCGCGGCCCGGTGTCGTACGCACGACGGGAGGACGGCTCGCTCGAATCGAAGCGGGGCGGCGGCGGGCTCGTCTCCGGCCTCAGCGCGGTCGACGACAAGCTGTGGGTGTGCGCCGCCCTCGGCGACGGCGACCGGGAGGCGGTCCGGCGCGGCGTGTCCGAGCCCGGCGTCCGGATGCTCGACATCGACGCCGGGGTCCATGCCGACGCGTACAACGGCATCGCGAACTCGGTGCTCTGGTTCGTGCACCACATGATCTACCAGACGCCGGTGGAGCCCGTCTTCGACGCGGAGTTCCGCCGGCAGTGGGCGTCCTACGAGACCTACAACCGGGCCTTCGCCGAGGCGCTCGCCGAGGAGGCGGCCGAGGGGGCCGCGGTCCTGGTGCAGGACTACCACCTCGCACTGGTCCCCGGCATACTGCGCGAGCTCCGCCCCGACCTGCGCATCGGGCACTTCTCGCACACCCCCTGGGCGCCCGCCGACTACTTCCGGCTGCTGCCCGACGACATCGGCGAGCAGCTGGTCAAGGGCATCCTGGGCGCCGACCGCGCCGCGTTCCTGACCCGCCGCTGGGCGGACGCCTTCATCGGCTGCTGCACGGAGATCCTCGGCGGCACCGGCCGCACCCGGATCGGGGTGCACGGACTGGGCGCCGACGCCGACTTCCTGCGCCGCCGCTCCCGCGAGGCCGACGTGGACGAGCGCATGGAGATCCTGCGGGACCAGGTCGGCGCCGGCCGGCGCACGATCGTGCGGGTGGACCGCACCGAGCTCTCCAAGAACATCGTCCGCGGCCTGCACGCCTACCGCGCCCTCCTGGAGGAGCGCCCGGAGTGGCGCGAGCGCGTGGTGCACGTCGCCTTCGCCTACCCCTCCCGGCAGGACCTCGCGGTCTACCGCGACTACACGGCGGAGGTCCAGCGGGTCGCCGACGCCGTCAACGCGGAGTACGGCACCGAGAGCTGGACCCCCGTCATCCTCCACGTCGACGACGACTTCGCCCGCTCCCTGGCGGCGTACCGGCTGGCGGACGTGGCCCTGGTCAACCCGATCCGCGACGGCATGAACCTGGTCGCCAAGGAGGTCCCGGTCGTCTCCGACGACGGCTGCGCGCTGGTGCTCTCCCGCGAGGCGGGGGCCTACGAGGAGCTGGGCGAGGACGCGATCGTGGTCAACCCCTACGACGTGTCGGCGACGGCCGCGGCCCTGCACGAGGCGCTCACGATGGAGCCCGACGAGCGGAGCGCCCGCTCGAAGCGACTGGCCGCCGCGGCGACGGCCCTGCCGCCGCAGCAGTGGTTCCTGGACCAGCTGGACGCGCTGCGGGGCTAGGCGTCGCCGGACAGGCGGGACCTTCGAAACACGCCTTCACGGGCCGACCTGCCGGGCCAGGTTCCCCAGCAGGTCCGCGACCGCCTCAGGGCCCGGCAGCACCAGGTCCGCGCACTCCGCGAGTTCGGGGACGGCGGTGCCGCTGCAGACCAGGAGGCCCGGGGTGCCCTGGGCGCGGAGCTTCTCCACCGCGGCGTACGCGGCGAGGTCGCCGAGGTCGTCACCGGCGTACAGCACGGCCTCGGCCCCGGCCTCCTTCGCGTACTCCTCCAGAGCGACGCCCTTGTCCATGCCCGGCGGGCGCAACTCCAGGACCAGACGGCCCGGTTCGACGATCAGGCCGTGACGGGCCGCGAGGCCGGCCAGCGGGGCGCGCAGGGCGTCGAAGGCGGCCTGCGGATCCGCGGCGCGGCGGGTGTGGACGGCGACCGCCCGGCCGCCCTTCTCCTCGATCCAGGCGCCGCCGGCGCCCGCCTCCTCCAGCACGGCCGGGAGCTCCGCCCGCACGGCCTCCACCCCGGGGTCGGCGGCGGGGGCGTGGACGGTGGCCGTGGCGGCGTCCCAGCGCTCGGCGCCGTAGTGCCCGAGGACGACGAGGTGGTCCAGGCCCGGCGCCCCGGCGAAACCGCCGTACCGCACGGCGGTGTCGGCCGGGCGGCCGGTGATCACGGCGACGGCGGCGACCAGGGGGGCGAGTGCGGAGAGGGCCGGGACCACACGGGGGTGGGCACGGGACTGCTCCGGGTCCGGCACGATGTCGGCGAGTGTGCCGTCGAAGTCCAGCGCGACCACCGCGCGGGCGGGGCGGGCGAGGAGTGCGGCGAGGCCTTCGCGGCCGGCCTGGGTGGACGGGGTCGGGAGGGGGTGTGCCGGGTTGCCCATGCGGGTGAGCGTAGCGGGCGGGCCGCCGCACCGCGCGGCTTCCCGGCCCTGGAGGTCGCCCCGTGGGCCCGCCTGAGCGGCGGCCCGGGGTTGCGCCCCGGACGCCGCCTCACCGGCCGTCCAGCGGGTTGCGCCCCGGACGCCGCCTCAGCGGCGGCCGCGCCTCGCTTCGCGGACCCGGCGCAGACGGTTGACCGTGACCGGGTCCTCCTCCAGCGCGCGCCGGTCGTCCAGCAGCGCGTTGAGCAGCTGGTAGTAGCGCACCGGCGCCATGCCCAGCTCCTCGCGGATCGCCCGCTCCTTGGCGCCGGGGCCCGGCCAGGAGCGCCGCTCCAGGGCCAGGACCGCGAGGTCCTGGCCGGAGAGCGGGGCGGCGGAGCCGGCGGGGTCAGGGGGGCGGGCGGTCATATCAACCAACCTACCTACTCCGCGCTCTCCGCCTGCCGGGCCTGGGACGCGATGTCCACGAGCACGCCCTCCGGGCTGCCGCCGGGTTCGACCGCGGAGCCGATCTGCTCCTTGACCGTCTCGCTGACCTGCGCCCACGACGTCTTGCCGAAGGGCGGCAGCGTCGAGTTCGGCAGCGCCGAGAGGAACTCGTGCAGCGACTTGTGCTTCTTGTCGCCCTCCATCGCGGCGGAGGCACTGCTGGTCACGGGCAGCAGGTCGTACTGGTCGGCGAAGGCCAGCACGTTGTCGTCCTTGTAGGCGAAGTCGAGGAACTTGCCTATCTCCACCCGGTGGCCGTTCTGCTTGAAGCCCATCATCCAGTCGGCCACGCCCATGGAGCCGCGGGTCGGCCCGTCGATGCCGGGCAGCGGGACCATGCCGACGTCGACGCCCTTCTTCTCGGCCTCCTGCATCAGCGTCGGGTGGCCGTTGAGCATGCCCACCTCACCCTCGGTGAACGCGTCGAAGGCCTTCGCCCGGTCCAGCTCGCCGGGGGCCACCGGGCCGGTGAGTCCCTTGCCGACGAGGTTGTTCCTCAGCCACTGGAAGGTCGCGACGTTGGCCGGGGAGTCGATGTCGTAGTTGCCGACCTCGTCCGTGTAGCCACCGCCGCCGCTGAGCAGCCACATCAGGGTCTCGGCCTGGGACTCCTCCTGGCCGAGCGGCAGGGCGAAGGGGTAGGTCACGCCGCGCCCCTTCAGCGCGGTGGCGTCCGCCTGGATGTCGTCCCAGGTCTCCGGGGCGCCGAGGCCCGCCTTGGCGAACAGGCCCTTGTTGTAGAAGAGCAGCCGGGTGCTGGCCACGAACGGCAGGCCGTACAGACTGCCGTCGACCTGGCCCGCGTCGGTGAGCGAGGGAAGGAAGTTGGAGCCGGTGCGGATGGCTATCATCTCTTGGGCCGTGTAGAGCTTGTCCGCCTCGGCGTAGTCGGCGTACGCCCCGATCTGCGCGATGTCGGGGGCCTTGTCGGCCTTCACCATCTCGGCGACCTTGCGGTCGACGTCCTTCCAGGAGTAGACGCTGACCTCGACCGCGATCCCGGGGTTCTCCTTCTCGAACTTCCCGGCGACGTCGTCCCAGTACTTCTGGGAGCTGTTCTCCGCACCGGTGCCGTAGTCGGCCGCGACCATCCGCAGGGTGACGTCGCCGGAACCGGTGTCCGCACCACACCCCGACAACGTCGCCGTCATACCGAGTGCGGCCACCGCCGCGGTCAGACCCACAAAGCGCCGCTGCACAGCCCGTCCATCCCTACATTGGTCGACGCGGAAGTCATCGCTCCCGCGGTGAACCGCGATCCTGCCTCACCTCCGGGGCGGAGGTCTACACCACCGGTGTATCGATCCGGCAATCTAGCAGGGACCGTTTTGTATGCGCGCTCAACAAACCTTCGATAGTGGACTAGACCTTTTAGGGGTCGGCGGGCGAAACTGTCTCCCGTGAGACACGTCATCGCCCTCGATGTGGGCGGCACAGGAATGAAGGCCGCTCTGGTCGGGGCCGACGGCACCCTGCTCCACCAGGCGCGCAGGGCCACCGGCAGGGACCGCGGCGCCGATGCCGTCGTGGAGACGATCCTTGGCTTCGCCGCGGATCTGTACGCCTACGGCGAGGAGCACTTCGGCGAAGGCGCCGTGGCCGCCGGCGTCGCCGTGCCCGGCATCGTCGACGCGGACCGCGGGATCGCCGTCTACGCCGCCAACCTGGGCTGGCGCGACGTCCCCCTGCGGAAGCTGATCGGCGAACGCCTCGGCGGCATACCGGTCGCGCTGGGCCACGACGTCAGGACGGGCGGGCTCGCCGAAGGGCGGATCGGCGCAGGTCAAGGCGCGGACCGCTTCCTCTTCGTGCCGCTGGGCACAGGGATCGCCGGCGCCATCGGCATCGGGGGCACCATCGAGGCGGGCGCCCACGGCTACGCGGGCGAGATCGGCCACGTCGTGGTCCGCCCGGACGGCCCGGACTGCGGATGCGGCCAGCGCGGCTGCCTGGAGACCCTCGCCTCGGCCGCCGCGGTGTCCCGGGCCTGGGCCGCCGCGTCCGGCGACCCCGACGCGGACGCCGCCGACTGCGCCAAGGCCGTCGTCTCGGGCGACCCGGCCGCCCTGCGCGTGTGGCAGGACGCCGTCGACGCGCTCGCCGCCGGCCTGGTCACCGCCCTCACTCTGCTGGACCCCCGCACGCTCATCATCGGTGGCGGTCTTGCCGAGGCAGGGGAAACCTTGTTCACACCACTGCGTGCGGCCGTCGAGGAACGGGTCACGTTCCAGAAGCTGCCCCACATCGTCCCGGCGGCCCTCGGGGACACCGCCGGATGCCTGGGCGCAGGGCTGCTCGCCTGGGATCTACTCTCCACGGAGGTATCCGCCTGATGGCCGGACGCGCAGACAGCACGGTTCTCGCAGGGGCACGGGTGGTACTTCCCACCGGGACCGTCGAGGACGGCCGGGTGATCGTCGAGGGCACCCGGATCGCAGGCAGCGTGCCGGAGGGCGCCCGTACCGTCGACCTCTCGGGCCACTGGGTGGTCCCCGGGTTCGTGGACATCCACAACCACGGCGGCGGCGGCGCCTCCTTCGCCACCGGTACGGCCGAGGACGTCATGACCGGCCTCCGCGCGCACCGCGCGCACGGCACGACGACCGTCGTCGCCTCCACCGTCACCGGCGAGATGGACTTCCTGGCGCGCCAGGCCGGACTCCTCTCCGAACTGGTCGAACAGGGCGAGCTCGCCGGGATCCACTTCGAGGGCCCCTTCATCTCCCCGTGCCGCAAGGGCGCCCACAGCGAGGGGCTGCTCCGCGACCCCGACCCCGCCGAGGTCCGCAAGCTCCTCGACGCGGCCCGCGGAACGGCGAAGATGGTCACCCTCGCCACGGAGCTGCCGGGCGGCATCGAGTCCGTACGGCTGCTCGCCGAGCACGGAGTGATCGCCGCCGTCGGCCACACGGACGCGACGTACGAGCAGACCGTCGCGGCCATCGACGCGGGCGCCACCGTCGCCACGCATCTCTTCAACGCGATGCCCGCGATCGGCCACCGCGCACCGGGGCCGATCGCGGCCCTCCTGGAGGACGAGCGCGTCACCGTCGAGCTGATCAACGACGGCACCCACCTGCACCCCGCCGCCCTGGAGCTCGCCTACCACCACGCGGGGGCCGGCCGGGTCGCGCTGATCACCGACGCCATGGACGCGGCCGGCGCAGGCGACGGGCAGTACCAGCTCGGGCCGCTCGCCGTCGAGGTCAAGGACGGTGTGGCCCGCCTGGTCGAGGGCGGCTCGATCGCAGGGTCCACCCTGACCCTGGACACCGCGTTCCACAGGGCCGTGACGGTCGACCGGATCCCCGTCGATGACGTCGTCCGGTCGATCTCCGCCAACCCGGCCAGGCTCCTCGGCCTGTACGACAGGGTCGGCTCGCTGGACCCGGGCAAGGACGCCGACCTGGTGGTCCTGGACGCGGAGTTCGCGCTCAAGGGCGTCATGCGCCGCGGCGAGTGGATCGTGAAGCCCCCGGCCGTCTGACGACACCTCCCGGGCGACGCCCGGTTGAACACGTAACGAAGAGACGGCGGTTGTCCCGGGAACCTGGGACGACCGCCGCCTCTTTGGCATGATCACCGAGGACGGCGCCGCGGGGAGACGGCGCACGGGAACGGACGACGAAGGAACCGGGGGCCGGTACAGGTGATTCTGACCGTCACGCTGAACACCGCACTCGACCTGACGTACGCCGTGCCCGCGCTCGTCCCGCACGGCAGCCACCGCGTCACCGAGGTGACCGAACGCCCCGGCGGCAAGGGCGTCAACGTGGCCCGGGTGCTCTCCGCGCTCGGCCACACCACCGTGGTCACCGGCTTCGCGGGCGGCTCCACGGGCGCCGTCCTGCGCGAACTCCTCGGCGCGCTCCCCCAGGGCCCCGCCGACGCCCTCGTCACCGTCGCGGGGAACACCCGCCGCACCCTCGCCGTCGTCGACCGCTCCACCGGCGACACCACCCAGCTCAACGAGCCGGGCCCGCACATAGACGCCGGTGAGTGGGCGGCCTTCCTGGGGACGTTCCGGGAACTGCTCCCGGAGGCGGAGGCCGTCGCCCTCTGCGGCAGCCTGCCGCCAGGCATCCACGTCGGCGCGTACGCCGAGCTCGTACGGCTCGCCCGCTCGGCCGGCGTGCCCGTGCTCCTGGACACCGGCGGCGAGCCCCTGCGCCGCGGCATCGCCGCCCGCCCCGACCTCGTCAAGCCGAACGCCGACGAGCTCGCCCAGCTCACCGGGGCCCGCGAACCGCTGCGCGCCACCTGCGACGCCCGCCGCCGGGGCGCGCGCAGCGTCGTCGCCTCGCTCGGCGCCGACGGGCTCCTCGCCGTCACCCCCGACGGCACCTTCCGGGCCGCACCGCCGTCGGCCGTACGCGGAAACCCGACGGGTGCGGGCGACTCCGCCGTGGCCGGGCTGCTCTCCGCCCTCGCCGAGGGGCTGGGCTGGCAGGACCGGCTGACGCGCGCGGTGGCCCTCTCGACGGCGACCGTACTGGCCCCGGCGGCAGGCGAGTTCGACCGCGCGGCCTACGAGGACCTGCTGGACCGGGTCACCGTCGAGGAGCACGCGTCGGCCGCCTGATGTGACGGCGAGGCCCCCCGGAAAACACCGCGTCCCGGCTCGCTGCACGCGATGACCGGGACGACGGTGGAGAACCGCTGGGCGCTCGTCAGTCCTTGACCTGACCCGACTTCAGCGACAGCTGGTCGAGGTTGGCGTCGCAGGAGTCGCCCTCGTTGCACGAGAGCATCAGCGAGTTCGCCCCCTTCTTCAGGTGGACCCAGGCATACGTCTTGGTCCAGCCCTTCTCCAGGTCACCCTCCGCGGCCTGCGCGAAGTTCTTCATGTTGATGGACCGTGGGTCCCCGTCGTTGACGGTCAGGGACGTCTTGGCGTCCTTGCCCGGCACGCCGTACGTCACGAACAGCGTGTAGTCGCCGCTCTCGGGCACGTCGACCGTCCAGGTGGCCGACCGGCCGACCTCGTTGAGGCTGATGTACTGGCCGTTCGCGCTCTTGGCGCCCTTGACGGTGTTGTCCAGCGAGGCCGTGCCCCCGAGCGACAGCGTCGCCGCGTCCTGCTCGGGCAGATCGACCGGCTTCTGGGACGGCTTGTCGGACTTCTCCGGCTTCGGGGACTCCTGGACCTCGTCGGCAGGCCCCGCCGACGAACCGGCCTCGTCCTTCTTGCCGTCACTGTCGTCACCCGTCATGAGCGCGGCACCGATGCCGATGAGCACGACCGCGACCACGGCGACCGCCGCGATGAGCAGCGCCTTGGTGTTGGGTCCGCCACGGCCCGGGCCCGAACCGGAACCCCTGCCGCCGCCGTACCCCACGGACCCGGACTGCGCGGTGGGCGCACCGCCGGGGTAGGTCTCCGGCGCCGCGTACTGCGCGTTCGGCTGCCCGTACTGCTGCTGGTTCTGGCCGTACTGCTGGTTCTGCTGGCCGTACGGCGGCGGAGCCTGCTGGCCGTACGTCCCCTGCGGCGGGACCTGCCCGTACTGGCGCTCACCGACCGTCCGCACCTGGTTGTACGACGTTCTGGGCACACCGGGCTGCGCGGCCGGACCGGGGTAGCCGTAGCCACCCTGCCCGGGCGGCTGTGCGCCTGCCGCCTGCCCGTCCGCGTACAGATAGCCGAACGGATCGTCGTCCTCGGGCTTGCTCGCGCCGTTGTTTCCGGCCGTCATCCCTGGGTCACTCCTCACCATGTCGCCAGCCGTCGCCGACCGGCCGAGCCTACCCCGAACGGAGCACGCGTCGAATTGCCCTCGGCCCCCCGGAAAACCGGGCGGGGTACGGGGACAGCCAGGGCGTGAACGTCAGCCGGCTCTGCGGTGAACCTTCGAACGGGACCGCTTCTCCACGTACATCCGCTGGTCGGCGGAGTGCAGGACCTCTTCCTCGGTCATGCCGCACTCGGCCCAGCCGATACCGAAACTCGCCCCGACCCTGACTGCCCGGCCGTCCACCCGGATGGGCGGAATGATGGCGTTACGCAAGCGTACGGCCAGATCTGCGGCATCTGCCGCCCCGAGGCCGTCCGCGAGGACGACGAATTCGTCACCTCCGAGCCGCGCGACCGTGTCACCGTCCCGTACGCAGGTCGTGAGCCGCCTGGCGACCTCGATGAGAACCGCGTCACCCGCGTGGTGACCGAAGCGGTCGTTGATGGACTTGAAGCCGTCGAGGTCGCAGAAGAGCACCGCCAGCCCCTTCGTGCCGTCGTCGCGGTCCGGGTCGGGCGCCACGGTGTGCACGTGGTGGTCGTAGGGGCCGACCCCCGGCGCGACCTCCGCCTCGTAGACGTCCGCCCGGTAGCCGTGCACCGCGCTCTCGACGTCCCCGTAGGCCGCGTCCAGCGCCTCGATGGCGGAGGAGGTGACCGAGTGAGGCCTCTCACACAGGCGCGCGCTGAGCCGGGAGCGCAGTTCGGCGCTGTTGGGCAGACCGGTGAGCGCGTCGTGCGAGGCGCGGTGGGCGAGATTGAGCTCGTTGCGCTTGCGCTCCTCGATGTCCTCGACATGGGTGAGCAGGAAGCGCGGGCCGTCGGTGGTGTCGGCGACGACCGAGTTGCGGAGCGAGACCCATAGGTAGGTGCCGTCCCTGCGCCCGAGCCGCAGCTCCGCCCTGCCTCCCTCGGCGGAGGTGCGGAGCAGGGTGCCGATGTCCTCGGGGTGGACGAGGTCGGCGAAGGAGTAGCGGCGCAGGACCGAGGCGGGGCGCCCCAGGAGCCGGCAGAGCGCGTCGTTGGTGCGCAGCAGCCTGCCGTGCTGGTCGCCGCCCATCTCGGCGATCGCCATGCCGCTGGGGGCGTACTCGAAGGCCTGGCGGAAGGATTCCTCGCTGGCCCGCAGCGCCTGCTGTTCGCGTTCGAGCCTGACCAGTGCGCGCTGCATGTTTGCGCGGAGGCGAGCGTTGCTGATCGCAATGGCCGCCTGGGAGGCGTACATCTGGAGGGCTTCACGGCCCCAGGCGCCGGGGCGGCGGCCGTTGCGCGGCCTGTCGACCGATATGACACCCAGGAGGTCCAGACCTCCGCCGGAGGCGTACATGGGGGCGTACAGGCGGTCCAGGGGGTGCCATTCGTCCTCGAAGCGGGGCTCCGGGCCCTCGGTGTGCCACTGGGGGACGTCGTCGTCGAGGAGCACCCAGCCCTCGGTGTGGGGTATGAACCGGAGCTCGTCCCAGGCCTCACCCATCGACAGCCTGCGCCCCCAGGACTCGCGGGAGCCGACACGGCCGGTGATCAGGGATTCCGCCGCACTGTTGCCGGCGAACGCGGCGACGACGAGATCGCCGTCGGGGCGGACGAGGTTCACGCAGCCCAGTTCGTAGCCGAGGCCGGTGACGATGCCGTCGGCCACGGACTGCAGCGTGTCCGCCAGGCTCCGCGCCGTATTGAGATCAGCGACGGCCTGGTGCAACTGCCGCATCGTCGCAAGGCGGACGTACGGCTCCGACTCGGCCTCCATTGCTCGCACTCCCTGAGACCTCGACAGCAACTCCAGGTTTCTTATCGACGCACTTGTTCCAGTGTCACGGCCACTGAATCACAGTGAGCTGTGCACCCGGTACACAGGGTCAACAAATATTGCTCTCTGTGACTCAAGTCACAACGGGTGCTAAAGGATGTACGGGACACCTTCAGGGACTGCTGGTGTTTTCCGAACGCAAATCCGGACACCTGGTCCCCCGGTCCTAGGACCCGGCTGGTCCCCTGGCCCGATGCGACGGCGCGTCCTGCGGCACTAGCGTGCCCGGTGTGCTGCAGAAGACTCCCCCCGCCCCGCGCCCCGAAGCCGTCCCCCATGCTGAAGGGGTGAGCAACGACGAATTCCGCGCCGCCCTGTCCCGACTGGCGGCGGGCGTGGTGCTGATCACCGCCCAGGAGCCACCGCTCGACGAGCACGGCCGGGGCGAGGACGCGGGGATGACGGCGACCGCCTTCATGTCGGTCTCGCTGGACCCGCCGCTGGTCATGGTGAGCCTGCGCAACGACTCGCGGATGGACGACCTGCTCGCCGAACAGCCCCTGTGGGCCGTGTCGGTGCTGACCGGGAGCCAGCGGCACATCGCCGGGCGGTTCGCCATGAAGGGCCGGATCAGCGACCGGCTGCTGTTCGAGGACATTCCGCACATACGCGGCGAGATCACGGGGGCGCCCCTGGTGGACGGCGCCCTGGCCACCCTGGAGTGCCGGACCGAGCAGCGCGTCCTGGCCGGTGACCACACGCTGGTGATCGGCCGGGTGCTGGCGGCGTCGCTCCCGAGCGGGGACGACGAGCCGCTGACGTACTTCAAGGGCCGTTACCGGCAGCTGGGCTGACCCGCGGGGCGCCTGCCCGCGTCCCGGAGGGTGGCGCCGCACAAGCCGGCACGGGGTCAGGCGGGCGGGGCAGGCGGGTAAGGGGGCAGACGCCCGCCTCTACCAGTCGCGGCCCGAGCGTCCGCGCTTCGTGTCGCCGCGCTGCTTCTTCTCGCGCAGGCGCCGCTCGTTGATGCCGCGCGGAATCTTTTTCTTGAGGCGGGGCTTGGGCGGCGGCGCCGTGGCCTCCGCCAGCAGGGCGGCGAGCCGCACGGCGGCCGTCTCCCGGTTGCGCCACTGGGAGCGGTGCTCCGACGCGCGTACGGACACCACTCCGCCGACCAGCCGGCCCGCCAGCCGTTCGAGGGCCCGGGCCTTCCACACCTCGGGCAGGGAGTCGGTCGCCGCGAGGTCGAAGCGGAGCTCGACCTGGGAGTCGCTGGTGTTGACGTGCTGCCCGCCGGGCCCCGAGGACCTCGAGAAACGCCACATGAGTTCGGCCTCCGGCAGGGAGACCGAACCGCGGATGACATAGGGCCCGGACATGACACCCATGTTCCCTGGCGCGCGGCCGGTTCGTCACCTTGTTTTGCGAGCGTTCGGCCAGAAGTTCGGCAAAGAAAGTAAAGCGAGCAGGAACCTCGTGGTCTCTTGTCTGCGTTAGGACGGGTGACGGTAGCTTTCGTGATGGCACGAAGCCCGCACACGACGAGGAAAGGGACTTCCCATGGCTGTAAGCCTGTCCAAGGGCGGCAACGTCTCGCTCACCAAGGAGGCCCCGGGCCTGACCGCCGTCACGGTCGGCCTCGGCTGGGACGTCCGCACCACCACCGGTACCGACTTCGACCTCGACGCCTCGGCGATCGCGGTCAACAACGCCGGCAAGGTCTACTCCGACGGCCACTTCGTCTTCTTCAACAACAAGGCGACGCCGGACCAGACCATCGTCCACACCGGTGACAACGTCACCGGCCAGGGCGAGGGCGACGACGAGCAGATCAACGTCAACCTCGCGGGCCTCCCGGCGGACATCGACAAGATCGTCTTCCCGGTCTCCATCTACGACGCCGAGGCGCGCAGCCAGAACTTCGGCCAGGTGCGGAACGCCTTCATCCGCATCATCAACCAGGCCGGCGGCACCGAGATCGCCCGCTACGACCTGAGCGAGGACGCCGCCACCGAGACCGCCATGGTCTTCGGCGAGCTCTACCGCAACGGCGCCGAGTGGAAGTTCCGCGCGGTCGGCCAGGGCTACGCCTCGGGCCTGCGCGGCATCGCCCAGGACTTCGGCGTCAACCTCTGACGTCCCGGCTTTCCCACGGGAGCCCCCGTCCGACTCCGGTCGGCCGGGGGCTCCCGCGCGTCCGTACCGGCCTCCCCGCCCTCGTCCGCCTCGCGCCCCCGAACCGCCCCGCGCGCGTCAGATAGCGGACACGGGCACACCTCAGCCGGACAAGAACTGGTCAAGAACTTGTGAGGTAATTGTCGGGGTCCAGTCAAACTCGATCATTCGGTGGCACTCTCTCCGCTCGTAACCCCCACAGGAACGAGCAACGGAGAAGGCATGACCCCCCACATGAACACCCGTCGCGCCGCTGCCCTGACCGCAGTTGCCGCGATGGTCGTCGTAGGCGTCCAGACCGGTACGGCCACGGCGGGACCCCACACCGCCGACGGCACCGCCTCTTCCTCCCGCTCCACCGCCGGAGCCACCGCTCTCGGCGTGAACACCGCGGCCGTCCGCACCACCGCGCTGCGGGCCGCCCAGGCGCACGCCCCGGCCGCCGCCGAGTCCCTCGGGCTGGGCGGCAAGGAGAAGCTGATCGTCCGTGACGTCGTCACGGACGCCCACGGCACCGTGCACACCCGCTACGAGCGCACCTACGCGGGGCTCCCCGTCCTCGGCGGTGACCTCGTCACCCACACCGCCGCCGACGGCACGTCCAAGGGCGTGGACAAGGCCACCGGCGCACGCATCGCCGTACCGTCGACCCAGCCGAGGCTGAAGGCCGCCGCGAGCGCCCGCACGGTCGTCTGGGCGGGCAGCGGGAAGCCCGCCCTCGCCTTCGAGACCGTCAAGTCCGGTGCCCAGAAGGACGGCACGCCCAGCAAGCTGCACATCATCACGGACGCCACGACCGGCAAGCGGCTGCACAGCTTCGAGGCCGTGGAGACGGGCACCGGGAACAGCCAGTACAGCGGAGAGGTCACGCTGTCGACCACCAAGGGCGGTTCGGGCTTCGAGCTGACCGACGGCGACCGTGGCGGACACAGGACCTACGACCTGAACCAGGGCCAGACCGGCACCGGCACCCTCCTCGCCGACGCCGACGACACCTGGGGCGACGGCACCGGCGACGACCGCCAGACCGCCGCGGTCGACGCCCACTACGGCGCGGCGACGACCTGGGACTTCTACAAGTCCGAGCTGGGCCGCGACGGCATAGCCGGGGACGGCCGCGCCGCCTACTCCCGCGTCCACTTCGGTACCGGCTACGTCAACGCCTTCTGGGACGACAGCTGCTTCTGCATGACCTACGGCGACGGTGCCGACGACAGGAGCGCACTCACCGCCATCGACGTCGCGGGCCACGAGATGAGCCACGGCCTCACCGCGGCCACCGCCAACCTCGACTACGCGGGTGAGTCCGGCGGGCTGAACGAGGCGACCAGCGACATATTCGGGACCTCCGTCGAGTTCTTCGCCGACAACACCACCGACCCCGGTGACTACCTCATCGGCGAGAAGATCGACATCAACGGCGACGGCACCCCGCTCCGCTACATGGACAAGCCGAGCAAGGACGGCGGCTCGGCCGACTACTGGGACGCCGGCGTCGGCGACCTCGACGTGCACTACTCCTCCGGCGTCGCCAACCACTTCTTCTACCTGCTGGCCGAGGGCAGCGGTGCCAAGACCATCGGCGGGGTCGACTACGACTCCCCGACCTCCGACGGCTCCACGGTCACCGGCATCGGCCGCCAGAAGGCCTACCAGATCTGGTACAAGGCGCTCTCCGTCTACATGACGTCGAGCACCGACTACGCGGGCGCGCGCGTCGCGACCGAGAAGGCGGCCACCGACCTGTTCGGAGCCGACAGCGCCGAACTCGAGGCCGTCGACGCGGCCTGGACGGGCGTCAACGTCAAGTAACGCCCTCGGATGCGGGAGCCGGCCGGCCAGGGCCGGCCGGCCGGCTCCCGCGCGTCGGGGTGCCCGTACGCCGTCGCGGGCGCCCCAGGAGGAGCCCGCCCACCACGCCATTCATACTTGTATGTTGGTATGCACTTGCATACGTCAGCGAGCAGCGTGCACGACCAGGCAATCGGGGGCCGGGATTTCATGGCATGGGACGAGTGGGAACAGATCAAGTCCGCCCACCACGACAGCGCGTCGACCGGAATGCGGCTGAACCAGGTGCCGGCCGAGCAGGGGGGTCCCCCTGTGTACGGGCCCTTCGCCCCCTCCTTCGCGTCCTCGCCCGCCCAGAAGAAGGCGGCGGCCGACGCGATCGACGACCACATCCTCGGAGACACGCGTGCCGCGGGTAAGTGGGCCGACGAGGCCAACAGCGCGGCGGTCAAGGCATTCGGTCCCAAGGACGCCGAGGGCTGGGACGCGGCAAGCGCCCTGAAGGCGGCGGACAAGGCCTGGGACGACTCGGTCCGGGTCCTCTGCAACCGGCTCTCGTCGGAGAGCGCCTCCTTGCGCGAGACCCGTCTGCAGTTCCGGTCCGACGATCTCGGCATCGGTACCCAGCTCGGCGGCACGTCGAAGATCACCGGGTACTGAGGGGGAGGCGCCACACCATGCCGAGTTACCACGAAGTCATGACGACGGACCTGTCCGCGCTGACCACCGCCGCCGCCAAGTGGGAGTCGATGGCGGGCGAACTGGCCAAGCAGGAGAGCGCCTACAAGCGCGACGTGCACGGGATCAGCCTCGGCCCGTCCTGGGTGGGCCAGAGCGCCGAGGCCGCCAACCGCCGCTTCGACGTCACCCTCAAGGAGTACGCCGGGGCCCAGACCGAAGCGAAGGCCATCGCCTCGCTGATCAGGGACGCGCACACCCAGTTCGTCGAACTGCGGGGCAAGGTGAAGGCCGCGGTCAACGAGGCCGTCGCCGCCAGGATGACCGTCTCCGACCAGGGGCAGTGCCGCCTGGACTTCAGCAAGCTGACCGAGAGCGAGCGCTTCACCGCCCACCACGATCCCGATCTGCGTACCACCGAGCAGTCGTGGACCGACCACATCGCCAAGGCCGTGCGGGCCGTCGCCGACGCCGACGCCGGATTCGCCGTGGCCATGAAGGCGGTGACCAAGGACAACGACGACCGGGACGGCACCGAGGGCGGCTTCAACCACAAGGCCACCGGCGACATCGAGAACTACGAGGCGAAGGCCGCCGCCGCGACCGCGATGAAGCTCAACTCGGGCGAGAAGGTGTCCGCCGCGGAGCTCGCGGAACTGGAACGCTCGCTGCGCGACAACAGCGGGAACAAGGAGTTCAGCCAGCCCTTCCTCGCGAAGATCGGCGCGGACGGCACGATCAAGCTCGGCAACAAGCTGTTCGACATGGCCGCGGACGACAAGAGCAGCCGCACCCAGTTGCTCGGGATGCAGCGCGAGCTCGCCAACTCCCTCGCGAACGCCACCAGGGACCCGGAGGGCGCCAAGGAACGCGCCTTCTACGACGAATTCACCAAGGAGCTCAAGGAGAACGGCACCAAGAGCTTCGGTGAGTCCAACAACCCGATCAAGGGGTACTCGGGATTCGTCGCCGTGATGAACATGGCCGACGAGAAGTTCGACCCCGACTTCATGACCCAGCTGGGCGACGACATGATCGCCGCCGAGAAGAAGGACAAGGACCTCTTCGTCCAGATCGGTGCCGGCCACGACGGCATCCGGGCCGATGCCATCGACAATCTCCTCGGCGTCATGAGCCGCGACCCTGACACCGCGACCGCCTTCCTCGATCCCGGCCCGGACCCGGACAAGGGCAACGGCAGGCTGGAATACCTCACCGGCCACGGCGACGGCGCCCGCGAGTGGCCCAAGCTCATGCTCTCCCTGTACCCCCAGGTCGAGGTGGACGACCCGTACGGGCACGCCGGGCTCGGCGCCGCGCTGGAGGCGGCCACCACCGGCCACCCTCCGCTGTCCGAGGGGGAGTCCAACGGCCGCCCTGGGCCGCACAGCCCGGCCCAGGCCCGGATCATGCACAACACGATCGAGTTCCTCGACGCCGGTGCCTCGGGCGACGACGTACCGAAGAACATGCACCAGAACCTGGCGAACGCCCTGGCGGACTACGCGGCCGACAACCACAACATCCTCGCGGAGAACGACAGAGATCGATACGGCAGCCCGGGGGGCAAGGAAGGTATCTGGGAGAAGGGCTCCGAGGCGGGGATCAGCGTCGGCAAGGAATCGCTCGTGCGGGTCATGCGCGGCGTCACGGAGGAAGCCGACACCGCCGAACTGCTCTACGCAACCCAACGCGACTACGCTTTCGAGCAGTTGGTCAACGCCCCTGCAGACGGCGGCAACGGACACGTGCGCTGGATCAACCCCGCCAACGACCTGGGACAGGTCATGGGGGTCATGAACGGCATCGGCTCCGACGTGATCCACGACCAGACCGAGGAGAAGATCGCGGACACCAACGACCAGGCCAGGTACGCCTACCACGTCATCGGCGCCCCGGTCACCGGCCTGCCGGTCCTCGGCGATGCCGCACAGCGGCTCATCGACGCGGGGACGTACGAGTGGTCCAAAGACACCATCGCGACGGCGGAAGCGGCGGACCAGGAGAAGAACTCCGGACACTACAGCGCGGGCGTCGACGGCACGTACAGCCTCATCGACGCCTGGGCCAAGGACCGAGGCGTCGACGTCACCGATCCCGACAACAGCAAGAACGACCCGAACTGGGACGCCTGGGACAGGATGAGCAAGGAAGCGAAGCAGTCGTATTCAGGAGGACGCAGCGATGCTGCGACCTATCTGGGACGGGATTAATCATGGGTGCTGAATCATCCCGGAAGCGCCGCCGGGCCTGGCTGGTCACAGCCGGCGTCTGCGCACTGGTCGTGGCGGCCGGTGCGACGGTGGCGACCAACACCAACGTCCTCGGGCCCCGTGACCTGTGCGACGGCCGTCTGAGCAGCGAGGACGCCGGGAAGAGCCTCGACGGCTTCGGCCGGGTGACCGGAAGAATCAACTATGCCGACGGCTGCTTCGTGGAGCAGTCCGGCTGGCTGCCGGGCACCAAGGACGCGCGGGTGGTTCTCGAGCCCATGTCCGTCAACGCTGTGGATCCCTTCGGCCTGAAGGTGTGGGATATGTCCGGTGCCCAGAACATCTTGCCCGGCGCCTTGCCCGGCGCCTTCGATCAGCACGGCAACGGCTGGGTCTCCCTTCCACCCGGCTGCGCACCCATGGGTGCCGGAACGGCACGGGGATCCCGAACGGTCCTGCATGTCAACGTTGCGGAGGGTGGAGTGGACGCGGCGGCGCTCGCCCGGCTGGCTCAGGGAGCCGCCCGCAAGTTCGCCGCCGATCACGACTGCGCGCCTCCCGCCCCATCACAGGAGAACGCCGGGACGGACCTCCTCGAAGCGTCCGCGGTGACGAGGAGCGACCCCGCAGCGGTGTGCGGCCTGACCGGCTTCACCCTCGCCGCCAAGGCCCCAGCGGGCAGCCCCCTGCAGGAGCAGACCTCGGGCTCCCGCGACGACGCCTGGTTCTGCGACCTCTCCCTGCACCAGCCCGCCACAGGCCTGGCCAGGGACCAGGAACACGGAGCCTTCGCCCGCCTCGCGATCATCCAGAACCCAGCACTGCTGCCCGGCGCGAAGGAGCGGGGATTCGAGCACGCCGTCTGCGGCGGCAAGGAAACATACTTCGCGACGGACAGCCTCACCTTCGAATGGGCCTCCCCGGAGACCGAGAGGGAGCGCGCCGCAGCCGCCTTCTTTCCCAAGTCCGACGTATGGGACCGCTTCACCGCCGCCGCCCGCAAAGCACTCGCCTGCGACTGACCGGACGGCTGCCGCGCTCGCCGGGCCGGCCGTCAGCGGCCGAGCGCCGCGACGCCCGCCGCGGCGAACTTCTCGTCGAGGTCACCGCTCGGGGCGCCCGCGACACCGATGCCCGCCACCGGCGCGCCCTTGACCTGCACGGGCGCGCCGCCGGCCAGGAACAGCGTGCCGGGGATGTCCTTCAGGTTCGGGGCCTGCTCCAGGCGCTTGACCAGCTCGGAGGTGGGCGCGTTCCAGGAGACGGCGGTGTACGCCTTCTTCACGGCGGACTCGGGGGACCGCGGGCCCGCGCCGTCGCCGCGCAGGGTGACGAGGGTGTTGCCGTTGCGGTCGACGACGGCCACCGAGACGCGCTGGTTCTCCTTCTTCGCGGCGTCCAGGGCGGCCTGTGCGGCCTTGGTCGCGGCGGCGACGGTCAGGTGGGTGGACTGCTGGAGGTTCCGGTCGGCGGTGTCGGCCTTCACCGCTGCGGCGGGTGCGGTAGCCAGGGTGGACGCGTTGGCGGACATCGCGCCGAAGGTCCCGGCGCCCAAGGCGCCCAAGGCGCCCAGGGCGACGGCACCGGTCAGGACACGGGTGCGCAGCGACATCTTCTTCATGGTGATCTCCTAGGATCGTGTGCGGCTCGACTCCGAGCCGGCCGGCTTCCTGCTCTCGATCCTCCGGCCGGATCCTGGGCCAGCTGTCACAGGGACTCGGCAACCGTGACATCGCGCGCGCGCTCTTCATCAGCGAGGCGACCGTCAAGACCCGCCTGGGCCGGATCTACGAGAAGCTCGGCGTGGACACCCGGGCGGGAGCGGTCGCCGTCGCCGACGAACAGCGGCTGCTCCCGTGACCGACGAGCTCAGCCCCCGCTCCCCCGGCCCCACCGCCGCACGGCGCGGGGCACACGCTGGGCATGACACCATCGAACCGTGCTCGACATCGGCTACTCCCTCTCCCGGCGCTTCCCGGATCCCCCGCAGACCGACTACCGCCGCGCGGACGTCCACGCCCTGCGGCACGACCTGTTCTCCGGGGACGTCTACCTCGCCGACACCAAGGCCGACCGCGAAGTATCCACAGCCTGGGGATGGGTCCCCGTGCTCGACTTCGCCTGGGCACTCTGCGACATCGTCGAGCAGATCGACCGCGACCCGCGGGGGAACCGCTCGCACCGCCAGCAGTTCGCCGAGCTCGACTTCACCGAATCGTCCGACCGCATGCTCTTCGAGCGCCGCTTCGGCTGGGTCGACGTCGAGGCCGACTGGATGCCCGGCGACGAGCCCCCGCTCACCTTCAGCCACTCCCTGCTGCGCCGCGAGGCCCGCGACTTCCTGCACGACCTGATCGCCGACCTGGCCGACATGCACGAAGGCCTCGCCGACAACCCGATCGTCTGGGACCTCCAGGCCCGCTTCCCCCGTCTGTGACGGCTCCCGGAACTCCCTGAAGGTTCCCGGAGCTCTCCGACGCCAGCCTGAGCTCTCCGACGGCTCCCCGGGCCGGGATCACGCCTCCACCCGCACCCCGATCTGCGCGGCGAAGGCCGGAGCCAGCTCCATCAGCTGGGACGGGCTGATCACCGCCCCCGCCAGCCGCTCCACCCCCCGGGCGATGTCGAGCTCGGCCACCGTCCGCAGATCCACGGACTCCATGCGCACGGCACTGAAGTCGGCCCGCTTCAGCACACAGTCCCGGAACTCCACCCGGACGAGCCGCGCCTCCCCGAAGTCCGGCTCCGAGAGCACGCACCCCTCGAACACGACGTCCTTCAGCCGCGCCGTGCGGAGGTTGAGGTAGTCGATCTTCCCGCCCCGCACGAGGACCCGCTCCAGCACCGCGCCGTGCAGCTGCACCCCGCCGAGGCGCGCGTCCACGATCTCCACGTCCCGCAGCGAAGCCCCCGCGAGATCGGTGCCCACGCCGCGCACCCCCGTCAGCACCGAGTCGATGAATCTGGCCCGCACCAGCTCCGTGCGGTCAAGCGCGCACCCACGCAGCTCGCAGTCCATGAACCGCGCGCCGGGGCCCGATGCGTCGACGAGGTCCGTCCCCCCGAAGAGCACCCCGTCGTAGTCCCCGTCCGGCTCCAGCCCCTCGCCCTCGTACTCCACGAGAGGCGGAAGCCGGACCTCCGGCCGCCGCGCCGGGGCCACCCCGTCCTTCGCGCCCGCGCTCCTGCTGCTCCTGTTGCCTGTACGTGCCATGCCCCCATCGTGACGCACACCACTGACATCGCCCGGCCCGGCTCCTCAGCGAGGTGGCGTTCACCAGTGGCATCGCGGCGGCGGTCCCGGCGGTCAAGCTCCTCGGCAGGACGGAACCGACGGCCACGCCCCGCACCCCGTGAGCCAGGGCCCCGCGCACGCGGGACCCACCCCGTCCGCCGCAACCCCGTACCCGCGGGACGCCCTCCGGTGAGCCACGCCTCCTCACGCGCCGGAGCGGCTCAGGCCGCTCTACCTTCTTGATCGGGCTGATCGAGCCATTCGTAGGGTTGGGTCACCCAGGGGCGCTGGGTGTGGCTTTCAGGCCGCTGCCGTCTCGTGGCAATCGAGGCTTTGCCGCTCAGCGCCCCACGACGACTCGGCCGCCGATTAGGAAGTGCGAACAAGTCGCTGTGTAGAGCAATGCCGGCGAGGTCGTCCGTGGCACGAAGAGTACGAACACGCATGTCAGGAGCGCGATGAGCCGGATATGGGCGGGGATCGACGTCGGCAAGGGCCACCATCACGGCCTTGCCCTGGACGTGGACGGCAAGACACTGCTGTCGCGGCGGGTCGCCAATGACGAACCCGAGCTGCTGAAGCTGGTCGGGGATGTCCTGGACCTGGCCGACGGGCGTGAGGTCACCTGGGCGATCGACATGACCGGCGGGGAACCCGCGTTGCTGCTGGCCTTGCTGGTCAGCCACGGCCAAGAGGTCCTCTACATGCCCGGCCGACTGGTGAACCGGGCGTCCGACGGCTACCGCGGCGAGGGCAAGACCGACGCCCGCGATGCCTACGTGATCGCCGACCAGGCCCGGATGCGCCGCGACCTGCGGCCCATCCGTCCCGGTGACGAGGCAGCCATCGAGCTGAAGCTGCTGACCGGGCGCCGGTCTGACCTGGTCGAGGACCGCACCCGCGTCGTGAACCGCCTGCGCGGCACTTTGCTGAGCATGTTCCCGGCCCTGGAGCGGGCCTTGGACGTGACCAACACCGGCCCGCTCAAGCTGCTGACGGGTTACCAGACCCCGGCTTCGATCCGCCGGGCCGGCGTCGCCCGGCTGACGAAGTGGCTGGCCAACCGCAAGGTCCGCAGCGCCAAGGACCTGGCCGAAGCGGCGGTCGAGGCCGCCGCGCGCCAGCACACCGCCGTGCCTGGGGAGAAGACCATCGCGAAGCTGGTCCATACCCTGGCTGAGGAGGTGATGGCCCTCAACGCGCATATTTCCGAGATGGACAAGCTCATCGAGGGCCGGTTTCGCGAGCACGAACTCGCCGACATCGTCCTGAGCGTCCCCGGCATCGGTGCGACTCTCGGTGCCGAGTTCCTCGCCGCCGTCGGCGGCGATCTGGACGAGTTCGACTCCCCGGACGCCCTGGCGGCCTTCGCCGGCGTCGCCCCAGCACCTCGCGACTCGGGCAAGGTCAGCGGCAACCTCCACCGGCCGGTCACCTACCACCGCAGACTCCAGCGCGTCTTTTACACCTCCGCGCTCGTCAGCGTCCGCTACGACCCGAACTCACGGCAGTTCTACGACCGCAAACGCGCCGAAGGGAAGAGGCACGTCCAAGCCGTGCTCGCCCTCGCCCGCCGACGTGTCAACGTCATCTGGGCACTGATCCGCGACCGACGGTGCTACGAAGTGACACCGCCGATGGCTACGGCCGCTTGACAACAGCATTAGGAAGCC
>NZ_NEUF01000107.1 GCF_002910915.1 Streptomyces sp. SM10 | reverse complement strand
AGTTCGTGTGAGTAGTGCCAGCCTTCGGTGTTGCGGTGCTCCTCGGCACGCTCCTGGTAGAGGTGGAGCACGCTCGGCTGCGAACCGTCCATAAGCGCCATGACGTCGGCCCATTCGTGCCGCAGCTCATCCGCCCGGAACAGGATGGTGTCGATCCCGCGTATCCGACGGAGGTCGTCACTGATCGGTCCCTCGACGTAGTCGGGGCCGTCGGCGGCGGCGCGGACCCCGGCCAGCACCTCGGGTCCGTGGTCGAGGAACACCTCGGCGTGCTTCCACGCTTCGGCGTCCCGCTTGACCTTCCCGTCCCCGTAGATCTTGTCGTCCAGCGGCCAGCCGTCCGCGTCGCAGAGGGAGTCCGAAACCGCGTCCCAGGCGTCGCACGCCTCGTTGATGCCGGCGGCGGCCGAGGCCAGTGCCGGGAGGTGCCGTCGCCACGCCAAAGGGTCGGTGGCCTGCGACGGCTGGTTGTCACCGGAGGAAGGAGTGGAAGAAGCAGACATGATCGATTCCCGTTGCTGTGCTGGTCGTTGGGCTAGGCGGCCATGCGGGCGTCTGTGTCGAACAGCTCCCGCTCGGCCGGGTGGAGGATGTGCTGGGTGATGAAGGAGCGGCCGGCGACCTTCCACAGACCTCGGCCCTTGGTCAGGGCGGACACCGCCTGGGTCTCGACGCCGGTCAGGCCGAGCAGAGATGCAGCGGCGGCGAGCTGGTCGGGCTCCTGGCGGTAGATGATGCGCGTGCTGCAGTCCGCGAGGAGCCCCTCGGCCAGGACTCGGCCGCGTGAGCCGGCGTCGCCCGCCGAGAGCAAGTCGCTGAGGCGGTGGATCACCATGAGGTTCGCGATGCCCAGCCCTCGGGAGAGCTTCCACTGGCTCTGCATCCGCTCCAGCAGCCCGACGTGCCGCATCAGCCGCCACGCCTCGTCGTAGATCACCCAGCGCCGACCGCCATCGGGATCACTGAGGGCCGACTCCATCCACGCGCTCGCGCACGTCATCGCGAGCACCAGTGCCGTGTCGTCACCGGAGCCGCCGAGACGGGAGAGGTCGATGGACAGCATCGGTGTGGTCGGGTCGAACGAAACGGTGCTCGGCGCGTCGAACATGCCGCTCAAGTCGCCGTGCACGAGACGTCGCAGGGCATGGGCGAGGTCCTGGGCGGCTGAACCGAGGTGCCCCGTCTGGTGGCCGAGGGCCTGGTCGAGGCGTTCGGGGGAGCCGAGTACGTGCGCGATCTCGCCGAGCAGCGGCACCGTGCCCCGGGCGGCGGCGTCAGCGACGACCAGATCCAGGGCCAGGTCGAGGGCGGTGTGCTCCATCGGCAGCAGGTCGCGCTTCAGCACGGTGCGGGCGAGGCTGGCCAGCAGCAGCAGACGGCGCTTGCGAACCTCCGTGAACCAGTCCTCCTCGCTCACGGAGGCGGGCCGGGCCGGGGCGTCCAGCGGATTCAACCGTCCAGGGAGCCCCGGGCCCAGGGCGATGCTGTAGCCGCCGAGGGCCTGCGAGACACCGGTCCACTCCCCCTTGGGATCGCAGGGGATGTAGATCCGGTAGCCATGGGCGATCGACCGAGTGGCGATCGACTTCGCCAACGCCGACTTCCCCATGCCGATGATCCCGGCCAGCACCGCGTTGGGGTTCGTGAAGCCCTCCACCCTGCCGCTGTTGTAGAGCGAGAACGGGTCGAAGCAGAAGGCCGCCTCCGCGTGCACATCGCGGCCGATGAACACCCCTTCGGCGCCCAGGCCGCCCTCGGCCACGAACGGGTACGCGCCGCTGGCTGTGGCGGTGGTCATCCGGTGGGCGGGCAGGGCGAGCTTGCCGCCGCGGGCGGAGGCCGGACCGGGGCGACCGGCGAGCGGGTAGGTGGGTCGCAGATCCGGGTCGAGGGTCTGCTCGGCGCGGTGCTTGGGCGGGTTTCCGGCGAGGCGTGCCTGGCGGCGGGCTTCGGTAAAACCGGCTCGGGCGGCCCGCTGTTCGGCGCGTGTCGTCTTACGGGGCACGAACAGAGGGGAGGCGCTGGCGCGGGTACGGGGCATGAGTGTTTCTCCAGGTGAGGGGTGGGTCAGCGGCGGACGAGGCCGGTGAACGGGGCGTGCAGGTCGGCCGGGGTGGTGCGCCGCCGCACGAGATGAGCGGTGCGCTGATGGCGCTGGCAGATGGTCAGTCCCGGTGCTCCCTCCGGAAGGCCGGCCTGGCACGCCTCTGGTGCGGGGATCTCGCCGGAGTCCGGCCGGGGCGCCGCGTGGTAGGCGGCGTGGAGGTGCTCGGCGGCCTGCCAGATGCGGGTGCGGGCGGTACGGAGCTGGTCGCCCTCGACCGCGACGAGCTGCCCGGTGCGACCGGTGTGGGCGTCGAGCAGCCCGTACAGCGAGACGAGGTGGGCGTGCAGGGCGTCCAGCTCGGCCCGGGTGGTGACCAGTGGGCCGCCCGGGATGTTGAGAGCCCGGTGGAAGTCGAGCGCGGCAGTGGCGAAGGGCACGAAGTCCTGCGCGGTCGGGCTGGCGGTGCGGGACATGAGGGTGCTCTTTCGAAGGGAAGGGTCAGGCAGCGAGCGCGAGCGGCAGGGCGGCGGCGGTGAACGCCTCGGCCTGCTGCCAGGTCAGCGGCCGGAGATCGAGCTGGGCGCCGACAGCGGCGGTCTCCACGACGGCGCAGGCGGTGCGCAGCTCGTCCTCGGTGTCGGCCGAGACGGTCAGCAGACCGGTCAGGGCGACGTCGGCGTGCCCGGCGATGAGCTGGCGTTCGCGGGACTTGATGTCCTGGTACTCGATCGAGTCGGCCTCGGAGTCGACCTGGCCGCGCCGGGCCCGTTCGGCGGCGTCGGCGATCACGCTGGACTTCTTGCGCTGCACGTCGCGCAGGGCGGCGTCGAGGTTCTTCGGCTCGTAGGAGAGCGAGAGCGTGCGTCGGACGCCGCCGGTGAACAGGAGCTGGTGCAGGAAGCCGGCGCTGGTCTCGGTGCGCGGCCAGTTCTCCACCCAGTAGGTGGCGTGCACGGCGGTGTCGGTGGCGATGTGGTCCGCCTTCTCGACGACCACGACGGGGCCGGCGGCGGCGGGCTCGGCCTCGGGGCGACCGGCCGTGGACCAGCGGTCGAGTGTCGCCAGCGCCTTCGGGTCGTAGGAGGTGCGCACCACGGCGGCGATCTCGCGGGCGGTGAGCCAGCCCGTCGGGGTGAGACCTGCGGTCCGCGCCGCCTGGTCGAACGTGGAGGTGAGCTGGGCGAGGACGCTGAAGGCACCGGTGAGACCGCCGCCAGCCTGGTTGATCAGCCGACGGGCCGCCTTGGTGTCCAGGGACACCGCGACGTACGCCTCGTGCGGGGCGGCTGCGGGACCGGCGCTCTGGATCAGCTCGTTGTAGATCGCGCTGGCCATCGGGGTGTCGGGGCGGCCGTGCTCTTCCCAATAGCGGCGCAGCGCGTCGCCGGAGTCGGGGATGGTGCGCTCGATCACCTGGATGCGGGCGATCTGCCCGGTACGGGCGAGAGCTGCCAGCGCGCGTCCCCAGCCGCCGACGTTGGCGTGCTGGGTGCCGGGGTCGAGCAGGGCGTAGGCGCGGGAGGAGACCTTGACCACCGCGGTCAGCGTCCCGGTGTGCGGGTTGTGGACGGCGCCGTATTTGCCGTCGGGAGCAGTGGTTACGCGCAGGCTGGCTGCGGTGCCGGGAAGGTGGAGCAGTCCCTCGCGGGTCGGCCGGCGGGAGGGCCGGGTGAGCCAGACGAGCTGGCCTCGCATCCGGCGCAGCGCGTACCGGACGACGATCGGGGCCCAGTCCGCCAGAGCACGGCCTCGGTGGCGGACGAAGATGAGCAGGGCGATCACGGCCCACAGCGGGATGAGCTGGAGGGCGCCGACCACACCGCGGGCGAGGATCGCGGCGAGAAGGAGAAGGCCGGTGAGTCCGGCGACGGTCAACTGCGGGACGGACAGGCCGAGCAGGACGCCGCGCCTGCTGCGGTGCGGGAACTTCACGGTGGGCGTGGAGGACTGGTGCTTGCCGGACATGGTGGTTCCAGACGGTGGGAGTGGGCGGAGGACGGGGCGCGCGGCGCTCTTCTGGACGTCATGGCGCAACCTTCCTGCTGGTGGGGGGCGGGGGCGGGCCGTGGAGTGCGGCCCGCCCCCGGGGATGTGGGTCAGGAACCCGACGGCGGCTGGGTGGGATACACCCAGTTCGTCGATGTCGCGGAGCCGGTGGCCGACGGTCCGGACGCGGACGCCGGAGTGCCCGAGGCCGAAGGTCCGGGGTCGGCTGGCGGCATGGAGGTCATGTCGCCGCCCGGAGCCGATGCGGCTGCGAGGTGACCGGAGCCGCCCGCAACGCCTTGGGCAGTCGATTCGGACCCTTCCGGTTCGTCCTCGCCAGGACGTGTGATCAGTGGCGGGATCCCGGGGCGCTGGATCAGAGCCCGGCCCTTGTCGCCGCTCGCGTCCGGGTCTTCGCCGTACCGGAAGCGGGTCTGCTGCTTGGGCGGCCCGGCGTCGATGCCCTCCTTGCTGAGGTTGCCGCCGGAGGGGTTGATGCCGGAGGCGACGCCATCGGTGCCCGCGCCCGGGACCTGGTTCGGACCCTGCGGAGCGGGGGCGCCGGTACCGGCCCGCAGTGCGAGGCTGCCTGCGGTCTTCGCCGCTCCTGCGGCGACCGCCATGCCGGCGACGCCGGTACGGTGCATGTCGTCGTGGCCGCCGCCATCGCTGGCCCAGTGCACGAACTTGTACGTCGCGTAGGGGCAGAGCAGCACCAAGACCATCACGACGATGCCGGCCATCGCGTCGGACAGGGCCGCCATACCGTCGCTGGCGTCGGTCTTGCCCATGGCGGAGACGCCGATGAGGAAGACGACGGTCATCAGCAGTTTGGAGACGATCAGGGTGCCGGTGGCCTCGATCCAGCCGCGCCGCCACCGCTTGGCGACTTCCCAGCCGCCGCCGGCCCCGGCGAATACCGCGAGCGCGACCATGATCAGGACGCCGACCTTGCGGGCGACCATCACGCCCCAGTAGAGGAAGGCGCCGATGCCACACCCGAAGGCGACCAGCGCGGGCACACCCCAGCCGAGGCCGTACATGGCCCCCATCTGGTCAACCTTGATCACACGACGGATCGCGTCGTCGATCGAAGTGTTGGCGGCTTTGAAGAGGCCGTCGGACAGCGCGTCCACGACGGTGATGGCGACGGTCGTGAAGGCGATGGCGGAGAAGCTGAACAGGACTCCGGTCATGGTGCCGAACGCCGCCTTGGCGAGGGCACGTTCGTCTCGGCGCCAGGCCGCGGTCATGAGCTGGATGCAGAAGATGCCAACGGTCAGGGCGAGGCCGATGGGCAGCAGCAACTCGTAGTTGTCCCGGAACCACCCGGCGTTGAGATCGATGGCCGTCGTCTTGTTGACGGCCTTGGCGGCCAGGTCGGCCGCGCTGGACGCCAGCTCGCCCGCCGACTTCGCGATCCACGCGCCGAGACCGTCGGTGACGGTGCCGGCGGGGTTGGTGGCGAAGTCGACGGCGCCGCACACCTTGTCCATCAGCGGGAAGTCGCAGACTCCCATGGGTCGTACCTCCGTTCTGGGGCGAGGGTCAGGGCGCGACGGTCGGCATGACGCCGACCAGGGCGCAAGGGTGGTTGGGTCGGCACTGGACAGCGAGGGTGGTGGAACGGCTCTCCGCGCCGCCGGCGGACGAGCCCTTCCAGCGAATCGACTGCTTGCCGGAGACCGTGACGGCGTAGACGTACGCCTGAGTGATCGCCCCGGGGTCGTCCTGGAGGGCCTGGGTGAAGGCGTGCGGGAAGTGCGCCTCGTTGATCTTGGCGGTGGCGACCTGCTTGTTGGCGGCCATCTCCTTCCACAGCACGGCCGAGGGGACCACCTGGTCTACGGAGGCCGGATCGGCGTACTTCGACTCCGTGGTCAGCCAGCCGCGCAGCGCCTTGCGCAGCTCGGGTTGCGAGTACGCGTGGGTGTCGTACGACCACAGCGCTGCTGCGGCGGCCTTCCCGTACGTGATCGGGTCGTGCGTTTTCGGCGGAACGGGGAGAGCGCGGGGCCGGGTGTGCGGCCCGGACGGTGCCGCGGACGACGAGGACGCCGTGGGCGAACTCAGCGGTGGCGCCGCAGTATCGGAGGGGCTTCGGCCCTCGCGGGTGAGGTGAGCAGCCAGGCCGGCGAGGGCGACGAGCACCGCCATGACGGCAGTGCCGAGCAGCGCCCGGCGGCGCACGCGAGCTGCGCCGCCGGGGTGGGTGGAGTGCTGAGCCATCAGTGGACCTGCGTCCCGAGCGTCGAGAAGAACGCCACCACGCCGTTGGCCGCACCGAGCAGAAGGGCCGCGCCGGCGCTGACCAGCACGCCCTTCTTCCCGTTCGCCTCGGCCTGGTGACCACCCGAGTGGTGACCCCAGGCCCACACGCCCGCACTGACGGCGAGGGCGCCGACCACGGCGATGAGCCCGAAGAGGTTGATCGAGCCCATTACCTGCTTGAGGACGTTGAGGCCCGGGAGCCCGCCCTCGTTCGGCTTGATTCCGGGGTCGTAGGCGAGCTGTATGACCTGGTCAGCGAGATACATGGGAACTCCAGTTCGAATGAGCGCACGCCAAAGCCCGGCAGGGCAAACCAGCGGTGCGAGGGGGGAGGTGAGGAGAGGGAGGAGCGCCGGTCAGACGACTCGGCGGGCCGCGAGAATCCGCGATTTCCAGGACGCGACGGTGGCGATCCGTACGACGTCACCGGTGTGCGGGGCGTGGACGATCATGCCCTGCCCGATCGCCATCCCGACGTGTTCCGGTACGGCGGCCGTCCCCTCGGTGAAGAGGAGGTCGCCCGGCTTGAGGGCATCGACCGAGACGGCCTTGCCGTCCTTGACCTGCGTGTACGTGGTCCGCGTCAGGGTGACCCCGGCGGCCTTGTACGCGCCCTGCATCAGGGAGGAGCAGTCGCAGCGGCCCATCGGGTTCTTGCCGTGGGAGTCGGTGCAAGTGCCGCCCCACTGATACGGAGTGCCGAGCTGGCCGAGCGCCCACCGGATCGCCGTCTGCACCTTCGGCGGCGCGGAGGCGGGAATCTTGTACTCGTCCGGCAGCGCGCCCGCAGGGATGGTGCCGAAGTCCGTCCCGTCGCCGTCCGCCGAACAACCCCCCGCGGAATCGGGAGAGGAGCTGCCGGTGTCGGCAGAGCCGGACGGCGACGGGCTCGGCGATGCACCGCCGGCCTTCTGCAGCAGGGGCTCGATGGCCTTGTGCAGGGCGGTGGCCAGCGGCTCCCATTTGGCGTACGCCTCGGGGAAGCCCGACTTCTGCACCGCCTGGGCGGCCTGGGTGACAGATAGGGACTGCCAGCCGGAGACCTTCTTGAGCCCCTCGTAGAACTTCGTCGAGGCGTGCACCGGGTCAAGGATCTGGCTGGCCGTGCCCCAGCCCATCGACGGCCGCTGCTGGAAGAGACCCAGCGAATCGCGGTCGCCGTAGGTCAGGTTCCGCAGGCCGCTCTCCTGCAGAGCGGTTGCCAGGGCGACGACCTGCCCTCGGGCGGGGATGTTCATCGCGACGCCCGTGGCCTGGATCGTCTTGGCGTTGGGCACTTGATCGGCAGGCGCGTCCAGGCCCGGCACGGAGACCGAGCCCTTGTCGCCGCCGTCCAGGATGGCCTTCACCTGCTTGGCGACGGCGGAGGCGTCCACACCCTGTGCACCGTCGGTCGAGCACGAGGCCGAGGCGGTCCCGGCACCGATGCCAAGGATCGGCAGTGCCAGCAGGAGTGGTCCGGTGGCGCACAGACCGACGAGGGCTCCCGTCGTCTTCTTCACGGCCGCCGCCGTTCAGCGCGACGGTGGTGCGGACCAGGCGACGGAGGTGGGTCGGGGCGCGGGTGTGTCAGGGCATGCTGCATCGCAGCGGCTCCTCGGTGTTCGTAGGAGGCGCGGTGCCGACTTCTCGTGCAAAGCCGTCGGCACCGCGCCGATGTGCATCCGCCTCTCGGCGGGCCCGGGTCAGAGGAGTTGGTAGCTCCAGGACGCCGGTTTCAGGTCATGCGCGGCAGCCAGCCGCGCTCGTAATCTCAGGTAGTGCACAGGGGCCTCCTCACGGCGCTCGCGGGCAGATGGGCAACATGCCTCCGACGCTGCTCGATTGGACGAGACGGCACGGATAAGCACAGCTCAACGGGGGTGGAGCAGCGCTCCTTCCCGGTGGCACGGCGAGACAGTAGACCGGGATTCCGGCCGCGCCAAACGACTGCCGTCCTGGGGCCCGAAGCGGGGAGCCACCTTGTTAGGTGCGGCCGGAATTCGCCGTTAATCTCCGCTGCAACCTTGCGCCGGATGCACGCCGTTGAGCGCTGTCCGGAGCAGGTCCAGACTCCGCCGTGCCCGAAGAGAGGCCCTCCCCATGAGCTACACGCTGCACCGAGGCGATGCCCTGACCGTCCTGAAGTCCCTCCCGGACGAGAGCGTCCAGGCGGTGATCACCGATCCGCCGTACAACTCCGGGGGCCGCACCAGCTCCGATCGAACCGGCCGTACCGCCCGTGCCAAGTACGTCACGAGCAACTCGGCGCACGACCTCGCCAACTTCCCGGGCGAGAACCGCGACCAGCGCTCCTACCGCTCCTGGCTCACCGAACTGCTCACCGAGGCGTACCGGGCCTCGACCGAGCACGCGGTCGCCATGGTCTTCACCGACTGGCGCCAGGAGCCGACGACCTCCGACGCCCTGCAGATGGCGGGCTGGACATGGAGCGGCACCATCCCGTGGATCAAGCCGTCCAGCAGGCCCCGCAAGGGCGGGCCGAAGCAGGACTCGGAGTTCATCATCTGGGGCGTCAAGGGCTCCCTCGACAACACCCGCGACCCTTACCTGCCGGGCCACTACATCTCCTCCCAGCCCCGCAAGGGCCGGGTCCACATCACCCAGAAGCCGGTCGAGGTCATGCAGCAGCTCGTCCAGGTCTGCCCCGAGGGCGGCACCGTCCTCGACCCGTTCACCGGCAGCGGCTCCACGGGGGTCGCGGCCCTGCGCGAGGGACGCCGCTTCGTGGGCGTCGAGCTGTCCGCGCACTACGCCGACGTCGCCGAGGAGCGGCTGCGGGCCGAACTGACGAAGGACGACTTCGAGCTGGCCGGACCGGAGGCATGAGCGTGAGAGCGGAGAGGCCGGGGCCGGCGGCCCGCAGACGCCAAAGGGGCGGCTGGTACATCGACTAACCGATGCACCAGCCGCCCCTCCTGTTACGTCAGGCCGCTCTACCTTCTTGATCGGGCTGATCGAGCCATTCGTAGGGTTGGGTCACCCAGGGGCGCTGGGTGTGGCTTTCAGGCCGCTGCCGTCTCGTGGCAATCGAGGCTTTGCCGCTCAGCGCCCCACGACGACTCGGCCGCCGATTAGGAAGTGCGAACAAGTCGCTGTGTAGAGCAATGCCGGCGAGGTCGTCCGTGGCACGAAGAGTACGAACACGCATGTCAGGAGCGCGATGAGCCGGATATGGGCGGGGATCGACGTCGGCAAGGGCCACCATCACGGCCTTGCCCTGGACGTGGACGGCAAGACACTGCTGTCGCGGCGGGTCGCCAATGACGAACCCGAGCTGCTGAAGCTGGTCGGGGATGTCCTGGACCTGGCCGACGGGCGTGAGGTCACCTGGGCGATCGACATGACCGGCGGGGAACCCGCGTTGCTGCTGGCCTTGCTGGTCAGCCACGGCCAAGAGGTCCTCTACATGCCCGGCCGACTGGTGAACCGGGCGTCCGACGGCTACCGCGGCGAGGGCAAGACCGACGCCCGCGATGCCTACGTGATCGCCGACCAGGCCCGGATGCGCCGCGACCTGCGGCCCATCCGTCCCGGTGACGAGGCAGCCATCGAGCTGAAGCTGCTGACCGGGCGCCGGTCTGACCTGGTCGAGGACCGCACCCGCGTCGTGAACCGCCTGCGCGGCACTTTGCTGAGCATGTTCCCGGCCCTGGAGCGGGCCTTGGACGTGACCAACACCGGCCCGCTCAAGCTGCTGACGGGTTACCAGACCCCGGCTTCGATCCGCCGGGCCGGCGTCGCCCGGCTGACGAAGTGGCTGGCCAACCGCAAGGTCCGCAGCGCCAAGGACCTGGCCGAAGCGGCGGTCGAGGCCGCCGCGCGCCAGCACACCGCCGTGCCTGGGGAGAAGACCATCGCGAAGCTGGTCCATACCCTGGCTGAGGAGGTGATGGCCCTCAACGCGCATATTTCCGAGATGGACAAGCTCATCGAGGGCCGGTTTCGCGAGCACGAACTCGCCGACATCGTCCTGAGCGTCCCCGGCATCGGTGCGACTCTCGGTGCCGAGTTCCTCGCCGCCGTCGGCGGCGATCTGGACGAGTTCGACTCCCCGGACGCCCTGGCGGCCTTCGCCGGCGTCGCCCCAGCACCTCGCGACTCGGGCAAGGTCAGCGGCAACCTCCACCGGCCGGTCACCTACCACCGCAGACTCCAGCGCGTCTTTTACACCTCCGCGCTCGTCAGCGTCCGCTACGACCCGAACTCACGGCAGTTCTACGACCGCAAACGCGCCGAAGGGAAGAGGCACGTCCAAGCCGTGCTCGCCCTCGCCCGCCGACGTGTCAACGTCATCTGGGCACTGATCCGCGACCGACGGTGCTACGAAGTGACACCGCCGATGGCTACGGCCGCTTGACAACAGCATTAGGAAGCC
>NZ_NEUF01000106.1:10717-25016 GCF_002910915.1 Streptomyces sp. SM10 | reverse complement strand
AACACAGTGGACGCGAGCAACTGAGGACAAGCCCTCGGCCTATTAGTACCAGTCAGCTCCACCCGTTACCGGGCTTCCACATCTGGCCTATCAACCCAGTCGTCTACTGGGAGCCTTAACCACTCAAGGTGGTGGGAATACTCATCTCGAAGCAGGCTTCCCGCTTAGATGCTTTCAGCGGTTATCCTTTCCGAACGTAGCCAACCAGCCATGCCCTTGGCAGGACAACTGGCACACCAGAGGTTCGTCCGTCCCGGTCCTCTCGTACTAGGGACAGCCCTTCTCAATATTCCTACGCGCACAGCGGATAGGGACCGAACTGTCTCACGACGTTCTAAACCCAGCTCGCGTACCGCTTTAATGGGCGAACAGCCCAACCCTTGGGACCGACTCCAGCCCCAGGATGCGACGAGCCGACATCGAGGTGCCAAACCATCCCGTCGATATGGACTCTTGGGGAAGATCAGCCTGTTATCCCCGGGGTACCTTTTATCCGTTGAGCGACAGCGCTTCCACAAGCCACTGCCGGATCACTAGTCCCGACTTTCGTCCCTGCTCGACCCGTCGGTCTCACAGTCAAGCTCCCTTGTGCACTTACACTCAACACCTGATTGCCAACCAGGCTGAGGGAACCTTTGGGCGCCTCCGTTACTCTTTAGGAGGCAACCGCCCCAGTTAAACTACCCATCAGACACTGTCCCTGATCCGGATCACGGACCCAGGTTAGACATCCAGCACGACCAGAGTGGTATTTCAACGACGACTCCACAACCACTGGCGTGGCCGCTTCAAAGTCTCCCACCTATCCTACACAAGCCGAACCGAACACCAATATCAAACTATAGTAAAGGTCCCGGGGTCTTTCCGTCCTGCTGCGCGAAACGAGCATCTTTACTCGTAGTGCAATTTCACCGGGCCTATGGTTGAGACAGTCGAGAAGTCGTTACGCCATTCGTGCAGGTCGGAACTTACCCGACAAGGAATTTCGCTACCTTAGGATGGTTATAGTTACCACCGCCGTTTACTGGCGCTTAAGTTCTCAGCTTCGCACACCCGAAAGTGCACTAACCGGTCCCCTTAACGTTCCAGCACCGGGCAGGCGTCAGTCCGTATACATCGCCTTACGGCTTCGCACGGACCTGTGTTTTTAGTAAACAGTCGCTTCTCGCTGGTCTCTGCGGCCACCCCCAGCTCACCGAGTAAATCGGATCACCAGTGATGGCCCCCCTTCTCCCGAAGTTACGGGGGCATTTTGCCGAGTTCCTTAACCATAGTTCACCCGAACGCCTCGGTATTCTCTACCTGACTACCTGAGTCGGTTTAGGGTACGGGCCGCCATGAAACTCGCTAGAGGCTTTTCTCGACAGCATAGGATCATCCACTTCACCACAATCGGCTCGGCATCAGGTCTCAGCCTTAATGTGTGACGGATTTACCTACCACACGGCCTACACCCTTACCCCGGGAACAACCATCGCCCGGGTTGGACTACCTTCCTGCGTCACCCCATCGCTTACCTAGTACAAGTCTGGTTCGTCGGCTCCACCACTACCCTCAACTCCGAAGAGATCGGGCCGGCTTCACGGACTTAGCATCGCCTGATTCAGTATTGGGCGTTTCAAAGCGGGTACCGGAATATCAACCGGTTGTCCATCGACTACGCCTGTCGGCCTCGCCTTAGGTCCCGACTTACCCTGGGCAGATCAGCTTGACCCAGGAACCCTTAGTCAATCGGCGCACACGTTTCTCACGTGTGTATCGCTACTCATGCCTGCATTCTCACTCGTGAACCGTCCACAACTCGCTTCCGCGGCTGCTTCACCCGGCACACGACGCTCCCCTACCCATCCATACTCCCGTTGAGGATATGTGTATGAATGACACGACTTCGGCGGTACGCTTGAGCCCCGCTACATTGTCGGCGCGGAATCACTTGACCAGTGAGCTATTACGCACTCTTTCAAGGGTGGCTGCTTCTAAGCCAACCTCCTGGTTGTCTCTGCGACTCCACATCCTTTCCCACTTAGCGTACGCTTAGGGGCCTTAGTCGATGCTCTGGGCTGTTTCCCTCTCGACCATGGAGCTTATCCCCCACAGTCTCACTGCCGTGCTCTCACTTACCGGCATTCGGAGTTTGGCTAAGGTCAGTAACCCGGTAGGGCCCATCGCCTATCCAGTGCTCTACCTCCGGCAAGAAACACACGACGCTGCACCTAAATGCATTTCGGGGAGAACCAGCTATCACGGAGTTTGATTGGCCTTTCACCCCTAACCACAGGTCATCCCCCAGGTTTTCAACCCTGGTGGGTTCGGTCCTCCACGAAGTCTTACCTCCGCTTCAACCTGCCCATGGCTAGATCACTCCGCTTCGGGTCTAGAGCGTGCAACTCAATCGCCCTATTCGGACTCGCTTTCGCTACGGCTTCCCCACACGGGTTAACCTCGCTACACACCGCTAACTCGCAGGCTCATTCTTCAAAAGGCACGCAGTCACGACTGCATGTGCAAGCACATACAGCGACGCTCCCACGGCTTGTAGGCACACGGTTTCAGGTACTATTTCACTCCGCTCCCGCGGTACTTTTCACCATTCCCTCACGGTACTATCCGCTATCGGTCACCAGGGAATATTTAGGCTTAGCGGGTGGTCCCGCCAGATTCACACGGGATTTCTCGGGCCCCGTGCTACTTGGGTGGTTCTCAAGCAAGCCGTTGATGTTTCAGCTACGGGGGTCTTACCCTCTACGCCGGACCTTTCGCATGTCCTTCGCCTACACCAACGGTTTCTGACTTGCCGACCAATCGGCAGATTGATCAAGAGAACTCCCACAACCCCGCATGCGCAACCCCTGCCGGGTATCACACGCATACGGTTTGGCCTCATCCAGTTTCGCTCGCCACTACTCCCGGAATCACGGTTGTTTTCTCTTCCTGCGGGTACTGAGATGTTTCACTTCCCCGCGTTCCCTCCACACTGCCTATGTGTTCAGCAGCGGGTGACAGCCCATGACGACTGCCGGGTTTCCCCATTCGGAAACCCCCGGATCAAAGCTTGGTTGACAGCTCCCCGGGGACTATCGTGGCCTCCCACGTCCTTCATCGGTTCCTGGTGCCAAGGCATCCACCGTGCGCCCTTAAAAACTTGGCCACAGATGCTCGCGTCCACTGTGCAGTTCTCAAACAACGACCAGCCACCCATCACCCCACCCTTACAGGCGAGTTCACTGGGGCCGGCAACCAAAGGGACAGACTCAAACGAGCCCGTACCTTCAGATACCCAACAGCGTGCCCGACCCGACCGATCCATTCTCACTTTCCACGCCGAAGCAGTACTCGCAAAAACAACCTGTCGTGCCGAATAGTCAACGTTCCACCCATGAGCAACCACCGTCGAACATTTGCCGACGAAATGGCCTCTGGATTCCCCGAAGAGAATCTAGATGCTCCTTAGAAAGGAGGTGATCCAGCCGCACCTTCCGGTACGGCTACCTTGTTACGACTTCGTCCCAATCGCCAGTCCCACCTTCGACAGCTCCCTCCCACAAGGGGTTGGGCCACCGGCTTCGGGTGTTACCGACTTTCGTGACGTGACGGGCGGTGTGTACAAGGCCCGGGAACGTATTCACCGCAGCAATGCTGATCTGCGATTACTAGCAACTCCGACTTCATGGGGTCGAGTTGCAGACCCCAATCCGAACTGAGACCGGCTTTTTGAGATTCGCTCCGCCTCGCGGCATCGCAGCTCATTGTACCGGCCATTGTAGCACGTGTGCAGCCCAAGACATAAGGGGCATGATGACTTGACGTCGTCCCCACCTTCCTCCGAGTTGACCCCGGCAGTCTCCTGTGAGTCCCCATCACCCCGAAGGGCATGCTGGCAACACAGAACAAGGGTTGCGCTCGTTGCGGGACTTAACCCAACATCTCACGACACGAGCTGACGACAGCCATGCACCACCTGTATACCGACCACAAGGGGGGCACCATCTCTGATGCTTTCCGGTATATGTCAAGCCTTGGTAAGGTTCTTCGCGTTGCGTCGAATTAAGCCACATGCTCCGCTGCTTGTGCGGGCCCCCGTCAATTCCTTTGAGTTTTAGCCTTGCGGCCGTACTCCCCAGGCGGGGAACTTAATGCGTTAGCTGCGGCACCGACGACGTGGAATGTCGCCAACACCTAGTTCCCAACGTTTACGGCGTGGACTACCAGGGTATCTAATCCTGTTCGCTCCCCACGCTTTCGCTCCTCAGCGTCAGTAATGGCCCAGAGATCCGCCTTCGCCACCGGTGTTCCTCCTGATATCTGCGCATTTCACCGCTACACCAGGAATTCCGATCTCCCCTACCACACTCTAGCTAGCCCGTATCGAATGCAGACTCGGGGTTAAGCCCCGAGCTTTCACATCCGACGTGACAAGCCGCCTACGAGCTCTTTACGCCCAATAATTCCGGACAACGCTTGCGCCCTACGTATTACCGCGGCTGCTGGCACGTAGTTAGCCGGCGCTTCTTCTGCAGGTACCGTCACTTTCGCTTCTTCCCTGCTGAAAGAGGTTTACAACCCGAAGGCCGTCATCCCTCACGCGGCGTCGCTGCATCAGGCTTTCGCCCATTGTGCAATATTCCCCACTGCTGCCTCCCGTAGGAGTCTGGGCCGTGTCTCAGTCCCAGTGTGGCCGGTCGCCCTCTCAGGCCGGCTACCCGTCGTCGCCTTGGTAGGCCATTACCCCACCAACAAGCTGATAGGCCGCGGGCTCATCCTTCACCGCCGGAGCTTTTAACCCCGCCCCATGAGGGACAGAGTGTTATCCGGTATTAGACCCCGTTTCCAGGGCTTGTCCCAGAGTGAAGGGCAGATTGCCCACGTGTTACTCACCCGTTCGCCACTAATCCACCCCGAAGGGCTTCATCGTTCGACTTGCATGTGTTAAGCACGCCGCCAGCGTTCGTCCTGAGCCAGGATCAAACTCTCCGTGAATGTTTTCCCGTAATCGGGATCACAACACGAGAGCGGAACGACCAGGTCGGAATATGACCGGTCGTTCACAGCGTCCTCGCTGTTGTTGCCTACCGGACCGTGAAGGGCCGGCAGGACTTTTCAAAGGAACCACCAACCTGCCGAAGCAGGCCGGGGTATCAACATATCTGGCGTTGACTTTTGGCACGCTGTTGAGTTCTCAAGGAACGGACGCTTCCTTCGGTCCCGTTTCACCGGGCCCCTCCGGGCGCTTCCCTTCGTTCTTGCGTTTCCGACTCTATCAGACTCTTTCGTGTCCGATTCCCGGCCGAAGCGGGATCCTGCTGATTCGCTTTCCAGTTCTTCGCTTTCGCGTTTCCCTTTCCGGCGGTTCCAACTTTACCAGACTCTTTTCCGTTCCGTTTCCGGTCCGAATTCAATTCCGGCGGCCTGTGGAGTGGCCTTTGCCTTTCGGCGTGTTCACTACGCTAGTCGATTTCCTCTGCGACTCATAATCGAGTCGCTCGGGGGAATTTCGGCATGCCGAAACTGCACCCGCCAGGGGTGAATCGTAGGTAGTGGTTGGCCCTCTCACGATGCATCGACCCGGTCCGATGGACCGCGCCTGGAACAACTGCATCCGTTCAAGCGGCTCGGACTACATTAGGGAAACGGCGAGGGTGAGTCAAGTTGCCTGACGGCGCGGCGCATCGGCCCGGTCAGGGCTGACCGTGGGGTCTCCCCCGGTTCGGAAGCACCGGAGCTGATGCGAGCCGTCGTCGCGCGTGCCGGTGTGTGGACCGCTCCGTACCTGGTCGGACAGCGGAGCGGCGCTGTGCAGGACGGACGGGGGTCTCCTTGACTCTGCGAACGCATCGGCACCGTTCTGCACGCGGTCGAGGGCGAGGCCCTTCGCCGGTCACCCCGGCTCTTTGGCCAGTTCTCCGTCATGGCGGGCCGAGAACCGACGTTTCCGGGCCTGCTCCATGTTTCAGGGCGGGACGGACGACGTGGTGGTCAGCGCGAGGAACCGGGCGGGGCTCAGGCACGGGGCCAGTCGTGGCCGGCTGTCACCTCGCGTGCGATGCGACGCCACTGGTCCTCTCCGCCGGGCAGGGGCCAGGCCCAGGTCCGCTGTTCCGCGGTGTTCAGACGGTGAAGAGCGCGGACGAGCTGCGGGCCGGCAGTGGCTGCGCCGTCCGGGACGGTGGGGCCGTGGACGGCTCGGAGCTCGGCGGAGCGTTCCAGTTCGTCCTCGTATAAGCCCACCGCCTGATCGATGCGCGCGGTCAGGTCTTCGCCCGGCACCGTGCGGTGCAACTGCAGCAGCGGAGGCTCGACGGATTCGGCGATCGCCGCGGCGAGCCGCGCGTGACCGTCGAGGATCAGATGGCAGTCCAGGCCACTGACCCACCACAACAGGACGGGCGGAAGCGTTCCTTCACGTGCCTGCTTGCGGTACGCCTTGACCCGGCTGTCGTCGGCATCGGGCATCGGCCGCAGCGGAAGGACCTCCCACTCATGGGAATGGAGGAACCAGTCGATGTAGCCGTCCGGACAGCCGTCGACGAGCATCGAACTCCAGTACTCGCCATGCGAGGTGTCGGCATGGTGCCAGCGCCGGAGCGGGCTGTCGCACGAGAGGAGCCATCGGCCCGCGTGCACCGGGCTGTCCGGCGAGTCGATGAGGTACCGCGCAAAGCGGTGAGCCCACCGTTCCGGGCTTCCCGCCAGGGTGCGCCCCACGTCGGCGCGCAACGGCGGGACGAAGGAGCGGTACTCGTCGGTGCGCCAGAAGTCCACGCCGTCGAGGTGCTCGTCGACCACGGCGAGCACCAGGGGCCGCGACATCTGGGAGACCAGAAGGCGTGGTCCGGCACTGAATATGCTCAGCCCCGGCCGGCGAGGGTCCTGTACGTCCAGGGACAGGCCCACCCACGTGCCGTCGTCCCTCGTGACATCGCCGCGCTGCATGCCGAGAGCGTAGACGGCCGCCGCGGCAGACCCGGATGGCCCTCTCCGCCGCTCGACACGGCCGGCACACGCTGCTCATGCTCCGGCGGACGGTTCGGCTCTCGGGCTCAGTCGGTACGCGGAGACCGTCGGGTCGCCGGCGAGGTAGAACCGGTGTTGCCAGTCGTGTGCCTTGCTCACGCCGACCCGAGGACCTGCCTGGATGAGCGCGGCCGATACCGGCTCCCCGTCGGACAGCACGACCGAGGCACCCGTCAGGAGGTCTGCGCCGATGTGCTCCGCCGTGATGCCGGCTGCCCGGCAGAAGTTCCCGGGGCCTCGGGCGAGGCGTGGACTCTCGGTCTTCTCCCCTCGTCGCTCGCGTGCCAGGTGTTCCCCCTCGATGACCCTGCCTGCCCGGATGAGGACGGCCGAGGCGATACCGTCCGTCCCGGTGACGACGTTGGCGCACCAGTGAAGACCGTGGGACCGGTAGACGTACAGGTGTCCGGCGGGTCCGAACATGACTGCGTTACGGGGTGTCCGGCCTCGGTAGGCATGGGAGGCCGGGTCGGCGGCGCCGGAGTACGCCTCGGTCTCCGTGATGGCGATGCTCACCGATCCCTCGGGGGTCCTGCAGGTGAGGACGCTCCCGAGCAGCCCGGGGGCGACGTCTTCGGCAGGGCGGGCCAGGAAGTCGAGGTTCACGCTGACCGCCGTGGCGTGCCGTGCGTGAAGTGGATGTGCGAGTGCCCGGCCGGGCCGAACATCACGCTGGTGCGGGTGGTCCGGCCTCGGCATGCATGCGATCCGAGTCCGGCTTCGCCCGCGTATGCCTCCGCCTCGGGACGGCGCACCTCGGCGGGTCCCACGTCGGAGGTCCGGGCGAGAGCGCGGCCCAGGAGATCGGGTGCCACCTGCAGGATCGGTCTGTCGAAGGAGTTTCGTGTGACCGGCGTTCGGTCCATGCCCTCGTTCATGACGTCCGAGGGTACTGGGCCTGACTGGTACCCCGGCCGAGTCGGCGCCCGGGTGCGCGGCGGCGTCCGGCGAGCACCGGGAGACCGCTGCAGACGGCGTTGGCGGGAACCGGTTAACGTCGTGGCGCGTATGTAGGGGTCAGGACCAAGGAGGAAAACATGGGCTTCAAGCGACTGCTCGCGAGCATGGGTGCCGGCGGTGCTTCGGTCGAGACCGAGCTGACCGAACTCAACGTCGTCCCCGGCGGAGTCGTCCAGGGCGAGGTGCGGATCCAGGGCGGTTCCGTGGACCAGCAGATCGAGGGCCTCTCGGTCGGTCTGCAGGCGCGGGTCGAGGTCGAGGGCGGGGACCAGGAGACCAAGCAGGACATCGAGTTCACCAAGCTGCGTCTCGGTGGTGCCTTCGAGGCCAAGGCCGGCGCCGTGCACGTCGTGCCGTTCGGGCTGGAGATTCCGTGGGAGACGCCGATCACCATGTTCGCGGGACAGCACCTGCGCGGCATGAACATCGGGGTGACGACGGAGCTGGAGATCGCGCGCGCCCTGGACTCGGGTGACCTGGACCCGATCAACGTGCACCCGCTGCCCGCGCAGCAGGCCATCCTGGACGCCTTCGGACAGCTCGGCTTCGGCTTCCGCAGCGCCGACATGGAGCGTGGCCACATCCGCGCCACCCGCCAGCGTCTGCCGTTCTACCAGGAGATCGAGTTCTTCCCCCCGCAGCAGTACCGCGGACTGAACCAGGTGGAGCTGACCTTCATCGCGGACGACCGTGAGATGGACGTCGTCCTGGAGATGGACAAGAAGCCGGGGCTCTTCAGCGAGGGCAGCGACTCCTACCGTGCGTTCAAGGTCGGACTCGACGACTACCAGGGCACGGACTGGGCCGCGTACCTCAACCAGTGGCTCGCGCAGGTCGGCGGCCAGCGCAACTGGCTCTGAGACCGCCTAGGGTCGGTGGTGAAGAGACCGCACGACCGATCAGGAGAGGTGCTGACGTGACCGAGCCGAAGAGGGCGCCGCTGCCGCACGACTTCCATCCGGAGGTCCCCCCGTTCACCGTGGTGAGCAAGGACCTCGCGCCGGGTGCCGTACTGGCGGACGCCCAGGTGTTCGCGGCGGGGAACACCTCGCCGCAGTTGCGGTGGGAGGGCTTCCCCGCGGGGACGAAGAGCTTCGCGGTGACGTGCTTCGACCCGGACGCCCCGACGGGCAGCGGGTTCTGGCACTGGACGGTGTTCGACATCCCGGCATCGGTGACGGAGCTCCCGGCCGGCGCGGGCAGCGGAGCGTTCGAGGGCCTTCCCGAGGGGGCCGTCCAGGTACGCAACGACTACGGGTCGAAGGAGTTCGGCGGGGCAGCGCCGCCCGCCGGTGAGAACCACCGGTACGTCTTCACCGTCTACGCGGTGGACACCGAGAAGCTCGGGCCGGACAGTGACGCCTCACCCGCGGTGGTCGGTTTCAACCTCCGGTTCCACACGCTCGGCCGCGCTCAGCTGATCGGGGAGTACACCGCCCCCGTAAGCTGAAGGTTCGCCTCCTGTTTGCCCTGCCCTGGTCCTGGAGAGATCAGGGCAGGGCACTTTTTATTGCGTTGTCCCTCACGGCTCTCCCGGACAGAGTTGATCCGGGCCCGCCGACTGACGGGCGGCACAGGGGAGGTGGGCAGGATGCGGGACACACTCGTACTCAACGCGAGCTTCGAGCCACTGTCGACGGTGACGCTCAACCGTGCGGTGGTTCTGATCCTTCAGGACAAGGCCGTCGTCGAGCAGTCGCATCCCGGGCTCCGCATGCGTGGTGCCGCCGTGGACCTTCCTGTCCCCCAGGTGATCAGGCTCTGCCGGTACGTGCGCGTGCCGTTCCGAAGACACGCTCCGTGGTCCAGACGGGGTGTCCTCATACGGGACCAGTACAGGTGCGCGTACTGCGGGCGGCGGGCGAGCACCGTGGACCACGTCGTTCCGCGCGCCCAGGGGGGCCAGGACACCTGGCTGAACACCGTGGCCTCGTGCGCGGAGGACAACCACCGCAAGGCCGCCAGGACGCCGGAGCAGGCGGACATGCCGCTGCTGCGGCAGCCCTTCGTGCCGTCGCCGGCGGACGCGATGCTGCTCGCACTGGGCGCCGGTGACCGGTCGGCGCTGCCGGAGTGGCTGGCGCGCTCCGCGGCGTAGCCTGCCTACGCGCGACGCAGGGGCGGGCCCGTCCCTTCTCGAACGTACGCGGAGCCCGTCCCCTCGCGCCGGAGGGGACGGGCTCCTCTCCGTCAGCGCAGCAGCAGCTGGACGATCGCCGCGGTGCCGACGACGACGATCAGGGCGCGGAGGAAGCCGGGGCTGAGGCGGCGGCCGACCTTGGCGCCTATCTGGCCGCCGATCGCCGAACCCACCGCGATGAGCACGACGGCCGTCCAGTCGAAGTCCGCGACGAAGAGGAAGAAGAGCGCGGCGACGGTGTTGACGACGGCGGCCAGGACGTTCTTCACGGCGTTGAGGCGCTGCATCGTGTCGTCGAGGAGCATGCCCATCAGGGAGAGGTAGATGATCCCCTGAGCCGCAGTGAAGTAGCCGCCGTAGACGCTGGCGAGCATCAGGCCGGTGAAGAGGAGCGGTCCGCCGTCGGGGCGGGCGGGGGTGCCCGTGCGCTCGCGCCGACGCTGGACCGCTCTGCTGATGCGGGGTTGCAGGATGACGAGGACGAGCGCGAGCGCCACCAGGGCGGGGACGATCGTCTCGAATGCGGTGGAGGGCAGGGCGAGCAGGAGGGTCGCCCCGGTGAGTCCGCCGATCAGCGCGCCGACGCTCAGCTTGATGATCCGGCGGCGCTGGCCGGTCAGTTCGTTCCGGTAGCCGATGGCCCCGCTGATCGAGCCCGGGATCAGGCCGAGTGCGTTGGACACGGTCGCGGTGACCGGTGGCAGTCCGGTCGCCAGCAGGACGGGAAAGGTGATCAACGTGCCGGATCCGACGATGGTGTTGATCGTGCCGGCGCCGACTCCGGCCGCGAAGACCGCGAGAATCTCCCAGATGGACAAGGCCATCTCCTTCGATGGTCAGTGATGCCTCCCCGCCATCAAGGTCGAGGGGCCTCACTGATCATGCACGAAGGTGTCTCCCGGTCAGTCGACCGGGGGCTGCTCCCGGCGCTCCGTCCCGGTGTTGAAGCCGGGGGCGCCGCTGCCGAGGTTGCCGAACGCACCACTGAGGCCCTTGAGCGCGTCGCCGATCTCGCTGGGCACGATCCAGAGCTTGTTGGCGTCGCCCTCCGCGATCTTGGGGAGCATCTGGAGGTACTGGTACGAAAGGAGCTTCTGGTCGGGGTCGCCGGCGTGGATGGACTCGAAGACCGTCCGGATGGCCTGAGCCTCGCCCTCGGCGCGCAGGGCGGATGCCTTCGCCTCACCTTCGGCGCGCAGGATCGCGGACTGCTTCTCGCCCTCCGCGGTGAGGATCGCGGACTGCCTGATGCCCTCGGCGGTGAGGATCGCGGCGCGCTTGTCACGGTCGGCGCGCATCTGCTTCTCCATCGAGTCCTGGATGGAGGTGGGCGGTTCGATGGCCTTGAGCTCGACGCGGTTGACGCGGATGCCCCACTTGCCGGTGGCCTCGTCGAGGACGCCGCGCAGTGCGGCGTTGATCTCCTCGCGGGAGGTCAGGGTCCGCTCGAGGTCCATACCGCCGATGATGTTGCGCAGGGTGGTGACGGTGAGCTGCTCGATCGCCTGGATGTAGCTGGCGACTTCGTAGGTGGCGGCCCGGGCGTCGGTCACCTGGTAGTAGATGACGGTGTCGATGTTGACGACGAGGTTGTCCTGGGTGATCACCGGCTGCGGCGGGAAGGGGACGACCTGTTCGCGGAGGTCGATCCGGTTACGGATCGAGTCGATGAACGGGACGACGATGTTCAGCCCGGCGTTGAGGGTGCGGGTGTAGCGGCCGAAGCGCTCCACGATGGCGGCACTGGCCTGCGGGATGACCTGGATCGTCTTGATCAGGGCGATGAAGACGAGCACCACCAGAATGATCAGGACGATGATGATCGGTTGCATCGTGTGCCTCGTGCCCTTCGGTTGCCGACGGATCGCGGTGATCGAGGTCGACCCTCATGAGAGCCGCATCTTTTATGACGGTTGCGGTCTCATGATGATCGTCTTCGAGTTTGGCAGACTGCGGCCTGCCGTGTGACCGGTTCACTACATGACGACGGCCGTTGCACCGTCGATGTCCACGACGTCCACCTGCCGGCCGGCCTCGAAGGTCTGCTCGCCGTCGAGCGAACGCGCGGACCAGACCTCGCCGGCGAGCTTGATGCGGCCGCCACTGCCGTCCACCCGCTCCAGGACGACGGCCTGACGTCCTTTCAGTGCGTCGATGCCGGTGGCGTGGGCCGACCGACCGGTGCGCTGCCGGACGGCGATCCTGCGCACGACGGCGGTCAGGGCCACCGACACCACGGCGAACACGAGGACTTGGGCGACGATGGAGCCGCCCAGGGCCGCGACGAGCGCGGCGGACAGCGCGCCGACTGCGAACATTCCGAATTCGGGCATCGCGGTCAGGACGAGGGGAATACCCAGTCCCACCGCGACGATCAGCCACCACACCCACGCGTCGATGTCCACCCGGCCATCGTAGGACCGCGAGTGCCCTCCACGACAGGGCGCAGGGGAGGTTGGCTGTGGTGCGACTACTGGCCGAGGGGCAGGCCGCGAGCGGTGTAGCGGTCGCCGTGGTGCTCGACGACGAGCGGCAGGCCGAAGCAGAGGGAGAGGTTCCGGGAGCTGAGCTCGGTCTCCATGGGGCCGGCCGCGAGCACCTTGCCCTGACGGATCATCAGGACGTGGGTGAAGCCGGGCGCGATCTCCTCGACGTGGTGCGTGACCATGATCATGGAGGGGGCGTACGGGTCGCGGGCCAGCCTGCCGAGACGGCGGACCAGGTCCTCGCGTCCACCGAGGTCGAGCCCTGCGGCCGGCTCGTCCAGGAGGAGCAGCTCGGGGTCGGTCATCATGGCGCGGGCGATGAGGGTGCGCTTGCGCTCGCCCTCGGAGAGCGTGCCGAACTTGCGGTCGAGGTAGTCGGTCATGCCGAGGCGGTCGAGGAAGGCGCGGGCGCGCTCCTCGTCGACGGCTTCGTAGTCCTCGTGCCAGGTGGCGGTCATGCCGTACGCGGCGGTGAGCACCGTCTGCAGCACGGTCTGGCGTCGGGGGAGCTTCTCGGCCATGGCCACACCGGCGATGCCGATGCGGGGGCGGAGCTCGAAGACGTCGGTACCGACCCCGCCGAGGCGCTCGCCGAGGACCTGGGCCGTGCCCTTGCTCGGGAAGAGGTAGCTGGAGGCGATGTTGAGGAGAGTGGTCTTGCCGGCGCCGTTGGGGCCGAGGATGACCCAGCGCTCCCCCTCCTTGACCGACCAGGAGACGTCGTCCACCAGAGCGCGTCCGTCGCGGACCACGGATACGTCCACCAGCTCCAGTACATCGCTCATGGCGCGTTGTCTCCCCATACAGTGTCGAGATCGTCGCGTGCCTGTGGGCACAGCTCCCAGGGAAAACCTACGCCACCCGGGGAGTGCTCAGGCCCTGGGGCTGTTCCCTAGGCTGTTCCCATGCTTTCGGAACCACGCTCAGGGCGGCTCGCCGCATGGGGAAACGCGCTTTTGGCCGGACTTGTGTCACCGGACGACGCGGCGCTCGCGATCGTCGGCGAGGACGCGGTGCACCGCGTCGAGGGGCTGCCGGGTGAGGCGGGGCCCGTCGGACTCACGCTGGCGCTCGGGCGGCTGAGGGGGCTGGGGGCGGCCGGTTTCCGGGTCGCGCTGCCGGTGCCCGGGCATCCGCTGGGTCTCAGCGGACCGCCGGACTTCAACGCACGGGCGCTGGAGGCGGAGGAGGCGGTGGTCACGTCCGGCGCCCCGTACGGGCTCGTGCCGGAGGTGAGCGAGGCGGGGCCCCCGGGGGACGTGCATGTGGAGGTGGTGTGGCGCTGTCTGCCGGTGCGGGAGGCGCCGCCGGCCGACGTGCCGTCGCTGGGCGAGGCGGAGCGGGAGCTCGCCGAGGCGTTGCGGGACGCGACGGCGGTGCTGTCCCGGCTGGACGTCGCCGGGTCCGGGCCGGTCGCGGAGGCCGCGGTGGACGCCTACCGGGCACGGGCGGAACGCGGCCGCGAGGTACTGGCTCCGGGGTACCCGCCGCGGGCGGTCCGGGTGCTGGAGCTGGCTCAGCGGGTGGGGCTGCTGGTTTCGGTGGCCCAGGAGAACGGGCACGGCGGCGCGGTGAGCGCTTCGGAGATCGCGGCCCGGGGTGAGGCGCTGCGGCCGGTGGAGCGGGTGGCCCGGCGGGCGCAGGTCGCGGCGTACAACGCGTACATGGAGGGGCGGGGGCGGTAGATGCGCCCCCGCCCCTG
>NZ_NEUF01000106.1:4487-10712 GCF_002910915.1 Streptomyces sp. SM10 | reverse complement strand
GGGCGGGCTCGGTCGAGCCCGCCCCACGGCAGGGTGCGAGGCGTCGGTCAGCCGTTCAGGCCGAAGTTGCCGAAGGCCGGGTTGAGCAGGCCCACCACGTTGACCGTGTTGCCGACCACGTTCACCGGAACGCTCACCGGGACCTGGACGAGGTTGCCCGAGACGACGCCCGGGGAGCCGACGGCCTGGCCGTGGGCTCCGGCGCCCCCGTGGCCGTGGCCCGTGGCTGAGGCGGCTCCGGCACCGGCGGCGATGAGTCCGCCCGCGATCATGGTGACGGCTGCGGCCTTCTTCAGGTTCTTCACTTCAGGATCCTCCTCGCATCGCTGCGGCCGACCGCCGCAGCACATGGAGAACGCCGTCACGCACCGGAGGATGCGCCGTACGGGTGACATCCACCCGACAGTATGAATCTCGGACCGGAGGGGAACAGTCCGATTGTCCGACCGGCGGCTTCCGTGTCAGCCCGCTGCACCGTTGCGGACCGCCCACAGCGCGGCCTGCGTCCGGTCCGACAGGTCGAGCTTCATCAGGATGTTCGAGACGTGCGTCTTGACCGTCTTCTCCGACAGGACGAGCGCCCGGGCGATCTCCCGGTTGGAGCGACCGTCGGCGATCAGCCCGAGGACCTCGCGCTCCCTCTCGGTCAGGGTGCTCCCCCGGCCTGTGCCGCCGCCCGGGTCCTCCTGGGCCAGCAGCGCTCCGGCGACCTCCGGCTGGAGCAGGATGTGCCCGGCGTGGACCGAGCGGATGGCGCCGGCCAGCGCGTCGGGATCGACGTCCTTGTACACGTAGCCCGACGCCCCCGCCCTCAGCGCGGGCACGACCGTGCGCTGCTCGGTGAAGCTCGTGACGATCAGCACCCTGGCGGGGTTCTCCAGCTCCCTCAGCCTGCGCAGCGCCTCGATGCCGCCGGTGCCCGGCATCTTGATGTCCATCAGGACGACGTCGGGCCGCAGCTCCTCCGCCCTGGCAACGCCCTCGGCCCCGTCCGACGCCTCCCCCACGACCTCTATGTCGTCCTGGACCTCGAGGAACGTGCGCAGTCCCCGGCGGACGACCTGGTGGTCGTCGACCAGCAGCACCTTGATGATCTTGTCAGCCACAGGGGACCTCCATCTGGACCGTGGTGCCCTTGCCGGGCTCCGAATCGACGGTGAGCCGGCCGCCGACACCGCCGGCCCGGTGCCTCATGGAGACGAGGCCCAGATGACGGCCGGCCCTCCGGATCGCGTGGGTGTCGAAGCCTCGGCCGTCGTCGGTGATCCGCAGCACCGTGGCGGAGGCTTCCCTGGCGAGCGTGACGGTGACCCGCCGGGCGCCGGAGTGTCGCAGCGCGTTGTGCAGGGCCTCCTGGGAGACCCGGAGCATCGCTTCCTCCTGGGCGGCGGGCAGGGCGCGCACCCCGGCGCTCTCGAAGGTGACCCGGGCGCTGTGCGCGCGGTCCAGGACCTGGATCTGGGTACGGAGCGTGGCGACCAGGCCGTCCTCGTCCAGGGCGGCGGGCCGCAGCTCGACGACGGCGGCGCGCAGCTCGTCCACGGCCTCCCCGGCCAGGGCGGCCACCTGCTGGAGCTCGCCCTTGGCGCGGACCGGATCACGGTCGACGAGGGCAGCGGCCGCCTGGGCCGTGAGCCGGAGCGAGAAGAGCTTCTGGCTGACGGCGTCGTGCAGCTCGTGGGCGAGGCGGGAGCGTTCCTCGGCGATCGTGAGCTCCCGGCTTCGTTCGTAGAGCCTGGCGTTGGTGAGGGCGATCGCCGCGTGCTGGGCGAGGATCCCGAGGAGCTCCTCGTCCTCCTGCGTGAAGCCGCAGCCGCCGGCAGGCCGGGGACAGCGCTTGTTGGCGAGGAAGAGCGCCCCGATGGTCTCGTCGCCGTCCTGGATGGGCAGGCCGAGGAAGTCGGACATGTCGGGGTGGGCGTCGGGCCATCCCTCGAACCGGGGGTCCTGACGGACGTCGGCGAGCCGCTGCGGCTTCGCCTCGTGGAGCATCGCCGCGAGGATCCCGTGCTGACGCGGCAGCGGCCCGATGGCCTTCCACTGTTCGTCGCTGACCCCGTCGACGACGAACTGGGCGAAGCCGCCGTGGTCGTCGGGCACGCCGAGCGCCGCGTACTCGGCGTCGAGCAGCTCCCGGGCCGAGGCGACAATCGTCTTGAGGACGTCGCGCATCTCGAGGTGGCGGCTCATGGCGAGCAGCGCGGCACTGATCGCGGTGAGGGGCGACGGTGGGCGATGGCTCATGTGCTCACCGTACCGGCGGGCCCTTTCCCGCCGTATCGGCCTGTGGACGGCCCCGGAGTAGGGCGTCGGGCCTAGGCCGAAGTGCCTCGGGAGGCTGCTGCGATGGTCCTCTCGGGCCCCGGGTGGGGGGCGAGGCTCTGGTGGGCGAGGGTCCCGCGGGACGTGCCCGGGCTGCTGAGCCGGTACGGACGGCCGATCCGGTACGCGTACACGGAGCGGGACCGGCTTGACGAGCCGTTGTCGGCGTATCGGACGGCGTTCGTCCCGTCGGCCGACGGGAGCGGTTCGGCGGAGATGCCGATTACGGCGCGGCCCTTCACGGCGGGGCTGGTGACCGCGCTGGTGAGCCGCGGGGTGCGGTTCGCACCGCTGACCCTGCATACGGGGGTGGCCTCGCCGAGGTGCACGAGCCGCCCTGTCCGGAGTGGTTCGAGGTGCCGCGCACGACGGCGCCCCCGGTCGAGGCCGCCCGCGCGGGCGGGGGCAGGGTGATCGCCGCGGGGACGACGGCGGTGGGGCCCTGGAGTCCGCGGCGGGTCCCGGCGGTGTGGTGCGGGCGGCGGCGGGCTGGACGGATCTGGTGGTGACGCCGCAGCGGGGGGTGCGGGTGGTGGACGGGCCGCACGAACCGGAGGCCTCGCACCTGCTGATGCTGGAGGCGGTCGCGGGGAGGGAGGCGCTGCGGCGGGGACACGCCGGGGCGCTGGATCACCGGCACCTCTGGCACGAGTGCGGGGATGCCCACCTCCTCTTGCCCTGACGTCCGGAAAACCCCTTACGCTCCGCATCGCAGTAGCAACTATTCGTCATCGCGAAGCGGTCCCCATGTGAGCCCAGGCATAGGACCCACGTCACTTACGAAGACGGATAGTTGGAGCAAAACGGGCAACTTACCAAGTCTCAAACCGGACAAGGAGGAATGAACGGCACTGCCATCCACTACGCGGCTTCGTACGTCACACCTTTGCCACGGCATTTTGCTGGAGCTAAAAATTGGGGTGTCCCCGACGGAGATGCGCCCCGGCGCTTCCGTCCGCGTCCTCGCCGAGGACCCCTGCTATTCGAAGAGGTACGACTGTATGTCCGTGTCCCGCATCTCCAGCCGTAGCCGTCGTCTCAACAAGGCGCAGAAGCTCTCCGTCGCGGGGGTCTCCACCCTGGCAGCCGCCGCTGTGGGCTTCTCGCTCATCCCGAACGACGCTTCGGCAACGACCGAGCCGCAGGCCGCATCCGCCGCCGCGCCGGTCGCCTACACCGGATCGCAGACGAAGAACATCCAGACCGGCGCGATCGAGCAGAACTCGACGGCCGCACAGCTGGTCAAGGCCGCCGACGAGGCCAAGGCCAAGGCCGCCGCCGAGAAGAAGGCCGAGGCGAAGGCCAAGGCCGCCGCCAAGGCCAAGAAGGCGAAGGCCAAGGCCGACGCGAAGAAGCGTGCCGCCAAGAAGGCCAGCCGCGCCGCCGACCGCAAGCCGGTCTACAAGAACAACCTGGACGGCTGGATCCGCGAGTCCCTCGCGATCATGCACAAGAAGAACATCCCCGGCACGTACGAGGGCCTGCACCGCAACATCATCCGGGAGTCCAGCGGTAACCCGCGCGCCATCAACGACTGGGACATCAACGCGATCAACGGCGTCCCGTCCAAGGGCCTGCTGCAGGTCATCAAGCCGACCTTCGACTTCTACCACGTCAAGGGCACCAAGCACGACCAGTACGACCCGGTCGCCAACATCACCGCGGCCGCCAACTACGCCGCCGACAAGTACGGCTCCATCGACAACGTCGACAGCGCGTACTGAGCCACGCACGAGCAAGGTCTGGGCAGAAGCCGGTCCGCAGCGTCGCGTGACCGGCCGGCACATGCCGAAGGGCGGCACCCCACGGGGTGCCGCCCTCGGGCGTTTCCGGGGCCGGTCCGACCGCGCTTGCGGAGCCGGTCCGGCCCGGGGCGTCACTTCCGCATCACCTCGGGCTCGTGGCGGCGCAGCATCCGCGACACCGCGAAGAAGAGGACGGCGCTCATCAGGAGCATCACCGTGATGTTGATCCCCCACTGCCCGGCCGAGTGCTCCCAGAGCGGATCCAGGTCGGTCGGCTTCTTCGGGTCCCACGGCGGCATGAGGTGGGCGAGGTCCAGCGTGGTGCCCGCCGCGGCCACGGCCCAGCGCGACGGCATCAGCCAGGCGAACTGCTCCAGGCCCGGTGACCCGTAGACCTGGAAGAGCACGCCCGTGAAGACGACCTGGACGATGGCGAACATGACCAGCAGCGGCATGGTCTTCTCGGCGGTCTTCACCAGCGCCGAGATCATCAGGCCGAACATCATCGAGGCGAAGCCGAGCACGATGATCGACAGGCAGATCTCCACGGCGGGGGGCATGAGCAGGCCCTCCTGGGGCAGATCACGCGTGGAGAAGCCGATCCCGCAGATGATCACGCCCTGGAAGGCGGTGATCACGCCGAGGACGATCACCTTGGAGAGCAGGTAGGCCGAGCGGGAGAGGCCCGTGGCCCGTTCGCGCTCGTAGATCACCCGCTCCTTGATCAGCTCTCGTACGGAGTTCGCCGCGGCGGCGAAACACATGCCGACCGCGAGGATCAGCATGATCGTCCCGGCCTTGCCGTTGAAGCGCGAGGGCGGATCCGGCTCCGCCAGGCCGAACTCGGCCGGGATGACGACGCTGACGACACCGAGCACGGCCGGCAGGAGCACCATCAGGAGCAGGAACCCCTTGTCGGACCCGATCACCGACACGTAGCGGCGCATCAGCGTCCACAGCTGCGCCATCCAGCCCGAGGGCTTCGGAGGGCGGATCTGCTGCGGCGGAGGCATGTGCACGGGCTGCGCGGCCACGGCATCGATGTCCGCGGCGTACATCTGGTAGTGCTGCGAGCCGCGCCAGCGGCCCGCCCAGTCGTAGTCGCGGTAGTTCTCGAAGGCGGAGAAGACGTCGGCCCAGCTGGTGTAGCCGAAGAAGTTCAGCGCCTCCTCGGGCGGGCCGAAGTAGGCGACGGATCCGCCGGGCGCCATGACCAGCAGCTTGTCGCAGATGGCCAGCTCGGCCACGGAGTGCGTGACCACCAGGACGGTACGGCCGTCGTCGGCCAGGCCGCGCAGCAGCTGCATGACATCGCGGTCCATGCCCGGGTCCAGGCCCGAGGTCGGCTCGTCCAGGAAGATCAGCGACGGCTTGGTCAGCAGCTCCAGGGCGACCGAGACGCGCTTGCGCTGGCCGCCGGAGAGCGAGGTGATCTTCTTGTCCTTGTGGATGTCGAGCTTGAGCTCGGCGAGGACCTCGTGGATCCGGGCGGTGCGCTCCGCCTCGGTGGTGTCCGCGGGGAAGCGCAGCTTGGCCGCGTACCGCAGCGCCCTGGTGACCGTGAGTTCCTTGTGCAGGATGTCGTCCTGCGGGACCAGACCGATGCGCTGCCGCAGCTCGGCGAACTGCTTGTACAGGTTCCGGTTGTCGTAGAGGACGTCGCCCTGGTTGGCGGGCCGGTAGCCGGTGAGCGCCTTGAGCAGAGTGGACTTGCCGGAGCCCGACGGGCCGATGACGGCGATCAGGGACTTCTCGGGGACGCCGAAGGAGACGTCCTTGAGGATGTCCTTGCCCCCGTCGACCGTCACCGTGAGGTGGCGGGCGGAGAAGGAGACCTCACCGGTGTCGACGAGCTCTTCCAGCCGGTCGCCGACCAGACGGAACGTCGAGTGACCGACACCGACGATGTCGTTCGGGCCGATCAGCGCGGTGCCGGACTTGCTGAGCGGCTGGCCGTTGACGTAGGTGCCGTTGTGGGAGCCGAGGTCGCGGATCTCGAAGCGCCCGTCGGGCGTCGCGCGGAACTCGGCGTGCAGACGCGAGACCTGGAGGTCGGAGACGACCAGTTCGTTCTCGAGCGCACGGCCGATCCGCATGACCCGGCCGAGGTCCAGTTGGTGGAACGTCGTCGGGCTGCGGTCGCCGTAGACCGGCGGAG
>NZ_NEUF01000106.1:0-4458 GCF_002910915.1 Streptomyces sp. SM10 | reverse complement strand
GCCCGCTCCGGGCGGGTCGCCGCGGCCCTGCTGGTGCGGGACCGGAGGCTGGTGCGCGGCCGGAGGCTGCTGCGCCTGCGGCGCCTGCGGCCATGGCGCCTGCTGCTGGGCGGGGCCTCCCGCCCAGCCGGCACCGCCCTGCTGGGGCTGCTGCGCAGGGGCGTGCTGAGGGTGCTGAGCCGGGGCCTGCTGCACCGGAGGAGCGGCGGCCTGCTGCGCTCCCGCCGCCTGCCCTCCGTGCACCCCGGCGCCCGCGCCCGCGGTGAGAGTCACCCGCGGTCCGTCGGTGGCGTTGCCCAGGTGGACCGACGTGCCCGGGGCGATCTCCATCTGCTGGATACGCCGGCCCTGCACATAGGTGCCGTTCGTGCTGCCGTGGTCCTCGATGGACCAGCCGCGGCCGTTCCAGCTGACCGTGGCATGCCGCCACGACACCCTGGCGTCGTCGATCATCAGGTCGCCCTGCGGATCACGTCCGAGGGTGTACGACCTGGACGGATCGAGCGCCCAGGTCCTTCCATTCAATTCCAGTACGAGTTCCGGCACTCCGCGCCCCACTAGTTGTCCCCCGAGTCGCCCCCGTCGCAGGGAGCCTAGGGATGCTGAACATCGTGGGGAACTATTCCAGGACCGGTCCCCCGACGGAAAGCCGGGCGGCGTGAAGACGGCGCGGAAGCTCCGTATCCCCTCTCCCGACTCGGGAGAAAAGGGCCCGGAGCACCCCATCCGGGGCGCCCCTCCCCGCCTCCGGCGCCCCTCCCGGGAACTACCTCCGGCTGTCCGCCACTCGGGACGGCTTCGGAGCCCGCCCGGCGGCCCTATACGGTGGGACCACCATGAGCGCATCTCAGCCACCTCGGTCACCCCGGTCTCCTGAGCTCCCTGAGCCTCCTCGGGACACGGACGCCCCCACTCTTCTCGTCAAGATCTTCGGGAAGGACCGCCCGGGTATCACCGCCGGCCTCTTCGACACCCTGGCCGCCTACGCCGTCGACGTCGTGGACATCGAGCAGGTCGTCACCCGGGGCCGCATCGTCCTGTGCGCCCTCGTGACCTCCCCCGAGCCCGGGGGGACGACCGAGGGCGACCTGCGGGCGACCGTGCACAGCTGGGCGGAGTCGCTCAAACTGCAGGCCGAGATCATCTCGGGCACGGGTGACAACCGCCCTCGCGGCGACGGACGTTCCCACGTGACCGTGCTGGGGCACCCGCTGACCGCGGAGTCCACGGCGGTCATAGCGGCCAGGATCACCTCCACCGGCGGCAACATCGACCGGATCTTCCGCCTCGCGAAGTACCCGGTCACCGCCGTCGAGTTCGCGGTGTCCGGCACCGGCACCGAGGAGCTGCGGACCGCGCTGGCAACGGAGGCCGCCGGTATCGGCGTCGACATCGCCGTCGTGTCCGCCGGGCTGAGCCGCCGGGCGCAGCGGCTGGTCGTCATGGACGTCGACTCCACCCTCATCCAGGACGAGGTCATCGAGCTCTTCGCGGCCCACGCCGGGTGCGAGGCCGAGGTCGCCGCGGTCACCGAGCAGGCCATGCGCGGCGAGCTCGACTTCGAGCAGTCCCTGCACGCACGCGTGGCGCTGCTGGCGGGGCTCGACGTGTCGGTGGTGGAGAAGGTCCGCTCCGAGGTCCGGCTGACGCCCGGTGCCCGCACCCTGATCCGGACGCTGAAGCGGCTCGGCTACCAGGTGGGCGTGGTCTCCGGCGGCTTCACTCAGGTGACGGACGACCTCAAGGAGCGTCTCGGGCTCGACTTCGCCTCCGCCAACACGCTGGAGGTCGTCGACGGCAGGCTCACCGGCCGGGTCGTGGGCGACGTCGTCGACCGTGCGGGCAAGGCCCGGCTGCTGCGCAGCTTCGCGGAGCAGGCGGGGGTGCCGCTGGCCCAGACGGTGGCGATCGGCGACGGCGCGAACGATCTGGACATGCTGAACACGGCCGGCCTGGGTGTCGCCTTCAACGCCAAACCGGTCGTCCGCGAGGCGGCCCACACGGCGGTGAACGTCCCGTTCCTGGACACCGTGCTGTATCTGCTCGGGATCACCCGCGAAGAGGTCGAGGCCGCCGACGGCCTCGTGGACTGACGGCACGCGTGGGGGCGCCGGCACAGCAGCTGTGCCGGCGCCCCCACGCGTGTCCGCGGTCAGTCGTTCGGAGTCCAGTACTCGACGAGCCGGCCCACCCCGTGCTCCAGGGTCTTCCATGAGCCGGGGAACTCGACGACGGCGTAGGCGGCGGTCGGGAAGCCGTCCCTGGTCATGCGGGCGAGCGCGTCGCCCTCGGCGCTCCCGCTGAGCGCGTCAGCGGCACCGTGCATCCCGGGGTTGTGGCCGATGACCAGCAGATTCCTCACGTCGTCGGGGGTCTCGGAGAACAGGGCGATCAGCTCGCCGAGGGAGGCCTCGTACAGCCGCTCCTCGTAGACGGTCCTGGGGCGCTGCGCGAACTCGTGGACCGCGAGCTTCCAGGTCTCGCGGGTCCTGGTGGCGGTCGAGCACAGAGCCAGGTCGAAGACGGATCCTGAGTCGACCAGCCTGCGGCCGGCGACCGGTGCGTCCTTCCTGCCCCGTTCCGCCAGGGGCCGCTCATGGTCGGAGTCCTGCGACCATTCCGCCTTGGCATGCCTGAGAAAGACGATCCTGCGAGGTGTATCGGCGCTCATACACCTCAGCTTCGCATGAATTGCGCCTCCGGGCGCAGGGTGTTGACGTGCTCACCCGCTGGGGGTGAAGACGGGCGTCAGGGCGTGTGCGGGGCCGGTCAGGCGGGCATCAGACCCAGGACGTGCCCGAGCAGCCGCCCGATCGCGGGGGCGCCGGTCGCCGCGTGGGCCTGGCCGGGTTCCACGATCAGCAGCAGGAGCGCGGCAAACGCGAGGGCGGGCAGGACGACTGCCCACCACGGCAGCCGGACCTCGGCACCGTCCGTGGACCGGCTGTGGGGGCGGGTCTCTGTACGGGCCGTCATGTCCGCCTCCGTGGGTCCTCGGCTGTGTCACCACGAACCTACGGGCCGGCCGTCGGCGGTCCCATCCGGTGCCCCACCCACTCGACCCTGATCCTGGCCCCCTAGGGGACAGGGGGGCCAGCCCCACCCCGAGGGGTCAGGGGGAGGCGATCGTGGCGATCACGCCGATGACTACGGAGATGAGAAGCATCGTCCCGAAGACGAGGAGAAGCTTCTTCTGGCCGTTCGGGGGATTCGGTTCGAGCACTGGCATGCGATCAGTGTCGCATCTCAGCATTCGTCCTCGATCTTCCGGTCCTTCCCGGCGAGCACTCCGGCGACCGTCTGGGGCACGAGGAGGGCCGCCATGAGAGCGAGCGGCAGGCCCCATCCCCCGCTGTGCTGGTACAGCACGCCGACCAGCAGCGGGCCGGGGATCGAGAGCAGGTAGCCGGTGGACTGTGCGAAGGCGGAGAGCCTGACGACTCCGGCACCGCTCCGCGAACGCATCCCGATCATCGTGAGGGCGAGCGGGAAGGCGCAGTTGGCGATGCCCAGCAGGAGCGCCCAGAGCCAGGCGCCGCCGGCAGGCGCCAGGTAGAGCCCCGCGTAGCCGACGAGTCCGCATCCGCTGAGGACCAGGACGATGGGCCCCTGGGTGCGCAGCCGGGTGGCGACCCGGGGGATGACGAAGGCGAGCGGCACGCCCATGGCCATGGTGACGGCGAGCAGGACACCCGCGGTGCCCGCCGAGATCCCCGCGTCACGGAAGATCTGGGGCATCCAGCCCATCGTGATGTACGCGGCGGTGGCCTGGAGGCCGAAGAAGCAGGCGAGCGCCCAGGAGGTGCGGCTGCGGGTGATCCGGAGCGCGCGGGGGGCCGGGGCTCCGGCGGCCCGTCCCGAGGCGTCCCCCCGGTCCTTCAGGAACGGGAGCCAGGGCAGCACGGCGACGGCGGCGAGGGCCGCCCAGACGGCCAGCCCGGTCTTCCAGCTGCCGCCCATCGCGTCCGTCAGGGGCACGGTGAGGGCGGCCGCGAGCGCAGTGCCGAGGGCCAGGGCCATGGAGTAGAGGCCGGTCACGGTGCCGACGCGGTCGGGGAACCAGCGCTTGACGATGACGGGCATCAGGACGTTGCTGACCGCGATGCCCATCAGGGCGAGGGCGCTGGCGGCGAGGAATCCCGCCGTGCCGCCCACGAAGGGGCGCAGCAGCAGGCCGGCCGCGATGGCCACCATGCCGGCGCAGACGACGGCGCTGGGGCCGAACCGGCGGGCCAGGCGCGGCGCCATGAAGCCGAAGACCGCGAAGCAGAGCGGCGGCACGGAGGTGAGGACACCGGCGACGCTGCCGCTCATGTGCAGCCCGTCCCGGACCTCTTCGAGGAGGGGGCCGAGGCTGGTGATGGCGGGCCGGAGGTTGAGCGCGGCGAGAACCAGGCCGAGGGTGACGATCCGCAGCACCCAGGGGGAAGGGCCGGGCACGGGGGTGCCGGGGGCGGG
>NZ_NEUF01000105.1 GCF_002910915.1 Streptomyces sp. SM10 | reverse complement strand
AACACAGTGGACGCGAGCAACTGAGGACAAGCCCTCGGCCTATTAGTACCAGTCAGCTCCACCCGTTACCGGGCTTCCACATCTGGCCTATCAACCCAGTCGTCTACTGGGAGCCTTAACCACTCAAGGTGGTGGGAATACTCATCTCGAAGCAGGCTTCCCGCTTAGATGCTTTCAGCGGTTATCCTTTCCGAACGTAGCCAACCAGCCATGCCCTTGGCAGGACAACTGGCACACCAGAGGTTCGTCCGTCCCGGTCCTCTCGTACTAGGGACAGCCCTTCTCAATATTCCTACGCGCACAGCGGATAGGGACCGAACTGTCTCACGACGTTCTAAACCCAGCTCGCGTACCGCTTTAATGGGCGAACAGCCCAACCCTTGGGACCGACTCCAGCCCCAGGATGCGACGAGCCGACATCGAGGTGCCAAACCATCCCGTCGATATGGACTCTTGGGGAAGATCAGCCTGTTATCCCCGGGGTACCTTTTATCCGTTGAGCGACAGCGCTTCCACAAGCCACTGCCGGATCACTAGTCCCGACTTTCGTCCCTGCTCGACCCGTCGGTCTCACAGTCAAGCTCCCTTGTGCACTTACACTCAACACCTGATTGCCAACCAGGCTGAGGGAACCTTTGGGCGCCTCCGTTACTCTTTAGGAGGCAACCGCCCCAGTTAAACTACCCATCAGACACTGTCCCTGATCCGGATCACGGACCCAGGTTAGACATCCAGCACGACCAGAGTGGTATTTCAACGACGACTCCACAACCACTGGCGTGGCCGCTTCAAAGTCTCCCACCTATCCTACACAAGCCGAACCGAACACCAATATCAAACTATAGTAAAGGTCCCGGGGTCTTTCCGTCCTGCTGCGCGAAACGAGCATCTTTACTCGTAGTGCAATTTCACCGGGCCTATGGTTGAGACAGTCGAGAAGTCGTTACGCCATTCGTGCAGGTCGGAACTTACCCGACAAGGAATTTCGCTACCTTAGGATGGTTATAGTTACCACCGCCGTTTACTGGCGCTTAAGTTCTCAGCTTCGCACACCCGAAAGTGCACTAACCGGTCCCCTTAACGTTCCAGCACCGGGCAGGCGTCAGTCCGTATACATCGCCTTACGGCTTCGCACGGACCTGTGTTTTTAGTAAACAGTCGCTTCTCGCTGGTCTCTGCGGCCACCCCCAGCTCACCGAGTAAATCGGATCACCAGTGATGGCCCCCCTTCTCCCGAAGTTACGGGGGCATTTTGCCGAGTTCCTTAACCATAGTTCACCCGAACGCCTCGGTATTCTCTACCTGACTACCTGAGTCGGTTTAGGGTACGGGCCGCCATGAAACTCGCTAGAGGCTTTTCTCGACAGCATAGGATCATCCACTTCACCACAATCGGCTCGGCATCAGGTCTCAGCCTTAATGTGTGACGGATTTACCTACCACACGGCCTACACCCTTACCCCGGGAACAACCATCGCCCGGGTTGGACTACCTTCCTGCGTCACCCCATCGCTTACCTAGTACAAGTCTGGTTCGTCGGCTCCACCACTACCCTCAACTCCGAAGAGATCGGGCCGGCTTCACGGACTTAGCATCGCCTGATTCAGTATTGGGCGTTTCAAAGCGGGTACCGGAATATCAACCGGTTGTCCATCGACTACGCCTGTCGGCCTCGCCTTAGGTCCCGACTTACCCTGGGCAGATCAGCTTGACCCAGGAACCCTTAGTCAATCGGCGCACACGTTTCTCACGTGTGTATCGCTACTCATGCCTGCATTCTCACTCGTGAACCGTCCACAACTCGCTTCCGCGGCTGCTTCACCCGGCACACGACGCTCCCCTACCCATCCATACTCCCGTTGAGGATATGTGTATGAATGACACGACTTCGGCGGTACGCTTGAGCCCCGCTACATTGTCGGCGCGGAATCACTTGACCAGTGAGCTATTACGCACTCTTTCAAGGGTGGCTGCTTCTAAGCCAACCTCCTGGTTGTCTCTGCGACTCCACATCCTTTCCCACTTAGCGTACGCTTAGGGGCCTTAGTCGATGCTCTGGGCTGTTTCCCTCTCGACCATGGAGCTTATCCCCCACAGTCTCACTGCCGTGCTCTCACTTACCGGCATTCGGAGTTTGGCTAAGGTCAGTAACCCGGTAGGGCCCATCGCCTATCCAGTGCTCTACCTCCGGCAAGAAACACACGACGCTGCACCTAAATGCATTTCGGGGAGAACCAGCTATCACGGAGTTTGATTGGCCTTTCACCCCTAACCACAGGTCATCCCCCAGGTTTTCAACCCTGGTGGGTTCGGTCCTCCACGAAGTCTTACCTCCGCTTCAACCTGCCCATGGCTAGATCACTCCGCTTCGGGTCTAGAGCGTGCAACTCAATCGCCCTATTCGGACTCGCTTTCGCTACGGCTTCCCCACACGGGTTAACCTCGCTACACACCGCTAACTCGCAGGCTCATTCTTCAAAAGGCACGCAGTCACGACTGCATGTGCAAGCACATACAGCGACGCTCCCACGGCTTGTAGGCACACGGTTTCAGGTACTATTTCACTCCGCTCCCGCGGTACTTTTCACCATTCCCTCACGGTACTATCCGCTATCGGTCACCAGGGAATATTTAGGCTTAGCGGGTGGTCCCGCCAGATTCACACGGGATTTCTCGGGCCCCGTGCTACTTGGGTGGTTCTCAAGCAAGCCGTTGATGTTTCAGCTACGGGGGTCTTACCCTCTACGCCGGACCTTTCGCATGTCCTTCGCCTACACCAACGGTTTCTGACTTGCCGACCAATCGGCAGATTGATCAAGAGAACTCCCACAACCCCGCATGCGCAACCCCTGCCGGGTATCACACGCATACGGTTTGGCCTCATCCAGTTTCGCTCGCCACTACTCCCGGAATCACGGTTGTTTTCTCTTCCTGCGGGTACTGAGATGTTTCACTTCCCCGCGTTCCCTCCACACTGCCTATGTGTTCAGCAGCGGGTGACAGCCCATGACGACTGCCGGGTTTCCCCATTCGGAAACCCCCGGATCAAAGCTTGGTTGACAGCTCCCCGGGGACTATCGTGGCCTCCCACGTCCTTCATCGGTTCCTGGTGCCAAGGCATCCACCGTGCGCCCTTAAAAACTTGGCCACAGATGCTCGCGTCCACTGTGCAGTTCTCAAACAACGACCAGCCACCCATCACCCCACCCTTACAGGCGAGTTCACTGGGGCCGGCAACCAAAGGGACAGACTCAAACGAGCCCGTACCTTCAGATACCCAACAGCGTGCCCGACCCGACCGATCCATTCTCACTTTCCACGCCGAAGCAGTACTCGCAAAAACAACCTGTCGTGCCGAATAGTCAACGTTCCACCCATGAGCAACCACCGTCGAACATTTGCCGACGAAATGGCCTCTGGATTCCCCGAAGAGAATCTAGATGCTCCTTAGAAAGGAGGTGATCCAGCCGCACCTTCCGGTACGGCTACCTTGTTACGACTTCGTCCCAATCGCCAGTCCCACCTTCGACAGCTCCCTCCCACAAGGGGTTGGGCCACCGGCTTCGGGTGTTACCGACTTTCGTGACGTGACGGGCGGTGTGTACAAGGCCCGGGAACGTATTCACCGCAGCAATGCTGATCTGCGATTACTAGCAACTCCGACTTCATGGGGTCGAGTTGCAGACCCCAATCCGAACTGAGACCGGCTTTTTGAGATTCGCTCCGCCTCGCGGCATCGCAGCTCATTGTACCGGCCATTGTAGCACGTGTGCAGCCCAAGACATAAGGGGCATGATGACTTGACGTCGTCCCCACCTTCCTCCGAGTTGACCCCGGCAGTCTCCTGTGAGTCCCCATCACCCCGAAGGGCATGCTGGCAACACAGAACAAGGGTTGCGCTCGTTGCGGGACTTAACCCAACATCTCACGACACGAGCTGACGACAGCCATGCACCACCTGTATACCGACCACAAGGGGGGCACCATCTCTGATGCTTTCCGGTATATGTCAAGCCTTGGTAAGGTTCTTCGCGTTGCGTCGAATTAAGCCACATGCTCCGCTGCTTGTGCGGGCCCCCGTCAATTCCTTTGAGTTTTAGCCTTGCGGCCGTACTCCCCAGGCGGGGAACTTAATGCGTTAGCTGCGGCACCGACGACGTGGAATGTCGCCAACACCTAGTTCCCAACGTTTACGGCGTGGACTACCAGGGTATCTAATCCTGTTCGCTCCCCACGCTTTCGCTCCTCAGCGTCAGTAATGGCCCAGAGATCCGCCTTCGCCACCGGTGTTCCTCCTGATATCTGCGCATTTCACCGCTACACCAGGAATTCCGATCTCCCCTACCACACTCTAGCTAGCCCGTATCGAATGCAGACTCGGGGTTAAGCCCCGAGCTTTCACATCCGACGTGACAAGCCGCCTACGAGCTCTTTACGCCCAATAATTCCGGACAACGCTTGCGCCCTACGTATTACCGCGGCTGCTGGCACGTAGTTAGCCGGCGCTTCTTCTGCAGGTACCGTCACTTTCGCTTCTTCCCTGCTGAAAGAGGTTTACAACCCGAAGGCCGTCATCCCTCACGCGGCGTCGCTGCATCAGGCTTTCGCCCATTGTGCAATATTCCCCACTGCTGCCTCCCGTAGGAGTCTGGGCCGTGTCTCAGTCCCAGTGTGGCCGGTCGCCCTCTCAGGCCGGCTACCCGTCGTCGCCTTGGTAGGCCATTACCCCACCAACAAGCTGATAGGCCGCGGGCTCATCCTTCACCGCCGGAGCTTTTAACCCCGCCCCATGAGGGACAGAGTGTTATCCGGTATTAGACCCCGTTTCCAGGGCTTGTCCCAGAGTGAAGGGCAGATTGCCCACGTGTTACTCACCCGTTCGCCACTAATCCACCCCGAAGGGCTTCATCGTTCGACTTGCATGTGTTAAGCACGCCGCCAGCGTTCGTCCTGAGCCAGGATCAAACTCTCCGTGAATGTTTTCCCGTAATCGGGATCACAACACGAGAGCGGAACGACCAGGTCGGAATATGACCGGTCGTTCACAGCGTCCTCGCTGTTGTTGCCTACCGGACCGTGAAGGGCCGGCAGGACTTTTCAAAGGAACCACCAACCTGCCGAAGCAGGCCGGGGTATCAACATATCTGGCGTTGACTTTTGGCACGCTGTTGAGTTCTCAAGGAACGGACGCTTCCTTCGGTCCCGTTTCACCGGGCCCCTCCGGGCGCTTCCCTTCGTTCTTGCGTTTCCGACTCTATCAGACTCTTTCGTGTCCGATTCCCGGCCGAAGCGGGATCCTGCTGATTTCGCTTTCCAGTTCTTCGCTTTCGCGTTTCCCTTTCCGGCGAGTCCGACTCTATCAGATCCTTTCGGGCCTGATTCCCAGTCAGTGGGGGTTGTCTTCCCGGCCGTTGGGCCGTTCCGACGCTCAAACTCTAGCGGATTTTCCCGGCGGCTCATAATCGAGCCTTCGAATTGAATTTCGGCATGCCGAAATTCTCCCCGGTGGGAGATCGTGCTGAGTTTGGTTGCCGCATTCGCGGCGGGATCGGTTGCCGCCGGACCGTGCTGGCTCCGGGACAACTCGAAGAACCTTACGGATGCGAGGGGGGCGTGTCAACCCCTCCCCCGCACCGGCTGATCAGCCCGTCAGTCCAGGTCCGTGAGCCTGCCGCCGGCGTCCGGCTGCTCGTGCTCCACGCGGCGCAGGAGGCGGATCAGGATCTCGCCCAGCGCTCCGCGCTCGTCGCCCGAGAGGTCCTGCAGAAGGTCTTCCTCGAAGGTGCTGGCCATCCGCATCGCCTCGAGCCACTTCGTCCGCCCCTCGTCCGTCAGCTCGACGATGACGCGCACCCGGTTGTTCTCGTCCCTGTCCCTGGTGACCAGGCCCTCGCCCGCCATGCGGTCGATGCGGTGGGTCATCGCGGCGGGAGTGAGGCCGAGGCGCTTCGCCAGTTCCCCCGGACCGAGCCGGTAGGGGGTACCCGCCAGGACCAGGGTCTTGAGGACCTCCCACTCGGCATTGCTGATGCCGAGGGCCGCGACCTGTCTGCCGTAGGCGACGTTCATCCGTCGGTTCAGCCGGCCCAGCGCGGAGACGACCTGTTCGACCTGCGGGTCGAGGTCACGGAACTCGCGCTGGTAGGCCGCGATCTGCTCGTCGAGGCTCGGCTCCTGGAGCTCGGGCTGCTCGGTGGTGTCAGACATGGCGGGCAGTATCGCACGCTCTTCATGGCCTTCGAAGTCCTTCACCCTGAAGACTTCAGCTTCTAACTTTAGTGCTAAAGTCCATGGGTCGGTGTTCTTCAGAGTTCTTCATGTTGAGGTAGGTGAGTGTGACCAGGGAGATGGGCGCAGCGCTGCGGCGGATCCAGCTGGGGAGTGCGCTGAGCGCGTTCGGCCTCGGATTCACCGTCCCGTATCTGTACGTCTACGTGGCGCAGGTCCGGGATCTGGGTGCCGGCACGGCAGGTGTCGTGCTGGCTGTCTTCGCCATGGCGGCGCTGGCCGTGCTGCCGTTCACCGGTCGTGCCATCGACCGGCGCGGCCCCTTGCCCGTCCTGGTCGTGGCCTCGGCCGCGGCAGCCGTGGGCGCCGTGGCCCTGGGGGTGTCCGACGGCGTGACCTCCACCGTGCTCTCCGCCGCGGTCCTCGGCGCGGGTACCGCCGTACTGCAGCCGGCGCTCGCCACGATGCTGGTGTGGTGCTCGAGTGCTGCGACGCGCACCCGTTCCTTCGCCATGCAGTTCTTCCTGCAGAACCTCGGGCTCGGCATCGGTGGTCTGGTCGGCGGGCAGCTGGTGGACGTCGACCGTCCGTCGAGCTTCACCTTGCTGTTCCTCATCGAGTCGGCGATGTTCCTGGTCCTCGGCGTGGTCGCGGCCACGGTGCGCATGCCCCGGGCCCCGTCCCTCGCGGACGCGGTCCCCGCCGACGGCACGCGGCCCAGGGCCGGGCTGCGGGTGCTGCTCTCCCACCGGGCCATGGTGCAGCTGTGCGTGCTGGGCTTCGTGATCTTCTTCGCCTGTTACGGCCAGTTCGAGTCGGGTCTCGCCGCCTACGGCACCGAGGCCGCGGGGATCGACCCGTCCACCCTGGGGATCGCGCTCGCCGCCAACACGGCCGTCATCGTCGTGGCGCAGTTCGTCGTGCTCCGTCTCGTGGAGCGTCGGCGGCGCAGCCGGGTCATCGCCTGGACCGGCCTGATCTGGGCCTTCGCCTGGATCGTGGCGGGGTACGCGGGTCTCGGACACGGCAGCCAGACCATGGCCACGGCCGCGATGATCTCGACGTACGCCCTGTTCGGGCTGGGTGAGGCGATGCTGTCGCCGACCGTGGCCCCGCTCGTCGCCGATCTGGCGCCGGAGGCGATGGTCGGTCAGTACAACTCGGCCTTCGCCCTGGTGAAGCAGTTGGCCCTGGCCGTCGGTCCTGCCGTCGGCGGGCCCATGGGCGCGGCACTGCCCGGGCCGTACATCGTGACCTTCGTGCTGTTCTCGCTGGGCATCACCGTGCTGGCACTCAGGCTGGGGCGGCAGCTCACACCCGTGCAGGACAAGCCGTCCCTCGCGGCGGTGCCGTCCCGGGTGGTCGCCTTGTCGCTGCCGGAGAACGACAAGGCCCCGTCCCCCACGGCCGTGCGCTGAGGCGGGGTCAGCCGGGGAGCGCGAATTCGCACCAGACCGCCTTGCCGCCGCCGGGTGTGCGGCGGCTGCCCCAGGAGGAGGCGATGGTCGCGACGATGGAGATGCCGCGTCCCGCCTCGTCCGCGGGCTCGGCACGGCGACGGCGCGGCAGGTGGTCGTCGCCGTCCGTCACCTCGATGATCAGGCGGCGGTCGGTCCGGCGCAGGCCGAGGCGCATGGGCGGGGTGCCGTGCTGGAGGGAGTTGGCCACCAGCTCGCTCGCGGCGAGGACGCCCAGGTCGCACAGCTCCATGGGAAAGCGCCAGGACGCCAGAACGCCGGTGGCGAAGGCGCGGGCCCGGGGGGCCGCCTCGATGCCGCCGAGCAGGTCGAGCGAGGCGTTGTGGAAGAGCTCCGCGCTCGGTCCCTTACGCGCGGGGTGCTGGACCACGAGGACCGCCACGTCGTCGTCGTGCTCCGCGGTGACGCCCAGGGAACGGATGAGCCGGTCGCAGACCACCTGGGGCGACCCCTTGGCGCCGGAGAGGGCGCGCCCCAGGGATTCCAGGCCCTCGTCGATGTCCTCGCTGCGCCGCTCGACCAGGCCGTCCGTGTAGAGCACGGCCGTGGAGCCGGGGGGCAGGGCGATCGTCCCGGAGGTGTGGACCCAGCCGCCGGTGCCGAGCGGCGGTCCGGTCGGATCCTCCGCGCGGTGCACCGTGCCGTCCTCGTCGCACACGAGGATCGGGAGGTGCCCGGCGGAGGCGTAGACGAGATGGCCCTCGTTGGGGTCGTGGACGGCGTAGACACAGGTGGCGATCTGGCTGGCGTCGATCTCGGCGGCGAGTACGTCGAGGAGCTGGAGCACCTCGTGCGGCGGGAGGTCGAGGCGGGCGTAGGCCCGGACCGCGGTGCGCAGTTGGCCCATGACGGCGGCGGCGCGCACACCCCGCCCCATCACGTCCCCGATGACGAGCGCGGTGCGGCCGGCGCCCAGGGTGATGACGTCGTACCAGTCGCCGCCGACCGCCGCGTCCGTGCCGCCCGGCTGATAGGTGGCGGCGATCCGCAGATCGTCCGGCTGTTCGAGGTCCTGCGGGAGCAGGGAGCGCTGGAGGGTGACGGCCGTCTCGCGGTGGCGGCGTTCGCTGGCGCGGAGCCGCTCGGCCGCCTCGGCGTGGTCGGTGACATCGGTGGCGTAGACGAGGACGCCCGCTTCACCGTCCGCACCGTCCGGGCCCCCGACGGCCACCGGGGTGCACGTCACCGTGTAGGAGCTGCCGGCCTTCACCTTGCGGGACTTGACCGTGCGGGGCGTGCCGCTGCGCAGGACCTGGTCCATGAGGGGCAGCAGGCTGAGCTCGTCGAGCTCGGGCATGGCTTCGGCCGCGGGGGCGCCGCAGGGGCGGGGGCCGAAGGCCGCGGTGTAGGCGGCGTTGACGTAGGTGATGCGGTGCTCGGGGCCGTGCAGCAGGGCGACAGGCGCGGGAAGCCGGCCGAGGAGCTCGCGGGCCGGGAGGGTCTCCGGGGAGGGGCCGGCCGGGGCGGCGGCGTCTTCCGCCGGCCCGCCCGCCTGCGTGGCCGCGGTGATCGGCCGTGCGGACTCGGCTCGGGCGGCGGGTACGGAACTGTGGTCGTCCCGCGCGGCGGCTCGACGCTGCGTTCCGGGAAGGCGGGCGCTCCAGCGCGTGAAGTTCACGGAATTTCTGGCCTCGTGTGTCGGTCTGGTCCGCTCGGGCGAGCTTCTTCTGCTGGTCCTGTGGCCGGCCCCCGCCGGCGCGTGCCGGATCGGGTGCCGGGGCCGGGCTTCCGGGAACGCACAGCCGGGCCGCTTCGTGCTGTTGGTCGTCGCTGCCGGTCACTGTAGGTGACTGCCTGCCGGGTCACTCTGTGCAGGTGTGAGCCCACCTATGGTCACACGCCCAGTGTGACCGACCGTACTGACAGTTGCGGTACGGCAGTCGGGCCGGGCGCTGAACCACAGCCGTCCCGGGGGCGTGGCGGTGCGGGGTGACCTGGTGCTCAGCCGGTCGTGTCCGGTCGCCTCTCGTCCTTCGGCGGAGTGTCTTCGGGAGGGCCGGGATGTGCGTGTCCACGGGCGGCGAGGGCGAATTCGGCGCGCGGGTGTTCGAGCGAGCCGAGGGAGACGATCTCTCGTTTGAAGAGTCCGGCCAGGGTCCACTCGGCAAGGACGCGCGCCTTCCGGTTGAACGTGGGCACGCGGCTCAGGTGGTAGACGCGGTGCATGAGCCACGCCGGATACCCCTTGAGCTTGCGCCCGTAGACGTGCGCCACGCCCTTGTGCAGGCCGAGCGAGGCGACGGATCCGGCGTAGGAGTGCCGGTAGTCCTCGGCCGGACGGCCCGCGAGGGTGGCGAGGACGTTGTCGGCGAGGACCTTGGCCTGGCGGACCGCGTGCTGGGCGTTCGGCGCGGTCTCCGTGCCCGGCTCGGACGAGGTGAGGTCCGGGACGGCCGCCGCGTCACCGGCCGCCCAGGCGTGCGGGGCCCCGTCCACGGCGAGGGTCGTGGTGCACCGGATCCGGCCGCGCTCCGTGAGGGGGAGGTCGGTGGCGGCGAGGATCGGCGCGGGCTTCACGCCCGCGGTCCACACCAGGGTGCGGGTCGGGAAGCGCGAGCCGTCGCTGAGCACCGCGACGCGGCCTTCGCAGCTGTCCAGCCGGGTGTCGAGCCGTACGTCGATGTTGCGGCCGCGCAGCTCCCTGACCGCGTACTTCCCCATCGCCTCGCCGACCTCCGGCAGGATGCGCCCGGTCGCCTCGACCAGAATCCACCGCAGGTCCGCGGGCTTGATGTTGTGGTAGTACCGCGAGGTGTAGCGGGCCATGTCCTCCAGCTCCGCGAGGGCCTCCACGCCCGCGTATCCGCCGCCGACGAAGACGAAGGTGAGCGCCGCGTCGCGGATCGCCGGGTCCCTCGTGGCGGAGGCGATGTCCATCTGCTCGATGACGTGGTTGCGGAGGCCGATGGCCTCCTCCACGGTCTTGAATCCGATGCCGAAGTCGGCCAGTCCGGGGACCGGGAGCGTGCGCGACACCGACCCGGGGGCGAGGACGAGTTCGTCGTACGGAATCTCGACGGCACCGGTGCTGTCCTCGCCGGTCGCGAGCGTCGTGACGGTGGCGGTGCGCTTGGCGTGGTCGACGCGCTCCGCCTCGCCGATGACGATCGTGCAGTGCTTCAGGACCCGGCGCAGCGGCACGACGACGTGACGGGGCGAGATCGAGCCGGCGGCGGCCTCGGGCAGGAACGGCTGGTAGGTCATGTAGGGCTCGGGCGTGACCACCACGATCTCGGCCTCGCCGCTTTTCAGTCTCTGCCGCAGCTTCCGCTGCAGACGCAGCGCGGTGTACATCCCCACGTAGCCGCCGCCGACGACGAGAATGCGCACACGTGGCCGGTTGTCGGGGGACGTCCCCCGGGTATCTGGTGCCATCACCATCCCATGACGCAACGGAGTCCGGTGTTTGTCCACAGGCCCGGCAAATTGTGTGACCGGAGCTCTTCGATCATCCGGCGGGCCACGACCACCGCGCGAACGCGGAGCAGCGCAGGTCAGATGTGGCGGGAGGCGGGGAACGCAGGGGTCGAATCGGGGGCCAACCGGTCCTTGCTCCGATCGGGGGGCGCTCCGTGCGGAACTACCCCCTTCTGAATTGACCCGGGCTCAACTATGTTCGTACCCCGTCGGGGTGTCGGAATCGTACGAAGGTCCACACGCCGGCGGACACGGCGGGGAAGTCTCCGGGGGGAGACGTCATAACCGGGGGAAAAGTTATGCACATTCAGGATTTGCATGGACCGAGCGTTGTCGCCTCTGCCGAGGTCCACGGGCGGCTGAGCCCCGTGGGCTCGGTCGGGACGGTCGCGGCGGCAGGAGCCGCGGTGGGCACGGCCCGCTCGGCGCCGCTCCGCGTGGACGCACAGCGCAACCTCGAACACGTCCTGCGCGCGGCGCGTGAGGTGTTCGGCGAGCTGGGCTACGGAGCGCCGATGGAGGACGTGGCGCGCCGCGCACGGGTGGGCGTCGGTACGGTCTACCGGCGCTTCCCGAGCAAGGACGTACTGGTGCGCCGGATAGCCGAGGAGGAGACCGCGCGGCTGACCGATCAGGCCCGTTCCGCCCTCGGGCAGGAGGACGAGCCGTGGTCGGCGCTCTCCCGCTTCCTGCGGACCTCGGTGGCATCGGGTGCGGGACGGCTGCTGCCGCCGCAGGTTCTGCGCGTCGGGGCGGAGCAGGAGGAGCAGGCGCCGGTGACGGGCTCCGGCCCCGCCGACGGCGACACACGCGTGCCGCACCAGCGGCAGGGCGTGGAGGCGTCCGGCCTCCGTGAGGCCGGCCGGCGTCCGGCCTCCGAGGAGGGGCTCGACGACGATCCGGGGGCGGCCGAGCTCCTCGAGGTCGTGGGCAGACTGGTGGACCGGGCACGGGAGTCGGGTGAGCTGCGGGGTGATGTGACGGTGGCCGATGTGCTGCTGGTCATCGCCACGGCGGCGCCCGCTCTGCCGGATCCCGCTCATCAGGCCGCCGCTTCGGCCCGTCTGCTGGACATCCTGCTCGAGGGTCTGCGCTCCCGGCCCCTGTAGGCGCGCACCACGGGTGGGCCGGCCGGTGGGACCGCTCCCGCCGGCCGGACAGCCGGTGTCACCGAGGGGCGTTGCTCGTTCCCCGCAGGGGTGATGTCACGCCCCCCGGACAGGGGAAGACACCCCGGACGAGTGGCTTCTGCTGCTCAGGGTTCGTCGCGGCGTGGCGCTGTGGCACTCTTGCCCCCGTATTCGGGACCGAGGGTGCATACGGGGGCTTCCGCGATGAGCGGTGACGCGCAGCAGGAAGGTCCGGCCGACGGTACCGCTGCCGCGGGCGAGGGCGGCACGGGCACGGAGGCGGGCGACCCGTCAGCCGCCCGGATGCCGGCGCAGGCGCAGCCGGGCCAGGTGAATCCGGGCCGCCCGGGGCCGGATGATGCCGACGCCTCCGCCGAGGGTGGCACCGTGCTGCCCGGTCCCTGGCCGGCGCCCGCCGACGAGGCGGTGCGGCAGGTCCCCGACGCGGAGGCCGATGCCGCGTACGCCGTCCCCCTGCAGCGCGCGGGACGCGCGGGATCCGCCGATCTCGGCCCGTCCGACGCCCAGTTGATCCAGGGCATGCGCACGGGCGACGACCAGGCGTACGAGGAGTTGTTCCGCCGCCACTCGGGAGCGGTGCGCCGCTACGCCCGTACCTGCTGCCGGGACGCGCACACCGCCGACGACCTGACGGCCGAGGTGTTCGCGCGGACCCTTCAGGCGGTGCGCGGCGGGAAGGGGCCGGAGGAAGCCGTCCGGGCCTACCTCATGACGGCCGTCCGGCATGTCGCGGCCGCCTGGACCAGGAGCGCGAAGCGGGAGCATCTGGTCGAGGACTTCGCGGTGTTCGCGGCGCAGGCCACACGCTCGTCGGAGCTGTCGGAGGCCGACACCCTCGATCTCGGCGCCGACGTCCTGGCCATGCACGAGGCGGACCGCTCGATGGCCGTCCAGGCGTTCCGCAGCCTGCCGGAGCGCTGGCAGGCGGTGCTGTGGCACACCGCCGTGGAGGAGGAGTCACCGAGCGAGGTCGCCCCGCTGTTCGGCCTGACCGCCAACGCCACGGCGGTCCTCGCGGTCCGGGCCCGTGAAGGGCTCAAGCAGGCCTATCTGCAGGCCCACGTGAGCCAGTCGCTGACGTCCGGCGGTGACTGCGCCCAGTACGCCGACCGGCTCGGTGCCCATGCACGGGGCGGCCTGCGGACCCGGGCGGAACGAGGGCTGCGCAAGCACCTGGACGAGTGCGCGAAGTGCCGGATCGCCGCCGGTGAGCTGGACCGTGTGAACGCCGGCATCCCGGCCCTGCTCCCGGTCGCCGTCATCGGCTGGTTCGCCGCGGGCTACTCGCTCAAGGCAGCCGGCATCGTGGCGGGCGGCGCGGCGGGTGCGGCGGG
>NZ_NEUF01000104.1 GCF_002910915.1 Streptomyces sp. SM10 | reverse complement strand
CCCTTCACGGTGCCGGTGCGGTGGGCGTTGAGGGGTTGTTCCATCTTCATGGCTTCGAGGACGACGATGAGGTCGCCTTCCTTGACTTCCTGGCCCTCTTCGACGGCGATCTTGACGATCGTGCCCTGCATGGGTGAGGCGAGGGTGTCGCCGGAGGCGGCGGAGCCGGTCTTCTTCGCGGCGCGGCGTTTGGGCTTGGCTCCGGCGGCGAGTCCGGTGCGGGCCAGGCTCATGCCGAGCGAGGAGGGCAGGGACACTTCGAGGCGTTTGCCGCCGACCTCGACGACGACGGTCTCGCGTCCGGATTCCTCGTCGGTGTCCTGGTCGGCGGGGACCTGGAAGGGCTTGATGTCGTTGACGAACTCCGTCTCGATCCACCGGGTGTGGATCGTGAAGGGGTCGGCGGTGAACGCGGGGTCGGTGACGACGGCCCGGTGGAAGGGGATCGCGGTGGCCATGCCCTCGACCTGGAACTCGGCCAGGGCGCGGGCGGCGCGCTGCAGGGCCTGCTCGCGGGTCGCGCCGGTCACGACCAGTTTGGCCAGGAGCGAGTCCCACGCCGGGCCGATGACGCTGCCGGACTCGACGCCGGCGTCGAGGCGGACGCCGGGGCCGGTGGGCGGGGCGAAGAGGGTGACGGTGCCGGGGGCGGGCAGGAAGCCGCGGCCGGGGTCCTCGCCGTTGATGCGGAACTCGAAGGAGTGGCCGCGCACCGCGGGGTCGCCGTAGCCGAGTTCCTCACCGTCGGCGATCCGGAACATCTCGCGCACGAGGTCGAGGCCGGTGACCTCCTCGGTGACCGGGTGCTCGACCTGGAGGCGGGTGTTGACCTCGAGGAAGCTGATCGTGCCGTCCACACCGACGAGGAACTCGACGGTGCCGGCGCCGACGTAGCCGGCTTCCTTCAGGATGGCCTTCGAGGCGGCGTAGAGCTCGGCGTTCTGTGCCTCGGACAGGAAGGGGGCCGGGGCCTCCTCGACGAGCTTCTGGTGGCGGCGCTGGAGCGAGCAGTCACGGGTGGAGACGACGACGACGTTGCCGTGGGTGTCGGCCAGGCACTGCGTCTCGACGTGGCGGGGCTTGTCGAGGTAGCGCTCCACGAAGCACTCCCCGCGGCCGAACGCCGCGACCGCCTCACGGACCGCCGAGTCGTAGAGCTCCGGGATCTCCTCAAGCGTGCGGGCCACCTTCAGACCACGCCCGCCCCCGCCGAAGGCCGCCTTGATCGCGATCGGCAGGCCGTTCCTCTCCGCGAACTCCACGACCTCGCCCGACCCGGACACCGGGTCGGGGGTGCCGGCCACGAGCGGGGCACCGGCACGCTGGGCGATGTGCCGGGCGGCGACCTTGTCACCCAGATCCCGGATCGCGTGCGGCGGCGGACCGATCCACGTCAGACCCGCGTCCAGCACCGCCTGCGCGAACTCCGCGTTCTCCGACAGGAACCCGTACCCCGGATGGACCGCGTCCGCCCCGGAATCCTTCGCCGCCTGCAACACCTTCGCCATGTCCAGGTAACTCGCCCCCGGAGTGTCACCGCCCAGAGCGAACGCCTCATCGGCCGCCCGCACATGCAGAGCATCCCGGTCCGGATCGGCATAGACGGCCACGCTCGCGATTCCGGCATCCCGGCAAGCCCGAGCAACACGGACAGCGATTTCACCACGGTTGGCGATGAGCACCTTGCGCACGATGACTCCCTCCTTGAGAACAAGCTGAGTTTAGGGACTACCGACACGGCCGTACGACCCGTCCCCAGTAGTGAACTTGCCCACACGGAGTGTGATTCGAGGCTTGCTCGAGTCGCGAAATCCCTTGTCGCACCACGGTACGCCGGGTTCCTCAACCGCACAGTAGCCACGAAGTGTGGCCCAAGTCTCTGTTCGGACGGTCAACGCCGCGCGGCGTTTCTTTGTGGACTCCCTACGAACGGCCGAGGGAATCTTTGCTTCTGCCCCGGAGCGTCGCCTCCGCGCGCACGAGCCGCGCGCCTCCCCTTGTCCCGGAGCATTACCGTCCCCCGAGCTCCTGACGAGCAGGGGGTACCCCCATGTAGGGTCCGCGCTACCGCACGTACTGCAGGTAACAGGAGGTGGCGCCGTGGTGCGCAGACCAGTGGCCTTCGTGACCGCGATCGTTCTGTTCGTGGAAGCCGTGGGCATCGTGCTCGTCAACGGCGTCCTCGCGACGGTCGCCGGCAACCAGAGCATGTCCCTGGCAGGGATGGATCCTGACGCCATGGTCACCGGCACGTGGGTGATGGGCGGTGTCTCCGGGGTCCTTCTGGTGCTCTGCGGGCTCATACCGCTGCTGGCGGGGATACGGGACCGCGCCCCGGGCCGCTTCGGCAGGATCACCCTCATCGCCTGCGCGGTCGTGCACGGGGTGCTGGGCGCGCTGGCGGTCGGGCTGATCGGCTGGGCGGCCTTCGCCTTCCTGATGGCCGTCCTGGCCCTCGTCGTGCTGACCCTGGTGGCCTTCGACCGGCGCGAGCCGGAGACGAAGGCCGAGGAGCCGGGCGTCGAGGGCACTCCGGCCCCGGTGTGAGGCGGCCGCCGCTCAGACCCACAAGTCGGTGATGGGGGTGCCCAGTTCGCCGAGCAGCCGGCGCAACAGCGGCAGCGACAGGCCGATGACGTTGCCGTGGCTGCCCTCGATCGCCTCGACGAACGGCGCCGAGCGGCCGTCCAGGGTGAACGCCCCGGCCACGTGGAGCGGCTCGCCCGAAGCGACGTAGGCCGCCACCTCGGCGTCCGTCGGCTCGCCGAACCTGACGACGGTGGACGCGGTCGCCGACGCCGTACGGCCGGTGGCCGTGTCGATGACGCTGTGACCCGTCTGCAGGACGCCGGACCGGCCGCGCATCGCCTTCCAGCGGGCGCCGGCCTCCTCGGCGTCGGCGGGCTTGCCGTACGCCTCGCCGTCCAGCTCCAGCACCGAGTCGCAGCCGATGACGAGGGCGCCGGCGGCCTCCGGGCGGGCGGCCACGGCGGCGGCCTTCGCCTCGGCCAGGACGAGCGCCAGCCCGCCCGGGGTCGGAGCGGTGATCGCGTCCTCGTCGACCCCGCTGACGATCACCTCGGGGGCGAGACCGGCCTGGCGCAGCAGTCCGAGACGGGCGGGGGAGGCGGAGGCGAGCACGAGGCGGCGCTGATCAGTCATACCCGCCATCGTAGGCGGGGCCGGAGGCCGCGCGGGGCGTCCCGGGGCACCGGGCCCGGAGCCCCGCGGGCCGGCGCCGGACGCCTCTCAGCGGGTGCCCAGGACGAACATCGCCACGACCATGGCCAGCGCCAGCAGCAGTCCCGCGCGGCGCATCATGTCCTGGGCGTCGCGCAGTTCCTTCGGCGGCTTGTTCTCGGGGTCGGACCACAGCATGGTTCCGATGGTGCTCCGGACACGGCTGCGGCGCCTGAGTACAGGTACTCAAGCGCCGCCGGCGGCCCGGTCCTCAGGAGGGCCAGTACGTCCGCGCCCACGACCGGGGCCCCGGCCGGAGCGCCCCCTTGCGGGCGATCCGCCCCGGGTCGGACCACTGCTCGGGCGGCAGCGGGGCACCGGACGGGACGGCGGCGACGGCAGCCGCGCGCGCCCGGACCACGGCGAGGGCCGCGGCGAGCTCCTCCGGGGTCGGATTGCCCCGTACGACCTTGATCATGGTGGCTCCCGGTGGCTAGAGGGGGATGTTGCCGTGCTTCTTCGGCGGCAGCGACTCGCGCTTCGTACGGAGCTGGCGCAGGCCCTTCACCAGGTGGGCCCGGGTGTCCGACGGCATGATCACCGCGTCGACGTAGCCGCGCTCGGCCGCGACGTACGGGTTGAGGAGCGCGTCCTCGTAGTCGGCCATCAGCTCGGCCCGGGTGGCCTCGCGCTCGTCGGCATCCGCAACGGCGGCGATCGTGCGGCGGTGCAGGATGTTCACCGCGCCCTGCGCGCCCATCACCGCGATCTGCGCGGTCGGCCAGGCCAGGTTCAGGTCGGCGCCCAGGTGCTTGGAGCCCATGACGTCGTACGCCCCGCCGAAGGCCTTGCGCGTGATCACCGTGATCAGCGGGACGGTCGCCTCCGCGTACGCGTAGATCAGCTTGGCGCCGCGGCGGATGATGCCGCCGTACTCCTGGTCGACGCCCGGGAGGAAGCCGGGCACGTCGACGAAGGTGAGGACCGGCACGTTGAACGCGTCGCACGTGCGCACGAAGCGTGAGGCCTTCTCGCTCGCGTCGATGTCCAGGCAGCCGGCCAGCTGCATCGGCTGGTTGGCCACGATGCCCACCGGGAAACCCTCGACGCGGCCGAAGCCGGTGATGATGTTCGGCGCGAACAGGGCCTGCGTCTCCAGGAACTCGCCGTCGTCGAGCACGTGCTCGATGGCGGCGTGCATGTCGTACGGCTGGTTCGCCGAGTCCGGGATGAGGGTGTCGAGCTCGCGGTCCTCGTCCGTGGTCTCCAGGTCGGCCTCCTCCGGGAAGGCCGGGGCCTCGGAGAGGTTGTTCGACGGGAGGTAGGACAGCAGGGACTTGACGTACTCGATGGCGTCCTTCTCGTCGCCCGCCAGGTGGTGGGCCACGCCGGACGTCGTGTTGTGCGTGCGGGCGCCGCCCAGCTCCTCGAAGCCGACGTCCTCACCGGTGACCGTCTTGATGACGTCGGGGCCGGTGATGAACATGTGCGAGGTCTGGTCGACCATCACCGTGAAGTCGGTGATCGCGGGGGAGTAGACCGCGCCGCCCGCGCACGGCCCGACGATCAGCGAGATCTGCGGGACGACACCGGAGGCGTGGACGTTACGGCGGAAGATCTCCGCGAAGAGCCCCAGCGCGGCCACACCCTCCTGGATGCGCGCGCCGCCGCCGTCGTTGATGCCGATCACCGGGCAGCCGGTCTTCATCGCGAAGTCCATGACCTTGACGATCTTCTCACCGTAGACCTCGCCGAGCGAGCCGCCGAAGATGGTGAAGTCCTGCGAGTACACGCAGACGGGACGGCCGTCGACCGTGCCGTACCCGGTGACGACACCGTCTCCGTACGGGCGGTTCTTCTCGATGCCGAAATTGGTGGACCGGTGCCGTGCGAACTCGTCGAGCTCCACGAAGGAACCTTCGTCGAGCAGGAGCTCGACCCGCTCACGGGCGGTCAGCTTGCCCTTCGCGTGCTGCTTCTCGACGGCACGTGCGGAACCTGCGTGTGTGGCCTCTTCGATACGGCGCTGCAGGTCCGCGATCTTGCCCGCGGTGGTGTGGATGTCGCTCTGCGGCTCGGACATCGGGTGGCGGCTCCCTGCCTGGTCACGGGGATGGCTGGTACATCCGGTCGGACTGGTGGACCGGTGGGTGCCCGACGGTGGCTGGCCCGTCGGCGTTAGCTACTGACCCGTAGCGTATCGGCGCCCATACGGTTCGTCAGTGCGTCGTTGGCCACACCTAATGTGGGTTGCATGACACCTCCCGATGCGCCGCACAACCGCTGGTCGGACCTCGACAGGCCGCCCCTGAACGTCGCTGCGCTGCGCCGCGGGCTGCTGAAGCCCGACGGCCTGTGGACCTCGATCGACATCGTCGAGGCGACCGGCTCCACCAACTCCGACCTCGCGGCCCGGGCCGCCGGCGAAGGGCTGGCCGAGGGCACGGTGCTGGTCGCCGAGGAGCAGACCGCGGGCCGCGGACGGCTCGACCGCACCTGGACGGCGCCGCCCCGCTCCGGCCTCTTCCTCTCCGTCTACCTCACCCCCGGCACGGTGCCCGCCGAGCGCTGGGGGTGGCTGCCGCTGCTCACCGGTGTCGCGGCGGCCACCGGCCTCGCGCAGGCGGCGGGCGTCGACATGGCACTGAAATGGCCCAACGACCTCCTGGTGACGATCGGCGGCACGGAACGCAAGACCGGCGGCATCCTCGCCGAGCGCGCCGGGGACGGCGTGGTCATCGGCATCGGCCTCAACGTGTCGCTCCGGGCGGCCGAGCTGCCCGCCCCGCACGCCGGTTCGCTCGCGCTCGCCGGAGCCGTCTCCACCGACCGCGAGACCCTGCTCCGGGCCGTCCTGCGGTCACTGGAACAGTGGTACGGGAAGTGGCGGGACGCCAACGGCGACGCCGCCGAGAGCGGGCTCCAGACGGCCTACGCGGCGGGATGCGCCACCCTCGACCGGACGGTGCGGGCGGAGCTGCCGGGCGAGAGGTCCGTCGTCGGCGAGGCCGTCGCGATCGACGGCGACGGGCGGCTCGTGCTGGCGACGGGCGACGGGATCCAGGAGCCCGTGTCGGCCGGAGACATCGTCCACCTGCGCGGGGAGGAGGGAGGCCTGACCTGATCAGGCGCTCCGCACATACGGGTGATGTCACGTATGACGGATACGGACCCACGTCACCAGGGACGTGAGCCAGGGCACACCTGCCGTATCGTTGAGGCGATCCAGCGACAGATCGGCAGGGCAGTGCGCAGGGAACGGGCAGGAGGCGGCCGGTGACCGTCGACGACACGAACTCCGACGACGGCGCGGAGCCCTCGTCGGGGGCGTCGGTCCACTCGACACCGCATCACGAGGTCGACCACACGGCGGAACCGACCGACGACCCGCTGGCCATCCGGCTGGAGGCCCTGATCCTGGGGGCCGACCGCCGCTACACGCCGTTCCAGGCGGCCAGGACGGCCGGGGTCTCCATGGACCTGGCGTCCCGGTTCTGGCGGGCCATGGGCTTCGCCGACATCGGGCAGGCCAAGGCGCTCACCGAGGCCGACGTGCTGGCGCTGCGCCGCCTCGCCGGCCTCGTGGAGGCGGGGCTGCTCAGCGAGCCCATGGCGATCCAGGTGGCCCGGTCCACCGGGCAGACCACGGCCAGGCTCGCGGAGTGGCAGATCGACTCCTTCCTCGCGGGGCTGACCGAGCCTCCCGAGCCGGGGATGACCCGTACCGAGGTCACGTATCCGCTGATCGAGCTGCTCCTGCCCGAGCTGCAGGAATTCCTGGTGTACGTGTGGCGTCGCCAGCTGGCCGCCGCGACGGGCCGGGTCGTGCAGACCGGGGACGACGAGGAGATGGTCGACCGGCGGCTCGCCGTGGGCTTCGCCGACCTCGTCGGCTTCACCCGGCTGACCCGGCGGCTGGAGGAGGAGGAGCTCGGCGAGCTGGTCGAGGCCTTCGAGACGACCTCCGCCGACCTGGTCGCCGCCCACGGGGGTCGGCTCATCAAGACCCTGGGCGACGAGGTCCTCTTCGCCGCGGACGACGCGGGCACGGCGGGCGAGATAGCGCTCCGGCTGGTCGAGGCGATGGCCCAGGACACGACCATGCCCTCGCTGCGGGTCGGCATCGCCTTCGGCACGGTCACCACGCGGATGGGCGACGTGTTCGGCACGACGGTGAACCTGGCCAGCCGGCTCACGTCGATAGCGCCGAAGGACGCGGTGCTGGTGGACGGCGCGTTCGCCGCCGAGCTGATCAGGAACGGCGACGCCCCCGCCTCCGAGGCGCAGGCCGCCGAGGAGGCCTCGGCGGCGGCCGAGCGGGCCCGGCTCGCGGAGAAGGAGGGCCGCCCGGACGAGGAGCCCCCGCTGCCCGCGTACCGCTTCGGGCTGCAGCCGATGTGGCAGCGGCCGGTGCGGGGGCTGGGCGTCGTGGAGCCCTGGCTGCTGGCCCGGCGGGGCAAGCCGTCCACCTGATCCGGGGCGGTCGTCCGATCCAGGGGCGGGGTCAGGGGCCCGGCCCCTGACCCCGCCCCTAGGATTCCCGTAACGCTCGTTAACCGGAGGGGTGCAGTCGCCATGGGTGTCACGTCGGAGCAGAGGTTCGGGGAGTTCGTCGTCGTACGGCGGCACGAGGGCCAGGAGAACGTCGCCGAGCTGGTGCTCGACCGGCCCAGGGCCATGAACGCCGTGAGCACCGCCATGGCGCGCGCGATCGCCGACGCCTGCGCCGCGCTCGGCGCCGATCAGGGCGTACGGGCGACGGTGCTCACCTCCAGTCATGAGCGGGCCTTCTGTGTGGGCGCCGACCTCAAGGAGCGGAACTCCCTCACCGACGCCGAGCTCGTGCGGCAGCGGCCCACGGCGCGGGCCGCGTACACCGGCGTGCTGGAGCTCCCCATGCCGGTCGTCGCCGCCGTGCACGGCTTCGCCCTCGGCGGAGGCTTCGAGCTCGCGCTGGCCTGCGACGTGATCGTGGCCGACCGCACGGCCGTCGTCGGCCTGCCCGAGGTGTCCGTCGGCGTCATCCCGGGCGGCGGCGGCACGCAGCTGCTGCCCCGCCGGGTCGGCGCGGCGCGCGCCGCCGAGCTGGTCTTCACGGCGCGGCGGGTGGAGGCGGCCGAGGCGCGCGAGCTGGGCCTGGTCGACGAGCTGGTCGAGGCGGGCCGGGACCGCGAGGAGGCCCTGGCCCTCGGCGGCCGGATCGCGGCGAACTCCCCGGTGGGGCTCCGGGCCGCCAAGCGGGCCCTGCGGCTGGGGCAGGGGCTCGACCTGCGCGCCGGACTCGAGGTGGAGGACGCCGCCTGGCGCTCGGTGGCCTTCTCCGGGGACCGGGCCGAGGGTGTGGCCGCGTTCAACGAGAAGCGGAAGCCGAACTGGCCCGGGGAATGATCCGAAGATCATCAGCGCCGTCAACTGATCAAATCGTCACAAACCTCCCTAAGCTGGGATGATGGGCGGTGATGATGCGCGCCTGCGCGCCGTGGTTGCGCTGGCACAGACGATGGCGGCGGCCTACACCCCGCGCGAGTCCTGGCATGCCGCGGCGGTGGGGGCGTGCGAGGCGCTGGGGGGCAGCTTCGCCGCCCTCTCCGTGTGGGAGCGGGAACAGGGCAGGCTGCGCGTCCTGGTGAACGCGGGGGAGCGGGCCGAGGGCGAGGAGGAGTTCCCCGAGGGGGAGTCCTACCCCGTGCACCAGTTCCCGGAGATCACCGAGTTCCTGCACGAGCGCTGGGCGGGCGGGGGCGAGCCCGACGCCTGGGTGGAGACCGCCGACGGAGGTCCGGGCGCCGACGGCCCGGCCCGGGGCGCCCGTCCGTACTGCCATCAGCGGGTCGCGGCGTTGCGGCGGCGCGGGCGCGGGTGCTGCGTGGTGGCGCCGATCGTGCTGCACGGGCGCGCCTGGGGGGAGCTGTACGTGGCCCGCCTGGCCGGGGCTCCCGTGTTCGACCGCGACGACGCGGACTTCGCGACCGTGCTGGCCGCCGTCGTCGCGGCGGGCATCGCGCAGACCGAGCGGCTGGAGGAGGTCCGCAAGCTGGCCTTCACGGACCCGCTCACCGGACTCGCCAACCGCAGGGCCGTGGACCTCCGGCTCGACGAGGCGCTGGACCTGCACCGCACCGAGGGGGCCGTGGTCAGCCTCGTCGTCTGCGATCTGAACGGCCTCAAGGGGGTCAACGACACGCATGGCCACGCCGTCGGCGACCGACTGCTGGAACGTTTCGGCTCCGTGCTCTCCCTCTGCGGCGCGATGCTCGACGGAGCGCTGTCCGCGCGGCTGGGCGGCGACGAGTTCTGCCTGCTGACCGTGGGCCCCCCGGCGGACGACGTGGTCCGCGTCTCCGAGGAGCTCTGTGCGCGCGCCGTCGCCCTGGAGCCCGGTGACGGGGTCGCCTGCGGTGTGGCTTCCACGGGCGACGACATCGGCCCGGTCCCGTCCGCGCGCCGGCTCTTCCGGCTGGCCGACGCCGCGCAGTACCAGGCCAAGGCGGCGCACTCCCGCCGGCCGGTGGTCGCGGGGCGGGACGGTGACGTGATCCGGCTCGCCGACTCGCCGCCCCGGTCCCCCCACGACCGGCGCAGGCTGCGCGGCAACCCGCCCGGGGGCGGTGGGTAAGGGGTCAACCCGCCGACCACTGGTGACATGACGGTTTTCAGTCCGTAGGCTTCTGAATATGAATATGCATACAGTCGTGGTGGGGACGTCCGGTACCACTGCCGAGGACGTCATCGCCGTGGCCCGCCGGGGTGCACGGGTCGAGCTCTCCGCCGCCGCGGTGGAGGCGCTCGCCGCCGCGCGGGAGGTCGTCGACGCGCTCGCCGCCAAGCCCGAGCCGGTCTACGGCGTCTCCACCGGCTTCGGCGCCCTCGCCAGCCGCCACATCGGCCCGGATCTGCGCGCACAGCTGCAGCGCAACATCGTGCGCTCGCACGCCGCGGGCATGGGTCCCCACGTGGAGCGCGAGGTCGTCCGCGCGCTGATGTTCCTGCGGCTGAAGACGCTGGCCTCGGGCCACACCGGCGTACGCCCCGAGGTCGCGCAGACCATGGCGGACGTGCTCAACGCGGGCATCACCCCCGTCGTCCACGAGTACGGCTCGCTCGGCTGCTCCGGCGACCTCGCCCCCCTCTCGCACTGCGCCCTGACCCTGATGGGAGAGGGCGAGGCGGAAGGCCCCGACGGCACCGTGCGGCCCGCCGGAGAGCTCCTCGCGGCGCACGGCATCACCCCCGTCGAGCTCCGCGAGAAGGAGGGCCTCGCCCTCCTCAACGGCACCGACGGCATGCTGGGCATGCTCGTGATGGCCCTGGCCGACCTGAGGAACCTCTACACCAGCGCGGACATCACCGCCGCGCTCTCCCTGGAGGCGCTCCTCGGCACCGACAAGGTCCTCGCCCCGGAGCTGCACGCCATCCGCCCCCACCCCGGCCAGGGCGTCTCCGCGGCCAACATGCTGCGGGTGCTCGCCGGGTCCGGCCTCACCGGTCACCATCAGGACGACGCCCCCCGCGTCCAGGACGCCTACTCCGTGCGCTGCGCCCCTCAGGTCAACGGCGCGGGGCGCGACACCCTCGCGCACGGGGAGCTCGTCGCCGGCCGCGAGCTGGCCTCGGCCGTCGACAACCCGGTCGTGCTCCCCGACGGCAGGGTCGAGTCGAACGGCAACTTCCACGGCGCCCCGGTCGCGTACGTCCTGGACTTCCTGGCCATCGCCGCCGCCGACCTCGGCTCGATCACCGAGCGCCGCACGGACCGGCTGCTGGACAAGAACCGTTCGCACGGCCTGCCGCCCTTCCTCGCCGGCGACGCGGGCGTCGACTCCGGGCTGATGATCGCCCAGTACACGCAGGCCGCCCTGGTCAGCGAGATGAAGCGGCTCGCCGTCCCCGCGTCCGTCGACTCGATCCCGTCCTCCGCGATGCAGGAGGACCACGTCTCCATGGGGTGGTCGGCCGCGCGGAAGCTCCGTACCGCGGTCACGAACCTCGCCCGGATCGTGGCGGTGGAGCTGTACGCCGCCACACGCGGTGTGGAGCTGCGGGCCGCGGAGGGGCTGACCCCCGGGCCCGCGTCGCTCGCCGTCATCGGGGCGCTGCGGGACGCAGGTGTCCAGGGCCCCGGCCCGGACCGCTTCCTCGCCCCGGACCTGGCCGCCGCCGACACCTTCGTGCGGGAGGGGAGGCTGGTCGCGGCCGTGGAGGCCGTGACGGGCCCGCTGGACTGAGCCAGGGCCCCTCGGGGGGCTGCCGCGCCCGGTACGGGCCGCGGCAGCCCTCGCCGCCTCAGAGGCCGAGGGGCGCCGTGGAGCCGCGGCGCGCCGCGTACACGACGAATCCCGCGCCGACGCACAGGAAGGCCGTTCCGCCGATCAGGTACGGGGTGGTGTCGATGCCCGCACCGGTTTCGGCCAGACTTTCCCCGGAGGCGAGATCCGCCGTGGCGGAGGCCCCTCGGGCCTCGGTGGAGGAAGCGGAGGACGAGCCGGTGGACCCGTCCCGCACCCCGGCGTCGCCGGTCGCGTTGGCGGAGGGGACGAACCAGAGAGCGCAGAGCAGAGTGCCTGCCGCTGTGGTGGTCAGCAGCGTGCGACGAGCGATGGACACAGAATCGATCCCCTTGCGACAACCGTCAGTTAGCCCCGTGGGCCGATGCTAAGCAAAGCAGCGGGTCGGAGGAAAGCCACAGATCCCGGGAGCCTTACGCTCCGGCGTATGAGCACTTCGGAGACACCCTCATTTGTTCGGCTTCGCGTGGAGATGGTGCTGGAGATCAGCGACGCCGATGCCCTGACCGGTACGGCGCTGGAGAGCATCGCGGCCGATTTCACCGCCTCCGGCTCCTCCGCCGACGCGTCGGCCGAGGAACGTACGCATGCCGAGGAGACCGTCAGGGAAGACGCAGCGGAAGCCCTCGCCTCACTGATCGACCCGTTCGATCTGGTCAGCCAGGTGCCCGGGGTCGAGCTCGCCCAGGCCTCCTGGAGCAGCGAGACGATCGACTACGACCCCGACGCCGAGGACTGGGCGGCCGGAGAGGACGGGGACGAGGCGTACTACGGGATCGAGGACAATGAGACGGACGACGAAGAAGGCGGCGGACATACGGAACGCTGACGCCCGCGGGGCACTCCTCACAGGTGGCCGGAACCGCCGCGGTCCCGGGTGCGTCGATGAGTGGTGTTCCCCACATCCGCGGTGGATGTGGAACGGAAGACCCGGTCGCGGTGTTCTTGGAACATTGACGGGGCATCGCCGTCGGGCGACCCCGTCCGGGGATCTTGGGGAATCGGCAACGATGGAGAAGCGTGTGATCACGGACAGCAAGCGGCGCAGGGGCCTCATGGCCGCGTCCGCACTGCTCGGCGGTGTGCTGGTGCTTTCGGCCTGCAGCGACGACGGCGGCAGCGACACCGGCGCGAGCGCCGACAGCTCGAAGACGTCACAGGCGCAGGTCGACGAGGCCGCGGCCAAGGACACCTCCGAGGCGCAGATAACGATCGCGCCGAAGAACGGGGCGACCAACGCGAGCATCAACAACGCCGCGATGGTCACCGTCGCCAAGGGCAAGCTGACCGAGGTCACCATGACCACGGCCGAGGGCCAAGCCGTCGAGGGCAAGCTCGCCGCCGACGGTTCCAGCTGGAAGCCCAGCGGCCAGCTCGAGCGCTCGACGAGGTACAAGATCAGCGCCACGGCGTCCGACTCGAAGGACCGCGAGGCACACGCCAACAGCTCCTTCACCACCGTGTCGCCCGAGAACAGCTTCATCGGGAACTTCACGCCCGAGGACGGTTCCACCGTCGGCGTCGGCATGCCGGTCTCGATCAACTTCAACAAGGCGATCACCGACAGGAAGGCCGTCCAGGACGGCATCACGGTGACGTCGAGCAGCGGCCAGGAAGTCGTCGGTCACTGGTTCAACAACCAGCGTCTCGACCTGCGCCCCGAGGACTACTGGCAGGGAGGCTCCACCGTCACCCTGAAGCTGGCCCTGGACGGCGTCGAGGGCGCCGACGGTGTCGTCGGTGTCCAGCAGAAGACGGTCACCTTCAAGGTCGGCCGCAACCAGGTCTCGACCGTGGACGCCAAGACGCACACCATGACCGTCACCCGTGACGGCAAGACGGTCAAGACGATCCCGATCTCCGCCGGCTCCGCCGACAACCCGACGTACAACGGCCAGATGGTGATCTCCGAGAAGTTCGAGGAGACCCGTATGGACGGTTCGACGGTCGGCTTCACGGACGACGACGGCAAGGGCGAGTACGACATCAAGGACGTCCCGCACGCCATGCGGCTGTCCACGTCGGGCACCTTCATCCACGGCAACTACTGGGGCGCCAAGTCGATCTTCGGCAGCGCGAACACCAGCCACGGCTGTATCGGCCTGTCCGACACGAAGGGCGCGGACGACGCCGGCACGCCCGCCGCCTGGCTGTACAACAACTCCATCGTCGGCGACGTGGTCGTGGTCACGAACTCCCCGGACAAGACCATCGCCCCCGACAACGGCCTCAACGGCTGGAACATGAACTGGTCGCAGTGGACGGCGGGCTCCGCCGCCTGATCCCGGCCGAACCCCTCCCCCTCGAAGGCGGCGGCACCCGGACTCCTCCGGGCGCCGCCGCCTTCGGCGTACGTCCCGCAGGTGTTCTCATCCACCTCTCATCGGGCCCTTAACTCCTCATCACACCCGCTCCATACCCTCGCGCCATGTTCTTCACCTACCTCCGGCGCGAGCTGCGCCGCCGCAGAAAGGCGGCGCTCGTCGTCGCCTCGGGGCTCGCCCTCGGCATTGCGCTGGTCATCATCGTCAGCTCGGTCTCCTCGGGCATGAGCAAGGCCCAGGACAAGGTCCTGGAATCGCTGTACGGCCTGGGCACCGACATGACGGTGACCAAGGCGGCGGACGCCCAGGGCTCCGGCTCCACCGGACGCCCCCGTTTCGAGTTCGACGCCAAGGACGACGAGGACGAGACCCAGAGCACCGACCGGGTCATGGTCCAGGGCTTCCAGACGCTGGCCTCCAGCACCGTCGGCAAGGTCGGCGAGCAGACCGGCGTCGCCGACGCGGTCGGCGGGCTGAGCCTGACGGTCATGAAGGTCGACGGGCAGTTCAAGCGCGGCGAGTTCAAGCAGGACGAGAGCACCGCGGGCCAGAGCGGTCGCGGCGGCCAGGGCGGCGGCCAGCCGCAGGGCCGGGTCGAGGGAGGCGGGGCGTCCTTCGACGTCAACTCCTTCACCGTCTACGGCACCGACGTCACCCAGCAGGACCTCGGCCCGCTGACCTCCTCCGAGATCACCAAGGGGCGTACCTTCACGGCGTCCGAGACCGACGCCAAGGTCGCGGTCGTCGACTCCGCCTACGCCAAGGAGAAGTCGCTCGCGGTCGACAAGAGCGTCACCATCTCCGGCACGAAGTACACGATCGTGGGCGTCTCCACGGCCGACAGCGGTGACGCGGCCGCCAACGTGTACATCCCGCTGAAGCAGGCGCAGACCGTCGCCGACTCCCAGGACAAGGTCACCACGGTCTACGTCACGGCCGCCGACTCCCAGCAGATCGACACCGTCAAGGCCGCCATCCAGAAGAACATCCCGGGCACGACGGTCACCACCTCCGCCGACCTCGCCGACACGGTCTCCGGCTCCCTGTCCACCGCCTCCGACCTGGCCTCCAGCGTCGGCAAGTGGCTCTCCATCGCCGTCCTGGTCGCCGCGTTCCTCGTCGCCGGCCTGCTGACCTCCTCCGCCGTCAGCCGCCGCGTGCGGGAGTTCGGCACCCTCAAGGCACTCGGCTGGAAGAGCGGACGCGTCACCCGCCAGGTCGTCGGCGAGGCCCTCGTCAACGGCCTGATGGGCGGTGTCCTCGGCATCGCCGTCGGACTCGCCGGCGCCTACGTCGTGACCGCCGTCAGCCCCACCCTCACCGCCCAGCTCGGTTCCACGGGCGGCGGCGGAGGAGGCGGCAGGGGCGGCGGCGGCCCGATGGGAGGCGGCGGCCCCGGCCGTCAGACCGCGTCCAGGACCCTCGACATCGCCCTGACCGCACCGGTCTCCCTCACCACGATCCTCATCGCCGTCGGCCTGGCCGTGGCGGGCGGACTGATCGCGGGAGCCTTCGGCGGCTGGCGGGCATCGCGGCTGCGGCCGGCCGACGCGCTGAGCCGCGTCGCGTAACACCGCCCCGCCCCACCCCTCCCGTACGTACAGCAGGAGTCCACACGTGTACCAGCTCAAGGGCGTCACCAAGCGCTACATGCGCGGCAGGAATCCCGTCGACGCGCTCGCCGGCGTCGATCTGACCATCGAGGACGGCGGACGGCTCGTCATCCAGGGGCCCACCGGAGGCGGCAAGTCGACGCTGCTCCAGATGCTCGGCGGCCTGGACCGGCCCACCGCCGGCACCATCGAGCTCGACGGTGTCGACCTGGCCAGGCTCCCCGAGTCCCGGCTGACCAAGGTCCGGGCCGAGTCCATCGGATTCGTCTTCCAGAGCTTCAACCTGATCCCCACGCTCACCGCCCAGGAGAACGTCGAGACGGCGCTCGTCCCCCTCGGCCTCGGCGCGAAGGCCCGCCGCGAACGCGCCGCGGAAGCCCTGGAGTCGGTCGGCCTCGGCGACCGGCCCACCCACCTGCCGAGCGAGATGTCCGGCGGCCAGCAGCAGCGCGTCGCCATCGCCAGGGCGCTCGTGAAGCGGCCGAAGGTACTGCTCGCCGACGAACCGACCGGCAACCTCGACGAGTCCATGCGCGACGAGATCATGGACCTGCTCGACGGGCTGTGGAAGGAACACGGGCTGACCTTCGTGATGGTCACCCACGACAGCTCCCTCGCCCGCAAGGCACCCCGGGTGGCGACCATCCGCAAGGGGAAGGTCACGGTGACGGAGAACGCGACGGCCTGATCCACTCGGACGCGGGCCTCACCGCCGCCCTCCTCCGGCTGTGAGGTCCATCACCCGCACGGCCCCGCGACGCGGGCGCCGTGCGGCCCCGCGTACGGGTGGATAGGGGACCGTACCGGGGCGAACAACACCGTCCACTCCGTGGATGTCGTCCGGGCAGGGCCGGGCCGCGCTGCCAGACTTGCCGGGTGCAACGGCGAAGGCGCCTCCGGGGACAGGGGGCGCCGACGCGCATGAGCCCACCCACGGAAGGTCTTGATCAGATGCCGGCCAGTTCCGAAACCCTCACCCCGCGCACCGCCGAGAACCGTGTCATCGAACCCCTCTACGCGGAGATCCTGCGACGCAACCAGGGTGAGGGCGAGTTCCACCAGGCGGTGCGCGAGGTTCTCGAAACCCTCGGCCCCATGCTGGCGCAGCGCCCGGAGTTCGTCGACGCCCGCATCATCGAGCGGATCTGCGAGCCCGAGCGCCAGCTCATCTTCCGGGTGCCGTGGTCGGACGACGCCGGCGACATCCACGTCAACCGCGGCTTCCGCGTCGAATTCTCCAGCTCGCTCGGCCCGTACAAGGGCGGCCTGCGCTTCCATCCCTCGGTCAACCTCGGCATCGTGAAGTTCCTCGGCTTCGAGCAGATCTTCAAGAACGCCCTCACCGGCATGCCCATCGGCGGCGGCAAGGGCGGCGCGGACTTCGACCCCAAGGGCCGGTCCGACAGCGAGGTCATGCGGTTCTGCCAGTCCTTCATGACCGAACTCCACCGCCACCTGGGCGAGTACACCGACGTCCCCGCCGGTGACATCGGCGTCGGCGGCCGTGAGATCGGCTACCTCTTCGGCCAGTACAAGCGGATCACCAACCGCTACGAATCCGGCGTGCTCACCGGGAAGGGCCTCGGCTGGGGTGGCGCCCAGGCGCGTACCGAGGCCACCGGCTACGGCTGCGTCCTGTTCACCGCCGAGATGCTGCGGGTGCGCGGCGAGTCCCTCGACGGTCAGCGCGTCGCGGTCTCCGGCTCCGGGAACGTCGCCATCTACGCCATCGAGAAGGCCCAGCAGCTCGGCGCGACCGTCGTGACCTGCTCCGACTCGGGCGGCTACGTCGTGGACGAGAAGGGCATCGACCTCGCCGTGCTCAAGGAGGTCAAGGAGCACGGCCGCGGCCGCATCTCCGAGTACGCCGAGCGGTGCGGCGACCATGTGCGCTACGTCCCCGGCACGGGCGTCTGGAACGTCCCGGTCGACGTGGCCCTGCCCTGCGCCACCCAGAACGAACTCCACGAGACCGACGCGCTGGCCCTCGTGCGCAACGGGGTCAAGGCGGTCGCCGAGGGTGCCAACATGCCCACCACTCCGGAAGCCGTCCACGTCTTCCAGGACGCGGGCGTCGCCTTCGCCCCCGGCAAGGCGGCCAACGCGGGCGGTGTGGCCACCAGCGCCCTGGAGATGCAGCAGAACGCCTCCCGCGACTCCTGGTCCTTCGCCCACACGGAGGAGCGCCTCGCGCAGATCATGCGGCACATCCACGACTCCTGCCACACGACGGCGGAGAAGTACGGCAGCCCGGGCAACTACGTCGTCGGCGCGAACATCGCCGGCTTCGAGATCGTCGCGGAAGCGATGCTGGCACAGGGCCTGATCTGACCCCGCCGCCTCCGTGGGGCCGGGGCCCCGGCCGCGGCCCCACGGAGCGCCGGGCGTGTGTGCACGTCTGAAGAGGCGGGCCGGGCACGACGGCCTGTACCGGGCGCGCGCCGGTGACTCTGCCGACAGCAGATCCGCCCGGCGCGGACGGTATTCCCCTCCCGCCGGAGGTTGTCCCCTCCTAGGCTCGGACGATGAGCAGCCACGAGCCGACCTGCGCCCGCGTCCTTCCTCTGCGGACACCTCCCGCCGCCAGGGAACCCCTGTGGCGGGACGTCGTCGGAGACGTCCTGCGCCGGGAGCGGCAGGCCCAGGGGAGGACGCTCAAGGACGTGGCGGAGGACGCCCGGATCTCCGTGCCGTACCTCTCCGAGGTGGAGCGCGGCCGGAAGGAGGCGTCGTCCGAGGTGCTCGCGGCGGCGGCCCGCTCCCTCGGGCTCGGCCTCGGCGACGTGCTGTCCCTGGCCCAGCACGAACTCGCCCACCGCGGCGCTCCCTCCCGCACCTCCCCGGCCCACCGGCCCATGGGAGAGGTCCGGCTCGCGGCCTGAGCTGGCCGCCGGGCACCGGTGTCAGGCGCAGAAGCCGCCCCGTTCACCGCGGTCACCAGCCCGCCGTGCGCTCCGCCCCCGGGTGAGGTGTGTCCGGAAGAGGGTGCTCACGCCTCCGGGGCCGGCGCGATGCCCGTCGGGCAGGCCCGGCCCCAGTTCGTCTCCGAGGGGGACTCCAGCGTGGCGCCCGTGCCGCCGATGCCGCAGTAGCCGTTGATGTTGCGGTCGAGGTACTGCTGGTGGTAGCCCTCGGCGGGCCAGAAGGTGCGGCCCTGGGCCGGGAGGATCTCCGTGGTGATCTCCTTGAATCCGGCGCCCGTCAGGACCTGCTGATACGCCTCGCGGGACGCCTGAGCGGCCTCCGCCTGCTCGGGGGAGTGGGTGTAGAGGGCCGAGCGGTACTGGGTGCCCACGTCGTTGCCCTGGCGGAAGCCCTGGGTCGGGTTGTGGGACTCCCAGAAGAGCTTCAGGAGGTCCGCGTAGCCGACCACCTTCGGGTCGAAGACGACGCGGACCGCCTCCGTGTGGCCGGTCAGGCCCGAGCAGGTCTCGTCGTACGAGGGGTTCTCGGTGTAGCCGCCCTGGTAGCCGACGAGCGTCGTCCAGACGCCCTCCGTCTGCCAGAACTTGCGCTCGGCGCCCCAGAAACAGCCCAGCGCGAAGTCGGCGACCTCCAGGCCCTTCGGGTACGGGCCGGTCAGCGGGTTGCCGAGGACCGTGTGGCGCTCGGGCACCGTGAACTCGGGGGTGGGGCGACCGCGAAGGGCCTCCTCACGGGTGGGGAGCTGCGGGGTGCGGTGGGTCAGGAACATGCGGGGGCTCCTCCTGGGGTCGTGGTTCACCCCGTACAACGCGGCGGGGACACCGGGGATTCCGCTGCCCCCGCCGCGCGGGCGGTCAGCCCCGGGCCGCCTGCGCGACGCGCTCCGCGCAGTAGTCCCGGGCGGCCAGGTAGCGCTTCACCGGGTCACCGGAGTACGTCCACGGCGCACAGTCGATGTAACCGTCGATCAGCCGGAACTGCTCCACCGCCTCCGGGTAGCGGTCCTGCCAGTACAGCAGCCAGGCCAGCAGGTGGCGGACCAGGACGACGCGGCGGTCACCCTCGCCGGCCGCCGCCACGTCGAGCAGGCAGGCGTCGACCGCGGCGATCAGCTCCGGGCTCTTGTAGTAGACGTCCGGGTCGTCGTCCTCCGCCGTCTCCTGCTCGAACGCCGCGTACAGCGGGAGCAGGGAGAGCAGCTGACCGGGGCTCCCCTTCGCCGCCGCCTCCCGGGCGAACCCGGCGGCCAGCTCGTGCGAGCCGCGCCACTTGCGGCACCAGTACTGCAGGGCGGAGGTGTGCGCCGCGAGGTGGTGCGCGTCGCGCTCGACGACCTGGGCCCACAGGGCGCGGAACGCGTCGTGGTCGTATCCGAGACCCAGCGCGCAGGAGATCTCCGCGATGTACGGACACGGGTCGTCGCCGGCGAGGGCCTGCGCCTCGTGGCACGCCTCCCGGGCCTGCGCCATCATCCGGTGGAACCCGGCGAACTGCTCCTGCGTCGTGTACTTCGCCTGCTTGGCGCCGCGGATGTCCGCGGCCACGCCGATCAGCGCGCCGGCGTGGACGAAGGCCGCCCCCGGGTCCTCGGGACGGGCCGTGCGCCAGGCCAGCAGCCACGCGTCGTCGGCCGCTGCCTCGTCCTGGAGGAGGGATCCGCGGCGGTAGCGCTCCTGCCAGTCGCGGCCCGCGTCGGCGAGGTAGTCGGCAGCGGCCTGCCAGTCGCCGGAGCGGGCCCGCGCGCGGATCTCCTCCGCCCGCGGGTCCGGAGCGGCGGAGTGCGCCGTGTCGAGCGCGTCGGCGGGTACGAAGCCGAGCTCCGTGGCCGCCTTCGCCGCGGAACGGGATCCGGTCCCCTCCACGAACGCCGCGGTCTTGCGCCGTGCCCTCAGCCAGAAGTAGACGCCGAGAGCGATCAGCGCCAGGGGTATCAGTTTCGTCACGGGGTGTGTCCCGTCCAATCGAGAGGTGCGTGCTCGGGAGCAGGGTTCAGGGGATGAGCAGTTTGCGCAGGGGCGTGGTGTCCGGGACGTCCGCCACCGCCGCCTCCAGTGCGGCCGGCAGTTCGTCCGCGTGCCCGTCGGGCAGCTTCAGTGTGGCGGAGTCGCTCCAGGACAGTTCCCAGCGGGCCCGGCCGTCGCGTACGTACGCGGCCCTGACCAGCTGGGCCAGTCCGGCCGTGAGCCGGGGGCGGGCGAATTCGCGGGCCGCCCGCCCGGTCGCCGAAGCGGCCTCCTGCGACTTCGGCAGCCGTTCGGCGACGCGCCACAGCCCGCCGGAGTCGATCGCGTCCAACAGGGACGGCAGGGAGCCGTCACCCGCTCCGGCCTCGCGCGCCAGCGCACCGAATCCGTCGGCGGACTCCTGCGTGTACGCCGTCATCGAGACGTGCACGAGCTCGGGCCACTCCACCCGGCGCATCGCCAGCGCCTCGGGCGTGAGGACCGCCTGCTCGACCGCCGCGAGGGCCCGGCCGGGGTCGGCCAGCAGCGACATCGAGGGCCGTACGGGCTCCGAGGCGCGCCCGTCGTCCGGCAGGGCCTCGATCCGGGCCACGCGCTCGGCGATCGCCGGGTGCGAGTCGTAGGGCGAGGAGGGCTCCTCGGGCAGGTCGGCGCGCATCCCTTCCAGCTCCTCCCGGCGCGCGGCCAGCAGATGCCGTACGCCGCCGAAGACCTCACCGGACGGCGGGAGCAGACCGGCACCGACACCGAGCGTGGCGTACGCGTCCATGTAGAAGCCGTGAGCGGAGTCCAGCACCGGTATCTCGCGCAGGGCCGACGCGGTCGCGTCGCGGCCCGCGATCCTCGCCGCGGCGACGTCCGCGGCGAGTTCCGCACGGCGCGAACCGGAGAGCGTGGCCCGCATGTAGAACTTCGCGTAGGCCGTGTAGATCCACGCCATCGCGCGGTAGGTGACGCCCGCGCCGGTGGTGTCGACCTCCTTGGCCTTCCTGCCCCTGGCGACGGCCTTCGCGGATTTCGCCTCCTGCTTGGCCCGCTCCTTGTCCACCTTGTTCCCGGCCCGCTCCTGGAAGTGGGCGATGGTGCGCAGCACCTGGACGCGGCCGCGCACGGTGATCGCCGTGAGACGGGTGTCGGCGTTGACGTAGTGGCCCATCTCGTGGGCCAGTACGGCCCGGAGCTGGGACTCCGACAGGCCGGTCATCAGCGGCAGCCCCAGGTAGAGGCGGCGGGCGCCGCCCACCAGGCCGAGGAAGCGCGCGTCCTCGCTCACCGCGGCGTTCACGTCGCCGGTCAGCACGATCTCGTCGGGTGCGCGGGTCCCGACCTGCTGGGCGATGTCGCGTACGGAGCGCCAGAGTTCGGGCTCCTGGGTGTCGTCGACGCGCACACCCGGCATGCTCTCGCCCTTGGGCGTGCGGAGCATGAACATCCCCCGCACGATCGGGATCGCGAGGACGGCGCTGATCAGGAAGATCTTCACCGCCACGCCGCCCGGCGTCCACGTACCGGCGGCCCAGTCGGCTGCGGCCAGGACGGCGAGCATGAGCAGGCTGAGCAGATAGAAGCCTGCGAGAAGGAAGAGGGCGCGCACAGCACGCAGTGATGGGCCCATCGGGCGGTTCCCCCCACGGGAAGGCGAAGAGGCCTCACCCGGGTGCCGGGCGAGGCGACGCGTGAATACGATCAGGTCGATGCGTGTGGGGGGAAACGGAGTATGACCTACCGAACGGTTGTGCGGCAACGTGCTTCCGCCGGGGGTGCCGCCCCGGCCGAAGCACGTTGCCGCGGCGCCCCGCTCTACTGCGGCAGCGTCGCCGGGCTGCCGCCGTTCGCCTCGTACCCGGCGACGGCCAGCGCCCGGTACACCGTGTACTCGGCGGCCGGGTCGGAGCTCTGGGTCCAGGGCAGCGCGCCCACATGGCCGTCGATGTGGACCAGCTGGTGCATCGCCTCCGACCAGCGTTCCATGCGGACGAGGAAGAGGACCAGCAGGTGCCGGACGTGCGCGAGCATCGGGTCGTCGGCGCGCGCCGCGTGCACCGCGAACATCGCGCCCTCCACCGCCTTCGTCACGACGGTGCCCCGGTAGAAGCCCTGCACCAGATTGACCTCGGGCAGATGCTCGTACACCGCGAACAGCGGCAGCGCGGCGAGCAGCGAGCCCCGCGGGGCCCGGGCGGCGGCCGTCGTCGCGAAGCGGTCGGCCTCTTCGCGCGAACCGTGCCACTTCTCGCACCAGAAGTGCAGGGCGGCGATGTGCGCGCCCATGTGCGCGGGCGCACGGTCGATGATCTTCGCCCAGAGCTGGTCGAACTGTTCGTGGGAGTACCCCAGCCCCCGGGCGACGGCCAGCTCCACGAGGTACGGGACGGGGTCGCCCGGAGCCAGCAGGGCGGCTTCGCCGCAGACCGTGCGGGACTCCTCCAGGATGATCCGGAAGTCGTCCGTGCCCACCGTGCCCGTACGCCACGCCTGCTGCACCAGGAACTCCGCGTGCACCGCGGCGGCGCCCGCGTCCTTCGGGGCCTCGGCCCGCCACGCCCTCAGCCACGCCCCGCCCGCACCGGGCTGCCGGGCCAGCTCCAGGGAGGCGGCGCCGGCGAACGCCTGCACCCGCTGCCAGCGGATCTCGCTCTCCTTGGGCGTCCCCGCGAGCAGCTGCGAGGCCGCCTTCCAGCTCCCCGTGGCCTGCACCACGTCCAGGACGTCGAGGAGGTCCTGGTCGGGGCCGGGCATCCGGACGTCCAGCTCCTCCTGGCGTGCGAAGCCGTAGGTGTCCGGGTCGGCGGCGTCGGGCGAGCCGGGCGCGACCTGGCGGATGCCGCCACGGCGCCGCAGCATGAGCGGGCCCACGACGGCGACGAGCATGCACAGGGCGAGCAGGAACCACAGAATCTCCATGCGGTCCATTGTCCCCGGACGGGTAACCGCGCGGCGAGTGGCCTTCAACTCCCTTCCCGACGAACTACGCTCGGGCCCCATGAGCGACCAGCACAGCTTCGAGACCCTTGCGATCCACGCCGGCAACACGGCCGATCCCCTCACCGGCGCCGTGGTCCCGCCGATCTACCAGGTGTCCACGTACAAGCAGGACGGCGTCGGCGGGCTCCGCGGCGGCTACGAGTACAGCCGCAGCGCCAACCCGACCCGCACCGCGCTGGAGGAGAACCTCGCGGCGCTGGAGGGCGGCCGCCGCGGACTCGCCTTCGCGTCGGGCCTCGCCGCGGAGGACTGCCTCCTGCGTACGCTGCTGACGCCCGGCGACCACGTGGTCATCCCGAACGACGCCTACGGCGGTACCTTCCGGCTGTTCGCGAAGGTCGCCTCGCGCTGGGGCGTGGAGTTCTCGGTCGCCGACACCTCGGACGTGAGCGCCGTGCGTGCGGCGCTCACCCCGCGCACCAAGGCGATCTGGGTGGAGACCCCGTCGAACCCGCTGCTGGGCATCACCGACATCGCGGCCGTCGCCGGAGTGGCCCGCCAGGCGGGCGCGCGGCTGGTCGTCGACAACACCTTCGCCAGCCCCTACCTCCAGCAGCCGCTCTCGCTCGGCGCCGACGTCGTGGTCCACTCCACCACCAAGTACATGGGCGGCCACTCGGACGTCGTCGGCGGCGCGCTCGTCGTCAGCGACCCGGAGCTGGCCGAGGAACTGGCGTACCACCAGAACGCGATGGGCGCGGTGGCCGGGCCGTTCGACGCGTGGCTGGTGCTGCGCGGCATCAAGACCCTCGCGGTCCGCATGGACCGCCACGACGAGAACGCCACCAAGGTCGCCGACCTGCTGACCCGGCACCCCAAGGTGACCCAGGTCCTCTACCCGGGCCTGCCGGAGCACCCGGGCCACGAGATCGCCGCCAAGCAGATGAAGGCGTTCGGCGGGATGGTGTCGTTCCGGGTCACGGGCGGAGAGGAGGCGGCGGTCGAGGTCTGCAACCGCGCCAAGCTCTTCACGCTCGGCGAATCGCTCGGCGGCGTCGAATCGCTCCTGGAGCACCCGGGCCGCATGACGCACGCCTCCGCCGCGGGCTCCCCGCTGGAGGTGCCGGCCGACCTCGTCCGGCTCTCCGTGGGCATCGAGAACGCCGATGACCTGCTGGCCGACCTGACGCAGGCGCTCGGCTGAGCGACGCGACCGTCCGGC
>NZ_NEUF01000103.1 GCF_002910915.1 Streptomyces sp. SM10 | reverse complement strand
GCGCCTCCGGCGCCTCGCCTCGGTCCTGCCTCCCACACGTACGCCCGGCACCTCTCGTCCCCTCCCCCGGCGCCCGGTGTTCGTCCGTTCCGATGAAGTCTCCGGCCCGTCGGCGCCGTGGCGAGCCTATGGCTGGGACGCTGCCCGCATGGACCGGATCGAGCAGTTCGCAAGTCCGGCCGGCGCGGCCGGCACGGTGTCCGACGTCGGCGCGGTGATCGAGCGGATGCGTGCGCTCCGCTCCGACTGGCCGCCCGGGGACGGCGTGGCGGTCTTCAACCAGGTCTATCTGACGGTCACGGAGACCCTCGGCCGGCACCTGACGGACGGCGTCTTCCCGGACCGGGAGGCCGTGTCCACACTGGACGTACGGTTCGCCGAGCGCTATCTGGCCGCAGTGGACACGGCCGGTTCGGGCGGCTGTCCGCCCGCCTGCTGGCGCCCCCTGTTCCAGTTCCGGCGCCATCCGGGCGTACGCCCAGTGCAGTTCGCACTGGCCGGTATCAACGCGCACATCGGGCACGATCTCGCGCTGGCCGTCGTGGACACCTGCCGTACGCTCGGCTGCGCTCCGGTGGACCTGGAGGAGGAGTTCGACCGGGTGGGCGATCTCCTCGTCCTGTTGGAGGAGCAGATCCGCGAAGATCTGATGCCGGGTCCCGATCTGCTGGAGGTCGCCGATCCGCTCACCCATCTCGCGGGGGCCTGGAGCCTGGAGAGAGCGCGCGAGGCATCATGGTCGGCGGCCCGGATGCTGTGGCGGCTGCGAGGGGTGCCGCCCCTGGCCGAGGAGTTCAGGACCCGGATGGATGCCGGGGCCGGCCTGGTGGGGCGTTTCCTGCTCACCCCCTTCCGCTGAGACGCTCCTCCCTCTTCCGGGGGCTCGCGTCCCTCGCCCCCGGCCGCCGCCTCAGCCCTCCGGGAGCTCCACCGGGGCTATCGCGTCGAAGACGTCGCCCGGGCCGGGGTTCGCCGGGTCGGTGGCGCCGCCGAACTGGGCCATCACACCCCATACGGCGTTGAGCGCGGTCTGCACGGCGCCCTCGGCCCAACCGGCCGTCCAGGAGATGTCGTCGCCCGCGAGGAAGAGTCCGCGCTTGTCGGCGGGCAGCCGGTCCTGCATGAAGTGGGTGAACAGGCGTCGCTGGTAGCGGTAGTGGCCGGGCAGGTTGGCCTTGAACGCGCCCATGAAGTACGGCTCGTTCTCCCAGGAGACGGTGACCGGATTGCCGATGACGTGGCCCCGGATGTCGACACCCGGGTAGATCTCTCCGAGGGACTTGAGCATGACGTCCATGCGCTCGTTCGGGGAGAGCGGCAGCCACTTCAGGCTGTCGTCGCACCAGGTGTACGAAAGGCAGATGACGGCCGGCTTGTCGGGTCCGTCGTCGAGGAGGTACGTCCCCCGGGTCATCCGGTCCGTGAGGGTCATGGACATCGTGTCCCGGCCGGTCTTCGCGTCCTCGTCCAGCCAGAACGGCCGGTCGACGGGGACGAAGAGCTTGGACGACTCCATGTAGTGGGTGCGCTCCATCGCCGTCCAGTGGTCGATGGGGAAGAGCGCGTCGTCGCAGGCGATCTTGGAGAGCAGCAGCCAGGACTGGCCGGTGAAGACCGCGGCCCGGAAGGTGCGGATGTCGCCGGTGGCGTCGGTGACCGTGATCCGGTTTCCGGCGGTGCGGTCGAGCCTGGTCACGGCGGGGCGCGGTTCCCCTCCGTGCAGGGAGGACAGCGAGGTGCCGAGCGGCCAGTGGACGATCTTCTGCGGCTCGCGGTCCCACAGGCGCAGCGGCAGCTGCTGGCTGCCGCCGACGATCCCCCGGTGGTGGTCGTCGGCCTCGGTGTAGACGACGCGGAGGATCTCCAGGATCGAGTTGGGGAAGTCGGTGTCCCAGCCGCCGGTGCCGAAGCCGACCTGCCCGAAGATCTCCCGGTGGCGGAAGGAGGCGAAGGCCTCCGAGCCGCAGAGGAAGCCGTAGAAGGTCTGGTCGTCGAGCTTCTCCACGAGCTTCGCCCAGATCTCCCTGATGCGCGGCACATCGCGCTCGCGCATCGCGCGGTTCATGTCGGAGAAGTCGGCCCCCTCCTCCAGGCAGGTGTTCCAGGCGTCCATCACCTCGCGGTACACCTGCGGCAGGTCCTCGATGGTCCGCGCGTAGTGGGACTCCCCCTTGAGGTCCACGACGGTCGACGGAGTGGCCGGGGAGAGGGGGTTGGGGAACTCCTTGGTCTCCAGGCCCACCAGGTCGATGTAGTGCTGGAGCGCCGTGGACGACGGCGGGAAGCGCATGGCGCCCATCTCGGCGGTCAGCGAGGGGTCGCAGCCGTCGAAGCCCACGGTGCGCAGCCGCCCGCCGATCCGGTCGGCCTCGTAGACGACGGGCTTCAGGCCCATCTTCATGAGCTCGTACGCGGCGACGATGCCGGAGAGGCCTCCCCCGATGACGGCGACCTCGGTGCCGTGCTCGGTGGCCGGTATCTGCCCGATGCCCGCCGGGTGGGCCAGGAAGTCGTCGTAGGCGTAGGGGAAGTCCGGCCCGAACATGGTGATCGGCGGCTGCGCGTCGGTGTGCTGGACGGCGTTGGGCACCGTGGACGTCATGGGGTACGGACTCCTTGCGGGGAAGCGTGGGACGGGGGTGGAGGCGGGCGCTCAGACCAGGGAGCCGTACAGGCCCGGGACCCGGTCCCGGAGATACGGGTTGGCGGCGCGCGACGCGGAGAGCAGGCCGGGGTCGGCCTCACCGACGAGCAGTTCCTCTCCGCGCCCGGCACGGACACGGACCGTGCCGTCGGGGCCGGCCAGGCAGCTCAGCCCGGTGAAGTCGAACTCACCTTCCCTGCCTGCCCTGTTGACGTACGCGATGTACATCTGGCTCTCGAAGGCGCGGACCGGCACGACGGCTTCGGCGACGAACGGGAACGGGTGCATCAGGGCGGTCGGGACCAGCAGGAGCTCGGTTCCGGCCAGGGCGTGCGCGCGTACGTTCTCCGGGAACTCGACGTCGTAGCAGATCAGCAGCCCCACCCTTACGCCGTCCAGCTCGGCCTGCACCACGGGCCGCTCCCCGGGGGTGAACCACTTCTCCTCGAAGCCGCCGAAGAGGTGGGTCTTGCGGTAGTTGGCGAGCGCGGTGCCGTCGGGGCCGATGAGCTGCGCCGCGTTGAAGACCGCTTCGCCGGCCCGCTCCGGGTAGCCGTAGTGGACGGCGAGGCCGTGGCGTACGCAGATGTCGGCGACCGCGCCGGCGGAGGGGCCGTCGGCGGGCTCGGCCAGCTCGGGGGCGGCCTCGCCGATGGCGTATCCGGTGAGGAACAGCTCCGGGCAGACCAGCAGCCGGGCACCGGCGGCGGCGGCCCGTCCGGCGGCCTCGTCGAGCGTGGCGAGGTTGGCGTCGACGGATCCGGTCCGTCCGGAGCTCTGGAGCAGGGCGGTACGCAACGACGGCATGGCTGACCTCGGGCGGGACGGGCGGGGTGGGGAGACGTATCGAAGGTACGGCGCGGAGATCGGGGCCGACAAGACGCGGATGTTGCGTGTGCACGGTCGATCCGTTGCGTGGGAAGCGGCCCGGGCGGCGATTCGTTGCGCCGGAGGTCTTCGCAGGTCAGGCGAGTGATTTCGGTCTCCCCGGTACTCGCCCGTGAGGCAGCGTGACCCCGGTCGCGCGACGACCGCCGGTCAGGCGGGCGAGCCCGAGGAGTACCGCCGCAGCAGAGGCGAGAGCACGAGGACCGACTTGGTCCGCTCGACGTACGGCTCGCCGGCGATCCGCTCCAGTACCTGCTCGAAGTGGCGCATGTCGGCCGCGAAGACCTGGACGATCGCGTCGGCGTCACCGGTCACGGTGGACGCGGACGCGACCTCCGGATAGGCGGCCAGGCCCCGCTTGATCGCCTCGGGGGCGGTGTTGCGGCTGCAGTAGATCTCGATGAACCCCTCGGTCTCCCAGCCGAGCGCCGCCGGGTCGACCCGCACGGTGAAACCGGTGATGGCTCCTTCCGCGCGCAGCCGGTCCACACGGCGCTTCACCGCGGGTGCGGAGAGGCCGATGAGCGCGCCGATGTCCGCGTAGGAACGGCGGGCGTCTTCGGCGAGGGCGTGGACGATGCGTTCGTCGAGGTCGTTCAGGCGCACTTCGGGCGGATCGCTATCTCTGCGGCGGAGGGGCTCGGGGGCGGCGCGGGCCGCCCCCCGAAGTAGACCACGGGCGCGCCGCGAGGGACGCGCCAGCCGCAGGGCGCGGCCGGTCAGAAGGGGAACTGCGAGCGCCCGTACTGGACGGAGATCCACTTCTGCGTCGTGAAGGCCTCGAGCATCGACTCGCCGTTGAGCCGGCCGAGCCCCGAGTTCTTCTCCCCTCCGAAGGGCACGATGGGCTCGTCGTGGACGGTGCCGTCGTTGATGTGGATCATTCCGGTGCGGATCCGCTGTCCCACCCGTACGCCGCGCTCGATGTCGGCGGTGTGCACCGCGCCGCTCAGCCCGTAGGGGGTGTCGTTGGCGATCCGGACGGCCTCGTCCTCACCGTCGAAGGGGACGAGCAGGGCAACCGGCCCGAAGATCTCCTGCTGCAGGACGGGGGAATCGGCGGGGAGGCCGGTCAGCACGGACGGGCTCACCACGTTGCCGTCGGCCCGGCCGTGGAGCAGGGCCGTGGCGCCCGCCTCCACGGTCTCGTCGACGAGCTTGGACACCGCGTCGGCCTGCGAGGAGTTGATCAGCGGGCCGATGTGGGTCGCGGGGTCCGCCGGGTCCCCGACGCGCAGGGAGGCGACCTTGGCGACGAACTTCTCGGTGAACTCCTGCTCCACCGAGCGGTCCACGAGGATGCGGTTCGCGGCCATGCAGACCTGGCCCTGGTGGACGTAGCGGCTGAAGACGGCCGCGTCGACGGCGTAGTCCACATCGGCGTCGTCCAGGACGATCAGCGCGCTGTTGCCGCCCAGTTCGAGCACCGCACGCTTGAGGTGGGCGGCGCAGACCGTCGCGACGTGACGGCCGACCGTGTCCGAGCCGGTGAAGGAGATCACCTGCGGGACGGGGTGCTCCAGCAGGCTGTCGCCGATCTCGGCGATGTCGGTGACCACCACGTTGAGGAGCCCGGCGGGCAGCCCTGCCTCCTCGAACACCTTGGCGATCAGGGTGCCTCCGCAGACCGGGGTGTTCTGGTGCGGCTTGAGCACCACGGCGTTGCCGAGGGCCAGCGCGGGCGCGACCGACTTGAGCGACAGCAGGAAGGGGAAGTTGAAGGGGCTGATGACGCCCACGACGCCCACGGGCAGCCGGTAGACGCGGTTCTCCTTGCCCTCGGTGGGCGAGGGAAGTATCTGCCCGGTGGACCGCAGCGTGAGCTGGACGGCCTCCCTCAGGAACTCCTTGGCCAGGTGCAGCTCGAAGCCGGCCTTGAGGTGGGTTCCGCCGAGCTCCGCGACGATCGCCTCGGCGATCTCGGCCTCGCGCTCCTCGACGACGCGCAGCGCCTTCTCCAGCACCGTCCGCCGGGCATACGGATTGGTGTCCGCCCACTCGGGCTGGGCCCGCTCGGCGGCCCGGTAGGCATGGTCGACCTCGCCGGCCGTCGCGACGGTGATCGAGGCGAGCTTCTCCCCGCTGTACGGGTTGAAGTCGATGATGTCCCAGGCCCCCTTCCCCGGCCTCCACTCGCCGTCGATGTACTGCTGGGCCAGGTCGGTGAAGAAGGAAGACATGAAATCCCTTACCGCAGAGGGGCGGGCAGCTGATTGCGGCTCATATTACTTACCCTTCAACCAAGTTGAAGGGGCGACGGGGGTCCCGCCGGTGGCCGCGAGCGCCTGCTCCTCCACGCCGGGTGCGCACACAGAAGCGCCCCTCCCGGCGTGAACAGCCGAAAGGGGCACCCGTGACGCGGGCCGCACGGCCCGCGGCGTCACTGCCAGCTGGCGTGGAGCGGCTTGCCCTCCGCGTAGCCGGCGGCGCTCTGCACACCGACGACCGCCTTCTCGGCGAACTCCTCCAGCGAGGACGCGCCCGCGTAGGTGCAGGAGGACCGGACCCCCGCGATGATCGAGTCGATCAGGTCCTCCACACCGGGACGGCTGGGGTCGAGGAACATCCGCGAGGTGGAGATGCCCTCCTCGAAGAGCGCCTTGCGGGCCCGGTCGTAGGCGGACTCCTCGGAGGTGCGGTTCTTGACCGCGCGCGCCGACGCCATCCCGAACGACTCCTTGTAGTACCGCCCGTCGGCGGACTGCTGGAGGTCGCCGGGCGACTCGTACGTACCGGCGAACCAGGAACCGATCATGACGTTGGACGCACCGGCGGCGAGCGCCATCGCCACGTCGCGCGGGTGGCGGACACCACCGTCGGCCCAGACGTGCTTGCCGTGCTTCCTCGCCTCGGCGGCGCACTCCAGCACGGCCGAGAACTGCGGCCTGCCGACGCCGGTCATCATCCGGGTGGTGCACATCGCGCCGGGTCCCACACCGACCTTGATGATGTCGGCGCCCGCCTCGATCAGGTCGCGCACACCCTCGGCGGCGACGATGTTGCCCGCGACGATCGGGACCCGCGGGTCGAGCGCACGGACGGCCCGCACCGCGCTGATCATGGATTCCTGGTGCCCGTGGGCGGTGTCCACCACGAGCACGTCGGCACCGGCGTCCAGGAGCTGCTTGGCCTTGCCCGCCACGTCTCCGTTGATGCCGACGGCCGCCGCGATCCGCAGCTTTCCGTCGGCGTCCGTCGCGGGGGTGTAGAGCGTCGCGCGCAGCGCGGCCTTCCGGGTGAGGATGCCGACGAGCCGGCCGTCCGCGTCCACCGCCGGAGCGAGCTTGCGGTTGGCGCCGTCGAGCTTGTTGAAGGCCTCGCGCGGGTCGATGTCCGCGTCGAGCACGACCAGGTCCTTGGACATGACCTCGGACAGCTGCGTGAAGCGGTCCACACCGGTCAGGTCGTGGTCGGTGACGACGCCGACGGGCCGGTTCTCCGCGTCGACGACGACGCCCGCACCGTGGGCCCGCTTGTGCAGCAGCGACAGCGCGTCGGCGACCGTCTGGCCCGGGGCCAGCACGATCGGCGTGTCGAGGACGAGGTGGCGCTTCTTGACCCAGCCGATGACCTCGGTGACGACCTCGATCGGGATGTCCTGGGGAATCACGACCAGGCCGCCGCGGCGGGCGATCGTCTCGGCCATCCGGCGGCCCGCGATGGCGGTCATGTTCGCGACGACGAGCGGGATGGTGGTACCGCTGCCGTCCGGCGAGGACAGGTCCACGGCCTGGCGGGAACCGACCGAGGAGCGGCCGGGGACCATGAAGACGTCGTCGTACGTGAGGTCGTAGGGGACCGAGGGAGAGGTCGTGTAGCGACCGGTACCGGGTTCAAGAAAACGCATAACACTCATTTTTTCATACGAAACGGTGCAGGTCGCTTCCACGAAGACACAGCAATGCACCCCCGCGTTCGTCAGTTCCTCCAAGGAGGCTGCCCGGGGGCGGGGCAAGTGGAAACCTGCCTTACCCATGGACCTTACCCGAACACGATTCGATCCTTCGTGATCACGATCCCTGGACCGGGTGACGCGGGGTCAGGTAACTTCAAAGCCGCAGGTCGTCCCGGCAGCAGGCGCCACAGCGCCCACGAGCCGGGAACACCTGTCGCGCGTCTGGCCGGAGAGGATGGGGATCCGCCTGTGGAGAGCGAACTGCCCGACATCTACTGCCCGTTCCCCCAGCGGAGCAACCCGCACGTGGATCACACCCGCGAGCACCTCGACACGTGGACACGACGCACCGGCCTGGTCCATCGAGAGTCCGCACGGCAGCGGTTCGAACAGGCCGACTTCGGCGCCTTCGTGGGCATGGTCTACCCGACGGCGGACGGCGAGCACCTCGACCTGGTCGCCGACTGGTTCGTCTGGCTCTTCCTCGTCGACGACCAGCTCGACGACGGAGACCTGGGCCGCAGCCCCGAACGCGTACGTGACGTGGTCGAGCGGATGCGGGCCGTGGTCGAGGACGGCGCCCCCGGCCCCCGGCCGGACGAGGAGGCCCCCGCCGCGCTCGTCGCCCTGGCGGATCTGTGGGAACGTACGATTCCGCGGGCCGCCCCCCACTGGCGCGCCCGGTTCACCTGGCACCTCATGACGTATCTGACGACCGCCACCACCTGGGAGGCGGGGAACCGCGCCGCCGGCATCGTGCCGTCCGAGGCGGCCTACACAGCCGGGCGCCGGCACACCGGGGCGATCCACGTGTGCATGGACCTCATAGAGATCGTGGCCGGAGTGGAGGCGCCCGAGTCGGTCCACAACGACGCCCGGTTCATCACCGCGCTGGAGGCCTCCTGCAACGTCGTGTGCTGGGCCAACGACGTCTACTCGTACGAGAAGGAACAGGTGCTGGGCGAGATCCACAATCTCGTGCATCTGGTCCGTCACCACCGTGGCTACGGCAAACAGCAGGCGCTCGAGCACGTGTGCGCGGAGATCGCCACCGAGACGACACGGTTCCTCACGGCCGAGGGCGAGCTGCTCGCCCTGTACCCGGAGCTGGCGGGGCTGCTCGTGCCGTATCTCGACGGGATGCGGAGCTGGATGCGCGGGAATCTCGACTGGTCCAGGCAGACGCCCCGCTACAACCCGGCGGACGTCAGCCAGTACGCGGAGCCGGACGCCTACCTGGAGGAGTCCGTCCTCGGCGTGAGCGCGGATGCCGCGCAGCCCGGCACCGACGGCGCCCCGACGGTCTTGGACCATGCACGCCCGGACGCCGCCGGGGCGCGGCTGGGCGCGGGCAACGGCATTCGTTGACACCGGGCAGGACGGAGGCCGGGCACCGCACGGGTGCCCGGCCTCCGTCCTGCCCGGTGTGGGTCGTGCCCGCTGTCACTCGTCGGGGTCGGCCCGCTCCAGGGCGGGCCGCTGGCCCGCTGCGGACTCCGTCAGGAGGTAGTCGGCCGCCGCCGTGTCCGTGACCAGACTGGTGACCAGGCCCGAGCGCAGCACCGCGCCGATCGCGGCCGCCTTGCGCTGCCCTCCGGCGATCGCCACCACCTCGGGGATGCGGCGCAGCCGATCGGCCTCCACGGTGATGCAGCGCTCGCCGAGGTCCCGGCCGACCCGGCGCCCGTTGGTGTCGAAGAGGTGGGCGGACATCTCCGCCGCCACACCGAGTGAGGCGTAGTGGGCCCGCTCCGCGTCCGAGAGCATGTCGTGGACGGTGGAGATCCCGGGCTCCCAGGAGCCGATGGAGACCGCGGCGACCGTCACCTTGTCGAAGTACTCGAAGGCGCGGGCGATGCCCGTCTGGTGGCGCAGCGCCGCAGCCGTCGCCGGGTCGGGCAGCAGCATCGGCGCGTAGATGGGGTGCGCCTCGCCGCCGGACACCTGCGCGGCGCGGCGGACCGCCTCGACCGAGCCGCGCTCGGCCGTCCCCGCGTCGTAGACCCCGGTCAGCTGGACGACCGTGCACGGGGGCAGCCGGTCGAGGGCGGCCGCCATGTGGATGGTGGAGCGGCCCCAGGCCAGCCCCAGCACATCGCCCTCGTTCACCAGCTCGCCGAGCAGATCGGCCGCGACCTCGCCCAGGTTCTCCGGGTCGGCGGCGTCGTCCTGCTCCTCCGCCGGGGACTCGACGACGACGGCGTGCCGCAGGCCGTAGCGGGCCCGGAGCGCGTCGGAGCGCTCCGCGTCCAGCTCCGCAGGTACCCGGATCTCGATCCGTACGAGATCACGCTCGAGGGCCGTCTCCAGAACCCGGGCCACCTTGAAGCGGCTGACGCCGAACTCCTCGGCGATCTGGATCTTCGACTTTCCCTCCAGGTAGAACCGGCGGGCCATGGCCGCCGCCTGCACCAGCTCCGCGGGTCCCATCCGCATGGCTGACCGACCCGCCGAGATGCCAGACACCGCGATCTCCTCACTGCTGTTCACACGCTCGATACGCCGTCCATCCTGTCAGATCCGGCGATCCTTGATCAGGCCCGTCGGGCCGCGTTCATCTCAGCTTGGTTCAGTGGCCGCATGCCCAGGGTGCCGAAGCCGTGACCGCGTCGGCCTGCGCACGGAGCGCCCGCACCGCCGCGGCGGGGTCCTCGGCCCCGTAGACCGCCGAGCCGGCGACGAAGACGTCCGCTCCGGCTTCGGCGCACCGCTCGATCGTGGTGGCGGAGACACCGCCGTCCACCTGGAGCCACAGCTCCAGGCCGTGCTTCGAGATCAGCTCACGGGTGCGGCGGATCTTCGGCAGCATGATGTCGAGGAACGCCTGGCCGCCGAAGCCCGGCTCCACCGTCATGATCAGCAGCATGTCGAGCTCGGGGAGCAGGTCCTCGTACGGCTCGATGGGCGTCGCGGGCTTCAGCGCCATGGAGGCGCGGGCGCCCTTCGCCCTGATCTCCCGGGCCAGGCGCACGGGCGCGGCCGCGGCCTCCGCGTGGAAGGTGACCGAGCCCGCGCCGGCCTCGACGTACTGCGGTGCCCAGCGGTCCGCGTCCTCGATCATGAGATGGCAGTCCAGCGGGGTGTCCGTCGCCTTGCTCAGCGCCTCCACGATGGGCACGCCCAGCGTCAGGTTGGGCACGAAATGGTTGTCCATGACATCGACATGGAGCCAGTCGGCGCCCTCCACGGCCTTCGCCTCCTCGGCGAGACGGGCGAAGTCGGCGGACAGGATGCTGGGGTTGATCTGGGCCATGCCCCCAAGCCTGCCATGCTCCGGGCCGCTTCCCCGCCCCGGTGCGCCTCAAAGCCTCACGGGATCATCACGGTTCGCGCAATCCCGCCCTTTTCACCCCGGTCAGGCCGTTCGGCGCAGCAGCGCGAGGTACATCGCGTCCGTGCCGTGCAGGTGCGGCCACAGCTGGACGTCCGGTCCGTCGCCCAGGGCGGGGACGCCCGGGAGCAGCGGGCGGGCGTCGATCCACTCCGCCTCGAACGGTTCCCCGCCGCGCCCCTTGAGGACGTCCTCGACGACGACGCGGGTCTCCGCGAGGTGCGGCGAACAGGTCGCGTAGCCGACGACCCCGCCGATCCGGACGGCCTTCAACGCCTCACGGAGCAGACCGCGTTGCAGCGGGGCGAAGCTCTCCAGGTCGGCCGGGCGCCGCCGCCAGCGGGATTCCGGGCGGCGGCGCAGCGCACCGAGTCCGGAGCAGGGCACGTCCATGAGGACCCGGTCGAAGGATCCGGGCCGCCAGGGCGGCCGGGTCCCGTCGGCGGTGATCACCTGGTACGGACCCGGGTTGCCGGCCAGCGCGCGCTCGACGAGCCGGGCGCGGTGCGGCTGCTTCTCCGCGGCGAGCAGTGTCGCGCCGCGCCCGGCGGCGAGCGCGGCCAGCAGCGCGGCCTTGCCGCCCGGGCCGGCGCAGCCGTCCAGCCACCGCGTGTCCCCGCCCTCGACGGGTGCGTCGGCCAGGGCGGCGGCGACGAGCTGGCTGCCCTCGTCCTGCACACCGGCGCTGCCGTCCCGCACGGCGTCCAGGGCGCCGGGCTCGCCGCCCTCGGCCATCCGCACGGCGTAGGGCGACCACCGGCCCGGGAGGCCGCTCTCCTCGCCCAGGGCGTCCAGGAGCTCGTCGGGGGTCGACCGGCCGGGACGGGCCACCAGGGTCACCTCGGGCCGCTCGTTGTCGGCCTCCAGCAGGTCCTCGATCCCGGCGCGGCCGCCGCCCAGGGCGTCCCAGAGGGCGGAGACGACCCAGCGGGGGTGCGAGTGGACGACCGAGAGGTGCTCCTCCGCGTCCTCCTCGTACGAGGGGGCGACGCGCTCGACCCACGTCTCCAGGTCGTGCGCGGAGACCTTGCGCAGCACCGCGTTGACGAACTTGGCGCGGCCCTCGCCCAGTACCACCCGCGCCAGCTCCACGCTGGCGGAGACGGCCGCGTGGGTCGGGATACGGGTGCCGAGCAGCTGGTGGACACCCATGTTGAGCACGTCGAGCACCGGCGGGTCGACCTCGCGCAGCGGCCGGTCGATGCACGCGGCGACGATCGCGTCGTACGTGCCCTGACGGCGCAGGGTGCCGTAGACCAGCTCGGTCGCCAGCGCCGCGTCCCTGCCCTCGAAGTCGCCCTTGGCGCGGGCCTTCTTCAGCAGCGGGGGCAGGACGAGGTTGGCGTAGGCGTCGCGTTCGTCGACCGCCCTGAGGACCTCGAAGGCGAGGAACCGGACCGGGTCCTTCTGAGGGCGGCGGTGGGGCTTGGCGGGACGTCGACGCTGCTGGTCGTTCACGTGAAAGGTGCTCCGCTGAGGGTGAGGGGGCGAACCCGTCCAGCGTACGTCGCCGCCCCGGGCCACCCTCTCCCGAGCCCCCGGCCCGCCCGCCCGGGCCCTCAGAGGCCCAGCAGCTCCCCGTGGGCGATGCGCACACCGCGGGCCCAGTCGGCGGCCCGCATCGGCTTCTTGCCCTGGGGCTGGACCCAGAGGAGCTCCACGGCGTGCGAGCCGGTGCCGACGTACACGTTGTTCTTGCCTGCGGACAGCTCGCCCGGGGCGAGATCGGTGCGGTCCACGACGGGCGTGGCCTGGACGAGCTTGAGACGTTCCCCGCGGAAGAGGGTCCACGCTCCCGGGGCGGGGGTGCAGCCGCGCACCACCCGGTCGACCCGGAGCGCGGGCGCGGACCACTGCACCTGGGCGTCCTCGACGGTGAGCTTGGGGGCGAGGGTGACGCCCTCGGGCGGCTGCGGCACGGCGTGCAGGGTGCCGTCCTCGATGCCGTCCATGGTCGCCGCGAGCAGCCCGGCGCCGGCGAAGGCGAGCCGGGTGAGCAGGTCTCCGCTGGTGTCGGTGGGCCGGACCTCCTCGGTCAGGACGCCGTACACCGGTCCGGAGTCCAGGCCCTCCTCGATCAGAAAGGTCGACGCGCCGGTGACCTCGTCGCCGGCCATCACCGCGTGCTGCACGGGTGCGGCCCCGCGCCAGGCGGGCAGCAGCGAGAAGTGCAGATTGACCCAGCCCCTGGCCGGCACGTCCAGCGCGGTTCCGGGCAGCAGCGCGCCGTAGGCGACCACCGGGCAGCAGTCGGGGGCGATCTCCCGCAGCCGCGCCAGGAAGTCCTCGTCCCGCGGCCTCGCGGGCTTGAGCACCTCGATGCCCGCCTCCTCGGCGCGCTCGGCCACGGGGCTGGCCACCAGCCGGCGTCCGCGCCCGGCCGGTGCGTCGGGGCGGGTCACCACGGCCGCCACCTCGTGGCGGTCGGAGGCGATCAGGGCGTCCAGAGCGGGAACGGCGACCTCGGGGGTGCCTGCGAAGACGAGCTTCATGGGTGGCGGACTGCCTCTCGGGCCGGAACGTACGTGGCGAGCAGCACACCAGTCTAGGGGGTGCCGGGGGCCGGGTCCGGGCGCGCCCGGACCCGGCGGGCAGGGGGCGTACGCAGGCCCGTGCGCCCCGCGCACATGCACATACGCCCCTATTGCGTGACCACATGGCCGGGTGAGGCGTTGGTCAAGTGAGATTGACCGAAGTGGGCCGCCGCCGCGCGGTCCGATCCCTTTCAACGCCGGTTCGAGAGGCTTGTTCATGGCCGACCACGCAACCCACGACGCCCAAGCGCGTGCCAGTCTGCACCTGTTGGTGCGGGACATCGAGCGGGTCCGGCGGCAGGTGGACGCTCTGCGTACGCTCACCGCACAGCTGGGCAACGTCTACCGCCCCCGCCGCTCCGGCCCCTCCGCGGGCTTCGTCGTCTACGGCAGGGCGCCGGCCCCGACTGTACGGCTGGCCCAGGAACTGCGGGACAGTGTCGAGACTCTGGTCACGGCGGCGGTGGACTTCGACCGCTCGCTGGGCTTCTCGTGGGACGCGGTGGGCTCCGCCCTCGGAGTCACCAAGCAGGCGGTGCACCGCCGTTACGGCGCGCGCCGCGCCACCCCGCAGCCGGGGGCCGCGGAGGGCGCTCCGGAGGCCGTGAACCGTGCGGTGCCCGCCGCACCGGGCTCCTCCCCCGCCGCCCCCGCGGTGCCGGCGGCCCGCTCGATGCCGCCGCAGCCCTCGGACCGCCCCGGCGCCTTCCCGGGTCCGCGCAACGGCTGAGGCGGCCGTCGACGAGCCGGCCGCGGTCCGGCGACCGAGGACGCGCGGCCGCCGGACGGGCCGGGCCCCCGGTGGCCCCCTGTACCCACGGAAAGCCCGGTCACCCGCTCGTCCGGACGCCCGGTCGCCTGGACCACGACGTCAGCCGATGTCCGGCGGATCGATCCTGATCCGCACGGGATCCCCCGTGCCCCGGGCCGTCCGTGCCGCCTGAGCGGCCTTCAACGCCGCCGCCAGTGCCGCCCCCCGCCCCGGCGGGACCCTGACCAGCGCCCGCTCCCAGGTCTCCCCGGACGGGGCGTCGCCCTGTCTGCGGGGCCTGCCGGTGCCGGCGCCCGGCACCGGCACCGGCCCGAGCACCTCCGCCTCCGGCGGCAGCTCCGCACCGGCGAGATACGCGGCCACCGCCTCCGGCGGTCCGGTCACCGACGCCATCCGGGACACCGGCGGGAAGCCGAGCTCCGCGCGTTCCGCGAGCTCGCGGCGGGCGTGTCCGACCGGGTCCCAGCGGACCAGCGCCTGCACGGGCCGCAGGGTCGGCTCGGCCACGATCACGACCGTGCCGCCCTCCGGCTGCCCCCGCACCAGCGCGGCGGCCGCCGTCCAGCGCCGCAGCGCCTCCTCGCCCGCCCGCAGGTCGGGCCGGCCGACCATCGCCCAGCCGTCCAGAAGCAGCGCCGCCGCATAGCCGCCCTCGGCCACCGGCTCCGCCCCGGGCGTACTGACGACGAGGGCGGGCTGGTCCGGCACGGAGTCCAGCACGTGGTCCCGTCCGGACGTCCGCACCGCCACCGCGGGAAACGCCCGCCCCAGCTCCTCGGCGGTCCTGCGGGCCCCGACGATCTGCGCCCGCAGCCGCACACCCCCGCAGGCCGTACAGCTCCAGGCCGTCTCCGCCCGCCCGCACCAGGCGCAGTCGAGATCCCGCTGGTCCGGGGCCTGCAGAGGTCCCGCGCAATGCCGGCACCGCGCGGGTTCGCGGCAGCGTTCGCAGGCCAGCCGGGGGGCGTACCCCCGGCGGGGCACCTGGACGAGCACGGGACCGCTGCGCAGCCCGTCCCGTACGGTCTGCCAGGCCAGGCTGGGCAGCCGCGCCGAGCGGGCCGCACCGTCCCGCGCGAGCTCGGCGTCGCCCACCGTACGCACGAGGGGGGCGGCGATACGCAGCTGGTCCCGGTCGGCGCGCAGGGGCAGGGCCCAGCCGCTCTCGACGAGCTGGGCGGCCTCCACCGTGCAGCTCGTCCCGCCCAGCAGGAACGCGCAGCGGCCGTGCGCCGCCCGCAGCTCCAGGACCTCCCTGACGTGCGGGAAGGGGGCGTTGTCGTCGCTGTGACTGGAGTCCCCGTCGTCCCAGAGCACGACCAGGCCCAGGTCGGCGACCGGGGCGAACATCGCGGCCCTGGTCCCGACGACCGCACGCACGGAGCCGCGCCGGACCGCCAGCCACTGCCGGTAGCGCTTCTCCGGCCCCGAGTCGGCGGTCAGCAGGGCGTGGCGCCCCTCCCCAAGGACAGCGGTGAGAGCGGCGTCGACCCGCCCCGCGCTCCGGCCGTCCGGCACGACGACAAGCGCCCCCCGGCCCGAGGCGAGGGTCGCGGCCATGGCACGGGCGATCTCCGCGGGCCAGTGCGGTCCGGGCAGCGCCGTCCACACGGCCCGGGGCGCCCCGCCCTCGGCGAGGGCCCGCAGGAAGCCGGGGCCCTGGGCATAGCGCTCCCAGGTCCCGGGATCCGGGGCGGGGGGTGGCGGCAGGGGCCCGGGCGAGGGCTTGCCCTCCGCACGGCCGTTACGGGGCGGCACGGCGAGCTGCAGGACGTCCGCGAGGCTGCCGGCGTAGCGGTCGGCGACGGCGCGTGAGAGCTCCAGCAGCTCCGGCCCGAGGACCGGCTCGGGTGAGACGACGTAGGCGAGGGCCGCGAGGGCGCCCTGGTAGTCGGAGGTGGCGCGACGCTCGATCAGGAAGCCGTCGATCAGCCCTCCGCCCTCGCGCCGCCCGCCGCGGACCTGTCGGCCCCCGGCCCCGAAGCGCACCCGGACCCGGACGCCGGGCTGTGCGTCGGCGTCGAGCTCCTCGGGAACGGCGTAGTCGAAGTACTGGTCGAGATGGAGCGCGCCCTTGTTCACCAGGACGCGGGCGACCGGCAGCTCCTCGGCGAGCGCGGCGCCCCGCCAGGTCCGCGGCTTGGCGCGCGGCACCTTGGCCCGGCGCACCGTCTCCCGGATGAGCGCAAGCTGCTCCGGTGCCCCGGACCCGGGCTCGTCGGACCGCTCGTCGTCGCTGCTCACAGCCACCTTCCTACCAGACACCACGGACACGGCCCGGCCGTCGGGAGCAGCCGGACACGCCGGGGCCCGGACACCTCGTGCGGTGTCCGGGCCCCGGCGTGATGGAGAGCGGGCGGTGCTAGAGCCCCGCCGCCTCGCGCAGCGCGTCCACGCGGTCGGTGCGCTCCCAGGTGAAGTCGGGAAGCTCACGGCCGAAGTGTCCGTAGGCCGCCGTCTGGGCGTAGATCGGACGGAGCAGGTCGAGGTCGCGGATGATCGCGGCCGGGCGGAGGTCGAAGACCTCACCGATGGCGTGCTCGATCTTCTCCGTGTCGACCGCCGCGGTGCCGAAGGTCTCGACGAACAGACCCACCGGCTCGGCCTTGCCGATCGCGTAGGCGACCTGGACCTCGCAGCGGGCGGCGAGACCGGCCGCCACGACGTTCTTGGCGACCCAGCGCATGGCGTAGGCGGCCGAGCGGTCGACCTTGGACGGGTCCTTGCCGGAGAACGCGCCGCCACCGTGGCGGGCCATGCCGCCGTAGGTGTCGATGATGATCTTGCGGCCGGTGAGGCCGGCGTCGCCCATCGGTCCGCCGATCTCGAAGCGCCCGGTCGGGTTCACCAGCAGGCGGTAGCCCTCGGTGTCCAGCTTGATGCCGTCCTCGATGAGCTGGTTGAGGACGTGCTCGACGACGAACTCGCGGATGTCGGGTGCGAGCAGCGAGTCCAGGTCGATGTCGGAGGCGTGCTGCGAGGAGACGACGACCGTGTCGAGACGGACGGCCTTGTCACCGTCGTACTCGATGGTGACCTGGGTCTTGCCGTCGGGGCGCAGGTACGGGATGGTCCCGTTCTTGCGGACCTCGGAGAGCCGGCGGGAGAGCCGGTGCGCCAGGTAGATCGGCAGCGGCATGAGCTCGGGCGTCTCGTCGCAGGCGTAGCCGAACATCAGCCCCTGGTCGCCCGCGCCCTGCTTGTCGAGCTCGTCCTCCTCTTCCCTTCGGGAGGCACCCTCGACGCGCTTCTCGTACGCCGTGTCGACGCCCTGCGCGATGTCCGGGGACTGCGCCCCGATGGACACCGAGACGCCGCAGGAGGCTCCGTCGAAGCCCTTCTTGGAGGAGTCGTAGCCGATCTCCAGCACCTTGTTGCGCACGAGGTTGGGGATGTCGGCGTAGGCCTTGGTCGTGACCTCACCCGCGACATGCACCAGACCGGTGGTGATCAAGGTCTCGACGGCGACGCGCGAGGAGGGGTCCTCACGCAGGAGCGCGTCGAGAATCGTGTCGCTGATCTGGTCAGCGATCTTGTCGGGGTGGCCCTCGGTAACGGACTCCGAGGTGAAGAGACGGCGGGACACATCGCTCCCTGGGGTTGCAGCGGCTGCTGGCTGATCATTGATGGAACTCCGGGAGCTGCGCCCGGCACATTCCGTCGACCAGTTTATCGGTCGCTTCCGGTGTTTGGGTCACGCGTCTCGCCCCTTGGGAGGTCTGTGACCTGCGGCACTGTTGACTGCGGTACGACAATCCCTCCTTCCGGGTGCGGGACCGAGCCGATTACCGTGGGTTCCTTCCCGACGGAACGGCGCTTACGCAATCTAACGGAAACGCGCCCCGACCAGGTCCCATACCGTGTCGGCAAGCGCTTCCTTGGGTCCGTACGGCACAGCGGTCTCGGCGCCGTCGGCCCCGAGCACGACCGCCTCGTTCTCCTCGGAGCCGAAGGTCTTGCGCTCCCCCACCTCGTTCACGACGAGGAGGTCGCAGCCCTTCCGGCGGAGCTTCTCGCGGCCGTTGGCGAGGACGTCGTCGGTCTCGGCGGCGAATCCGACGACGAGCTGCCCCGGCCGGGCGCGGTCCGCGGCGACCTCGGCGAGGATGTCGGGGTTGCGGACGAGCTCGACGGGGGGCTGTTCCTGCCCGTCCCTCTTCTTGATCTTCCCCGTCGCGTAGGCGGCCGGACGGAAGTCGGCGACCGCCGCGGCCATCACGACCACATCGGCGTCGGCCGCCGCCTTCAGGACCGCCTCGCGGAGCTGCACGGCGGTCCCCACGCGCAGGACGTCGGCTCCCGCGGGGTCGGGGAGCCCCGTGTTGGCCTCGATCAGCGTCACCCGGGCGCCCCGGGCGACGGCCGTACGGGCGAGGGCGTATCCCTGCTTGCCCGAGGACCGGTTCCCCAGGTAGCGGACCGGGTCGAGCGGCTCGCGGGTGCCGCCCGCACTGATCACCACGTGACGGCCGGCGAGGTCCGGGGCGACGGGGCCGCGGGCCAGGACGCGGCGGCAGACCTCGAAGATCTCCCCGGGGTCGGGCAGCCGGCCCTTGCCGGTGTCCACGCCGGTGAGCCTGCCGACGGCGGGCTCGATGACGACCGCGCCGCGACGGCGCAGGGTGGCGACGTTCTCCTGGGTGGCGGGGTGCTCCCACATCTCGGTGTGCATCGCGGGGGCGAAGACGACCGGACAGCGCGCGGTGAGCAGGGTGTTGGTGAGGAGGTCGTCGGCGAGGCCGTGCGCGGCCCTGGCGAGCATGTCGGCGGTGGCGGGAGCGACCACGACGAGGTCGGCCGCCTGGCCGATCCGCACGTGCGGCACCTCGTGCACGCTCTCCCAGACCTCGGTCGACACGGGGTTGCCGGAGAGGGCCGACCAGGTGGCCGCCCCGACGAAGTTCAGCGACGCCTCGGTCGGCACGACCCGCACGTCGTGGCCGGACTCCGTCAGCCTCCGCAGAAGTTCGCACGCCTTGTACGCGGCGATGCCCCCGCTGACCCCCAGGACGACCTTCGGCTTCTCCACTGCGTCTCCCCGCACTCGTGTCCGTGCGCACTCGCGTGCGGCCTCATGACGTACGGACTCCATGCTGCCTCACCGCACCGGGCTCCCGGCGGCGGGTCCGGCTCCGGGCACACCGCAGGCCCGGCGGATACCGACCGCCGGGCCTGTGGTGAAGGTGCGATTCCTGCGTGACGCCCGCTTACTGCGCGGGGCCCTCGATGGCCTCGGAGGTCAGCAGGCCCGCGTTGATCTCGCGGAGCGCGATCGAGAGCGGCTTCTCGTGCACGTGGGTGTCGACGAGCGGACCGACGTACTCGAGGAGGCCTTCACCGAGCTGCGAGTAGTACGCGTTGATCTGGCGCGCGCGCTTGGCGGCGTAGATCACAAGGCTGTACTTCGAGTCGGTGGCCTCAAGGAGCTCATCAATCGGCGGGTTGATGATGCCCTCGGGCGTGGTGATGGAAGAGGACACTCTCTGCCTTCCGAAGGGGATAGAGATCAAAGAGATCTTTGATCATGCTGGTTCCGCAGTGGTGATGCTCTGCGTCCGCGGGCCGGCGGGGGGACCGTGAGGTCAGCCGTCCGTACCGTGGAGGCCGGAAGCCTGCAGCATCAACGTTAGCAGCTCGCGCGCCACGTCCTCGACGGAGGTGTTGACGAGCGTCGTATCGAACTCGGCCTCGGCGGCCAGTTCGACCTTCGCCGCCGCGAGCCGGCGCTCGATCACGTCGGGCGCCTCCGTGCCCCGGCCGGTGAGCCGGCGCACCAGCTCCTCCCAGCCGGGCGGAGCGAGGAAGACGAGCTGCGCCTCGGGCATCGACTGGCGGACCAGCCGGGCGCCCTGCAGATCGATCTCCAGCAGGACGGGTTCGCCCGCCTCCAGGCGGTCGAGCACGGCCCGGCGGGGCGTGCCGTAACGGTTGCCGGCGAACTCGGCCCACTCCAGCAGCTCGCCGTTGGCGACCAGCTTGTCGAATTCCTCGTCCTCGACGAAGAAGTAGTGGACACCGTTGCGTTCGCCGGGGCGCGGCTTGCGGGTCGTCGCCGACACCGAGAGCCACACCTCGGGGTGAACTGTGCGCATATGAGCGACGACCGTGCTCTTGCCGACCCCCGAGGGGCCGGAGAGCACGGTCAGCCGCGGACGTGCGTCCGGGGGTACGGGGGACGTCCCCCGGGATGTTGCAGCCATGGGGCGATTATCCCCGCTCTCAGGAGTGCCTGAGAACGTCAGGCGGCGCTGCCGCCGAACTCACGCTCCAGGGATGCGATCTGGTTGGAGCCAAGACCCCGGACACGGCGGCTCTCGGAGATGCCGAGACGCTCCATGATCTGCTTGGCGCGGACCTTGCCCACGCCCGGCAGGGACTCGAGAAGAGCGGAGACCTTCATCTTGCCGATGACGTCGTTCTCCTGGCCCTGCTTGATGACCTCGTGGAGCGAGGCGCCGGAGTGCTTGAGTCGATTCTTGACCTCGGCCCGCTCCCGGCGAGCCGCGGCGGCCTTTTCGAGCGCGGCTGCGCGCTGTTCAGGGGTAAGGGGCGGAAGAGCCACGCCTACGTCACCTCGGATGTCGATCTGTCGGATACGGACCGGCGGGGAACCTGGAGGCTCCCCACCTGGTGAGCAACGAACAACGTGTACTCGTTGGCTCTCGACGGAGACTAGCGGGCTGGACCGCCCGAGTCAGCGAGAACAGCGGAAAAGTCCTGGTCAGCCTCGATCTAGACGGACATATCGGCCATAACAACCCGGAATTCTGGTCAGGATTCCACCAACAGGCTGTTACGTGGGATGGTCAGCTACCCGAGACGGCCGTACGGACCTCGTCCGCGAACCTCCCGGCCGCTTCGCGCAGCCCTGACGCGTCCGGTCCGTGGCGCAGAACACCCCGGCTCACGCTCGGCACGACGTTGCCCACGGCGGCGCCGAAGACGCGGGGCAGATCCGCGGGGGTGGCGCCCTGGGCGCCGATGCCGGGAGCGAGCAGCGGACCGTTGATCGACAGATCGGCGCCCGCGTCCCCGAGCGTCGCGCCGACCACCGCGCCGACGGAGCCGAGGGGCGTCGCGCCGGCGTTCTCGGCGGCCATGTGGTCGAGCATCAGCTGTGCCAGCGAGCGCCCGTCCGCGGCGGTGGCGCGCTGGACCTCGGCGCCCTCCGGGTTGGAGGTGAGGGCGAGCACGAAGACACCCGCGCCGGAGACGGCGGCCGCGTCGAGCGCCGGCCGCAGGGAGCCGAAGCCGAGGTACGGCGAGACGGTGACCGCGTCCGAGAAGAGCGGCGAGTCCGTGTCCAGGTAGGTGGCCGCGTAGGCCCCCATCGTGGAGCCGATGTCCCCGCGCTTGGCGTCCATGAGCACGAGGGCCCCTGCCGCGCGGGCCTCTTCGACGGCCTTCTCCAGGACGGCGACGCCCCGCGACCCGAAGCGTTCGAAGAAGGCGGACTGCGGCTTGAGCACGGCGACCCGGTCGGCCAGCGCCTCGACGACCGTACGCGTGAAGCGCTCGAGGCCGGCGACGTCGTCGCTCAGGCCCCAGGAGGCCAGCAGGGAGGCGTGCGGGTCGATGCCGACACAGAGCGGCCCGCGGGTGTCCATGGCGTGGCGCAGGCGGGCGCCGAAGGGTTCGGGAGTCACTGCACGGCCTTCCGTGTCGAGGCGCCGACGGCTTCGGCGAGGGTGGCGTACGGGGAGGTGGCCAGGCGTGCGGCCAGGCCCTCGTGGATCGCGCGGGCGTAGAAGGGGCCCTCGTAGATGAGGGCGCTGTAGCCCTGGACGAGCGTGGCACCGGCGAGGATGCGCTGCCAGGCGTCCTCGGCGTTCTCGACGCCCCCGACGCCCACCAGGGTGATCCGGGTCCCCACGCGGGCGTACAGGCGGCTCAGGACCTCCAGGGAGCGCTCCTTGAGGGGCGCTCCGGAGAGTCCGCCGGTCTCCTGGACCAGGGACGGGTCGGACCTCAGGCCCAGGCCGTCGCGGGCGATGGTGGTGTTGGTGGCGATGATGCCGTCCAGGCCGAGGTCGACGGCGAGGTCGGCGACCGCGTCGACGTCCTCGTCCGCGAGGTCCGGGGCGATCTTGACGAGCAGCGGGACCCGCCGGCCGGTGACGGTGCGGTCGGCGGCCTCGCGCACCGCGGTGAGCAGCGGGCGGAGCGACTCGGTGGCCTGGAGGTCGCGCAGGCCTGGCGTGTTGGGCGAGGAGACGTTCACGACGAGGTAGTCGGCGTGGGCGGCGAGCCGCTCGGTGGACTTCACGTAGTCGCCCACGGCCTCGGCCTCGGGGACGGCCTTGGTCTTGCCGATGTTGACCCCGACGGTCGTGCGGAAGACCGGGGTGCGGGCGGCGAGGCGCTCGGCCACGGCCGCGGAGCCCTCGTTGTTGAAGCCCATGCGGTTGATCAGCGCCCGGTCCGCGACGAGGCGGAACATCCGCTTCTTCGGGTTTCCGGGCTGGGGCTCCCCGGTGACGGTGCCGATCTCGATGTGGTCGAAGCCGAGCATCGACATGCCGTCGATCGCGACGGCGTTCTTGTCGAAGCCGGCGGCGAGGCCGAAGGGGCCGTGCATCCGCAGGCCGAGGGCCTCGGTGCGCAGCTCCTCGTGGCGGGGGGCGAGCACGGCGGCGACGAAGGTGCGCAGCACGGGGACGCGGGCGGCGAGGCCGATCCACCGGAAGGCCGTGTGGTGGGCCTGCTCCGGGTCCATCCGCTTGAAGACCAGCTGGAAGAAGAGTTTGTACATCACGGTGTCCTCATGAAGAGGGGGACACCGTTTCCGGTGTCCCCCTGTGCTGGCTTGCTAGTCGCGGGCCGCGGTCAGATGTTCCGCGTGTTCCTGGAGGGAACGTACGCCGACCCCTCCGTGGTTGAGCGCGTCGATGCCCTGGACGGCGGCGGCGAGCGCCTGGACCGTGGTGAGGCAGGGCACGGACCGCGCCACGGCCGCGGTGCGGATCTCGTAGCCGTCGAGCCGGCCGCCCGTCCCGTACGGGGTGTTGACGATGAGGTCGACCTCACCGTCGTGGATCAGCTGGACGATGGTCTTCTCGCCGTTCGGGCCCTCGCCCTCGGAGAGCTTGCGCACGACGGTGGCGTTGATCCCGTTGCGCTTGAGGACCTCGGCGGTGCCGGAGGTGGCCATCAGCTCGAAGCCGTGGGCGACCAGCTCGCGGGCCGGGAAGATCATCGTGCGCTTGTCGCGGTTGGCGACCGAGATGAAGGCGCGCCCCTTGGTGGGCAGCGGGCCGTAGGCGCCGGCCTGCGACTTGGCGTACGCCGTGCCGAAGACGGAGTCGATGCCCATGACCTCACCGGTGGAGCGCATCTCCGGGCCGAGGACCGTGTCGACGCCGCGGCCCTGGATGTCGCGGAAGCGCGACCAGGGCATGACGGCCTCCTTGACGGAGATCGGGGCATCCAGCGGCAGGGTGCCGCCGTCGCCCTGCTTCGGCAGCAGGCCCTCCTCGCGCAGCTCCGCGACGGTCGCGCCCAGCGAGATGCGGGCGGCGGCCTTCGCGAGCGGGACCGCGGTCGCCTTCGAGGTGAAGGGGACGGTCCGCGAGGCGCGCGGGTTGGCTTCGAGGACGTAGAGGATGTCGCCGGAGAGGGCGAACTGGATGTTGATCAGTCCGCGTACGCCGACGCCCTTGGCGATGCCCTCGGTGGAGGCCCTCAGCCGCTTGATGTCGTAGCCGCCGAGGGTGATCGGGGGCAGCGCGCAGGCGGAGTCGCCGGAGTGGATGCCGGCCTCCTCGATGTGCTCCATGACGCCGCCGAGGTAGAGCTCGGTGCCGTCGTAGAGCGCGTCGACGTCGATCTCGATGGCGTCGTCGAGGAAGCGGTCGACCAGGACCGGCCGCGTGGGGCTGATCTCGGTGGACTCGGCGATGTACGAGGAGAGGCGCGTCTCGTCGTAGACGATCTCCATGCCCCGGCCGCCGAGCACGTACGACGGGCGGACGAGGACGGGGTAGCCGATCTCGTCGGCGATGGCCTGGGCCTCGTCGAAGGTGGTGGCGGTGCCGTGCTTCGGCGCGGGCAGGCCGGCCTCGGCGAGGACCCGGCCGAAGGCCCCGCGGTCCTCGGCGGCGTGGATCGCCTCCGGGGAGGTGCCGACGACGGGCACACCGTTGTCCTTGAGCGCCTGCGCCAGGCCCAGCGGGGTCTGGCCGCCGAGCTGCACGATGACGCCGGCGATCGGGCCGGCCAGCGACTCGGCGTGCACGATCTCCAGGACGTCCTCGAGGGTGAGCGGCTCGAAGTAGAGCCGGTCGGAGGTGTCGTAGTCGGTGGAGACGGTCTCCGGGTTGCAGTTGACCATCACGGTCTCGTAGCCCGCGTCGCTCAGCGCGAAGGAGGCGTGGACGCAGGAGTAGTCGAACTCGATGCCCTGGCCGATGCGGTTCGGCCCGGAGCCGAGGATGATCACCGCTGGCTTGGTGCGGGGCGCGACCTCGCTCTCCTCGTCGTAGGAGGAGTAGAAGTACGGCGTCTTCGCGGCGAACTCGGCGGCGCAGGTGTCGACCGTCTTGTAGACCGGGCGGATGCCCAGCGCGTGCCGGACCTCGCGTACGACGTCCTCGCGCAGGCCGCGGATCCCGGCGATCTGCGCGTCGGAGAAGCCGTGCCGCTTGGCCTCGGCGAGCAGGTCGGTGTCGAGGCGCTCGGCCGCGGCCAGCTCGTCGGCGATCTCCTTGATCAGGAAGAGCTGGTCGACGAACCAGGGGTCGATCTTCGTGGCGTCGAAGACCTCTTCCTGGGTGGCTCCGGCGCGGATCGCCTGCATGACGGTGTTGATGCGGCCGTCCGTGGGGCGGACCGCCTCGGCGAGGAGCTCCGCCTTGTCGCCCGGCTCGCCGGTAAAGGCGAACTGGGAGCCCTTCTTCTCCAGGGAGCGCAGGGCCTTCTGGAGGGCCTCGGTGAAGTTGCGGCCGATCGCCATGGCCTCGCCCACCGACTTCATGGTGGTGGTGAGGGTGGAGTCGGCGGAGGGGAACTTCTCGAAGGCGAAGCGCGGGGCCTTGACCACGACGTAGTCGAGGGTCGGCTCGAAGGAGGCCGGGGTCTTCTCGGTGATGTCGTTGGGGATCTCGTCGAGCGTGTAGCCGACGGCCAGCTTGGCGGCGATCTTGGCGATCGGGAAGCCGGTGGCCTTCGAGGCGAGCGCCGAGGAGCGGGAGACGCGCGGGTTCATCTCGATCACGATGATCCGGCCGTCGGCCGGGTCGATCGCGAACTGGATGTTGCAGCCGCCGGTGTCGACGCCGACCTCGCGGATGATCGCGATGCCGATGTCGCGCAGCCGCTGGTACTCACGGTCGGTGAGCGTCATCGACGGGGCGACGGTGATGGAGTCGCCGGTGTGGACACCCATCGGGTCGAAGTTCTCGATGGAGCAGACGACGACGACGTTGTCGTGTCTGTCGCGCATCAGCTCGAGCTCGTACTCCTTCCAGCCGAGGATGGACTCCTCCAGGAGCACCTCGGTGGTCGGCGAGAGCGTGAGGCCCTGACCCGCGATGCGGCGCAGCTCCTCCTCGTCGTGGGCGAAGCCGGAGCCGGCGCCGCCCATCGTGAAGGAGGGGCGGACGACGACGGGGTAGCCGCCGAGGGTGTCGACACCGGCGATGACGTCGTCCATCGTGTGGCAGATGACGGAGCGGGCGGACTCGCCGTAGCCGATCCTGGCCTTGACGGCCTCGACGACTCCCTTGAAGAGGTCGCGGTCCTCGCCCTTGTTGATGGCCTCGACGTTGGCGCCGATGAGCTCGACGCCGTACTTCTCCAGGACACCGTTCTCGTGCATGGAGATCGCGGTGTTGAGCGCGGTCTGGCCGCCCAGGGTCGGGAGCAGCGCGTCGGGGCGCTCCTTGGCGATGATCTTCTCGACGAACTCGGGGGTGATCGGCTCGACGTACGTGGCGTCGGCGATCTCCGGGTCGGTCATGATCGTCGCCGGGTTGGAGTTCACCAGGATGACGCGCAGGCCCTCGGCCCTGAGCACGCGGCAGGCCTGGGTGCCGGAGTAGTCGAACTCGGCGGCCTGGCCGATGACGATCGGACCGGAGCCGATGACCATGACGGACTGGATATCGGAGCGCTTAGGCACGCTGGCCCTCCATCAGGGTGACGAAACGGTCGAAGAGGTACGCGGCGTCGTGCGGGCCCGCGGCTGCTTCGGGGTGGTACTGGACGCTGAAGGCCGGCTGGTCGAGCAGCTGCAGCCCTTCGACGACCTGGTCGTTCAGGCATACGTGGGAGACCTCGGCGCGGCCGAACTCCGTGTCGGAGACCTTGTCGAGCGGGGCGTCGACGGCGAATCCGTGGTTGTGCGCGGTGACCTCGACCTTGCCGGTCGTGCGGTCCTGCACGGGCTGGTTGATGCCGCGGTGGCCGTACTTCAGCTTGTAGGTGCCGAAGCCGAGCGAGCGGCCCAGGATCTGGTTGCCGAAGCAGATGCCGAAGAGCGGGGTCTTCCGCTCCAGGACACCGCGCATGACGGCGACCGGGTGGTCGGCGGTGGACGGGTCGCCGGGGCCGTTGGAGAAGAAGACTCCGTCGGGCTCGACGGCGTACACGTCCTCCAGGGTGGCGGTGGCAGGCAGGACGTGCACCTCGATGCCGCGCTCGGCCATGCGGTGCGGGGTCATGCCCTTGATGCCGAGGTCGATCGCGGCGACGGTGAACTTCCTGGGGCCGATCGCGGGGACGACGTAGGTCTCCTTGGTGGCGACCTCGGCCGCGAGGTCCGCGCCGCTCATCTCGGGGGCCTGGCGGACCTTGGCGAGGAGCGTGCCCTCGTCCTGGAGGGCGTTCCCGGAGAAGATCCCGACGCGCATGGCGCCGCGCTCACGCAGGTGGCGGGTGAGGGCGCGGGTGTCGATGCCGCTGATGCCGACGACGCCCTGGCTCGTGAGCTCCTCGTCCAGCGAGCGGCGGGAGCGCCAGTTGGAGGGCGTCCGGGCGGGGTCGCGGACGACGTAGCCGGAGACCCAGATCCGCTTCGACTCGGGGTCGTCGTCGTTCACGCCGGTGTTGCCGACGTGCGGGGCCGTCATGACGACGACCTGGCGGTGGTACGAGGGGTCGGTCAGCGTCTCCTGGTAGCCGGTCATGCCGGTGGAGAACACCGCCTCTCCGAAGGTCTCCCCCACGGCCCCGTAGGCGCGGCCGCGGAAGGAGCGGCCGTCCTCCAGTACGAGTACGGCGGGAGCTTTTCCTGCTCCCCGGGTGGAGATCGTCATCGTGCGGTGCCTTCCGTCGTGCTGGTGAGGTGGGTGCCGGCTGTACCGGTGAGGTGGGTGACGGCGTCGACCCACGCCTGGTGCTCGGCCGCGTGGTCGGAGCGGAATCCCGAGTCGATCAGCGTTCCGCCGTGCTCCCAGGTGACGACCAGCAGGCCGCCCTCGGGCAGGACCTTGCCGGCGAGTGCCTTGTCGAGCCTGGCCTCGCGCAGGGCGGCGGCCGGTACGAAGAAGTCGGCCGCCCCGGGGCGTACGACGTCCAGGCCCTGTGCGGTGAGCGTCAGCTCGACCCGGCTGCGGGTGCCGAGGCCGTGCGCCACGATCCGGTCGAGCCACTGCCCGGCGGTCGTGGAGGCGTGGTAGCGGCCGGTGAGGGTGAGGACCTTCTCCCCGTCCGCGAATCCTTCGGGGGTGCTCGCGAGCTCGGGGAGACCGGACTGCAGCCTGCCGCGCCACTTCCATCCCTGGCGCATCAGCCAGTAGACGAACGCGATGAACAGGGCCAGTCCGATGACCCAGCTGATGCGGGCCGACCAGTCCGTCACCTCGGCCGACTTCTGCTCGGCGGCGAGTCGGAGGAGGGGGTTGAGTGTTGTCACGCGAGCTTCCCGTCGACGACCGTGGCACGGCCCCGCAGGAAGGTGTGGGTCACTCGGCCGGGCAGCTCGCGACCCTCGTACGGAGTGTTGCGGCTGCGGGAGGCGAAGCCCGCGGGGTCCACGGCCCCACGGTATGCCGGATCGACCAGGGTGAGGTTGGCGGGCTCACCCGCCGAGACGGGTCGGCCGTGTCCTTCGAGCCTGCCGATGGCCGCGGGACGCATCGACATGCGGTCGGCGACGCCCGCCCAGTCGAGGAGTCCGGTGTCCACCATCGTCTGCTGGACCACGGAGAGCGCGGTCTCCAGGCCCACCATGCCCATGGCCGCGGCGGCCCACTCGCAGTCCTTGTCCTCGTGCGGGTGCGGGGCGTGGTCGGTGGCCACGCAGTCGATGGTGCCGTCGGCGAGGGCCTCGCGCAGGGCCATGACGTCGGCCTCGGTGCGCAGCGGCGGGTTCACCTTGTAGACGGGGTTGTAGGTCCGTACGAGTTCGTCGGTGAGCAGCAGGTGGTGCGGCGTGACCTCGGCGGTGACGTTCCAGCCCTTGGACTTGGCCCAGCGGACGATCTCCACGGAACCGGCCGTCGACAGGTGGCAGATGTGCACCCGGGAGCCGACGTGGGCGGCGAGGAGGACGTCGCGGGCGATGATCGACTCCTCGGCGACGGCGGGCCAGCCGCCGAGCCCGAGCTCGGCGGAGACGATGCCCTCGTTCATCTGGGCGCCCTCGGTGAGGCGGGGCTCCTGGGCGTGCTGGGCGACGACGCCGTCGAAGGCCTTCACGTACTCCAGTGCGCGGCGCATGATCACGGCGTCGTCGACGCACTTGCCGTCGTCGGAGAAGACCTTCACGCCGGCGGCGGAGTCGTGCATGGCTCCGAGCTCGGCGAGCTGCTTGCCCTCCAGGCCGACGGTGACGGCGCCGACGGGCTGGACGTCGCAGTAGCCGGACTCCTTGCCGAGGCGCCAGACCTGCTCGACGACACCGGCGGTGTCGGCGACGGGGAAGGTGTTGGCCATGGCGTGGACGGCGGTGAAGCCGCCGACCGCCGCCGCCTTGGTGCCGGTGAGGACCGTCTCGGAGTCCTCGCGCCCGGGCTCGCGCAGGTGGGTGTGGAGGTCGACGAGGCCGGGCAGCAGGATCTGGCCGGCCGCCTCGATGACGGTGGCGTCGCCCGCCTCGATGCCGGTGCCGGTCTCCACGATCGTCTCGCCGTCGATGAGGACGTCCGCCGGCTCACCACCGAGGACCTTCGCACCGCGGATCAGGATCTTGCTCATGGTCACTTGTTCTCCTCGGTACGGGCGGAGGCGGAGGGCAGGGCGGTCTCGGAACCGCCGAGCAGCAGGTACAGGACGGCCATGCGGGTGGATACGCCGTTGGCGACCTGCTCGACGGCGGTGCAGCGGTCGGAGTCGGCGACCTCGGCCGTGATCTCCATGCCGCGGACCATCGGGCCGGGGTGCATCACGATGGCGTGCTCGGGCATCTTCGCCATGCGTTCGCCGTCGAGGCCGTAGCGGCGGGAGTACTCGCGCTCGGTCGGGAAGTAGGCGGCGTTCATCCGTTCGCGCTGCACACGGAGCATCATGACCGCGTCCGACTTCGGGAGCACGTCGTCGAGGCGGTAGCTGACGTCGCAGGGCCACTGCTCGACGCCGACGGGCACGAGGGTGGGCGGGGCCACCAAGGTGACCTGCGCCCCGAGGGTGTGCAGCAGGTGGACGTTGGAGCGGGCGACGCGGCTGTGCAGGATGTCGCCGACGATCGTGATTCGGCGCCCTTCGAGGTCCCGGCCGATACCCGCGTCGTGCCCGACCAGCCTGCGGCGCATCGTGAACGCGTCCAGCAGCGCCTGGGTGGGGTGCTCGTGCGTGCCGTCACCGGCGTTGACGACCGCGCTGTCGATCCAGCCGGAGGTGGCGAGGCGGTACGGGGCTCCGGAGGCGCCGTGCCGGATGACGACGGCGTCGGCGCCCATGGCCTCCAGGGTCAGGGCGGTGTCCTTGAGCGACTCGCCCTTGGAGACGGACGAACCCTTCGCGGAGAAGTTGATGACGTCCGCGGAGAGGCGCTTCGCGGCGGCCTCGAACGAGATCCTCGTACGGGTCGAGTCCTCGAAGAACAGGTTGACGACCGTTCGTCCACGCAGTGTGGGGAGCTTCTTGATCGGCCGGTCCGCGACCCGGGCCATCTCCTCGGCGGTGTCGAGGATCAGGACGGCGTCGTCGCGGGTGAGGTCTGCGGCCGAGATGAGGTGACGGGGGGTCCGGGGGTTGTTCCCGGGAGGGCGCAGCATCTGGGATCTCCGTGAAGGGTGGAGGAATCAGGCAGGCGGGCGTGCCGGAGCAGCCGTGCGGCCGCCGGTGGGACGCACGGGAGGGGACTCTGCTACTGCTCGCCTGCCGGGACGGTCTGCTTGACGCCGAGCAGCACGGCGTCGCGGCCGTCCTCCTCGGCGAGCTGGACCCTGACCGTCTCCCGCAGCGACGTGGGGAGGTTCTTGCCGACGTAGTCGGCGCGGATCGGGAGTTCGCGGTGGCCCCGGTCGACGAGGACCGCGAGCTGTACGGCACGGGGCCGGCCGATGTCGCCGAGCGCGTCGAGTGCGGCCCGGATCGTGCGGCCGGAGAAGAGCACGTCGTCGACGAGCACGACGAGGCGGTCCTCGATGCCCTCACCGGGGATCTCGGTGCGTGCCAGGGCGCGCGCCGGGTGCATCCGGAGGTCGTCGCGGTACATCGTGATGTCGAGTGACCCGACCGGCGTCTTCCGGCCGGTGATCTCTTCGAGTTTTCCGGCGAGCCTGTCGGCGAGGAAGACCCCTCGCGTGGGGATGCCGAGGAGCACCACGTCGTCGGCGCCCTTGGCGCGTTCGACGATCTCGTGGGCGATCCGGGTCAGTGCCCGGGCGATGTCGGGAGCCTCGAGAACGGGGCGTGCCGCATTGCCGGTGTGGTCATGCTGTGCGTCCATAAGAAACGGACCTCCTTCTCCGCCTCACTGGACGGACGTTAAAGGACGTCGAAATTGCGTCATCCACGTTACCAGGGCTTGTGCGAGACCCTGGCCCCGCCCCCAGGAGGTGGCAGCCCGGACCTTTCGGCTTGACGCAGCCAAGTAACGCTGCGTAACCTCACAGTGAGTTACCAGCCACGCGGCCCAGCCGCAATGTTCCAGCGTCCGGGGAGCCTTATGTCCAGCGAATACGCAAAGCAGCTCGGGGCCAAGCTCCGCGCCATCCGCACCCAGCAGGGCCTCTCCCTCCACGGCGTGGAGGAGAAGTCGCAGGGCCGCTGGAAGGCCGTCGTGGTCGGTTCCTACGAGCGCGGCGACCGCGCCGTGACCGTGCAGCGCCTTGCCGAGCTGGCCGACTTCTACGGCGTCCCGGTGCAGGAGCTCCTGCCGGGCACGACCCCCGGCGGTGCCGCCGAGCCGCCGCCGAAGCTGGTCCTCGACCTCGAGCGCCTCGCCCATGTGCCGCCGGAGAAGGCCGGACCGCTGCAGCGTTACGCGGCGACGATCCAGAGCCAGCGCGGCGACTACAACGGCAAGGTGCTCTCCATCCGCCAGGACGACCTGCGGACGCTGGCCGTGATCTACGACCAGTCGCCGTCCGTGCTCACGGAGCAGCTCATCAGCTGGGGCGTGCTGGACGCCGACGCGCGGCGCGCGGTGGCGCACGACGAGGGCTGAAAGGCCCCGCGAAGAAACGTACCGCCGGGTCGGCGGGGCCCTGAAGGGCCCCGCCGACCCGGCGTTTTCGTCTCCTCCCGGCCTCCGGGTACGCCGAAGGGCCCACGGTCGCATCGACCGTGGGCCCTTCGTTCGGCTCGAAACCGCCCGGGGCTACTGCTCCCGGCGGAGATTCGGCTTGAGGTCCTTGAACCGGGCCAGCAGGCCGTTCACGAAGGTCGGGGAGTCGTCCGTGGAGAACTCCTTGGCGAGCTGCACCGCCTCGTCGATCACGACGGCGTCCGGGGTCGAGTCCATCCAGATCAGCTCGTACGCACCGAGCCGCAGGATGCTCCGGTCGACGACCGGCATGCGGTCGATCTCCCAGTCCACGGCGTAGGTGACGATGAGGTCGTCGATGCGGTCCGCGTACTGCGCGTACCCCTCGACCAGCTCCATCGTGAATTCACCGACCGGCGGCTGACGGTCGTCGGTCCGCGAGAGCCGTACCCAGTCCGCGAGGACCGTCTGCACGGACTCGCCGCGCTGGTCGGCCTCGAAAAGGATCTGGAAGGCGCGCTTGCGGGCCTTGTTCCGGGCAGCCACGGTTAGCTGTTCACCCGGCCGAGGTAGTCGCCCGTACGGGTGTCGACCTTGATCTTCTCGCCGGTGGTGATGAAGAGCGGGACACCGATCTCGTAACCGGTCTCCAGGGTGGCGGGCTTGGTGCCACCGGTGGAGCGGTCGCCCTGGACACCCGGGTCGGTGTGCTGGATGTTCAGCTCGACCGCGGCGGGCAGCTCGACGTAGAGCACCTCGCCCTCGTGCTGCGCGACCGAGGCGGTGAAGCCCTCGATCAGGAAGTTGGCGGCGTTGCCGACTGCCTTGCGGTCGACCATGAGCTGGTCGTACGTGTCCATGTCCATGAAGACGAAGTACTCGCCGTCCATGTACGAGAACTGCATGTCACGGCGGTCGATGGTGGCCGTTTCGACCTTCACGCCGGCGTTGAACGTCTTGTCGACGACCTTGCCGGAGAGCACGTTCTTGAGCTTGGTACGCACGAAGGCCGGGCCCTTGCCGGGCTTGACGTGCTGGAACTCGACGACGGACCAGAGCTGGCCTCCGTCGAGCTTGAGCACCAGGCCGTTCTTGAGGTCGTTCGTGGAAGCCACGGTTGCGGAATCTCCTGGACTGAAAGCTGGTGGACAACCAACGAACGCGCGCTAGAGCGCGAGCAGCTCCTTGGTCGTAATGGTGAGTAGCTCGGGTCCGCCGTCCGCCTCGGGGCGCACGACGAGCGTGTCATCGATCCGGACACCGCCCCGGCCCGGGAGGTGGACCCCCGGTTCGACGGTGACCGGCACACAAGCGTCCAGTTTACCCATGGCTGCCGGTGCCAACTGCGGGTCCTCGTCGATTTCCAGTCCGACCCCGTGCCCGGTGCTCGGCTGGAGGCCGTCCGCGTAGCCCGCGGAGTCCAGGAGATGGCGGGCCGCGCGGTCCACGTCGCGGTAGGCGGCTCCGGGCAGGAGTGCCTCCCGCGCACCCCGCTGAGCGGCGAAAACGAGATCGTAGAGCTCGATCTGCCAGTCCGCCGGACTGGTCCCGATGACGAACGTCCGGCCGATCTCGCAGCGGTATCCGCGGTAGTTCGCACCGAGGCAGACAGAGAGGAAATCGCCTTCCTCGACCCTGCGATCGGTGGGCCGGTGGCGGCCCAGCCCCGAGTGGGGGCCCGTCCCCACCGAGGTGTCGAAGGCCGGGCCGTCCGCGCCGTGGTCCACCAGCCTGCGCTCCAGCTCCAGGGCGAGGTGGCGTTCGGTGCGGCCCACCAGGATGGATTCGAGGAGTTCGCCGAGGGCCTGGTCGGTGATCTCCGCCGCGATCCGCAGGCAGGCGATCTCCTCCTCGTCCTTCACCAGGCGCAGCTGCTCCACCGTGCTTCCGAGGTCACCGAGGCGCAGACGTGGGGCGACGGAACGCATGGCGCGGTGTCGGGCGACCGTCAGGTCGTGCTCCTCGACCGCCAGGGAGTCGGCGTGCAGACCCTCGGCGAGATCCGCCGCCGCGACGACCGGGTCGCCGTCGGCCTCGGGCAGGACGGTCAGCCGCAGCTGCTCGTCGGGACGCCCGTGGGCGGGGTCCCCGGTCGGCGCGTGGGGACAGAGCAGGACGTCCTCGCCGGGGCCGAGCAACAGCACGGCGCCGGGCGGGGCCCCGCCCGCGAGATAGCGGACGTTGGCGGGGCGGGAGACCAGTGCGGCCGCGGATCCGGCGGCGGCATACCGGTCACGCAGCAGCCCGCGTCGGACGGCGTACACCTCTGACATGTCTGCGAGCCTACGAGCGCGGGCGGAGCCCCGCCCGGTCAGCGCACCCGACCGGGAACCGCACCGGCGCTACCAGACGGGCGGGCTGGCTATGGAGCGTGCCAGGACGTCGTCGAGGACCCGCGCGGTCGTCTCGACGTCGTAGGTGGAGTTGTCGATGATCGGCAGGCCCGAGCCGTACCAGCCGGCCATGCGGCCGTGGATCCGGGCGACTTCCTCGTCGGAGAGCCTGCGGTTCCCGCTGCGGGCCGCGTTGCGCTCCAGGACCACCTCGAGACCGGGCAGGAGGACGACGGGCAGCAGACCGGGGCCGACATGGCGCTTCCAGCCTCCGAGGCCGACGACGGGCCGGTCGGGGAAGACCGCGTCGTCGAGGATGCAGGAGATGCCGTTGGCCAGGAAATTACGGGCGGCGAAGCCGCAGGTGCGCCGGGCGAGGCGGTACTGGGCCTCGGAATGGTCGTTCCATCCGGCCTGGGGGTCGGCGAATCCGGAGCAGACCCATTCGCGGACGTCGTCCAGGGACACGTGCGCGGTGGGCACCCGGCGTCGGCCGGCCCAGAGCTTGGCGACCGTGGTCTTGCCGGCGCCGGCGGGGCCGATGAGGAGCACGGCCAGGGTGGCCGCGCCGGTTCCCGGCTCAGCGGGCGGCGCGGGCAGCGGGACGGGTCCCCCGGGCGGCAGCTGGACGTGGCCGGTGTTCTCGGGGGAGGGCGGCATCGGGACGCGCGGGGGCGCCTGAGGCTGCGGTACGGGCGCCACGGAGGGGGGCGGCGGCCCCGCCTGGCCGGGGTGGCCCGAGTGCTGTGCCTGGTGCGTCCACGGCCCGTTCCCGGGTCCTTGGGGCGGAGGCAGCGGGGCCCCCACTGCGTGCTGCATCCGGTGCCACTCCGTCTCGTACAGGCAACTGGCGCTGGTCGAACGGCAACCGTACCCTCCCCGGCCGCCCTGCGGTGAACGGGCGGGGAAGGCACGGAGTGCCCGGTGTCAGCCCGTCAGTTCGTCGGCGAGGGCTCGCAGGGCGAGCCGGTAGGAGCCGATCCCGAATCCTGCCACGGTGCCGGTGGCCACCGGGGCGATCACCGAGGTGTGGCGGAATTCCTCACGTGCGTACGGATTCGAGATGTGAACCTCGATCAGCGGGGCGGTGCGCTGGGCTGCGGCGTCGCGGATCCCGTACGAATAGTGCGTGAAGGCGCCCGGGTTGATGACGACCGGAATCGAGCCGTCCGCCGCCTCGTGGAGCCAGCGGATGAGCTCGCCCTCGTCGTTGGTCTCCCGGACGTCGACGTCGAAGCCGAGCTCCTTGCCGACGGCCTGGCAGGTGTCGACGAGGCCGGCGTAGGACGTCGCCCCGTACACGTCGGGCTCGCGGGAGCCGAGGCGGCCCAGGTTCGGGCCGTTGAGCACGAGGACCCGGCGGGTCGTCACGCGGAGACCTCCCCGTAGGCGGCGAGCAGGACGGCCGGGTCGGGCCCCTCCAGCACGGTGGGCTTCCCGATGCCGTCCAGGACGATGAAGCGCAGCAGATCACCGCGGGACTTCTTGTCGACCTTCATGTTCTCCAGGAGCTTGGGCCACTGGTCACCGCGGTAGGTGAGCGGCAGCCCGACGGACTCCAGGACGGCGCGGTGCCGGTCCGCGGTGGCGTCGTCGAGGCGCCCGGCGAGCCGGCCGAGCTCCGCCGCGAAGACCATGCCGACCGAGACGGCCGCGCCGTGGCGCCACTTGTAGCGCTCGTTCTTCTCGATGGCGTGGGCCAGGGTGTGGCCGTAGTTGAGGATCTCCCTCAGGCCGGACTCCTTGAGGTCGCTGGAGACGACCTCCGCCTTGACCCGGATGGAGCGCACGATGAGCTCCGCGGTGTGCGGTCCGGCGGGCGTACGGGCGCCCTGCGGATCGGCCTCGACGAGGTCGAGGATGACCGGGTCGGCGATGAAGCCGGCCTTGATGATCTCGGCCATCCCGGAGACGTAGTCGTTCACCGGCAGCGAGTCCAGCGCGGCGAGGTCGCAGAGGACCCCGGCCGGCGGGTGGAAGACGCCGACGAGGTTCTTGCCCTCGGCGGTGTTGATGCCGGTCTTCCCGCCGACCGCCGCGTCGACCATGGCGAGCACGGTCGTCGGCACGGCGATCCAGCGGACCCCGCGCAGCCAGGAAGCGGCGACGAATCCGGCGACGTCGGTGGTGGCGCCGCCGCCGACGCCGACGATGACGTCGGTGCGGGTGAAGCCGGTCTGGCCGAGCGCCTTCCAGCAGTAGGCGGCGACCTCGACGGTCTTGGCCTCCTCGGCGTTCGGCAGCTGGATGGCGATGGCCTCGTAGCCCTGGGCCGCGAGGTCCTCGCGGACCGCCTCACCGGTCTCGGCGAGCGCCTCGGGGTGGAGGACGGCCACCCGCTTCGCGCGGTCGCCGATGAGGTTCGCCAGCTCGCCGAGGAGCTGGCGGCCGACGAGCACCTCGTAGGCGTCGGTGCCCGCCGTGCCGGCGATCTGGATGCGCGTGGTGCCCTGCTCGCTCATGCGTGTGTTCTCCTGGCCGGACGGCACGGCCCCGGCCGTGCGCTCCGGCAGTTCCGTTGCGTCGAGGACCGCCTGGACGACCTCTTCGGGGGTGCGTTCGTCGGTCGCGACGGTCGCACCCGCCACTTCCTCGTACAGATGGCGCCTGGCGTCCATCAGCTCGCGCCACTGCCTGCGCGGGTTGACGGCGAGCAGGGGGCGGGCCGTGTTCAGCCCGACCCGCTTGACCGCCTCGTCCACGTCCATCGAGAGGTAGACGACCCGGTGGCCGGCGAGCAGCGCGCGGGTCGCGGCGTCGAGGACGGAACCGCCGCCGAGGGCGAGCACGCCCGGGTGTCCCGCGACGGCCTCCCGCACGGCTTCGCGCTCCAGGGCCCGGAAGTGCTCCTCGCCCTCGTCGAAGAAGATCTCCGGGATCGACTTTCCGGCGGTGGCGACGACGTCCGCGTCGGTGTCCCGGTAGGTGGTGCCGAGGCGTTCGGCGAGCAGCTCTCCCACCGTGGACTTGCCGACCCCCATGGGACCGACCAGGACGATCAGCGGGCCGTTCACCGGATCTGGAGGTGGGAGAGGTACGACTGCACGTTGCGGTGGGTCTCGGCGACGCTGTCGCCGCCGAACTTCTCCGCGACCGCGTCGGCCAGCACCAGGGCCACCATCGCCTCGGCGACGATCCCGGCGGCCGGGACGGCACAGACGTCGGACCGCTGGTGGTGGGCCTTGGTGGCCTCGCCGGTCACCACGTCGATGGTGGCGAGCGCGCGGGGCACGGTGGCGATGGGCTTCATCGCGGCGCGCACGCGCAGCAGCTCACCGGTGGACAGGCCGCCCTCGGTGCCGCCGGCGCGGCCGGAGGTGCGCTTGATGCCGTTCTCGGTGGCCACGATCTCGTCGTGTGCCTGGGACCCGGGTACCCGGGCGAGGTCGAAGCCGTCGCCGACCTCGACGCCCTTGATGGCCTGGATGCCCATGAGCGCACCCGCCAGCCGGGCGTCCAGCTTGCGGTCCCAGTGGACGTGCGAGCCGAGGCCGACGGGGACGCCGTAGGCGAGCACCTCGACGACTCCGCCGAGGGTGTCGCCGTCCTTGTGGGCCTGGTCGATCTCCTCGACCATCGCCTTCGACGCCTCGGCGTCGAGGCAGCGCACGGGGTCGGCGTCGAGCCGCTCGACGTCGGAGGGCTTGGGGTAGACGCCGTAGGGCGCCTTGGCCGCGGCCAGCTCGACGACGTGGGAGACGATCTCGATACCCGCGGTCTCCTTGAGGTAGGAGCGGGCGACGGCTCCGAGGGCGACACGGGCCGCGGTCTCCCGGGCGCTGGCGCGCTCCAGGACCGGGCGGGCCTCGTCGAAGCCGTACTTCTGCATCCCGGCGAGGTCGGCGTGGCCGGGCCGGGGGCGGGTGAGCGGGGCGTTACGGGCCTGGGAGGCCAGCACCTCGGGGTCGACCGGGTCGGCCGACATGACCTGCTCCCACTTGGGCCACTCGGTGTTTCCGACCATCACGGCGACGGGCGAGCCCATGGTCAGGCCGTGCCGGACACCGCCGAGGAAGGTGACCTCGTCCTTCTCGAACTTCATCCGGGCGCCACGCCCGTAACCGAGCCGTCGCCTGGCGAGCGCGTCCGCCACCATCTCCGTGGTGACGGGGATACCGGCGGGAAGACCCTCCAGCGTCGCCACCAGTGCGGGGCCGTGCGACTCTCCGGCGGTCAGCCAGCGCAACCTGCTCAACGGTGCTCCTCATGCTCGCGCCTGTAACTGCAACGGCGCGACCGGGTGCGCGGCCCTGGCCCGCCGCCCCTGATCCTCCCACGATCGGGAGGGCGGACCCGCCGCCGGTCCATCAGACGGACGGCACTGTCGGGCGAACACCGGACCCGACCAACCGGAAAAGTCATCACATTCATACATTCACGCGCCATATATGCCATATGAATAGACGAATTGAATTACATTTGACGACCTATCGGGGGGTGGCGACAATCGTGGCGCAATATCTTCACACAAATAATCCACAAGGATGAACATCATGCGTAAATCCCTGATCTCGCTCACCCTGGGCGCCGCACTGGCACTCACCGCCACCCTCGGTGGCACCGCATACGCCGGGGAGGGCAACTCCGACTGGCGCTACATGACGTGCACCTCGGGCGGCGCCCAGGGTGAGCTGGGGTACCGCTGGTGGAGCAAGGGCACCATCACCTCCATCGACCTGGAGCTCACCGCATTGGACATCTCGTCGGACGGGCACCACCCCGAGGTCCGCTTCGTCTCCCGCAACTACGGCGGCGGCATCAAGTACTGGGGCTGGCACTCCTACGACGGCGGGGCCCCCGGTGGCCGCGCCTGGTACACCAGTGCCCAGAGCGACGCCGGTCTGTACGGCATCGGCATCCAGATCGCCAACAAGGAGGGCAGCGAGATCGTGACCTACAGGACCTGCTGGGTCTCCGAGGCGGCCTGACCGTCCGGAAGGCAGGCCCGAGGGTGGGACGACCCCACGTCCCGCCCTCCCGCCTCAGCCGGAGACGCCCGGGGTACGCCCGCCCAGCGCGGCCTCACCCGCGGCGCGCATGACGGCGAGCGGTGCATCCTGACCGGTCATCTGTTCCACCTGGAGAACGGCCTGGTGCACGAGGAGGTCGAGGCCTCCCACCACACCCGCTCCGGCTTCAGCCCAGCGAGCGGCCAATGCGGTCGGCCAGGGCTCGTACAGGACGTCGAACAGGGTGCCGGGCACCGCGGGAACGGCGTCCGCCAGGGCATCCGTGGCGCCGGCCGGGGTGGTGGCGATCACGAGGGGGGCGTGCAGGGCGGCATCCGCCTCGGCCCAGTCCGCGATCCTGACGTCGACGCCGAGGCGTCCGCCCCAGTCGCGCATCTCGTCGGCCCGTGCCGCGCTGCGCACGTAGGCCGTGACCGGCCCGGTGCAGATCTCGGCGAGGGCGGCAAGCGCGGAGGAAGCGGTGGCTCCGGCTCCGAGGACGGCGGCGGATTCGATCTTCTCGACTCCGCGTTCACGCAGAGCCGCGACGATCCCCGGGATGTCCGTGTTGTCACCGAGGCGGCGGCCGTCCTCGGTGAGGACGACGGTGTTGACGGCCTCGACGGAGGCCGCCGTGTCACTGATCCCGTCGAGCAGCGGGATGATCGCCCGCTTGAGCGGCATGGTCAGGGAGAGTCCCGCCCAGGAGGAGTCCAGCCCCTGGACGAAGCCGGGCAGCGCCGCCTCGTCGACCTCGAAGCGGTCGTACGACCAGTCCTCCAGGCCGAGATCCGCGTATGCGGCGCGGTGCAGGGCCGGGGAGAGGGAGTGGGCGATGGGTGAGCCGAGGACGGCGGCCCGCCTCAGCGTGCTCACTGGCCCGCCTTCTGGTCTTCGTACTTCTTGCGGTTGCGCTCGTGCTCCTCGTTGGTCACCGCAAAAACCGTCTTGTCCTCGGTGACAGACACGAAGTAGTACCAGGGACCGGAAGCCGGATTCGCCGCTGAATTCAGCGCTACAGCTCCAGGGTTATTGATGGGTCCCGCCGGGAGCCCCTTGATGTGGTAGGTGTTGTACGGATCATCGATCTTCCGGATGTCGTCCACCGCACCGATATCGAGCGTACTTTCCTTCCTCATGTAATTGACCGTCGAGTCAAAATCAAGTAGCCCATACGTCTGCGTGTTGTCAGGTTTGAGGCGGTTGTACACGACCCTCGCGACCTTGTCGAAGTCATGCTTGTACTTGCCTTCGGCCTGAACCAGGCTCGCGACAGTGACCAGTTGCCAGGGGCCGTCGAGTCCGAGCTTCTTGGCGGTCGCCTCCAGATCCACATCGCCGTACTCCTTGTTGGCCCGGGCGACCATCTTCTTGAGTACGTCCTCCGGCTTCGCCCCCTTGCTGACCGGATAGGCCGCCGGATAGAGAAAGCCCTCCAACGGGTCCTTGATATCGGGACCACCTTCTGCCCAGTCCGGCAGGTCGAAGTTTTTGGCCTCAGCCTTCGCCACTTTCGCCGTGGAACCGTCCTTGGCGCCGATTCGTTTGTCGATCAGCGCGTAGATTTCCCGGTTGGTGCGCCCCTCGGGAATGATCAACGCGTTCTGGCTCTTCGGATCGAGCATCAGCGTCACAGCACTGTCAGCCGACATCTCCTTCTTCAGGAGATAGACACCCGCCTGGAGAGACTCCCCCTTGGGATTCCCTTTCTGAGCGGAAATGAAGGCGTCGGACGACTTCACGACGCCGGCCTTCTTCAGAATGCTCGCGATCTCGTTCCCGTACGCACCCTCGGGGATCTCCACCTCGACCGAGCCCGTGCCGCTGCCCGTGTAGTCCGGGGCTTCGCCGAACTGGTTCTGGTAGTAGGAGTAGCCGAAGTAGGTCACTCCGCCCAGGCCCCCGACGAGGACCGCGGCCACACCGAGGCAGGCGCAGCCGTTTCGGCTCTTCCTCTTGCCCTTGCCGCGGCGTTCTCCACCGTCCCGGCCGGACTCACGCGGGTCGTCCTCGTACGCGTCGTCCTCACGGGATCGGGAACGCGAGCGGGAGCCCCGGTCGTCCGCCGGCTCGTCCGCGCCCGTGAAGAAGGGATGCGTCTCCTCCTGCGGCGCGTCCGGATCCCAGTCCTGGCCCTGCTGGGGCTGCTCGGACTGCTGCTGGGGCTGCTGGGGCGCCTGCTCACGGTGGCTCGGGGGCTGCGGAGGGGGGTAGGCCTCGGGTGTGCCGTAGGGGTCGGCCTGCTCCCCGTAGCCGCCGGCGTCGTTGCCGTACGAGGGCTGCTGCTGGGCGCCGTACGGCATCGCCGCCTGCTGGCCGGTGTCCCAGCCGCCGTTGTCGGGGTGCGGTTGCTGCGGCTGCTGCGGCTGCTGGGCGTACGGATCCTGCGGCGCGCCGTGCGGCGCCTGCTGGTAGGGGTCCTGCGGATGCTGCTGCTGGTACGGGTCCTGCCGACGCTGCTGCTGGTACGGGGCCTGCTGGTAGCCCTGCTGGGCGTACGGGTCCTGCTGGTGCTGCTGCTGGTACGGGTCCTGCTGGTAGCCCTGCTGGGCGTACGGGTCCTGCTGGTGCTGCTGGGCGTACGGGTCCTGGGCGTAGGGCTGCTGCTGCCGGCCGTCGTACTGGCCCTGGTCCTGGCCGTGGGCGGCCTGCTGGCCTCCCCATCCCTGGTCCCCGTACAGGGGGTCCTCGGGATGCCACGGTTCGGAGCCGGAGCCCCGGCCATACTCAGTCATCGATCCCCTTGAGCCGCGAGACGACGCTCCGCCTCTTCGCTTTGCTGTGCGGTGTCTGTTCGAACACCGGCGCATCGCGCGGAACGTTACCGTATCGCGATCAGACAACCACTTCGACGCCCTCACCCGGCGCAGCGCCTGACGCCCGTTCGGACTCCAGAGCGTTCTGAAGGATCACCACAGCGGCAGCCTGGTCGATGACAGACCGGCCCTTCTTGGACTTCACGCCCGAAGCGCGCAGCCCCTGAGTGGCGGTCACTGTGGTCATCCTCTCGTCCAGGAGACGCACGGGAACCGGCGCGATCGAACGGGCGAACACCTGGGCGAACGCACGGACCTTCGCGGCCGCCGGGCCCTCGCCGCCGCCGAGCGAGCGGGGCAGGCCCACGATGACCTCGATCGGCTCGTACTCCTCGACGATCTGGCCGAGCCGCCGGTGGGCGGCCGGGACATCACGTCCCGGCACGGTCTCCACCGGCGTGGCGAGGATCCCGTCGGGGTCGCACGAGGCGACCCCGATACGGGCGTCACCGACATCGATCGCGAGTCGGCGTCCACGGCGCATCTGCGACATGTCCGGCGTCACGCCGTCTCGGTGACGAGGCGTTCGACAGCGGCGACGGCGTCACCGATGGCGTCCGGGTTCTGGCCGCCGCCCTGGGCGACGTCGGGCTTGCCGCCGCCTCCGCCACCGAGGGTCTTGGCGGCGGTACGGACCAGTTCACCGGCCTTGAGGCCACGCTCGCGGGCCGCCTCGTTGGTGGCGATGACCGTCAGCGGGCGTCCGTTGGCCGTGGTGAACAGGGCCACGACGGCCGGCCGGCCGCCCTGGATGCGTCCACGCACGTCGAGCACCAGCTTGCGCAGGTCGTCGGCCGAGGTTCCGTCCGGCACCTGTCCGGTGACGAGGGCGACCCCGCGCACGTCCTTGGCCGACTCCACAAGCCCGGCGGCGGCGGCGAGCACCTTCTCCGCACGGAACTTCTCGATCTCCTTCTCGGCGTCCTTCAGCTTGCCGAGCATGCCGGAGATCTTCTCGGGGAGCTCCTCGGGGCGGCCCTTGAGCAGCTCCTGCAGTTGGGCGACGACCGTGTGCTCCTTGGCGAGGAAGTTGTACGCGTCCACACCGACCAGGGCCTCGATACGGCGGACCCCGGAACCGATGGACGACTCGCCGAGCAGCTTCACCAGGCCCAGCTGGGCCGTGTTGCCGACGTGCGTACCGCCGCAGAGCTCCTTGGAGAAGTCGCCGATGGTGACGACACGGACCCGCTCGCCGTACTTCTCGCCGAACTCCGCGATGGCGCCTTGCTTCTTGGCGTCGTCGATGGACATGACCTCGGCCTGGACGTCGAGTTCCCGGGCGAGAACCTCGTTGATCTTCTGCTCGACGTCGGTGAGGACCGTGCCGGGTACGGCGGCGGGCGAGCCGAAGTCGAAGCGGAAACGGCCGGGCGAGTTCTCCGAACCCGCCTGGGCGGCCGTCGGGCCGAGTGCGTCGCGCAGCGCCTGGTGCGTGAGGTGCGTGGCGCTGTGCGCACGGGCGATGGCACGACGGCGGGTGTTGTCGATGGCGGCGTAGGCGGAGGCGCCGACCGTCACCTCACCGACCTGGACCGAGCCCTTGTGGACGGAGACACCGGGGACGGGCTGCTGCACGTCGCGGACCGTGATGACGGCGCCGGTGTCGAGCTTGATCCGGCCCTGGTCGGCGAGCTGGCCGCCGCCCTCGGCGTAGAAGGGGGTGCGGTCGAGGACGACCTCGACCTCGTCGCCCTCGGAGGCGGCGGGCGAGGGCACACCGTCGACGAGCAGGCCGACGATCTTCGACTCCCCCTCGTTGGAGGTGTAGCCGGTGAACTCGGTGACGCCGGAGTTGTCGGCGACCTCGCGGTAGGCGGACAGGTCGGCGTGACCGGTCTTCTTGGCCTTCGCGTCGGCCTTGGCCTTGTCCCGCTGCTCCTGCATCAGGCGCCGGAAGCCGTCCTCGTCGACGGAGAGGCCCTGTTCGGCGGCCATCTCCAGCGTGAGGTCGATCGGGAAGCCCCAGGTGTCGTGGAGCAGGAACGCCTTGTCGCCGGCCAGGACCCTGCCGCCGGCGGCCTTGGTCTCGGTGACGGCGGTCTCGAGGATGTTCGTGCCGCCCTTGAGGGCCTTGAGGAAGGCGGCCTCCTCGGCGAGGGCGACCGTCTCGATGCGCTTGCGGTCGGTGATCAGCTCCGGGTACTGCTGCCCCATGGTGTCGACGACGACGTCGACCAGCTCACGGACGACCGGTCCGGTGGCGCCCATGAGCCGCATGTTGCGGATGGCACGGCGCATGATCCGGCGCAGGACGTAGCCGCGGCCCTCGTTGCCGGGGGAGACGCCGTCGCCGATGAGCATCACGGACGTACGGATGTGGTCGGCGACGACGCGCAGGGAGACGTCCGAGCCCTGCTCTGCGCCGTAGCGGACGCCCGTGAGCTCGGTGGCCTTGTCCATGACGACGCGCAGGGTGTCGGTCTCGTACATGTTCTGCACGCCCTGCAGGATCATGGCGAGGCGTTCGAGGCCGAGACCGGTGTCGATGTTCTGCGACGGCAGGTCCCCGAGGATCGGGAAGTCCTCCTTGCCGTCGCCGGCGCCGCGCTCGTACTGCATGAAGACCAGGTTCCAGATCTCCACGTAACGCTCGTCGTTGACGGCGGGGCCGCCCTCGACGCCGAACTCGGGGCCGCGGTCGTAGTTGATCTCGGAGCACGGGCCGCAGGGTCCGGGCACGCCCATCGACCAGAAGTTGTCCTTCTTGCCCAGACGCTGGATGCGCTCGGCCGGCACGCCGATCTTGTCGCGCCAGATCTGCTCGGCCTCGTCGTCGTCCAGGTAGACGGTGATCCACAGGCGCTCGGGGTCGAGGCCGAAGCCGCCGTCCGCCACGGAGTTCGTGAGCGCGGCCCAGGCGAACTCGATGGCCCCTTCCTTGAAGTAGTCGCCGAAGGAGAAATTGCCGCACATCTGGAAGAACGTGCCGTGGCGGGTGGTCTTGCCGACCTCTTCGATGTCCGGCGTGCGCACGCACTTCTGCACGCTGGTGACGCGCGGGGCGGGCGGCTTGACCTCGCCGAGGAAGTAGGGCTTGAAGGGAACCATGCCCGCGGGGACCAGCAGCAGAGTCGGGTCGTCCGCGATGAGCGACGCCGAAGGCACGACGGTGTGACCGCGCTCCTCGAAGAAGCTCAGCCAGCGGCGGCGAATTTCAGCCGACTCCATTAGTGGTCCTCATTCCGGTTGTTCGAGTTGTAGGGAAGTGTGCGGTGGGCGACGAGTTCGGGGTCGGCCGGTGCCTCGATGCCGAGTGCTCCGCCCAGTTCGGCCTCGCGCCTGACCATGCCCTCACGGACGTCGAGGGCGAAGTCCTTCAGCTTGTGACCTGCTTCGACCGCCTTGTTCGCGGCCTGCGCCGCGAGGCTCTCGGGGGTCAGCTGCCGGATCTTGCGGTTGACCTTGGTGGTGGCCCAGACGCCGGCGGCTGCGCCGGCGGTGAACCAGAAGGTACGGCGGAACATCGCTGGATCAGTCCTTCTGTCCGCGGGAGCTTCGGCCGTTCCGCTTCCTGTCACGGGCGGACGGCACGGTACGGCCGACGATCACGGTGCGACGGGAGGCCCGGCGGGCCGGTTCCGGCTCCGCGGCGGTGCGGCGGCCGATCGCCTGCCGCACCCCGTAGCCGAACGCGGCGACCTTCACGAGCGGTCCGCCGAACGTCGAGGCGACGGTGGTCGAGAGCGCGGAGGCGTTGGACGTGACCTCCTGGACGTCGCTGGCGATCGCGTCGACCTTGTCGAGCTGGGTCTGCGCGGAGCGCAGCGTGGCCGATGCGTCGGCGAGCAGCGGGACCGCCTGCTCCGTCACGTCCGCCACCAGCGCGGTGGTCGCCTTCAGCGTCTGGGCCAGCCTCACCAGTACAACGGCGAGGAAGGAGACCAGGATCGCCCAGAAGACAGCCACCAGGATGCCGGCCACCTCTCCACCGGACACAGTGCACCGCTCTCTGCTCGTCGCCTCGTCGGCCGGGATCACCCCGGCCGGATTCTGCCTGTCGCCGCTCGGCCGGCGCGTCCTGCCACCACTGCCGATCGTCGTCCCGAGCCTATCGCGCCGGGCGTCGGGCGCCGTACCGCATTACGGGGCGTGCGGCAGGGACCCTTGACGCGGGGAGATTGTACGGAGAGCTTACGTGCCAGTACTCTGCGTGTTTCATGCGACGCCCTCAGCGCCCCTCCCCCACCCCCCGCGACCCGGAGCCCGTCACCGTGCGCGGAAATCTCCCGGCAGAGCTGAACGACTTCGTGGGACGCGACGAGGAACTGGCCGCATTCCGGTCGCTCCTGGGCAAGTCCAGGCTCGTCACCGTGGCGGGCGTCGCGGGGGTCGGCAAGACCCGCTTCGCGACCCGGGTCGCCGCCCTGATGGAGAAACGGTACTGCGACGGCGTCTGGCTCGCCGAGCTCTCGGTCGTCCACGACCCGGAGCTGCTCGAACACGCGATCGTCGACGCGCTGGGGCTCACCGACCACACCGGCAGACCGCCGCGCGCCGTCCTGGTCGAGCACTGCGCGGAGCGCCGGCTCCTGCTCGTGATCGACGGTTTCGAGCAGCTCGCCGACGCGTGTGCGGGGCTCGTGCGGGAGCTGCTGCGCCGGGCCCCGGGCCTCCAGGTACTCGCGGCCGGGCGCCGTCCGCTGCGGGTGGACGGCGAACTCACCTTCCCGCTGGCACCGATGACGGACGAGGACGCCCTGGAGCTCTTCACCCGGCGCGCCGCCGCGGTGCAGTCCGGGTTCCGGCTGACGGAGGCCGGGCGGGAGACCGCGCGGGAGCTCTGTCGCCGGCTCGACGGCATTCCACTGGCCCTGGAGCTCGCCGCCGGGCGGCTCAGGGCCCTGACGATGGAGCAGGTGCTGCACCGGCTCGACGACCGCTTCCGGCTGTTGACGGGCGGCAGTCCGAGTGCGCTCCCCCGCCACCAGACCCTGCGTACGGCGATCGGCTGGAGCCATGAGCTGTGCGCCCCCGAGCAGCGGCTGCTGTGGGCACGGCTCTCGGTGTTCGCGGGAGAGTTCGACCTGGAGGCCGTGGAGTACATCTGCAGCGGCCCCGGCCTGCCGGCCGACTCGGTGCTGGACGTACTGGACGAACTGCTGGCGCAGTCCGTGGTGCTGCGGGAGGACTCGGCCGTCGGCAGCCGCTACCGGCTGCTGGACACCGTGCGGGAGTACGGCGCCGAGTGGCTGCGGGCGACCGGGGACGCCGAGCGGCTGCGCCGCAGGCACCGGGACTGGTACCTGGGGCTGGCGACCTGGTGCGAGCTCGACTGGTTCAGCCCCAGGCAGGCGGAGGCCGCGGCGCGGATCGACGGCGAACTCCCCAACCTCCGGCGGGCGATGGAGTGCTCGATGGAGAGCCCGGAGGAGGTCCATCTCGCCCAGTACCTGGCGGGCACCCTCTGGTTCTACTGGGTGGGCTGCGGACGCCTCTCCGAGGGCCGCCACTGGCTGGACCACGTCCTGGAGGAGGAGACCCCCTACGACCACTCGCGGCTCAAGGCCCTGTGGGTGCTCGGATACGTCGCGGTGCTGCAGGGGGACCCGGTCGGCGCGGTGTCGGCCCTGCAGGAGTGCCGCGAGGAGGGCGAACGCTCGGGGGACGCGACGGCGGTGGCCTACGCCGTGCACCGCACGGGGTGTCTCTCGATCGTCACGGACGACCCGGTCAGGGCCGAGGAACTGCTGCGTGAGGCGCTGGCGCGCTATCGGGAGATCGGCGAGCTGAACAGCAATGTGCTGATGGCCCAGGTCGAACTGGGCATGGCCGTGGCGTTCCGCGGGGACGTGGACGGAGCCACGTCGATCTGCGACGAGGTCCGCGAGATCTGCGAGGACCACGGCGAGCGGTGGGCCCTGGCCTACGCCCTGTACGTGCTGGGCTATGCGGCGTTGCAGACCGGGACGAGCGGGCGTGCGCGCAGGATGCTCGGGGAGTCCTTGTCCATCGCCCACGCCTTCCACGACCTTCTCGGCACGGTCCTCTCACTGGAGCTGCTGGCCCTGATCACGGTGGCCGAGGGCGACGCGGCGGAGGCGGCGGCCCTGCAGGGTGCGGCGGACCGGATCTGGCCCTCGGTGGGGCTGCCGCTGTTCGGCTCGGCGCACTACGGCAGACCCCGGGCCGAGTGCGAGGAGCGGGCCAGGGCGGAGCTCGGCGACGCGCGGTACGACGCGGAACGGCGCTCCGGCCGCCGGATGGACCCCGACGCCGCGGTGGCGCGGGCCCTGCGGGCGGGGCCGGGCAGGGGGGCGGGCCGCGAAGGGGCCCCCTCCTCGGGGACGGACGACACCGCCCCCACGGAGGGGGCTCCAGGGGTCGTGGCCCCCGGGAACACGCGAAGGCCCGCCGCCTCCCGTACGACAGGGAGGGGCGGGCCCGAGCTCGGTTGAGAGCTACGCCTGGATCAGCGGGCGTAGTACTCGACGACGAGCTGCTCGTCGCAGATGACCGGAATTTCCTTGCGGTTCGGGTCACGGTCCAGGCGGAAGGCCAGGGCCTTCAGGTTCACCTGGAGGTAGCGCGGGGTCTCACCGTCGGTGTCGTAACCACCCTCGCGGGCCACCTGGAAGGGGACCTTGGAGCGGCTGCGCTCGCGGACCATCACGACGTCGTCGGGGCGCACGCGGAAGGACGGCTTGTCGACCTTGCCACCGTTGACCTCGATGTGGCCGTGGACGACCATCTGGCGGGCCTGGTAGATGGTGCGGGCGATGCCCGAACGCAGGACCAGGGCGTCGAGACGGCGCTCGAGCTCGACGACCAGCGCCTCGCCCGTCTTGCCCTCGGCCTTGCGGGCGCGGTCGTAGGCACGCGCCATCTGGCGCTCGCTGATGTCGTACTGCGCGCGGAGACGCTGCTTCTCGAGCAGACGGACCTTGTAGTCCGAGTTCTGCTTGCGGCCACGGCCGTGCTCGCCCGGCGGGTAGGGGCGCGCTTCGAAGTACTTGACAGCCTTCGGCGTCAGGGCGATGCCGAGGGCACGCGACTTCTTGACCTTGGGACGCGACTGGTTAGGCACGTTCTCCAGACCTCCGTTGTAGGTTAGGTTAGGCTTACCTTACTCAAGGAGATCGCATGTCTCGCCCTGGGAACACCACACACGTCACGGACAGCACAGACAGCGACGGCACACACAAAGGTGCCGTAACGACGGAAGGCCGATCTGATCGTGGTCAGCCGCGTCCCAGCGGGCTTGAAAACACTCGGATGCCGTCAGCAGCCGAGCGCACACGAACTCTCGTACAGAGTACCTGCTCCGCGGTGCTGCTCGTACCGGGGCTGTCGGTCATCCACCCGGACCAGCTGATGCCCGTCAGCAGGAGCATCGGTCCGGAGGGGGATCTGTTCCTCGGATTCCCCGTCGACTCCCCGGTCGTACGGGCCGCGACCCGCGCTCAGGGGGACGAGCTGACCGCCGTGCTGGAGATCACGGATGTCGCCCCGGTCTCCGTCCCGCACCGCATCCGCGGCCGCGCCCGGATCGCCGGCTGGCTCACCGCCGTCCCCGGGCTCGCACAGCCCGGCCGCATGATGCTGCGGCTGGAGACGGGCGAGGCGTCGGTCGACGACCTGTGGGGGTTCGAGGAGGTGGAGCCGGAGGCCTTCCGGGACGCCGTCGCCGATCCGCTGGTCGCACACGAGGTGGAGCTGCTCCAGCATCTTCACGCCGTTCACGGCGAACAGATGGCCACCCTGTCCTCGCTGCTGGGAGACCGGGCGGAGTGCGGCCGTACGGAGCACCGGCTGGACGCCGTCCCGGTGGCGCTGGACCGCTTCGGGCTCCGGGTGCGGTTCGTCGATGACGGGAGCGCCTCCTTCGACGCCCGGTTCGAGTTTCCCGAGCCCGTACGCGACGTCACCGGGCTGCGCCGGGCGATGCACACGCTCTTCGAGGCGGCGTCCTACTGAGCCGGGGCGGTCACGCGGACTCCGGGCCGCCCGGCTCGCTGCGGCCGAGCCGCTCGCGGACCCGGTCCGCCACGTCGGCGTAGCGCGCCTCGGCGCCGTAGCGCGTGGGTTCGTAGTAGCGCCTGCCGCGGACGGCGTCCGGGGCGTACTCCTGGGCGGCGATGCCGCCGGGCACGTCGTGCGGGTAGACGTAGCCCTGGGCGTGGCCCAGCTTGGCCGCGCCCTTGTAGTGGCCGTCGCGCAGATGGGCGGGGACCGGACCCGCGAGGCCCCTGCGCACGTCCTCCTGGGCTGCGGAGATCGCCAGCGTCGCCGCGTTGGACTTGGGGGCGAGCGCCAGGGCGATGGTGGCGTGGCTGAGGGTGAGCGCGGCCTCCGGGAAGCCGATCATCGCGACCGCCTGGGCCGCGGCCACCGCCGTGGGCAGCGCCGTCGGGTCGGCGAGTCCGATGTCCTCACTGGCGGAGATCATCAGACGCCGCGCGATGAAGCGCGGGTCCTCCCCCGCCTCGATCATCCGGGCCAGATAGTGCAGGGCGGCGTCCACGTCGGAGCCGCGGATCGACTTGATCAGGGCGCTCGCGACGTCGTAGTGCTGGTCGCCGTCGCGGTCGTACTTCACGGCGGCCCGGTCGACCGTCTCCTCCAGCGTCGTGAGCGTGATCTCCCGCTCGTGCGTGGTGAGAGCCGCCCCCGCCGCCGCCTCCAGCGCGGTCAGCGCACGCCGTGCGTCCCCGCCGGCGATGCGCAGCAGATGCGCCTCGGCGTCCCCGGGCAGGGTGACGGCGTCGCCCAGTCCCCGCTCGTCGGTCAGCGCCCGCCGCAGCAGCGCGCGCAGGTCCCCGTCCGTCAGCGGCTCCAGGGTGAGGAGCAGGGAGCGCGACAGCAGCGGGGAGATGATCGAGAAGTAGGGATTCTCCGTGGTGGCCGCGATGAGGGTCACCCAGCGGTTCTCCACGGCGGGGAGCAGCGAGTCCTGCTGGGCCTTGGAGAAGCGGTGGATCTCGTCGAGGAAGAGGACGGTCTCCTTGCCGAAGCCACCGGTGGCGCGGCGCGCGCCCTCGATGACGGCCCGGACCTCCTTGACACCGGCGGTGATCGCGGAGAGCTCGACGAAGCGCTTGTTGGTCGCCTTGCTGACCACGTACGCCAGGGTCGTCTTCCCCGTGCCGGGCGGGCCCCAGAGGATCACGGACGAGGGGCCGGCGGGCCCCCCGCTGCCCTCGCCGACGAGGCGGCGCAGGGGCGAGCCCGGCTTGAGCAGGTGCTGCTGGCCGACGACCTCGTCCAGCGTGCGAGGACGCATCCGGACAGCGAGGGGGCTGCTGGACGGGTCCTTCTCCTGGCGGTCTTCGGCTGCTGCGGTAAAGAGGTCGGGCTCCACGTCGGAAAGCCTATGTCACCCCACCGACAGGACCGCCTGCCGCTTCAGCTGGTCCAGAAGTCCCACCAGCGGGTCAGGATCAGCATGCCGATGATCCCGATCCAGAGCACCGGCGGCACCCAGTGGAACTCGGTGAGGGCGTTACGGAGCCAGGCGGGGGCGGGCAGGATGCCGTGCTTGATGTTGTGCGTGGTGACGTAGCAGAACATCAGGATCGTGGCGACCCAGGCCAGGCTGCACCACAGGCAGAGCGCGTTGATGTTGTAGAGCGACTGGTACTGCAGCCAGGTGCAGAAGCCGACGCCGAACAGCGTTCCCGCGTTGAGGCCGAGCCAGTACCAGGCGCGGAAGCGGGCTCCCGCGAGGAGCGCCATGCCGATGCCGATGACCACCGAATAGGTGGCGATGCCGAGCATCGGGTTGGGGAAGCCGAAGACGGCGGCCTGCTCGCTCTTCATGATGTTGCCGCACGAGACCACCGGGTTCAGGCTGCAGCCCGGGGTGAAGCTCGGGTCCTCGAGCAACTTGAACTTGTCGATCGTGATCACCCAGGCGGCCAGCAGGCCGGCGAAGCCGGTGATGACCAGCAGCAGCGCGAGCGCGCGACTGCCGCCGTAGGTCTTCGCGCCGCTGTCCTCGTCCTGCCGGGAGGAGGGATGATCTACCGCTGCCATCGTCATATCGCCGTTCCATCACTGAGTAGCCAGCCGGGCAGGCTCATTGTGCCGCACCGCCGTTGTGGTCGACCGTTCGATCGGCATAAAGGTGTGCGGTAGGACGGCTCGGGCCGGGATGGTCCCGCACGGCGGGATCCGCGGCCCGGCGGGGCGGCAGGAGCGCCGCCCCACGGATTCCGCACCGTCGCGGGGGCTCCTGGCCGTCGAGCGCCGTCCCCGTGCCCGGTGCCGGTCCGGGCGCCGCCGGGCGTCCGCGGCGGTCCCGTATCGAAACCGGCCCGGAGGATGAATCCGCCCTCTCGGAGTTGACGTGGCGCTGCCGCGGGCGGTGACCGGCGGTCCCCCGAAGCACCTGTGCCCGCCCGGGCGGACCGGGCGGGCACCGAGTGGATCAGCGGGTGCGGATCAGGCGAGCCTGGCCCGCAGTGTGTCCACGAGCACGTCGAGTGCGACCGACTCCTGCTCGCCCGCCCCCATGTCCTTGAGCTGGACCACGCCGTCGGCGAGGTCACGCTCACCGGCCACGATCGTGTAGCGCGCTCCGGAACGGTTGGCGCTCTTCATCGCGCCCTTCAGACCACGGCCGCCGAACGCGAAGTCCGTGGCGACGCCCGCCTTGCGCAGTTCGGTGACCAAGCCGAAGAGCACGCGCCGCGCCTCTTCGCCCAGCGGCACGGCGTAGACACTGGTGGAGGCGGGGATGTCGAGTTCGACGCCTTCGGCCTCCAGTGCCAGCACCGTGCGGTCCACGCCGAGGGCCCAGCCGACGGACGGCAGGGCCGGGCCGCCGATCATCTCGGACAGGCCGTCGTACCGTCCGCCGCCGCCCACGGCGGACTGGGAGCCCAGGCCGTCGTGGACGAACTCGAAGGTCGTGCGCGTGTAGTAGTCGAGGCCCCGGACCAGCTTCTCGTCGTCCTCGTACACCACACCCGCCGCCGTCAGCAGGTCGCGGACCTCCTCGTGGTACGCCTTGCAGGCGTCGCAGAGGAAGTCGCGCAGCATCGGTGCACCGGTCAGCTGCTTCTGGACGTCGGGGCGCTTGTCGTCGAGCACCCGGAGCGGGTTGATCTCGATGCGACGGCGGGTCTCCTCGTCGAGATCGAGGTCGCGCAGGAACGTCTGCAGCGCCTCCCGGTAGACGGGGCGGCACTCCTTGTCGCCCAGCGAGTTCAGCAGGATGCGGAACTGCCTCAGGCCGAGCGAGCGGTACGCCTGGTCGGCCAGGATGATCAACTCGGCGTCCAGCGCCGGGTCCTCCGTACCGATGGCCTCCGCGCCGACCTGCGAGAAGTGGCGGTAACGGCCCTTCTGCGGGCGCTCGTAGCGGTAGTAGGAGCCGGAGTACCAGAGCTTGACCGGGAGGTTGCCCGCCTTGTGGAGGTTGGCCTCCAGCGCGGCGCGCAGCACGGACGCGGTGCCCTCGGGGCGGAGCGCGAGCTTGTCACCGCCCTTGGTCTCGAAGGCGTACATCTCCTTGGAGACGATGTCGGTGGACTCGCCGACGCCCCGGGCGAACAGGGCGACGTCCTCGAAGCCGGGGGTCTCGATGTAGCCGTAGCCGGAGTTCTTCAGGGGCTCGGCGAGCGCCGCGCGCACCGCGAGGTACTTCGCGGAGTCCGGCGGCGTCAGGTCGTACGTGCCCTTGGGGGCCTGGAAGGTGCTCACGGTTTCCGTCTCTCGTCACATTCCTCGGCGGGGCGCGTCCAGGCCGTGCATGTACGGATTGGAGGCGCGCTCGCGGCCGATGGTCGTCTGGGGGCCGTGGCCGGACAGCACCACGGTCGAGTCGTCGAGCGGCAGGCACACACGGGCCAGCGACTCGAGCAGCTCGGACGGGTCGCCGCCGGGCAGGTCGGTGCGTCCGACGGAGCCGGCGAAGAGCAGGTCGCCCGAGAAGAGGACCTGCGGAACGTCCGCGGCCTCGGGCATCCTGAACGTCACCGACCCCTTGGTATGGCCGGGCGCGTGCGCGACGCCGAACTCCAGGCCCGCCAGATTCAGCACGGCGCCGTCGTCCAGCTCGTGCACGTCGTCGGGCTCACCCACGGTCAGCTCGCCCATGAGCGGCATCCCGATGGACCGGCCGAGCGCCTTCTCGGGGTCGCTCATCATGTAGCGGTCCTCGGGATGGATCCAGGCGGGGACGTCATGGGCGCCGCACACGGGGACGACCGAGGCGACGTGGTCGATGTGGCCGTGGGTGAGGACGACGGCGACGGGCTTGAGCCGATGCTTCTTCAGCGTTTCCTCGACGCCCTGGGCGGCCTGGTGGCCCGGGTCGATGATCACGCACTCCTCACCGGCGGCGGGGGCGACCAGGTAGCAATTGGTCCCCCAGGCCCCGGCGGGGAACCCGGCAATCAGCACGTTCGTCCTTAGTGTTCGTCCGACGAGGAGGGCCGCGGAGGGGAATGCGGCAGATCAGAGCCTACCGGCGCTCCTCATTCCACAGCTAACCCATATACCGTACGGGCATTCCAGGTCCGATCACACGACGTACAAGGAGACCATCCGGTGGTCAGCAGCGATCAGCGGCGGCGGCAGCTCGCCCGGGAGAAGTTCGAGCGGCAGCAGCAGCGCCGGGAGGAAGCGCGCCGGAGGACCAGGCGTCTCACGGTGATCATCGCCTCGTCGGTGGCCGTGGTGGCGGTCATCGGTGCGGGCGCCTACGTGTCCCTCGGCGACGACGACTCGAAGAGCTCCGCGGACGCGGCGGCGAGCGCCGACCCGTCGGCATCGCCCTCGCCCTCGCCCTCGGAGAGCGAGAGCAAGGCTCCCGAGCCCGCGATGAAGATCGACAAGAAGGCGAAGTACTCGATGTCGCTCGGGACGAGCCAGGGCGACATCAAGATCGCGATGGACGCGTCGAAGACCCCGCACACCGTCAATTCGTTCAAGGCCCTCGCGGACAAGGGGTACTTCGACGACACGAAGTGTCACCGCCTGACCACGGAGGGCATCTTCGTCCTGCAGTGCGGTGACCCGAAGGGCGACGGAACGGGCGGTCCCGGCTACACGATCCCCGACGAGAACCTGACCGCGCTGGGCAAGGCGGACGAGAAGGGATCGGTGACGTTCCCGGCGGGCACGGTCGCGATGGCGAACACCGGCCAGCCGGGCACGGGCGGGAGCCAGTTCTTCCTGGTCTACAAGGACACCCAGCTGTCCCCCAGTTACACGCCGTTCGGCACCATGGACGACGCCGGTCTGAAGGCGGTCAAGAAGGTCGCCGAGGCGGGCGTCACCGGTGGGGCGGGCGACGGTGCTCCGAAGAAGACCGTCACGGTCGAGAAGGCGACGGTCGACAAGGACTGACCGTGAGCGTGCCGCCCTGCGCGGGTTCCGGGAGCGCACCGGAGAATTTCAGCCGCGCTGAGTGCGGACAGCCGGGCGGCCGGTCGCCTAGATTGGCGTTGTGCAGGGCGGGCGCTGCCCGCCCCAGGAAACTGTGGACGATGCACGGGGGGCGAACCCCTTCGATGCATCAGGTGGAGGAGGCGCTGTGAGCAGCGACCCGTGGGGCCGTGTCGACGAGACGGGCACCGTGTACGTGCGTACAGCCGAGGGCGAGCAGGTCGTCGGATCGTGGCAGGCCGGGTCCCCCGAGGAGGCACTGGCCTATTTCGAGCGCAAGTACGAGGGCTTGGTGGTCGAGATCGGCCTTCTCGAGCGGCGGGTGAAGACCACCGACCTCTCGGCGAAGGACGCCACGGCGGCGATCGATCACCTGCGTCAGCAGGTCGACGAGCACCACGCCGTCGGTGACCTCGCCGCGCTCGCCAAGCGGCTGGACGCGCTCGTCGCGACGGTCGACTCGCGTCGCGAGGAGCGCAGGGTCCAGAAGGCGAAGCAGACCGACGAGGCCCGCCAGGCCAAGGAGGCGCTCGTCGTCGAGGCCGAGGAGCTGGCGCAGAGCGAGCAGTGGCGGTCGGCGGGTGAGCGCCTGCGGGCGCTCGTCGACACGTGGAAGGGGCTGCCTCGTCTGGACCGCAAGTCCGACGACGAGCTGTGGCACCGCTTCTCGCATGCCCGCTCCGCCTTCTCCAAGCGCCGCAAGGCCCACTTCGCGGCGCTGGACGCCCAGCGCGAGGAGGCCCGCAAGGTCAAGGAGCGGCTGGTCGCCGAGGCGGAGTCGCTCTCCGGCTCGACCGACTGGGGTACGACGGCCGCGCGTTACCGCGACCTGATGACCGAGTGGAAGGCCGCCGGGCGTGCCCAGCGCGAATCCGAGGACGAGCTCTGGAACCGCTTCCGCGGTGCCCAGGACGTGTTCTTCGCCGCCCGCAGCGGTGTCTTCGCCGAGCGGGACGCCGAGCAGGGCGAGAACCTCAAGCTCAAGGAGGAGCTCGCCGCCGAGGCGGAGAAGCTGGTCCCGGTGACGGATCTGAAGGCGGCCAGGGCCGCGTTCCGCTCCGTCAACGAGCGCTGGGAGGCCATCGGCCACGTCCCGCGTGACGCCCGTCCGAAGGTCGAGGGCCGGGTGCACGCCGTGGAGCGGGCGCTGCAGGAGGCCGAGGAGTCCGAGTGGCGCCGGACGAACCCGGAGGCGCGGGCACGTGCCGCCGGGCTGACCGGTCAGCTCCAGGGAGCCGTCGACAAGCTGCGCACGCAGATCGACGCGGCTCGCGCCTCCGGCAACAACGCCCGGGCCGACAAGCTCTCCCGCGAGCTCGAGGGTCGGCAGGCGCTGCTGGACCAGGCACTGAAGGGCCTGGAGGAGTTCGGCGGCTGAGCCGGGCGATCCCGTCCGAAACGTGAGGGGCTCCCGTACGCCTGGCGTACGGGAGCCCCTCACGCGTGCATACGACAACCAAGAGCGGGGCAGCGCTGCCGGAATCCGCCGGTGCTCATTGGTCAGTGAGATAAACGCACTCCTCGACGACGGCACCCCCGAGGAAGTGCGGCAGTGGCTGGAGACCGGCTACCGCCTCGCCCAGGCCGAGGACGACCGCGTCGCCATCGTCAGCATCCTCAACCGGCCCGGCATCAGCGACGCGCTCCGCGCCGCGGTCCAGGAGGCCATCGAAGGCACGCCGGAGGAGATGCGGTACTTCCTGGAGTACGGCCAGTACGAGGTCGACGCGTGACCAGGCGCCGACGCGCCGGCGGCCCGAGCCCGAAGCCCAGGTCGCCGGCGGGAAGGCCTGCCGCTAGGGCCGCCGCGCCGAGGTGACCCGGTAGACGTCGTAGACGCCCTCCACGCCGCGTACGGCCTTCAGGACGTGTCCCAGGTGCTTGGGGTCGCCCATCTCGAAGGTGAAGCGCGAGGTGGCCACCCGGTCGCGGGAGGTCTGCACGGCCGCCGACAGGATGTTGACGTGCTGGTCCGACAGGACCCGGGTGACGTCGGAGAGCAGCCGGGAGCGGTCCAGCGCCTCGACCTGGATGGCGACGAGGAAGACCGACGACTGGGTGGGTGCCCACTCGACGTCGAGGATCCGCTCGGGCTGCTGCGAGAGCGAGTCGACGTTGACGCAGTCCGCGCGGTGCACGGAGACTCCGCTGCCCCGGGTGACGAACCCGATGATCGGGTCGCCGGGTACGGGGGTGCAGCAGCGGGCCAGTTTGACCCAGACGTCCTCGACGCCCTTGACGACGACGCCGGGATCCGCCTTGGCCCGGCGCTTGTTGCGGCCGTGCGAGGGCGGCGAGCTCTCCGCCAGATCCTCGTTGGCCTCGTCCTCGCCGCCGAGCGCCTGGACGAGCTTCTGGACGACGCCCGCGGCGGCGACATGGCCTTCGCCGATCGCCGCGTAGAGCGACGAGATGTCGGGGTAGCGCATCTCGTGCGCCAGGGTGACCAGGGAGTCGCCGGTCAGGATCCGCTGGATCGGCAGGTTCTGCTTGCGCATGGCCCGCGCGATGGAGTCCTTGCCCTGCTCGATCGCCTCGTCGCGCCGCTCCTTGGAGAACCAGGCGCGGATCTTGTTGCGCGCCCGGGGCGACTTCACGAACTGGAGCCAGTCGCGGGAGGGCCCCGCGCCGGCGGCCTTGGAGGTGAAGACCTCCACCAGGTCGCCGTTGTCGAGGGTCGACTCCAACGGGACGAGCCGCCCGTTGACCCGTGCTCCTATGGTCCGGTCGCCGACCTCCGTGTGGACGGCGTACGCGAAGTCCACCGGGGTCGCACCGGCGGGCAGCGCTATCACGTCGCCCTTCGGCGTGAAGACGAAGACCTCGTTGCGCGAGAGGTCGAAACGCAGGGACTCCAGGAACTCGCTGGGGTCCTCGGTCTCCTTCTGCCAGTCCAGGAGCTGACGCAGCCACGCCATGTCGTTCACGGTGTCCTGGCCGCGGCCGCCCGTGTTCTTGGGGACGTCGGTGCGGACCTTGGACGCCCCGGCGACGGCCTCCTGCTTGTACTTCCAGTGCGCGGCGATGCCGTACTCGGCACGGCGGTGCATGTCGAACGTGCGGATCTGGAGTTCGACGGGCTTGCCGCTGGGACCGATCACCGTGGTGTGCAGCGACTGGTACATGTTGAACTTGGGCATCGCGATGTAGTCCTTGAACCGCCCGGGCACCGGATTCCACCGGGCGTGGACGGTGCCGAGCGCCGCGTAGCAGTCGCGGACGGTGTCGACGAGGACGCGGATGCCCACCAGGTCGTAGATCTCGGCGAAGTCGCGGCCCCGCACGATCATCTTCTGGTAGACGCTGTAGTAGTGCTTCGGCCGTCCGGTGACGGTGGCCTTGATCCGGGCGGCACGCAGGTCGGCCTGGACCTCGTCGGTCACTATGGCGAGGTATTCGTCACGCTTGGGCGCACGCTCGGCGACCAGGCGGACGATCTCGTCGTACATCTTGGGGTAGAGGATCGCGAAGGCGAGGTCCTCCAGCTCCCACTTGATGGTGTTCATGCCCAGGCGGTGGGCCAGGGGCGCATAGATCTCGAGGGTCTCGCGGGCCTTCTTCTCCTGCTTCTCCCGCTTGAGGTAGCGCATGGTGCGCATGTTGTGCAGACGGTCGGCGAGCTTGATGACGAGGACCCGGGGGTCCTTGGCCATGGCGACGACCATCTTGCGGACCGTCTCGGCCTGGGCGGCCTCGCCGAACTTGACCTTGTCGAGCTTGGTCACGCCGTCGACGAGGAGCGCGACCTGGTCGCCGAAGTCCTTGCGCAGTGTGTCGAGGCCGTACTCGGTGTCCTCGACCGTGTCGTGCAGCAGCCCTGCCATCAGCGTCGCCGGGTCCATGCCGAGCTCGGCGAGGATGGTGGTGACGGCGAGCGGGTGGGTGATGTAGGGGTCGCCGCTCTTGCGCTTCTGGCCCCGGTGCCAGCGTTCGGCGACCTGGTAGGCCTTCTCGATCTGGCGGAGGGTCGCGGACTCGATCTTCGGGTCATTGCCGCGGACGGTTCGCAGGAGGGGTTCGAGGACCGGGTTGTAGGGGCTGGAGCGCTGCACACCCAGTCGGGCGAGGCGGGCCCGGACGCGGTTGGAGG
>NZ_NEUF01000102.1:49148-91434 GCF_002910915.1 Streptomyces sp. SM10 | reverse complement strand
GACGGATCCGTCCGGCCGCCGAGCCGGGAGACCTCGTCGGAGAGCTCCGCGAACAACTCCACGTCCGTCACGCGCAGTTCCGTGCCGAAGAGGGTGGAGAGCGACGGGCGCGGGCGCCCCGTCTGCAGGGCGACCACCTCCCGCAGCACCCCCGTCAGCTGCTCCGCCATCTCCGCGGCCGAGGAGAACCGGCGCGCCGGGTCCGGGTCCGTGGCCCGCACGAGCAGCCGGTAGAACGACTCGTACCTCCGGAACACCTCGATGTTGTCCGGATCGGGCAGCGAGTCCACGAAGATGTTCGTGTACCCCTGGAAGTCGAAGGTCAGCACCGCGAGCGTCCGCGCGACGGTGTAGAGGTCGGAGGCGACGGACGGGCCCACCTCGGCCACCTCGGGTGCCTGGTAGCCGACGGTCCCGTAGATGGCCGACTCGTCGTCGTCCATCCTGCGCACCGCGCCCATGTCGATGAGCTTGAGCTGGTCCTCGGTCTGGATCGCGTTGTCGACCTTGAAGTCGCAGTACAGCAGGTTGCGGCTGTGCAGGTGGCCGAGCGCCTCCAGCGCCTCGATCCCGTACGCGCAGGCCTGCTCGACCGGCAGCGGGTCCCGCTTCCCGGCCGGGGTCCGGCGCTCGTTGGCGATCTCCTTGAGCGCCTTGCCGCCGACGTACTCCATCACGATGTAGCCGTCGAGCGAGCCCGTGCGCTGGTCGAGATGCTCCACGAAGTTGTAGATGCGGACGATGTTGGAGTGCTCGATCTCCGCGAGGAAGCGCCGCTCCGAGATGGCCGCCGCCATGGCGTCCTGGTCCCCGGTGTCCAGCAGGCCCTTGAGGACCACCCAGCGGTCGGAGACCGCGCGGTCCACGGCGAGATAGACCCAGCCGAGCCCGCCGTGGGCCAGGCAGCCCGCGACCTCGTACTGCCCGTGCACGATGTCACCGCCGCGCAGCTTGGGCACGAAGGAGTACGGGTGACCGCACTTGGTGCAGAACCCCTCGGTACGGCCCGGACGGTCCCCGCGGGCCCGGCCCACGGGCGCGCCGCAGTCGGAGCGCGAGCAGAACCGCTTCCGCTCGGGGACCTCGGGCTTCTCCATCACCGCGGTCTGAGGATCGGGCCGCGGCACGTCGGGGACGAGCACCAGGCCCGCTCCCAGCCTCCCGCGCCCGGAGGCGGAGCTCGTGGCGGAACCCGACGAGCGCACCGACACCGAACGGGACGTGGAGCCCCCGGACAGGGAACGCGAGAGCCGTCCGGAGACCGAACGCCGCGAGGTCGACGAGCGGGACGAGGAACGCGCGGACGCCTGCGAGCCCGTCCGCTGCGAGGTGCTGCTGCTGCCCCTGCCGCCTGCCGCCCTGCCACCGCCGGCGATGCCCGTGGGCGGCGAACTCACCATGCCCGTGGGCGACACGACCGGCGCGAGGCCGCAGGTGTCGCAGTACAGCTCGCCGCCGCCCATGTCCTCGTAGCAGCCCTCGCACGCGGGGCGCTGGCACTGCGTACTCATGATGTCTCCCCCTGTCCCTCGGGCCCGCCCGGACGGCGCGGTGTCAGCAGATCCGCGGTGGCCCGCTGGTAGCGCAGCACCGCCTGTTCGGCGACGCGCAGGTCGCACGGCGCGCTCCACAGCATCCGCCGGGCGGCGTCGTACCGCTCGATCAGCAGCGGGTCCTCGGCCAGGCCGTGCCGGGCCACCTTCGCCTTGTACGCGTCCAGCCTGCCCCGCAGCTCCGCACGGACCGCGAGCGGCGCCGTGACCGACGTCAGCGACTCCCGGGCGCGCAGCAGTTCGTCCTCGGCCTCCCGCTCCAGCGAGTCCAGCAGGGGCGACAGCCTGTTCCACTGTGCGTGCCTGCGGTACTCGGAGGCGACGGCCAGCCGCTCCTGGAGCGCCGTCGGCGGGCCGCTGACGGCCGGCACCTCCGACGCGGCGATCTTCGCCAGCACCTCGCCGCGTGCGGAGCGGGCCTCCGAGAGGGTGCGGTCCGCGCGGGACAGGACGTCACGCAGCCGGACCAGGCGCTGCTCGGCGTCCTGCCGGACCGTGAGGACCGCCTCGATCTCCCGGCGTACGTCCTCCAGGGCCCGGGCCGCCCGGTCGTAGCGCGCGGTGTCGGGACGTCCCCCGCCCGGCGCCGCGCTGCCGGGGCCCGGCAGCCAGAACGCCAGCGGATCGGAGATCACCTGCACCCGCAGCGTGGTCAGCTCCTGGGTGATCGACTCCAGGTCGTCCCCGGCCGGATGCTCCCCGGGCCGCACCCCGACGGAGTGCGCCAGGGAGCGGGTGCGGCGCAGCTCCGCGGCGAGCAGGTCTATCCGGGCGGGCAGCGCCGACCACACGGAGTCGGCGGCGACGACCATGTCCAGCGACCGGGCGTACAGGTCGTTCATCCGGGCGACCAGCTCCTCCAGCGTGAACCGCTCGGAGAGCCGGGCCGGGCCACCGGTCGACGGTCCCGGGCTGACCGCTCCCGGGTTCGCGACGGTCACGCTGTCACCGCGCAGCACGTCGGTCAGGGCCACCAGGTCGTCCTTGCCGGGGTGGCGGCGCCCCGCGCGGATCTCACGCGCCTTGGCGAGCGCCCCCGCGTAGGCGTCGAAGTACTCCCAGAGCAGGGTGATCGCCTGATCGGTCGCGGCCCAGCGTTCCTTGGTGACACCGGACAGGTCGGCGCCCTCCAGGAGCCGGCGTCCGGCGTGGTCCTGCAGGGCGAGGAGCGAGGTCTCGATGGCCTCGTGCTCAGCACCGAGCCGGGCCAGCGCACGGTCCGCCTCGTCCCGGTCCATGACCGGGCCGGGGGGCCTCCCCGCGAAGCCGGGGAAGGATCCCGCCACGCCCATCGATCACCTCTCCGTATCAGTCGCCGGGCCGGGGCCCGGACAGGTTCAGTTGCTCCGGTACCTGGGTGCCGGGGGACCCTTGATCCCGGGCAGCCCCTCGGCCAGCCAGGTGCGGTAGGACGTCATCCAGGGGCTGTCCTCACCACCCTGGCGGTAGCCGTTCAGTACACGGTTGACGCGCGCCACCAGGTCATCGGCACCGAGCTTGGCGGCCACGCCGTAGTACTCGGTGGTGAACGGCTCGTCGCCCTTCAGCTCCACCGCCGGGTCCTGGGCCGCCTGGCCGGCCGCCAGCGCGTTGTCCGTGACGACGGCGTCGACCTCGCCGAGCTGCAGCCGCACCAGACAGTCCAGCTGGTTGGGCACGGTCAGCTGGTCCTCGTCCTGCTCGGTGTCCTCGTGCTCGTCCTCGAACACCGCTCCGAAGGACTTCTCCTTGAGCGCGTCGTACGCCGTGGAGCCCTCCGCGGTGCAGACCCGCTTGCCCTTCAGCGACTTGTCGTAGCCGTCGATCGCGGAGTCCTTGGGAGCCAGCACCTGCTGGCCGGCCTGGAAGTACGCCGTGGAGAAGGCGACCTGGCCGACGCGCTTGCAGTTGATCGTCATCGTGCGGACGACGACGTCGACCTTGTCGTTCTCCAGTGCGGAGATGCGCTGGTTGGTGGGTATGGCACGGAAGATCACCGCGTCCCGGTCGCCGAGGATGTCCTCCGCGATGGCGTGCACCAGATCGATGTCGAAGCCTTCGAGCGTGCGGCTCTCCGGATTCCGGTATCCCCACTGGAAGCTGTTCTGGTCGACACCGGCTATCAGCTTCCCGCGTGCCCGGATCCTGTCGATGCTCGGACCGCCCTCGTCCGACGCCGGCACGCTCGCCTCCGGGTCCTCGCACGCCCCGGCCGCGGCCGGGACCGCCGAGGCGGCCCCGTGACCCGCGCTCCGGCCGCCGAACGTCCCGTCGCCGTGGGCCAGCGGCAGCAGGGTGAGTGAGGCCGTGACCGCGCAGGCCACCGCCATGGCCGTCACCCCGCCCCAGCCACGCAGCCTGCTCCGTGCGGCCCGGCTCCTCGCCCTGGTCATCGCTCGTCCCCTCACCGGTACTCCGCGAGCCTGCGGTTGACCCCGACGATCGCGGCGACCGCGCCCAACAGGGCCAGGACGGCGGCACCGGAGGGCAGTCCGCCCAGTGCCCCGCGGCCGCTCTTCGCCGCGGCGTCGAACTCGCCCTGTTCATGGGCGAGAGCCTGCTCCAGCGCGTCGTCGACCTGTTCGAAGGACTGCCCCGTGGTGCCCTTCGGCCCGATGATCTGCTTCAGCGCGGCGTCGTACTCGCCCTCGTCGTCCGTCGCCCGGGCCTTCCTGTGACGGTCCTGCCACTCGGAGACGCTGCTGATGGCGTCCTTCACCGGTTCGCTCCCCGTGTCGTCGCCGGCGAGCTTCTCCGCGGTCTCGAGCTGTGAGCCGAGCGCCTTCATGCCCGTGCTGTAGTCGTACTCGTACCTGTCCCGCGTGCCGTCCGGGGTGAGGACGGCACCCCGGGCGACGAGCGTGAGGTTCTCGTTCGCGCGTGCCTTCAGGGAGTTGATCCGGGCCTTGTTGAGGACGTCGAGCGACTCCTGGCCGTTCACCATGGCACCGTGCAGCTCCGCCCTGGCCACCGTGTGGCCCACGGCCAGCCACAGCAGCACCACCGTGGCCGCCGCCGTCGCCGCCAGCAGTCCGCGGTTGAAGACGCGGTGCGTCCTGCGGTAGTTGCGCCGCTGCATCCACACCAGCGCGGCGAGCGCCACGAGTCCGGCGGCCAGCGAGAGGAACGGCCACCGCCGGGCGTCGGCCGAGTCCGTCCCGAGCCGGGCCGTCTCCGCCGTGTACAACCGCTCGGCGGCCGGGAGGAGTTCGTTGGTCATCTTCTGGTTGGCGTACCGGAGGTAGGCGCCGCCGAGCGGCAGCCCCTGCCGGTTGTTGGCCCTGGCGCGCTCGATCAGGCCCGTGTACTCGGGGAGCAGCTCCCCGAGCCTGGTGATCTCCTCGTGCGAGGAGGTCGAGGCGTCGGTGCTTCCCGCGGCCTTCACCAGCAGCCGGGAGGCCTCCTTGATGTCCGCCTCGTACCGCTCGTGCACGTCCTTGGGCTCCTGTGCGCCCTCGAGGAAACCGCTCGCGGCCATCGTGTCCGCGTCGGCGAGCGAGCGGTAGATGCTCGCGGCGTCCGCGCTCAGCGGCTGACTGCGTGTCACCACGGCGTCGGCGGACGAGGCCCGCCCGGAGATCTCGACGAAGGTGATCACCCCGAACACCAGCACCAGCAGGGCCAGTACGGCGCCGATGATCTGCAGCCGGCCCGGCTCGGTCGTGGTGGCGGCACGCAGCTGCGCGACGGTCTCGGCCCGGATGTCACGGCGCTGCGCGGGTACGGGCGCGACCGGCTGGTCCGGCCCGGACTCCCGCAGCGCGGTGCCGCTCGGCGGGTATGTCACTCGACCTCCCCCTCGGTCACTGACGTCGGCTGCACCCCCCGGCCGATCGGGGAAGTTGTGCCCGGCCAGAAGTATGGCCGCAGGGAGCGGCATTCACCAGGAATACCTGGATCCTGCACCGGATCGATCTCCCCATGATGAACACGATCGGGACAACTGATCGGTTCCCGTACGGAAGGGGCGTCTCCCGGCCGCGGACCGGGTGACGCCCCCGCCTTCGGGACCGGTGCGTCAGGCGTAGTGCGCCCGCAGCCTGCGGTGCGCCCCGTCCGGCGCCTCCACGCGGTCCAGGCCGAGCAGCGCCGCGCCCAGGACGGGAGGCTCCGTGACGACCCGGACCAACGCCTTCGGGGCACGCTCCGACAGGAGCCGGGCGATGCCGTCGTCCAGCCGGGCGTGCCGTGCCGCCAGGACGCTGCCGCCCAGGACCACCGGCACCTCCTCGGCCAGCAGACCGAGCCGGTCCAGGGCCACCGAGGCCATGGAGACGACCTCGGCCGCCAGCCGGTCCACCAGGGCGCTCGCCACGGCGTCCCCGGCCGCGCCGGTCGCGAACAGCACCGGCGTCAGCTCGTGCCGGCGGCCGTCGGGGATGTGTCCCCGGTGCAGCGCCTCGATCAGCTCGTACATCGAACCGAGGCCGAAGTGGCCCGGCAGCGTACGCACCAGCTCCGTCGGCTCCCCGCGTCCGTCCTCGGCCCGTGCGGCGAACCACAGGGCCTCCTCGGCGAGGCCCGAACCGCCGCCCCAGTCACCCGATATGCGGCCGATCGCCGGGAAGCGGGCCGTACGGCCGTCCGGCACCATGCCCACGCAGTTGATCCCGGCACCGCAGACGACGGCCACCCCGCGGGGCTCGTCGACGGCCGCCCGCAGGATCGCGAAGGTGTCGTTGCGCACCTCCACCGTGCGGCCCCAGCCCCGGCCGAGCAGGGCCTCGGCCAGCTCGGCCTCCTCCACCGGGAGGTCGGCGTTGGCCAGGCAGGCCGAGACGTGTTCCACACCCCCGGCGCGCTCCCCGGCCTCGGCCAGGGCCTGTCCGATCACCGAGGCCAGGACGTCCACCGCCGCCTCCACACCCACGACGGGAGGCTGGAAGCCCCCGCCGCGCGCCGTGGACAGGACCGTGCCGTCCTCGCCGACCAGTGCCACATCGGTCTTGCTGTTCCCCGCGTCGACGGCGAGGACCGAAGCGTTCACGCCCACGCCAGGTGCTCCCGGTTGTGCGCGATCAGCCGGTCGGTGAGCGCCTCGGCGTACTCGAACTGCCCGACGAGCGGGTGCGAGAGCAGCGCCTTGAACACCCGGTCCCGGCCGCCGCGCAGCGCTGCCTCCAGCGCCAGGTCCTCGTACGCCGTCACGTTGGCGATGAGCCCGGCGTACAGCGGATCGAGGGCCGGGACCGCGAGCGGGGTGGCGCCCGTGCCGTCCACCCGGGCCTGGGTCTCGATCACCGCGTCGTCCGGCAGGAAGGGCAGCGTGCCGTTGTTGTACGTGTTCACCACCTGCACCGGCGGGCCGCCCCCGCCGAGCAGCGAGGCGGCCAGGTCCACGGCGGCCTCCGAGTAGAAGGCCCCGCCGCGCCTGGCGAGCAGCTCCGGCTTCTCCTCCAGCGCGGGATCGCCGTACATCGCGAGGAGTTCCTTCTCCATCGCGGCGACCTCCGCCGCCCGGGACGGCTTGGTGCCGAGCTCCCGGACGACCTCGTCGTGCGCGTAGAAGTACCGCAGGTAGTACGACGGGACGACGCCGAGGCGGTCGACGATCTGCCGGGGCATGCGCAGGTCGCCGGCGATCGCGTCGCCGTGCTCCGCGAGCAGCCTCGGCAGGACGTTCTCGCCGTCCGGGCCGCCGAGCCGTACCCCGAGCTCCCACGAGAGGTGGTTGAGCCCGACGTGGTCCAGGTGGATCTCGCCCGGAGCCACGTCCAGGAGCCGGGCGAACTTCCGCTGGAAGCCGATCGCGACGTTGCAGAGTCCGACGGCCTTGTGCCCGGCCTGCAGCAGGGCCCGGGTCACGATGCCGACCGGGTTGGTGAAGTCGATGATCCAGGCGTCCGGATTGGTACGGCGGACCCGCTCGGCGATGTCCAGGACGACCGGCACCGTGCGCAGGGCCTTGGCGAGGCCCCCGGCCCCGGTGGTCTCCTGGCCGACGCAGCCGCACTCCAGCGGCCAGGTCTCGTCCTGGTTGCGGGCGGCCTGGCCGCCGACGCGCAGCTGGAGCAGCACCGCGTCGGCGCCGTCCACCCCCGCGTCCACGTCGTCGGTGGTGGTGATCCGTCCGGGGTGGCCCTGCTTGGCGAAGATCCGCCTCGCCAGGCCGCCGACGAGCTCCAGCCGGTCGGCCGCCGGGTCGACGAGGACCAGCTCCTCCACGGGCAGGGTGTCCCGCAACCGTGCGAATCCGTCGATCAGTTCAGGTGTGTAGGTGGACCCGCCACCCACTACTGCGAGCTTCATCTAGCCCTTCACTCCAGTCAGTGTGACGCCTTCGACGAAGGCCTTTTGTGCGAAGAAGAACACGATGATGACCGGCGCCATGACCAGCAGGGTCGCGGCCATCGTGAGGTTCCAGTTGACCGCGTGGGCGCTCTTGAAGGACTCCAGGCCGTAACTCAGTGTCCAGGCGCCGGGATTCTGCGCGGCGTAGATCTGCGGGCCGAAGTAGTCGTTCCAGCAGTAGAAGAACTGGAAGAGGGCGACCGCGGCGATACCCGGTTTGGCCATCGGCACCACGATCCTGAGCAGGGTGCGGAACTCACCGCACCCGTCGACCTTCGCGGACTCGATGTACTCCTGCGGGATGGTGAGCAGGAACTGCCGCAGCAGGAAGATCGAGTACGCGTCGCCGAAGGCCATGGGGATGATCAGCGGCCACAGCGAGCCCGAGAGGTGGAACTGCTGGGACCAGACCAGGTACATCGGGATGATGATGACCTGGGGCGGCAGCATCATCGTGGAGATGACGAGGAGCATCGCGGTGCGCCGGCCGCGGAAGCGGAACTTGGCCAGCGCGTAGGCGACCGGTACCGACGAGCACACCGTGAACACCGTTCCCAGCACGGCGTACATCAGCGAATTGCGCCACCAGTCGAGGAACCCCGGGGTGTGGAAGACGGCCGAGTAGTTCGACCAGTGCCAGGAGTCCGGCCACAGATCGCCGCTCATCGCCTGCCCGTCGCTCATCACCGAGGTGAGGAGGACGAAGACGAACGGCAGGACGAAGAAGAGGGCGAGCGCCACGGCCACGGAGTGGACGGCGATCCAGTTCAGCACGCGCTTGCGGCGGTGTCCGGCCGCGTCGGCGCCGCTCGGGCGGCTCGTCGCGGTGGCTTCCGGCCTGGTCAGGGTAGTGCTGGTCATCTCAGTCCTCCGCCGGAACGAGGCCGACGCTCTTGCGCATCAGCAGAAGGGTGACGGCCATGGCGATGGCGAAGAGCACGAGGGAGAGGACGCACGCGGCACCGGTGTTGAAGTTCTGGAAGCCCAGTGAGTAGACGAGCTGCGGAACCGTCAGGGTGGAGTGGTCCGGATACCCGGGCTGGATCACCGTGCCGGGACCGATCGAGACGCCCGAGGCGAGCTTCCCCGCGACGAGGGCCTGCGTGTAGTACTGCATCGTCTGCACGACGCCGGTCACGACGGCGAACAGCACGATCGGGATGATGGCCGGCCAGGTGACGTAGCGGAACTTCGCCAGGGCGCCCGCACCGTCCAGATCGGCGGCCTCGTACTGCTCCTTCGGCACGTCGAGCAGCGAGGCCATGAAGATGACCATCAGGTCGCCGATGCCCCACAGGGAGAGCAGGACCAGCGAGGGCTTCGACCAGTTCGGGTCGTTGAACCAGCTCGGGCCGTGCAGGCCGATCCACGAGAGCATCTCGTTGACCGGTCCGGTGGACGGGTTGAGGAGGAAGACGAAGGCGACGGTGGCCGCGACGGGCGGTGCCAGGTACGGGATGTAGAAGGCCGTGCGGAACAGGCCCACACCCGTCTTGATCTTGGTGATCAGCAGGCCGACGCCGAGGCCGAACACCACACGCAGCGCGACCATCACGACGACCAGCCACAGCGTGTTCCACAGAGCCGGGCCGAACAGCGGCATCTGTTCCAGCACGTACCTCCAGTTCCGCAGCCCCACGAAGGTGGGGGCCTTGATCTGGTTGTAGTGCATGAACGAGAAGTAGACGGTCGCGATCAGCGGATATCCGAAGAAGACCGAGAAGCCGACCAGCCAGGGCGAGAGGAAACCCAGGGTGCGCAGCCGCTGGTGGTTGCGCTTACGCCTCAGGGCGGTGTCGCGGGGGGCCGGTTCGGTCCCCCGGCCGGCGGATTTCGCCGAGGTGGGGAGGGAAAGTGCCATGGCTCGGCTCCTCAGTTTTCCGACTGGAGGTTGTCGGCGTCGATCTGCTCGTCGAGGTCCTTCAGGGCCTGGTGCAGGTTCTTGGCCCTGCCCGCTTCGACGGAGTACGAGAAGTCACCGAACGAGTTGATGTACTGGCCGCCGTTGTTCGACGGCGGAACCGCTTGGCTGTACGGATTCTGCGCGATGCTGATGAAGGCGCGGAACGCAGGATCGGCGTTCAGGTCCGGGGACTTCAGCGCATCGAACGTGGACGGCACGTTGTGGATGGCGTTGGCGAAGTGAACGACCGCGTCGGTGTCGGTCGTCAGGTACCTCACCAGCTCCCACGCCGCGTTCTGATGCATGCTGCTGTGCGCGATGCCCGCGACGGTGCCGGTGAGGTAGCCGCGCCCGTAGGTGTCGGCCTGGTCGTCGGGGACCGGGAGCGGGGCGACGCCCCAGCCGAACTCCGCCTTGGCGTCATCCAGCATCAGCCCACGCCACTCACCGTCCAGGTGCATGGCGAGCTTGCCGGTGAGGAAGCCGTTCTGCGACGACATCTCGTCACCGAAGCCGGCGCGGAGGCGCTCCATGGCGTGGTACCCGCCCTGCGCGTCGGCGAGGTCGCGCATGGTGGTGAAGAAGTCCTCGGTCCTGGGTTCGTCCGCGAGCTGTGCCTTGCCCTCGTCGTCGAAGTACTTCGGCCCCCACTGGGCGAACATCCGGTCGGGGGAGTTCTGGTAGAGCTGGAAGTTCGGCATGAAGCCCGCACGCTCGAGCGAGCCGTCCTTCTTCTTCCGCGTCAGCTTGACCGCGTCGGCCTTCATCTCGGACATGGTGTGCGGGGGCCGGCTGATCCCGGCCTCCTCGAAGGCGTCCTTGTTGTAGTACATGCCGAAGGCGTCGGCGAGCAGGGGGGCCGCGCACTGGACACCCTCGTACCGGGTGTAGTCCAGAAGGGTCTTCGGGAAGACCTTCGTCTTGTCGATCCCACTCTTCTCCAGGAAGGGGTCGAGATCCGCCCACATCCCGGAGGAGCAGTACTGGCCGACGTTGTTGGTGGTGAAGGACGTGACGACGTCGGGTGCGTCCCCGCCGCCGGCCCGCAGCGCCTGGTTGATCGTCTCGTCGCTCACGTTGCCGGTGGCGACCACGTGGATGTTGGGGTGGAGCTTCTCGAAGCGGGCGATGTTCTCGTTGATCGCCTTGACCTCGCCCGGCGCCGACCAGCCGTGCCAGAACTTCAGCGTGACCGGCCTCGTGGGGTCGTCGGTGTTGCTTCCGGTGCTCGGATTCGCGCAGCCGGCCAGCAGCAGTGCTGCCGCGCCGAGCGCCACGGGCACACGGGCACGCATGTGCCATCGCGTCATGTCGGACTTCCTTGACGGGGGAGAGGGAGAGGGAGGGAGCGGGTGAAACGGGCATGGAGGTGCCGTGGGGGCCACCGGCCTGCGGTGTCACCACGAGGGCGACGGGTGGGTCAGACGGTGTCGAAGACGCTGTCGCGCGCCTGGGCGAGAGCCGTCCGCAGTGCGCCGGTCAGGATCGGATCCCCGTCGACGTCGCTGATGCGGAGCACCGGCCTGGGCAGTGCCAGGCCGGTCATCTCGGCCTCGACCCGTTCGCGGAGGTTCTCCCCGCCCGTCTCGGCCACGCGGCCGGAGAGGACGACCAGTTCGGGGTCGATCACGGCGACCACGGCGGCGAGCCCGGTGGCCAGCCTGCGGGCGACCTCGGCGCACACGGCCTCGTCGGCGAGCGCTTCGGTCAGTGGCCTGCCTCCGGCCAGGGCGCGCACGGCGGGGCAGGAGACCTGGCTCTGGAGACCGCCCCCGGCGTCAGCGCCCGCCCAGGCGCTCTCGCCGCCGCGGGCGAGCGGGGCGCCGGGGAGGGGCATGTAGCCGATCTCCCCCGCGCCTCCGGTGGCGCCGCGCAGCAGAGCACCGCCCAGGACGATCGCCGCGCCCACGCCCTCGTCCAGCCAGGCGAGCACGAAGTGGTCGTGGTCCTGCGCGGCGCCCTCGTGCTGCTCGGCGAGGGCGGCGAGGTTCACGTCGTTCTCGATGACGACAGGCCTGCCGACCACTTCGGCGAGGTCGGCGAGCAGGGTGCGGGAGTGCCAGCCGGGCAGATGGGGGGCGTAGCGCAGCTGGCCGGTGTGCGGGTCTATCGCGCCCGGCGTGCCGACCACCACGCTCGCGAGGTCGTCGTGGTGGAGACCGGTCCCCCGCAGGGCGCCGTCCACGGCTTCGGCAACGAGCTGGGCGGTGCGGTGCCGGACGTCCTCCGCGACTGCTTCGGCCTCCACCCGGCAGGAGCCGACGACCGTTCCGGTGATGTCGGCGACCACGGCGTCGATGCCGGTCGGTCCGACGGAGAGCGCCGCGACGTGGGCGGCGGCCGGGGCGATCTCGTAGAGCACCGCCTTGGGCCCGGGGCGCCCGCCCTGGTTCCCCGTCGAACGGACCAGGCCCGCGTCCTCCAGCCGCGCCAGCAGCTGTGAGGCGGTGGGTTTGGACAGCCCGGTCAGTTCGCTGATGCGGGTGCGGGTGAGGGGGCCCTGCGTGACCAGGAGGTCGAGGGCCGCCCGGTCGTTCATGGCCCTTAGAACGCGGGGGGTACCCGGTGTGGTTCCGGCCATGAGCGACGCACCTGCCCTCTGTTAGGAAACTTTCCTATTCGTTGAGGACGGTAGGACCCACGTCACCCGGTCGTCAATGGGGCGCGGGCATGCGGCTACCGAAGCTTTACCCGGCACCGGGTTGGACGCCGGAAGGGGCGCCCCGCGATCGCGCGGGGCGCCCCTTCCGGCGCAGGTCCTACTTCGTCAGAGTCGCCGGCGGTATCGGGGAGGCGGCCAGCGACTGCGGTGACACCGCCGACGCGTACGCCGAGGGGGCCGCCACGGCGGCCGACGGGTCGGCCGCGGCGTCCCCGTCCTGCAGCGGGACCACACCGACCATGCTGATGCCGGCCGCGTCCAGCGACCGCTTGATCCGCCACCGCAGCTCCCGTTCCACGCCCAGGGACTTGCCCGGCATCGTCTTCGCAGTGACCCGCACGGTCATCGAGTCCAGCAGCACCGCGTCCAGCCCGAGGATCTCCACCGGGCCCCACAGCTGTTCCGACCAGGGCTCTTCCTTGGTCATGGTCTCGCCCGCCTCGGCGATCGCCTTGCGGACCAGCTCCAGGTCCTCCAGCGGGCGGACCGTGACGTCGACACCCGCCGTGGACCAGCCCTGGCTGAGGTTGCCGATCCGCTTCACCTCGCCGTTGCGGACGTACCAGATCGCGCCGTTCTCGCCGCGCAGCTTGGTGACCCGCAGTCCGACCTCGATGACCTCGCCGGAGGCGACACCCGCGTCGATCGTGTCCCCGACGCCGTACTGGTCCTCGAGGATCATGAAGACGCCGGAGAGGAAGTCGGTGACGAGGTTGCGCGCGCCGAAGCCCAGCGCCACACCGGCGACCCCCGCGGAGGCCAGCAGAGGGGCCAGATTGATCTGGAAGGCGCCCAGGATCATCAGGGCGGCCGTGCCGAGGATCAGGAACGAGGTGACCGAGCGGAGTACGGACCCGATGGCCTCGGAGCGCTGGCGGCGGCGTTCCGCGTTGACCAGCAGACCGCCGAGGGCCGTGCCCTCCACCGCCTGGGCGCTGCGGTTCATCCGGTCGATGAGGTTGGTGAGGGCGCGCCGGATCAGATAGCGCAGCACGATCGCGATGGCGGCGATGAGGACGATGCGGAGGCTGGTGTTCAGCCAGGTGGACCAGTTCTCCTCGACCCAGCCTGCGGCGTTCCCGGCCCGCTCTGCGGCTTCGTCCAGTGAGCCGCCGGCCCCGGGTGACGGAGCCGCGGCAAGGAGGGCGGACAGGGACACGGCGGGGACCTCCACGTGGGGCGACAGCAGACCAACCACAGTAACGAAGCCGGGGGAGTGGTTCGTTGCCTTCCAGGAGGGAGATCCAGGTCTCACCCGGGGGCGCGCGGGGTGCGGCGGCTCACGCCCGGGGCCCGGACGCCCTGCTGGAGCCCCGGTCGCGGCGCGTCCGGGCCGGGTCCGCGGCGGGGGGTGAGAAAAATCCTTCGGGCCCGTTACCCGCACGTGGTGGCGCTCGGACCAGGCATGAGGAGAGACTTGGATCGGATCGTCCCGGCGCGAGCCACGCGTCGCCGGCGTACAAGGAGGCATCCACGTGCCGCACGTCCTGGTTCTCAACGCTTCGTACGAGCCGCTCGGCGTCGTACCTCTACGCCGCGCGCTCGTCCTCGTCCTCGAGAACAAGGCCATCTGCCTCGAGGAGTCCGGCGCCTTCATGCACAGTGCCACCCGTGCCGTGCCCGCGCCCAGCGTCGTCCGCCTCAAGCGGTTCGTGCGGGTGCCCTACCGGGGGCCCGTCCCCCTCACCCGCCGGGCGCTCTTCGCGAGGGACGGCGGCCGCTGCGTGTACTGCGGCGCCGCCGCGACCAGCGTCGACCACGTCATCCCGCGCAGCCGCGGCGGGCAGCACGCCTGGGACAACGTGGTGGCGGCCTGCCGCCGCTGCAACCACGTCAAGGCGGACCGCCATCTGCCGGAGCTGGGCTGGCGGCTGCTCCACCAGCCGGCGCCGCCCAGCGGGCTGGCCTGGCGGATCATCGGGACCGGTCACCGGGACCCGCGCTGGCTGCCCTACCTCCAGCCGTTCGGCGCGGACGACGTGATGGCCCGGATCGACGGCGTCTCCGCCTGAGGTGCCGGGCCTTCGGTGTTCCCGGGCCCTCAGGGGGCGTCCGGGTCCTCACCGGCGACGGCGTAGGCCTCGACCGACCACAGCGAGTAGCCGTACTGCGTGGCACGGCCGTCGCCCTGGATCCTTATGAAGCGGGTCTCCTTCGCGTCCATCCGGACCGACTCGCGCCCGCCTCCGCCCTCCCGGACGGTCGCCGCCGTACGCCAGGTACGGCCGTCCGGGGAGACCTGCACGCGGTAGCGGGAGGCGTAGGCGTCCTGCCAGCGCAGGACGACCTGGCCCAGCCGCACCGGCGCGGGCAGCTCGGCCTGCCACCAGGCGTTGTCCTCGACGGGTGAGGACCAGCGGGTCTCGGGATCACCGTCCGAGGCCGCCGCCGCCGGGAAGTCCGCGGTCTCGTCGCCGGACGAGGACGCCTCGGCCGTACGCACCAGATCGGGGCCCGCCGTGCGCGGGTAGGCCCGCACGGTCAGGGTGCTCTCCTGGCCCTCGAAGCTCAGCGGCACCTCGTACTCGCCGGCCGGGGTGTCGGCCGGCACGGTGATGTCCACGGGGACGTCGGTGCGCGAGCCGCGCGTCACGGTCGTCTGCTTCGGCACCTTCACCTCGATGCCCTTCGGCGCCTTCGCCTTCAGCTCGCCCTTCACCTCGCCGGGGCGCCCGCCGGCCAGCCGCGCCTCGACCCGCTGGGTTCCGCCTCCGATCACGGCGTCCGTCCTGTCGCGGACGAGCGCGAGCCGGGCGGCGGGCTCGTCACCGAACCACGGGACCAGCGCCCGCACCTCGGGGGCGTCCGAGGACGGGGGAGCGGTCCCCGTGACGCCCGGGGCCGGAGGGCCGACGAGGACCGGGCGGGCGGAAGGGACGGTGACCCGGAGCGCGTCCGCACGCAGACCGTTCGCCGCCGTCTGCGTCCAGCCCGCCGCCGACAGGGGGCCGAGTCCGCGCCACCCCTCGCCCGGCACATGGGCCTCCAGGACGGCGCCCGCCGCACCGTCACCCGGACGGGTCAGTGCGGTGACGGCCTCCAGCGGGCGGGCCCGGTCGAGCCGGACGGTGTAGCCGTGCGCGTCCCTGCTCACCGTTCCCGCGTCACGGTCGGTGCCGTTCCAGGCGTCGGCCTCCTTCTGGGCCTGGTCCAGGAACGGGTCCAGGATGCCCTCGCCGACCGTGGCGGTGCTCGCCGCGATCTCCTTGCGCAGGGGTTCGAGGGCCAGCTGGGCCCGCCAGGCGGCCGCTCCGTCGCCGCGTTCCTGGGCCTGCCGCAGATCGACGGCGAGCTCACCCGCCCGGCCGTACCTGGCCAGCTGCTCGGTCCACGGCCGTACCTCGTCCCGGAGGCGGCCGCTCGCGAGGGTCCCCAGCTTCTCGGGCGCCTGCCGCATCACCCCGAAGGCGGTCCGCAGCTCACGTGCGGCCCTGTCGCGTCCCGCCGCGTCCGAGGCCGGACGCGAGGCCCGGAACGCGGTCAGCAGCGGCCGGAGGTACGCGGACTCGTCGCCGCCGAGCACCGAGGCGGCGCTGTTGCCCGCCAGTGCGCCCAGGGCCGCCCGGGCGGAGGCGTCCCCGTCCGCGAGGTCGTCCAGGGCGGCCTGCCAGGACTCCTGCGGCCGGTACTGCTTCGGATTCCAGGCGAAGTCCGCGGCCGTGAACAAGGGGATGCGCGACGCGGAGGGCTGCTCCATGGCGTTGGCCAGCAGCGCCGCGGACCCGCCGGCCACCGCCGGATCACGGCCCGTGTACGGGCCGAGGAAGATCCGGTCCTGCGCGTAGTCGTTGACCGGGTAGTTGTCCAGGGTGACCAGGGGCCGCCGGAACACGGCCCGCGCGCCTGCCAGCTCCCGGCCCGTGATGGTCTTCGGCACGACCCCGACCCCGGTCCAGGCGACCTGCACCCGGTGGTCCAGCTCCGCGGCGAGCGCCGTGCGGTAGGCGGTGGCGCCGTCCTGGTAGTACTCGGTCGGCATCACCGACAGCGGCTCCGCGTCCGGGTAGCGGTCCGCGAGGTGCCGGGCGACCGCGCTCGCGACCCGGGCCTGCGCCCTGGCCGCCGCCTCGGGGCCGCTGCCGAACGTCTCGGCGTCCTGGTCGCAGTGCCACTCGCTGTAACTGACGTTCTGGAACTGGAGCTGGAAGGCCCGCACTCCCAGCGCCCACATCGCGTCGATCTTCCGGTTCAGCGCCCGTACGTCCGTGTCCGAGGCCATGCACATCGCCTGCCCGGGGGAGACGGCCCAGCCGAGCGTCACGTGCTCGGCCCGCGCCCTCGCCGCCAGCGCGCGGAAGTCGGCGCGCTCCCCGGCGGGGTACGGCTCGCGCCAGCGGGTCTGCCGGTAGGGGTCGTCGCCGGCCGCGTAGAGGAAGCGGTTCTGCTTGGTGCGTCCCATGAACTCGAGCTGGGCGAGCCGTTCCTCCTGGCTCCACGGCTGCCCGTAGAACCCCTCGGCGGTGCCGCGCACGGCGGTCCCCGGCCAGTCGCGGACCACGGCCCCGGCGACGGCGCCGTCCCGGACGAGCTGGCGCAGGGTCTGGACACCGTGGAACAGGCCGTCCTCGCCGACGCCGTCCACGGCCACGGTGGGCCGGTCCTCGACGTTGCCCACGGCGAGGCGGTAGCCGCCGGACGGCAGGTCGGAGCGCTCGGGTGCACGCAGGGCCCGCAGCGCCCTTCCCGCGTCCGTGCCGCCGAGCCGGATCACCGGGCCCTTGCCGGGCAGCGTGTCGTGCACCGTCCGGACGCCGGCGTCGCCCAGGAGCTCCCTGAGCGCGTCCACGGCGTACGGATCTGCCTGTGCGTCGGTGAGGAGGGTGACCTCGGACCCCAGCGGGACGGACTGTCCGGAGGCCTTCAGGGACTGCGGCCGCGGCCAGACGGCGGGCGTCCGCTCGTCGCCGGTGCGGTCCGTGCGGGTCGCCGCGGCACCGTCGGGCGGGGCCGGGGTCGCTGCGGCGGCCGGCGCGAAGGGGCTGAGCAGCCCGCCGATCACGGCTACGGCGACGGCTGTCGCGTGCCTCCTGCGCCCGAGCCGCACGTCGTACTCCTTCGTCCAGACCTCGCCCCGGCAGTGACGTCCGAGCCCACCACCCGGGCGCGGGGGTGTCAATGCGCATGGCCGCTTTGGGTTTAAATGCCCGATGTATTGGCTGGCGTGGCGCGTCGGCGCCCGGGGAAGGGTCACCGAGTGGCTGAATACAGCCCATAGTCGGCGCGCGAGGGAACGGGATGTGACCCACGGCACGTTGGGCTCGTTGTCATAACGCCTATGTCACGTCCACGTCTGCTCGCGCGCTTGCTGGGTAGGCCTGCTGTGTTCTGTTGTCCACGGCCAGGAGGCCCACGTGCCCGCTTCCGCGCAGCTTCTGCTCTCCGCCCTCTCCAAACAGGTACCGAGCCCCATGGGACCCGATCCGCTGGCAGCCAAATCGTCCCCGACCTTCACCGCCCCTCCGATGATCAGCGAGCTGCCGCTCGTCGACGTCTCTCCCCTGACCGGTGAACCCGCGTTCGCCGACAGCGCTCCGCTCACCAGCGAGCCCCCGCTCACCAGCGAGCCCCCGCTCGCCGACGCCACACCTCTCACGAGCGAGCCTCCGCTCGCCGCCGTCGCCCCTCTGACCAGCGAGCCGACAGCACCCGGCACCGCAGGGGGCATGGAGTCCCCAGGAGTCTGAATGGGCTTGTCCCGGCTCGCCGCACTGCACGGCGTCGCCACCTCCTTCTCCCCGTCCGCGGATGTCGCGGTGTCCGTCCCCGACGACACGGTCTCGGCCGTGCTCGCCGCGCTGGGCGTCGACGCCGCCACCCCCGCGGAGGTGCGGAGATCACTCGCCGCAGCTGAATCGGCAGCGGCCTCCCGACTGCTCCCGCCGACGGTGGTGGCCTGGTCGGGAGAGCCGCTGCCGGCCGCGCTCGCCGCGCTCCCGCCGGGCACGGTCCTCACGGTCGACCCCGAACCGGGCACCATCGCCACGACCGGGGCCCTGCGCATGCGCGTGCTCCCCGCCCCGGCCCCGACGGCGGACACGCCGGTCACACCCTCCTGGTGGGGCGAACCGCCCCTGGGCGTCCACCGGCTGACCGTCCGTACGCCGGACCGCCACTCCGCGACCGCCACGCTCGTCGTCGCTCCGGACCGGGTACCCCGGCCGCCCGGCCGCACGCACGGTTTCCTCGTCCAGCTCTACTCGCTGCTCTCCTGCCGCTCCTGGGGCATGGGCGACCTCGCGGACCTGGCCGATCTCGCGGCCTGGGCGGGCAGGACCCTGGGGAGCGGGTTCGTCCAGATCAACCCGCTCCACGCCGCCGTGCCCGGGGCGCCCACCGACCCCTCCCCGTACCGCCCCTCCTCGCGACGCTTCCCCGACCCCGTGCACCTGCACATCGAGTCGATCCCCGAGTGCGGCCACGTCCCCGAGCCCGGCAGGGCGGCCCTCGACGACCTGCGCCAGGAAGCCGCGGCGCTGCGTGAAGCCGTCCTGAACAAGGGCGCGCTGATCGACCGGGACGCCGTCTGGGAGCTCAAGAAGCAGGCCCTGGAGCTCATCCACCAGGTCCCCCTGACCCCCGGCCGCCGCGCCGCCTACTGCGACTTCCTCGCCGCGCAGGGACAGGCCCTGGAGGACCACGCCCTGTGGTGCGCCCTGGCCGAGGTGCACGGCCCCCAGTGGCGCGCCTGGCCCGAGGGGCTGCGCGACCCCCGCTCCCCGCAGAGCACCCGGGCCCGCGGCGAGCTGCTGGACCGGGTCGACTTCCACTGCCGGCTCGCCTGGCTCACCGACACCCAGCTCGCGACCGCACAGGCCGCCGCCCGTGACTCCGGCATGGCCGTCGGCATCGTCCACGACCTCGCGGTCGGCGTCCATCCCGACGGCGCGGACACCTGGGCCCAGCAGGACGCCTACGCGCACGGCATGTCCGTCGGCGCACCGCCCGACGCGTTCAACGCCCACGGCCAGGACTGGGGCCTGCCGCCCTGGCGCCCCGACGCCCTCGCCGCCTCCGCCTACGCCCCCTACCGGCAGCTCCTGCGCGGCCTCCTCGCCCACGCCGGAGCGCTGCGTATCGACCACGTCATGGGCCTCTTCCGGCTCTGGTGGGTCCCCGAGGGGCGCCCGCCCACCGACGGCACGTACGTCAGTCAGGACGCCGAGGCGATGCTCGCCGTGCTCGTCCTGGAGGCGCACCGGGCCGGTGCCGTCGTCATGGGGGAGGACCTCGGGACCGTCGAGCCCGGAGTGCGCGAGGCGCTCGCCCGGCGCGGGGTGCTCGGCACCTCCGTGCTCTGGTTCGAGCGCGACTGGAGCGGCACCGGACGCCCGCTCGCCCCCGAGCAGTGGCGCGAGGACTGTGTGGCCACCGCCACCACCCACGACCTGCCGTCAACCGCCGCCCGGCTGACGGGTGAGCACGTGACGCTCCGCCACCGGCTCGGGCTGCTCACGCGGGGGCTCGAGCAGGAGCTCGCGGAGGACGCCGCCGACACATCCGAGTGGCTGGCCTGCCTGGCCCGGCTCCGGCTGCTGCCCGAGGGCGACGGCGACGAGGAGGCGGCCGTACGCGCGGTCCACCGCTTCCTGCTGCGCACCCCGGCACGGATGGCCGGGGTCTGGCTCCCGGACACCGTGGGTGACCGCCGTCCGCAGAACCTCCCCGGGACCTGGGACCAGTACCCCAACTGGCGCCTGCCCATCGCCGATGCGGAGGGCCACCCCGTCACGCTGGAGGAGATCACCGCCTCACCCCGGCTGCGCAGGCTGATGGCCGTCATGCCGGACGGCCGGAAGTCCCGTACGGCACCCCCGGGCGCGCGCCCGTCGTAGGCGTTCGCTACGTTTGCACCGTGGACAAGAAGAACGCTATGCGCGCCGGCGCCGTCGCGGCCGGTACGACGCTGATGATGCTGCTCATGTCGTCCCCGGCGCTCGCGCTCACCCGCGACGACGGTGACGACCCGGGTCCGGGGCTGAACGTGATGGAGACCCTCGGCCTCTTCGTCGCGGCACCGATCGTCCTCTTCCTGGTGATCGCGGGGCTCGTCGTGGTCCTCGACAAGTCCAAGAAGCAGGCCTAGAGAGCTGTTCTCCCGAGTGCGCCGCCGGTACGACCTACCGCGCGGCGCGCCGGCATGTCCGTCACCCGGTAGGTTTCGGCCATGACCGAGTGGGACGTCAAGAAGCTCCGCATCCTGCGCACCCTGCGTGATCTGGGCACGGTCACCGCCACGGCCGAAGCGCTGCTCATGACCCCGTCGGCGGTCTCGCAGCAGCTCACCAACCTCGCACGGCAGCTCGGTGTGCCGCTCCTGGAGGCGCAGGGCCGACGCGTCCGGCTCACCGACGCCGCGCACCTCGTGCTGCGCCACGCCGAGGCGGTCTTCGCCCAGCTGGAGCGCGCCGACGCCGAGCTGACCGGCTATCTGAGGGGCGAGGCGGGCCAGGTGCGGGTCGGTGCCTTCTCGACGGCCGTGCCCGCCCTCGTCGTGCCCGCCGTACGGCTCCTGCGGGACGGGACGCACCCGGGCCCCGAGGTGTGCGTACGGGAAGCCGAGGCGGCCGAGGCGTACGCGCTGCTGTCCGCGGGGGACGTGGACCTCGCCCTCTCCCTCGCGGCGCACGCGCCGACGGCCCGTGACCCCCGGTTCACCCTGCTGCCGCTCCTGGCCGATCCGCTGGACGTCGCGCTGCCCCTGGACCACCGGCTCGCCCGCGCTCCGGGTCTGCGGCTGGCCGATCTCGCCGCCGAACCCTGGATCTTCGGCGGCTCCGGCCCCTGGTCGGAGATCACGAGGGCCGCCTGCGAGGCGGCGGGGTTCGTCCCCGAACAGGCCCACAGCGCCTCCGGCTGGACCGCGATCCTGGCCATGGTGGAAGCCGGGATGGGCGTCGCGCTCGTGCCCCGGATGGCGTCCGCGGCCGACCGGTCCGGCGGAGGCGTGGCCATGAGGGTCCTGGAGGCGGACCGCCCGCGCCGCCATGTGGTGGCGGCGGTGCGGCAGGGGGCGGAGCGTGGACCGGCGGTGGCGCGGGTGCTGACGGCGCTCCAGCGGGTGGCCCGATCGACCGTTCAGGAAAACTGAAGGAACCGTACGAATATTTTCGATGGACCTGATGGGTCCCGTGAGCGACAGTCGTGACATGACCACCGACGCGAACGAGACCACATTCCAGGACACCGACCCCCACGCGAACGACGCGGCCCCCTACGGCGGGGGCGACCCCTATGCCGACTACCGCCACGCCACCGGTCTCGCATTCACCGAGCTCGTCGACCTCGCGGACCGCCGACTCGGCGCGGGTGTGATCGCCGCCAACGACGAGTTCTTCGCCGAGCGCGAGAACCTCCTGATCCGCGAACCCGCGGTCTTCGACCCCGAGCGCTTCGGCCACAAGGGCAAGATCATGGACGGCTGGGAGACCCGCCGCCGCCGCGGCGCCGACGCGGAGCACCCCTTCCCGGCTCCGGGAGAGCACGACTGGGCGATCGTCCGGCTCGGTGCACCCGGAATCATCCGCGGCCTGATCGTCGACACCGCCCACTTCCGCGGCAACTACCCGCAGCGCGTCTCCGTGCAGGCCACCTCCGTCGAGGGCGCCCCGAGCCCCGAGCAGCTCCTCGCCGACGACGTGAAGTGGGAGGAGATCGTCCCGGAGACGCCGGTACGCGGCCACGCCGCCAACGCCTTCGAGATCACCGGCGACCGCCGCTACACCCACGTCCGGCTCTGCCAGCACCCCGACGGCGGCGTCGCCCGCCTCCGCGTCCACGGCGAGGTCGTGCCCGACCCGGCCTGGCTCGCGGCGCTGGGCACGATCGACCTGATCTCGATCCTGAACGGCGGCATGTTCGAGGACGCCTCGGACCGCTTCTACTCCTCGCCGGCCCAGATCATCCTGCCCGGAACGTCCCGCAAGATGGACGACGGCTGGGAGAACCGCCGCCGCCGCGTCCGCGACACGAACGACTGGGTGCGCTTCCGCCTTCCCGCCCAGGGCGCGGTGCGCGCCGTCGAGATCGACACGGCCTACCTCAAGGGCAACGCGGCCGGCTGGATCAGCCTCCAGGGCCGCGACGGCGACGGCGGCGAGTGGTTCGAGATCATCCCGCGCACCCGCCTCCAGCCCGACACCGTGCACCGCTTCGTCCTGGACGCGGAGGCCGTGGTGACCCACGTCCGCCTCGACACCTTCCCTGACGGCGGAGTGGCCCGGATGCGCCTGCACGGCTCGCCGACGCAGGCGGGTACGGCGGAACTGACCCGCCGCTACGAGGAGTCGGTGGCGTAGCCCGCCCCACCCCCGAACTCCCGCCCGGCGGGCGGCAGCGCTCCGGCGCCTGCCCGCCGGGCGGCTTCCACGTGCGCGGCCGGGCTCGGACGGGGTGGCGCGCCCACCCAGGGCCGCTGCACCGGGGGCGAACCTGTCGGCGCCGGCGTGTGCACCAAAGGCCCGTCCACACGACGATCGTGTGTGCGTCTGCCTGTGCGCCGGTGCGAGCCGCCGATTCCACGGTGCCCCCGTGCCTCTGCGACACGAGCGGTGCTTCCGGCCATGAGGCCGAGTCGCCGCCGGGCAGCCTGCCCCACCCGGGTGGGCGCGGAGGTGCAAGGCGAGTCGGGCCGTCTCCGGGGTCCGCGCAGGGGGTTACCTCGTGGGGGTACACGATCCGGGCGGTGCGTCGGGCCCCTCCCGGGCAGGAGGACACCCATGCACGCACTCTGGCACGCCCTGTCGATCACCGGTTCCATGGCCTGGGAGATCGCCTGGGCCCTCATCCTGGGCTTCACCCTGTCCGCCGTGGTCCAGGCCGTGGTGCGCAAGTCCACGGTCGTCTCCCTGATGGGTGACGACCGGCCCCGCACCCTCGCCACGGCGACCGGCCTGGGTATCGCCTCGTCGTCGTGCTCGTACGCCGCGGTGGCGCTCGCCCGGTCCCTGTTCCGCAAGGGAGCCGACTTCACCGCGGCGATGGCCTTCGAGATCGCCTCGACCAACCTCGTCGTCGAACTCGGCGTGATCCTGGCCCTGCTCATGGGGTGGCAGTTCGTCGTCGCGGAGTTCACCGGCGGCGCCCTGATGATCATCGCCCTGGCCGTGATGTTCCGTCTGTTCCTGCGCGAGAAGCTGCTGCGCGAAGCCCGTGAGCAGGCGGAGCGCGGCGTGGCCGGCTCCATGGAGGGGCATGCCGCGATGGACATGTCGGTCCGGCGTGAGGGCTCCTTCGCCCGCAGGCTGTTCTCCCGCGAGGGCTTCACCTCGGTCTCGCACGTCTTCGTCATGGAGTGGGCGGCGATCCTCCGCGACCTCGTCGTCGGCCTGCTGATCGCCGGGGCCATCGCCGCATGGGTCCCCGACTCCTTCTGGCGCACCTTCTTCTTCGACGGCCACCCGCTCGCGGCGCAACTGTGGGGGCCGCTGATCGGTCCGCTGGTGGCGATCGGGTCCTTCGTGTGCTCGGTGGGCAACGTCCCCCTGGCCGTCGTGCTGTGGAAGGGCGGCATCAGCTTCGGCGGCGTCGTCGCGTTCCTCTTCGCCGACCTGCTGATCCTGCCGATCCTGAACATCTACCGGAAGTACTACGGCGCCCGCATGGCGCTCTTCCTGCTCGCCACCTTCTACGCCGCGATGGTCCTGGCCGGTTACGTCATCGAATTCGCCTTCGGGGGCCTGGGTCTCACCCCCGACCGCGCCGGCGCCACCATCCCGGACAGCGGAGTCAGCTGGAACTACACCACCTGGCTCAACATCGCCTTTCTCCTGCTGGGCGCCTCCCTCGTGATCCGCTTCCTTCGGACCGGAGGACGGGGCATGCTGGGGATGATGGGCGGTTCACCCGATTCCGACCACGACGGCGACCACACCGGACCTGGCCACTCCCACCACTGATCCGAGGAAGTGCGGCGTCGTTCGGAGGTGTTGACCCGCGGTGGACGTCACACGGAGAAGTCTGGTGCTGAGTGCCGTGAGCTCAGGGCTCACGACCCGGTGGGCGGCTCGCGCCGCCTCAACTCCGCCTCCACCCGGTCCAGCTTCGCCGAGGAGCGCCGGGTGAGCAGGGGCGTACAGCACTGCGCGGCGGCGGCGACCAGCATCAGGCCGCCCGGCAGGATCCGTCCCTCGAGGAACTGCTGCAGGGCGCCCAGCACGAAGAACGTGGCGAGCACCAGGTAGGCCCAGCGGAAGCGGACCAGCCTCTCCGTCGCCCTCCGCTGCCGGGCCACGATCCTGCCCATGGCCGCCCGTTCCTGCGGATCGTCGGGGATGTCCTCGCGCTGGACGCGGCGGGTGAGCGAGCGCAGGCTCCCGCGGGGGACGCCGGTCTCGCGGGCCAGTGCCCGGTTGACGCTCACGCCCGCCGCCGCCCCGAGGCCCCCGAGGAGCACGAGCAGCCCTACGACCAGGGGCACGGGGTTGCCGCCGGTGTGGAGGACCGCCCCCGAGACCACACCCGACAGGAGGATGACGACCAGGTACACCACCGCCATGAGCGTGCGGCGCCCACGCGGTCGTGCCGTGCCGTTCGCGGATTCCGCCATCGGGCCGCCCCCTTGTTCCCGTCGGGTACGGGGGAGTCGCCCCCGGTGACGCGTCTACCCCCGATCGCCGGCGTCATCAACGGCACCGCACGGCACGGACGGCACGAAGGGGGCGCCCCGGCCGGGGCGCCCCCTTCACGCGTACGTACGCCGGACCGCTACGCGGTGGCCGCCGCCGCGTCCGCGGCCTGCGCCTTCAGCGCACGCTCCACGCCCGAGCGGGACTCCGACATCAGCCGGCGCAGGGCCGCACTCGGCTGCGCCGTCTCCAGCCAGGCGTCCGTGGCGTCCAGGGTCTCCTGCGAGACCTGGAGGGCCGGGTACAGGCCGACCGCGATCTGCTGGGCCATCTCGTGGCTCCGTGAGTCCCAGACGTCCTTGACCGCCGTGAAGAACCGCTCGGTGTACGGCTCCAGGAGCTCACGCTGGTCGGTCTGCACGAATCCGCCGATGACCGACTCCTGGAGGGAGTTCGGCAGCTTGTCCGACTCGACGACCGAGGCCCATGCCTCGGCCTTCGCCTCCTCGGAGGGCTGCGCCGCGCGTGCGGACGCCGCGTGGCGCTCACCCGCGGCGGTCCTGTCGCGCTCGTACTCGGCGGCGATCTCCTCCTCGTCGATGAGGCCCGTCGCCGCGAGGCGCTGCACGAACGCCCAGCGCAGCTCCGTGTCGACGGCCAGGCCCTCGATCTCCTGGGTGCCGTCCAGCAGTGACTGCAGCACGTCCAGGTGCAGCGGGCTGCGCGCCGTCGCGGCGAAGGCACGGGCCCAGGCCAGCTGGTGGTCGCTGCCCGGCTCCGCCGCGCGCAGATGCGCCAGCGTCGCCTCGGTCCACTGGTTCAGGCCCGCCTCACGCCACTCCGGGGCGGCATAGAGGTCCAGGGCCAGCTTCACCTGGCGGTGCAGCGACTGCACGACGCCGATGTCCGACTCCTTGCCGATGCCCGAGAGGACCAGCGCCAGGTAGTCGCGCGTCGCCAGCTCGCCGTCGCGCGTCATGTCCCAGGCCGAGGCCCAGCTCAGCGCGCGGGGCAGGGACTCGGCGAAGTCGCCCAGGTGCGCGGTGACGACCCGCAGCGACTCCTCGTCGAGGCGGACCTTCGCGTACGAGAGGTCGTCGTCGTTGAGCAGGACGACCGCCGGGCGCACCTTGTCCGCCGGGTAGGGCACCGCGGTGCGCTCGCCGTCGACGTCCAGCTCGATCCGGTCCGTGCGGACCAGCTTCCCGGCCCCGTCCAGGTCGTAGCAGCCGATGGCGATCCGGTGGGGGCGCAGCGTCGGCTCGCCCTTCGCCCCGGCGGGCAGCGCCGGAGCCTCCTGGAGGACCGCGAAGGACGTGACGTGCCCGTTCTCGTCGGTCTCGATCTCCGGGCGCAGGATGTTGATCCCGGCCGTCTCCAGCCACGCCTTCGACCAGGTCCTCAGATCACGGCCGGAGGTCTTCTCCAGGGCGCCCAGCAGGTCCGACAGGCGCGTGTTGCCGAACGCGTGCGCCTTGAAGTAGGCCTGCACGCCCTGGAAGAACGCGTCCTTGCCGACGTACGCCACGAGCTGCTTCAGGACCGAGGCGCCCTTCGCGTACGTGATCCCGTCGAAGTTCACCAGGACGTCGTCGAGGTCCTGGATGTCCGCCATGATCGGGTGCGTCGACGGGAGCTGGTCCTGCCGGTACGCCCACGTCTTCATCGAGTTGGCGAAGGTGGTCCAGGAGTGCGGCCACCTCGAACCCTCGGCGTCCGCCTGGCAGGCGATCGAGGTGTAGGTGGCGAACGACTCGTTCAGCCAGAGGTCGTTCCACCACTCCATGGTGACCAGGTCGCCGAACCACATGTGGGCCAGCTCGTGGAGGATGGTCTCGGCCCGCGTCTCGTACGCGGCGTCCGTGACCTTCGAGCGGAAGACGTACTGGTCGCGGATGGTGACCGCGCCGGCGTTCTCCATCGCACCGGCGTTGAACTCCGGGACGAAGAGCTGGTCGTACTTGGCGAACGGGTACGCGTAGTCGAACTTCTCCTGGAACCACTCGAAGCCCTGCCGGGTCACGGCGAAGATGTCGTCCGCGTCGAGGTACTCGGCGAGCGACGGGCGGCAGTAGATGCCGAGCGGGACGGACTGGCCGTCCTTCTCGTAGCTGCTGTGCACCGAGTGGTACGGACCGGCGATCAGGGCCGTGATGTAGGTGGAGACGCGCGGCGTCGGCTCGAAGGACCAGACGTCGTCCTTCGGTTCGGGCGTCGGCGAGTTGGAGATCACGGTCCAGCCGGACGGCGCCTTCACGGTGAAGCGGAAGGTCGCCTTCAGATCGGGCTGCTCGAAGCTGGCGAACACCCGGCGGGCGTCCGGCACCTCGAACTGGGTGTAGAGGTAGGCCTGCTCGTCGACCGGGTCGACGAAGCGGTGCAGGCCCTCGCCCGTGTTGGTGTACGAGCAGTCGGCGACGACCTTGAGCTCGTTGGCGCCGGCCAGGAGGTGCTTCAGCGTGATCCGGGAGTCCCGGAAGACGGCGGCGACGTCCAGGTCCTTGCCGTTCAGCACGACGTCGTGGACCGCCGGGGCGACCAGATCGATGAAGGTCTCCGCACCGGCCTCGGCGGAGTCGAAGCGCACGGTGGTGACGGACCGGTAGGTGCCGCCCTCCTGCGCGCCGGAGAGGTCGAGATCGATCTCGTACGCGTCCACGGTCAGCAGGCGCGCCCGCTCCTGTGCCTCTTCGCGGGTCAGATTCGTGCCAGGCACGCGGTCATCTCCTTTGATGTGCGATGTTTTTCGCCATCCTTCCACGTGGGGAGGGCGCAACGCGATGTCCGTTTTCCGCCGGACCTGCCCAGGCGTACGGGCCACCCTCGGAGCATGACCGCATACGAGGCGCGGCCCATCGGGCCGGACACCCTGAAAGAGCTCCGCACGACCGACGACGCGGGGCGGCCCTGCGTCCCGTACACGGTGACGGAGGGCGGCGAGCCCCTGCGCTGCTGCCTGCGCGGCGCCGAGCCCGGCGACAGGATCGCCCTGGTCTCCTACGCGCCGCTGCGCCGCTGGGCGCAGGAGACCGGGGCGCGCCCCGGGGCGTACGACGAGCAGGGGCCGGTCTTCGTCCATGCCGAGGAGTGCGAGGGTCCGGCGGGGGACCGTCCCGGCTATCCGTTCTCCCGGGCGGGCGCCCTGCGCACGGTCCGGCGCTACGACGCCGAGGGCAGGATCGTCGGAGGCCGGCTGCTGGAGATCCCGGCCGACGAGGAGCGGGGCTTCGACGCGGCCTTCGCGGAGGCGTTCGCGGACCCGGAGGTGGTGCTGGCGCACGTACGGGCCGTGGAGTTCGGGTGCTTCCACTTCGAGGTACGAGCGCGTCGCGAGCGGTAGCACTCGGGTGGGCAGGGCATTCCTACTCGCGGTAGGATGGGCGGCATGAAGATCAGTGTGAGCTTGCCGCAGGAGGATGTCGCCTTCGTCGACGAGTACGCCGCGAAGACCGAGGCGGACTCCCGTTCGGCGGTGATACACGCCGCGATCGAGTTGCTGCGCGAGGCAGGGCTCGAAGCGGAGTACACCGAAGCCTTCGAGGAATGGGACGCGAGCGAGGACGCCGCTCTCTGGGACCGCACGGCCGGGGACGGGCTCGTCGATGCGTAGAGGGGACATCCACCTGGTCGATCTGGAGCCGGCCAGGGGCAGTGAGGCCAACAAGGTCAGACCAGCCGTGATCGTGTCGAACAACGCGGCGAACCTGTCGGTCGAGTCCCATGCGCGCGGCGTGGTCACCGTGGTGCCCTTGACGTCCAGCACGGCGCGCGTCCTCACCTTCCAGGCGCTTCTCCGCGCGGCGGAGAGTGGCCTGCCGAGGGACTCGAAGGTTCAGTGCGAACAGGTCCGCGCCGTCTCCCTGGACCGGGTGCTGAGGCGCGTCGGCACCGTCCCGCGTCAGCGCATGAGCGAGATCGACGCAGCCCTGCGCAGGCACCTCGCGCTCTGAGGCGGGCAGGAGCACGCGAAAGGGCGGCCACCGGGAACCCGGTGGCCGCCCTTTACGGGAGTGAAGGGGCTCAGCCCTTGAGCTCCGCCGCGACCAGCTCCGCGATCTGGACCGCGTTCAGCGCGGCACCCTTGCGGAGGTTGTCGTTGGAGACGAAGAGCGCGAGGCCGTGCTCGACGGTCTCGTCGTTCCGGATGCGGCCCACGTACGAGGCGTCCTTCCCGGCGGCCTGGAGCGGGGTCGGGATCTCGGAGAGCTCGACGCCCTCGGCGTCCTTCAGCAGCTCGTAGGCGCGCTCGACGCTGATCGGGCGGGCGAAACGGGCGTTGATCTGGAGGGAGTGGCCGGAGAAGACCGGGACCCGGACGCAGGTGCCGGACACCTTGAGCTCCGGGATCTCCAGGATCTTGCGGGACTCGTTGCGGAGCTTCTGCTCCTCGTCCGTCTCGAAGGAGCCGTCGTCGACGATCGAGCCGGCGAGCGGCAGCACGTTGAAGGCGATCGGACGCTTGTAGACGCCAGGCTCGGGGAAGTCGACCGCGCCGCCGTCGTGCGTCAGCTTGTCCGCGTCGGCGACGACCTTGGAGGCCTGGCCGTGCAGCTCCGCGACGCCCGCGACACCGGAGCCGGACACCGCCTGGTAGGTCGCGACCGTCAGCGCGTCGAGCTGTGCCTCGTCGTGCAGGGGGCGCAGCACGGGCATGGCGGCCATCGTGGTGCAGTTCGGGTTGGCGATGATGCCCTTGGGACGGTTCCTGATCGCGTGCGCGTTGACCTCGGAGACCACCAGCGGGACCTCGGGGTCCTTGCGCCAGGCGGAGGAGTTGTCGATCACCACGGCGCCCTGGGCGGCGACCTTCTCGGCCAGCGCCTTCGAGGTCGCGCCGCCTGCCGAGAACAGCACGATGTCCAGCCCGGTGTAGTCCGCCGTCGAGGCGTCCTCCACGGTGATGTCCGTGCCCTCGTAGGAGAGGGTGGAGCCCGCGGAACGCGCGGACGCGAAGAGCCGCAGTTCGGCGACGGGGAACTTCCGCTCGGCCAGGATCCTGCGCATGACTGTGCCGACCTGACCGGTGGCGCCGACGATTCCGACCTTCACAAGAACTCCCTCACAGACTGCGAACGGGCACGGTTGCCGGTCCATGATGCGTATGTCCCCGGCTTCCTTGTCCAATCCATTGTCCGGCAGACGGACAGGCCGCGCACAGCACTGTGGGGCGAGTGCCCTTGCGAGCACTCGCCCCACAGGTACCCGGTGTCGTGCGGATCACACCGTCGCCACGGCTACGGCGCGACCTTCCCGATCACGACGCTGCCGGTGCCCGCCGCGGTGCCGCGGGCGTTCACGAGCTGGACCTCGCCGAAGAACTGCCGGCCCTCGGGAGCCGCTCCGGCGACCACGACCTCGGCGCCGACCTCGGCGGACGCGCCGTTGGCCAGGTTCACGGCCTTCGACTCGTCGACCTTGATCTCGCCGAGACCCGGGGAGTAGTACACGTCCCGGTAGTCGTACTCGGTGGTCCCCGCCGGGACCGAGTAGCCGTCGACGACGACGGTGTACGTCCCGGCCGCCGGGTTGACCAGGCTGACCGACTCCTCGGAGCCCGCCGTGGTCGAGGCGCCGACCTCGGTGTCGCCCTTGTAGACGTACAGGTCGATGTCGGCGTTGGCGTCCGAGGTGTTGCCGATGGCGACGTCCAGCTTCTCGACGCCGGCACCGATGGTGACCGTACGGGTGTACTGGCCGCCCGTGCCGATCGAGGGACGCGCGACGGCGGCCGAGCCCAGCGAGCCGCCCTTGAGGGAGCCCTTCAGGTCACCGGCGTCGTTGGTGACCGTCCAGTCCACCGCGGCCGGGGTGCCGATCTTCGCCTCGGGGATGGTCTGCACCGCCGGGTCGAAGGTGGCGCCGAGCAGCGAGACGTCCAGCTTGTACGGGTTGTCCAGCAGCGGCGACGTGCGACGGGACTCGACCTCGATCTCCCAGACGCCGGGCTGCGGGTCCTTGTAGGAGCGCGTGTCCGGGCGGCAGGTGTTGGCCGGGTTCTCGTAGTTCGGGTAGCAGAAGATCGTCGAGCTGTCCTCCACCCCGACCCCGTACGGGTGGATGGAGATGAACCGCGTCTGGCTGCCCGAGCGCAGGGCGCTCATCGCGACCTCGAGGGTCTTCGCGCCCTCCGGGACGTTCAGGAAGTACGACGTGGTGCCGTTGCGCTGCACCGAGCCGGTCGTCGAGAACGAGTAGCCCGGCTTCACCAGGTCCTTGGCGACGACGACCGTGGAGAGGATCTGCTGGTCGATGCCGGAGGTCTTCTTGTCGTCCACCTGCAGGATCGCGCTGTGGACGCCGGCCGTGCGGGGCTTCGCCTGGACCTTGACGGTCACCGGCTCGCCGAGCGGCAGCGAGACGGTGCTCGACCCCTTCAGGGAGAAGGTGCCGTCGTTGTTCTTCCAGGACAGCCTGTGCTTGACGGCCTTGTCCGGACCCGTGGTGCGGGTGACCGTGACGTCGTACGACTTCTTCTGGCCGGCCTGCAGGCCGCCCTCACGGTCGTAGAGGCCCGTGCCGAAGCCCGGGTCCTTCAGCGCGAAGTCGATCGCGGTGTCGACCGGGGCCTTCACCGTGTACTCGTGCGCCGGGGCGCCCTGCTTCTTGATCTGCTTCCAGGCGCCGACGATGTTGATCAGACCGGCACCCTGGGCGTGCGCGGGCACGTCCTTGATGTGGGTGGCCGTGCTGGTCAGCGCGGTCCGCAGGTCGGCCGGGGGCAGCTCGATGTGCTTCTGCTTCGCCGCGGACAGCAGCAGCGCGGTCGCACCGGCGGCCTGCGGCGAGGACATCGAGGTGCCCTGCAGCATGGAGTAGCCGGCGGGCAGCGTGTAGCCCGACTCCTTGACCGGTCCGCCGGGGTACCAGGTCTGCGTGGTGTTGATCGCGGCGCCGGGAGCCGTCAGGGTCGGCGTGAAGCCGCCGTCCTCACGCGGACCGCGCGAGGAGAAGGGCAGCATGTCGTACTTCTTGGTGACGTTCGAGCCGTAGTTGGCGGCCCACGTCTCCTTGGAGATCGACGCGCCCACGGAGATGACGTGGTCGGCGAGGCCGGGGTCACCGATGGTGTTGACGCCCGGGCCTTCGTTGCCGGCGGATATGACCAGCTGGACGCCGTAGATGTCGATGAGCCGCTTGTAGAGCTCGGCACGCGCGTTGTTGCCGTCGTTGAGCGGCGGCAGGCCGCCGATCGACATGTTGACGACGTCGACACCGCGATTGACGACGAGGTCGATCATGCCCTCGGTCAGCGCGATGTTGGTGCAACCGCCGGACCAGGTGCAGGCGCGCGAGGAGACGATCTTGGCGCCGGGCGCCGCACCGTTCATCTTGCCGCCGAACAGGCCGTTGGCCGCGGTGATGCCCGCGACGTGGGTGCCGTGCTCGCTCTCGATGACGCCGATGTTCACGTAGTCGGCCTTGTCGCCGGCCGCGTTGTAGACGACGTCCTTGCGGGTCTCGACGACGAACGGGATGCGCTCGGCGATCTGCGTCGCCGGGTTGTCCGTGCCGAAGTAGCCGACCTGGTGCTTGTCCTTGTACGGCTTCATGGCCGACTCGTCGCCGAAGTCCGCGTCGTTGTCCAGGTCCACGCGGACGGTGCCGGCGCTCTGGTCGTAGAGCACGGCCCAGACGTCGGTGGTGTCGCCGTCCCGGTTCAGGTCCCCGGCCATGTCGCCACCCTTGGTGGCCGCCTCGGAGAAGAGCTGGATCCTGTAGGACCCCTTGGGCGCGGAGTAGGTGCGCCCCCCGATGGTGAAGGTCGGGCCGGTCACGGCCGCGGTCATCCGCAGCCAGGTGCCGTCGCCGTCACTGACGGGGTCGGTCGCCGTCACCCAGTCGACGATCTTGCGCTCGCCGGTGGTGGTCTTGCGCAGTGCGGGGTGGCCCAGGTCGACACCGGAGTCCAGGACACCGATGGTGATCCCGCGCCCGTCGGCCTTCGGGTGCTGCTTGACGAAGTCGACCGCGCCCGTCTCGAAGGACGGGTTGTACGGGTTCTCGGCAGGGGTGTTCTTGCCCGGTGCCGGGTAACTGCCGGTCGACTTGGGCTGCTTGGCCCCTGCTGCCCGGTCACCCGAAGGCGTCGGGTCGTCGAGCTTGATCTCCTGCTTCAGGTCGATGCCCTGGACCGAGGAGAGCTTCTGCGCCGCCTTGATGGTGGCTTCGGCGGTCGTGGTCGGCACGGTCGCACGGACGTAGCCGAGCTTGTCGTACGTCTGCCCCAGCACGGAGCCCTTGACGGCGTCCAGCTGTTCGGCGACCTGCTCGGTCGCACCCGGGGTGGTGGCGACCATCATCGTGATGGTCTTCTCGCCCTCGGCCTCGGCCTTCGCCAGTACATCGGCGTCGGCCTCGCCCAGCTTGTCGCCCTTCGCGCTCGTGGCGGCGGGCTTCACGGGGGAGGTCGCCGGGTCGTCCGCGGCGAAGACCGGGGCGGCGCCGGAGGCGGCCAGCGCGGCCGCCAGACCGGCTGCGGCCGCGATGCGCGCCGCGCGTCTGGCCCCGGGTATGGAGCTGGGGGATTCCTTGGTCATCAGCATCCCTGTTTTGTGAATGAAAGAGAGAGTCCGGAATTCGGTACCCGATGACCGCTCAGCCTTTCGTAAAAGACAGGGGTTTGTGGAGAGTTGACGGGGACGAGAAAGTGACATGGCGGAGATCCGCCACCGTCCCCATCGCGCCACTACCGCGGCAGGACCACCACGTACGCGGCCGGTTCCCGGTCCTCGGCCGCCATCATCGCCGTACGCAGCACCACCGAGAGCTGTGCGGTCGAATCCCTCAGCTGCTTGGGCGACACCCGCACCACCGTGACCCCGAGCCGCGCCAGACGCTCCCGCTCCGCGGCGAAGACGACGTGCTCCTGGCGGGCTGAACGGCTGCCGAGTTCGAGTGCGACCGCCTGCTCCGGCCAGTAGGCGTCCACCCCTCCCAGCGAGCCGCCGCCCGGAAGGGACAGTTCCACGTTCCACAGCGGCTGGGGCAGGCCGTGGGTGCGCACCATCGCGTACAGGCCGGCCTCCGCCACGGCGCGGCCCTCGACGAGCAACGCCTCCACGGCGTCCACCACATGGGCGCGGCCCAGCAGCTTGGCGTCGTTCAGCTCCCGCACGACGGAGACGGGGTCGCAGTGGCCGCCTCGCACCGCCTCCGTCAGGATCCGGCGCACCGTCGAGGCGTCCGTGAGCGCGGTCACCGCGTCGGCCAGGGCGCGCTCGACCGGAGCCAGCGGCACCCCGAGTCGGCGCTGCGGCCGGGGCGGGGCGGCGGTCCTGGTGACCTGGACGAACCGGGTGGAGCGCAGCCGCCTGGTGCGCGGCACCAGTACGTCGATCCGGTGCAGGGCGATCACCGTGGGCGCGGAGGCGAATCCGTACAGGGACAGGGCCGCCAGGCCCGTCACCATGGCCTCGCCGTAGCCGGGGCCTGACGGGGCGGGCACGGTCCGCCGGGCGCCGGCCGGGGGCCGCCCGGCGTAGAGCAGGGCGCCGTGCACCCGGTCGTCGTTCGTGGGGGGCCCCGGGTGCAGGAGGTACACGCCCGGGAGCAGCTGCTGCCAGGGGCCGCCGGGCAGACACTGTGCGGCGGTCTGCGCGGCGGTCACGCCGCGGGCGCGCAACTGCGCGGCCGACTGCACGCGGTGGCTCACTTCGTGGACGGGGCTCGGGGACAGTGGGGTGTTCCGGTTCATGCCGGGGAGGGTTCCGCAGCCCCGCGGCGCGGTAACCCGTGTTACACGTCCGTCGACATTCCAGGACAACACCGTCCTAAAGCACGGCAGTTCGAACGCCGAAAAGATGGGGTTGCGCCGGAATCTCACGCCGCCGCGTCGCGCTCCTGCCCCCGGAGCGTCCGCGCCAGATCGTCCCGCGCCTCCAGGACCAGGCGCCGCAGCGCCGGGGCCGCGTCCGGGTGCGAGGTCAGCCACGCGTCTGTCGCGGTCAGGGTCGCGGGGTCGTCCTGCAGCCCGGGGAACAGCCCCTTGACGACGTCCATGCCGATCTGGATGGAGCGCTCGGCCCAGACCCGCTCGATCGCCTCGAAGTACGTGGCCGTGTACGGGGCCAGCAACTCCCGCTGGGAGGGCTGTTCGAAGCCCGCGATCGTGGCGCCCACGAGGGCGTTGGACAGCTTGTCCGACTCCACGACCGCCGCCCAGGCCTGCGCCTTGACCGCGGCCGAGGGGCGCGAGGCCAGACACCGCACGTGGTGCCGCTTGCCGGACGCGGTGTCGTCGCGCGCGAGTTCGGCGTCGACGGCCGCCTCGTCGGCCCTGCCGTGCGAGACCAGCGGGGACAGGAACGCCCAGCGGAGCTCCTGGTCGACGTCCAGGCCGTCGATCGCGGCCGAGCCGTCGAGCAGTTCGCCCAGGAGCTCGAGGTCCGCCTCCGACGACGCGACGGCCGCGAGGAACCGGGCCCACGTCAGCTGGTGCTGGCTGCCGGGCTCCGCGCGCCGCAGCTCCGCCAGCGCGCCCTCGGCCAGCGCCCGGCCGCCCTCCTCGCGCCAGGCGGGCGCGGCGTAGCGTACGAGCGCCGACTGCGCCCAGGCGTGCAGCATCTGCAGGACGCCGATGTCCGACTCGCGGCCGGCGGACGACAGCACCAGGGACACGAAGTCCCGGGCCGGCAGCAGCGCGTCCCGCGTCATGTTCCACAGCGCGGACCAGCACAGCGCCCTGGCCAGCGGGTCGGTGATGTCACCGAGGTGCTCGCGCAGGGTGGCCAGGGACACCTCGTCGAAACGGACCTTGCAGTACGTGAGGTCGTCGTCGTTGACCAGGACCAGATCGGGCCTCTCGGACCCCGCCAGCTCCGCGACCACGGTGCGCTCCCCGGCGACATCGGCCTCGGCGCGCGCGTACCGCACCAGCTCGCCCTCCGGGGAGAGCCGGTACAGCCCCACCGCGACCCGGTGCGGACGCAGCTCCGGGTGGGAGGCGGCGGCCTCCTGGACCACGGCGAGCTCCGCGATCCGGCCCTCGCCGTCGTACGTCACCGCCGGCGTCAGGACGTTGACCCCCGCCGTCTGGAGCCACGCGCGCGACCAGGCCGTCATGTCGCGCCCGGACGTCTCGGCCAGTACCGAGAGCAGGTCGCCGAGCTGCGTGTTGCCGTAGGCGTGCTGCTTGAAGTAGCGGCGAGCGCCCTCCAGGAAGGCGTCCCGTCCCACGTACGCCACGAGCTGCTTCAGCACCGAGGCGCCCTTGGCGTACGTGATGCCGTCGAAGTTCAGCTTGGCGTCCTCCAGATCACGGATGTCGGCCGTGATCGGGTGCGTGGACGGCAGCTGGTCTGCGCGGTAGGCCCAGGCCTTGCGGTTGTTGGCGAAGGTGATCCAGCCGTTGGTGAAGCGGGTCGCCTCCACCATCGAGAACGTCCCCATGAAGTCGGCGAAGGACTCCTTCAGCCACAGGTCGTCCCACCACTGCATGGTGACCAGGTCGCCGAACCACATGTGCGCCATCTCGTGCAGGATGACGTTGGCGCGGCGCTCGTAGGAGGCCGAGGTGACCTTTCCGCGGTAGATGTACTCCTCGCGGAAGGTGACGAGGCCCGGGTTCTCCATGGCGCCGAGGTTGTACTCCGGCACGAACGCCTGGTCGTACTTCCCGAAGGGGTACGGGTAGTCGAAGTGGTCGTGGAAGAAGTCCAGGCCCTGCTTGGTGATCAGGAAGACGTCGTCCGCGTCGAAGTACCGCGCGAGCCCCTTCCGGCACATCGCCCCGAGCGGGACCTCCAGCTTCGAGCCGTCGTCGAACCTGCGCGTGTAGAGGTCGCTCACGTAGTGGTACGGCCCCGCGACGACCACCGTGATGTACGTCGAGATCGGCAGGGTCTCCGCGAACCGGTGGACCTCGCCCTCCTGCGGCTCCTCCGCGCCGTTGCTCCAGACCCGCCAGCCCTCGGGCGCCGTCACCTGGAAGCGGTAGGGCGCCTTGAGGTCGGGCTGCTCGAAGTTGGCGAAGACGCGCCGGGCGTCGGCCGGCTCGTACTGCGTGTACAGGTAGACCTCGCCGTCCTCCGGGTCGACGAAGCGGTGCATGCCCTCGCCGGTCCGGCTGTACGCGCACTGCGCGTCGACCACCAGGACGTTCTCGCCGCCGGCGAGGTCCTCCAGCGCGATCCGGGTGCCGTCGAAGACGGCCCCGGGGTCCAGGTCCCTGCCGTTCAGCGTCACGGCGGTCACGGAGGGCGCCAGCAGATCGGCGAAGGTCGAGGCCCCCGCGCGGGCGGCGCGGAAACGGATCGTGGTCTGCGAGCGGAAGGTGCGCGGACCGGCGTCGTCGCCCCCGTCGGGCTCACCGACGGCGGAACGGAGGTCGAGGACGACCTCGTAACCGTCGACGGTCAGCAGCTCGGCCCTCTCGCGGGCCTCGTCGCGGGACAGGTTCTCACCAGGCACGGAGCACTCCTTTGTGTCTCGTTCGAAGACTTTTGATCCTCCCATGCGGCCCCGGGAGGCGGCGCACGGGAATGGCGGGAGGGCCCTGAGGTGTTCCGGGACTCAGGTGCAGACCGACCTCATGAGGAGAGACATGCCCGAGAACAGCACGGCCGGCGGCAAGGTCCCGGCCGACTTCTGGTTCGACCCGCTCTGTCCCTGGGCCTGGATGACCTCCCGCTGGATGCTGGAGGTGGAGAAGGTCCGCGACGTGGAGGTGCGCTGGCACGTGATGAGCCTCGCCGTGCTCAACGAGCCCAGGCTCGACGAGCTGTCCGAGGAGTACCAGGACATGATGCGCACCCAGGCCTGGGCGCCCGTCCGTGTCGTGGTCGCCGCCCGGGAGAAGCACGGCGACGCCATCGTCGGCCCCCTGTACACCGCCCTCGGCACCCGCATCCACAACAACGGCGAGGGCCCCACCCGCGAGGCGATCGCGGGCGCCCTGGCGGACGTCGGCCTGCCGGCCGAACTGCTGGAGTACGCCGACTCCGACGCGTACGACAAGGAGCTGCGCGCCTCCCACCAGGAGGGCATCGACAAGGTCGGCCAGGACGTCGGCACCCCGGTCATCGCCGTGCCCGGCGCCGACGGCGAGCAGATCGCGTTCTTCGGCCCGGTCGTCACCCCCGCCCCGAAGGGCGAGGAGGCGGCGAAGCTCTGGGACGGCACGCTCCTGGTGGCGTCGATCCCCGGCTTCTACGAGATCAAGCGGACCCGTACGCAGGGTCCCGTCTTCGACTGACCCCGCGCCTGCCGCGGGCGGGGCGGCCGCGCCCCGCCCGCCGCAGGGCGTCATGCGTCGCGGGCTCCGCGGGTCTTGCCGAAAAGATGAACATCGTTCAAGATCTGCCCATGCCAGCGGCCGGTCCGGATCAGCACGCGGCCCCTTCCCTGCCGCGCACCGTGCGGATCGGATACGGGCTCGGCTCGCTCTGCACCGGCACCTTCGCGACCGTGCCCGGCCTGATCCTGCTCTACTACCTCACCAACGTCCTCGCCGTGCCGGCCGCCGTCGCGGGGGCCGCCGTCTTCCTGCCCAAGGCCTGGGACGTCCTGATCAACCCGCTGGTCGGCGCGGTCTCCGACCGCAGCCGCCTGCGCGGCGGGTCCCGCAGGCCGTTCCTGCTGATCGGCGCCTGCACACTGCCCCCGCTCTTCGCGCTGATCTTCGCCGCTCCACCGCTGCGGGGCGCCCCCGCCGCCGGCTACGTCGCCGTCCTGTTCCTGCTCGCCGCCACCGCGTACGCCGTCTTCCAGGTGCCGTACGTGACCATGCCGGCCGAGATGACCGAGGACCCGCACGAGCGCGCCCGCGTGCTCGGCTGGCGGGTGGGGTTCCTCGGCGTCGCCATCCTGCTGTCCGGCGCCCTGGCCCCCGCGATCGCGCACGCCCAAGGGGACACCCCGGAGAGCTACCGCCTGATGGGCGCCGTCGTCGCCGTCCTCCTGGCCTTCGGGATGTTCGGAGCCTGGGCGGCCACCCGACGCGCCCCGGCCGCGGCCCGCAGCGAGGCCGAACCCTCCCTCCGCGCCCAGCTCGCCGCCGCCCGCTCCAACCGGCCGTTCCTGTACCTGGCGGGCATGTGGACGCTCCAGGCCCTCGCCATCGGCGTGATGCTCGCCGGCGTCCAGTACTTCGCGACGTACACCCTCGGCTCACCGGACGCGGTCACCCCGCTCTTCGCCTGCCTGATCGGCCCGCTCGTCCTCTTCATGCCGCTGTGGAACCGGCTGGCCCGCCGCAAGGGCGTGAGGTACGCCCAGTGGTGCGCGTCCCTGCTCTACACGGCAGGGTCGGTGCTCCTCGCGTTCACCGGCGCCGGGGGGCCCGTCGTCGGGTACGCGGCCGTCGTCCTCGTCGGAATCGCTTACGCGGGGCTCCAGTTGCTCCCCCTGACGATGCTCGCGGACACCCTTGCGGCGGACTTCGTCACCACCGGCAGGCGCAGGGCCGCGACCTTCACCGGCCTGTGGACCGCGGCCGAGACCCTCGCCTTCGCGCTGGGCGCCGGGGTGTTCGCCCTCGTCCTCGCCGCGACCGGCTTCCGCTCCTCAGACGCCGCGCACCACGCGGACCAGCCGGCCGCGGCGCTGACGGGGATCACCGCGGGGATGAGCGTGCTGCCCGCCGTCCTCGCCGCGGCGAGCCTGCTGCTGCTCCACCGCTACCGCGACACCCCGCCCGCACCCCGCACCCTCCAGGAAGAGCCCGCCCGTGCCGACTGACCCCGCCCTGCCCGACGGCCGCCCCGCCACCGAGGTGCTCGCCGAGCTGCGCGCCCTGCGCGCGGCCGACGCGCCCACCCGCGGGGGCCGCACCTTCGCCTACGTCTACGACGCGGGGCTCGAGGGACTCGACGAGCTGGCCGCCGAGGCGTACACCGCGTTCGCGACGGTCAACGGCCTCGACCCCACCGTCTTCCCGAGCGTGGCCCGGCTGGAGAACGACGTGGTCGGCGCGGTCGCCGCGCTGCTCGGTGCCCCCGGCGCCCAGGGGACGTTCACCAGCGGCGGCACGGAGAGCATCCTGCTCGCCGTCAAGACCGCGCGCGACCACGCACGGACGGTGCGCGGGATCACCGAGCCCCAGCTGGTGCTGCCGTCCACCGCCCACGCCGCCTTCCACAAGGCGGCCGCCTACCTGGGTGTGCAGGCCGTCGTCGTCCCCGTCGACCCCGTCACCTTCCGGGCCGACGCCGCCGCCATGGCCGCCGCGCTCACCGACCGCACCGCGCTGGTGGTCGCCTCCACGCCCTCGTACGCCCACGGAGTGATCGACCCCGTCGCCGAGATCGCCGCGGCAGCCGCCGCACGCGGTGCGCTCTGCCACGTGGACGCCTGCATCGGCGGCTGGATCCTGCCCTACCTGCGGCGCGCCGGGCGGGAGGTCGAGCCGTTCGACCTGTCCGTGCCCGGGGTGACCTCCCTCTCCGTGGACCTGCACAAGTACGCGTACGCCGACAAGGGCGCCTCCGTGGTCCTCTACCGCGACGCGGAGCTCCGCCGTCACCAGTACTTCGCGCACGCCGGCTGGCCCGGCTACCCGGTCGTCAACCCGACGGTGCAGGGAACCAAGTCCGGTGGACTGCTCGCGCAGGCGTGGGCGGTCCTCCAGCACGTCGGCGAGGAGGGCTACACCGCGCTCGCGGGCCGGGTCGCCGAGGCGTCCGACCGGCTGCTCGCGGGGCTGCGTTCCCTCGACGGCGTACGGGTGCTGGGCGATCCCGCGGCCGGGCTCGTCGCGTTCACCGTCGCCGGGGAGGACGGCGCCCCCGACCTCAGCATGCTCCTCCACCTCGCCGACGAGATGCGCGAGAGCGGCTGGTACCTCCAGCCGCAGCTCTCCTTCGACGCCCTCCCGCCCAACCTCCACCTCACGCTCACCCCCGCCACCGTCGGCCAGGTCGACGCCCTGCTCGGCGACCTCGGGACCGCGCTGGCGAAGGCCCGCGCGCTGGAGCCGGTCACCGTGGACCCGGCGCTGGCCGCGTTCGCCGCGGAGCTGGACCCGGACACCCTGGGGCCGGACGAGGTCGCGGGTGTCCTCGCCTTCGCGGGCCTCGGCGAGGGAACCGGACTGCCCGGCCGGATGGCGCCCGTACTCGTCCTGCTGGACGCCCTGCCCGGTGCCCTCAAGGAGCGGCTCCTCTCCGAGTTCGTCGGCTCCGTCTTCCGGATCTGAGGGCCCTCCCGGACACACGGGAGAACCCCCGCGAGTCATGTCCTCGCGGGGGTTCTCCGTCCATCCGCCTGCCGGGTGAAGGTTGAGAAGACGATCACGAGGCAGGACGCTCGGGTTCTCCGTCAGGGAGCGAGCAGCAGCACGTCCGCGCGCTCCTTGGCGGCGGCGTAGCGCTTCGCCACGTCCTGCCAGTTGACGACGCGCCACATGGCCTCGATGAAGTCCACCTTCTGGTTCTTGTACTGCAGGTAGAAGGCGTGCTCCCAGGCGTCGAAGACCAGGACCGGGACCGAGCCCTGGCCGACGTTGCCCTGGTGGTCGTAGACCTGCTCGACGATCAGCTTTCCGCTGACCGGCTCGTAGGCGAGGACGCCCCAGCCGGAGCCCTGCGTGGTCGCCGCGGCCTTCGTGAGCTGCGACTTGAAGCCGGCGTAGGAGCCGAAGGACTCCGTGATCGCGTCGGCCAGATCGCCCACACCGTCGGCCGCCAGGGGCTCGCCGCCGCCGTCGCCGGTCATGTTGTGCCAGTAGATCGAGTGCAGGATGTGGCCGGAGAGGTGGAAGGCGAGGTTCTTCTGGAGGCCGTTGACCGCGCCCCAGGCCTCCTTGTCACGGGCCTCTTCCAACTGCTCCAGGGTGTCGTTCGCACCCTTGACGTACGCCGCGTGGTGCTTGTCGTGGTGGAGCTCGATGATCTGCGGGTTGATGACCGGTTCGAGCGCCGCGTAGTCGTACGGGAGTTCCGGAAGCGTGTACGTGGCCATGGGTTCGAACCCTCCAACTGCTACCTGGTTGTTATTGCAAGTGATGTGCAAATGCAGGCTAGCAGGAGGAGGCTGCCGGATTGATCAGCCCTTGGTCCTAGGTCGCGGGTTAGGGTCACCCGGTGGTGCCGGGAGTGTCCTGCGCCGAGCCACGACAGGGGGAGTCATGAGCGGAGTGCTCTACGGCGAGCGGTCCTGGAACCCGCTCGCCGGGACGGTGGAACTGACGGGCGACCGGTTGCGCAGGGGCGGCAGGATCACGCCGCTGGACGAGCTGAACCTCGGTGCCATGGCCGACGCCTACCTACGCGGGCGCTGGCTCGGCGGCGGCGGGGTGGAGCGCCCGCTGGCGCGGCTGGCGGAGGGCGCCGGGATCGTGCCCGTCACCCGTGTCACCGGCGCCGCCACCCCGGTGCGCTCCCGGCGGGCCGCCGGGTTC
>NZ_NEUF01000102.1:0-49137 GCF_002910915.1 Streptomyces sp. SM10 | reverse complement strand
CCGCGCGCTGGGCGAACTGGCGGTACAGCGGTGCGGCGGGCCCGAGCAGGTGGCCGCCCTGTCCGCCCGGGCCGGGGCCGAGGGCGTCCCTCTCTGGATCGCCCGGAGACACGCGCAGGGACCCGCCGGACCGGTCACCGTCGCCGTGGACCGCCGTCTGATGCGTGTGGACGTGTGGGGCCCGCAGGCTCCCGTGGTGCGCATACGGGCGCCCCGCGGCCTCTCCCGCGACGCCTCCGAACCGTCCAGGGGCCTGGTGCTGACCGTCGGTGACACGAGGGCGGAACTCCGGCTCAGGCAGAAGCTGCGCAAGTCCAGAAGCTCGGTGGAGGTGCGGCTGCCCGGGACGGAGTGGACGCTGAAGCGGGAGAGCGCGGTCAGTTCCTGCCTGCTGCGCGACGGACGGCGCGTCGCCCTCCTGGAGCGTCCGCCCCGCAGGCCGGCCCGTGACCCGGAGACCGTACTGCTGCCGCTCTCCCCGGTACGCCACGAGAGCCCCGACCCGCTGGACGCCGTCATGGCCCAGGTCTTCGCCGCGGCGTTCGGGCTGGGCGACACCACCGGCGCTGCCCGCTTCCGCGCCGAGCGCGGCCGGGCGAGCGGGGCCGAGCCCATCGCCCTGGACGAGGGCTGGGGCCGCCCCTGGTTCAGCAACCTCGGCACGAGCAGCGACGACAACCAGCCCGGCGGCGGCGACGGCTGGGGCGCCGACGGCGGCGACGGCGGTGACGGCGGGGGAGACGGCGGCGGTGGTGACAGCGGGGGCGGTGGCGGGGGAGACGGTGGTGGCGGCGACTAGAGCCGCACCGGACGGTCTCCCGGTCGTGCGTCTGATCAGCACATCCACGGGCAGGAGATGCCGGGTACGTACACCCCGGAACCACCCCGGCCGGGGGCCGCGAACCGGAACGACAGCGACGAAAGGCCACCACTGATGTCTCCTGCGACCGAGCAATGGGAAGAAGTCCTCAGATCCCGCTTCGCCCTGGGCGAGGGGCCCCCCGCGGTGCGGGCCGCGGCGGCCTTCTCCGCCGAGTCGGGCTTCTTCGCCGCTGCCGGGCGCGAGGGCGAGGACGGCCACCGGCACTTCCACGCCCCCACCGGGCCCGAGGGCCGGCCACCGGGCACCGCCACCCCTGAACCCCCCTACCTCGCCGAGCTGGAGGCGCTGTGGACGGACGGGGAGGAGAGCGGACGCACGCTCCGGCTCGCGGAGACGGCCTGGCACCGCGAGAGTCTGGAGCGGATCACGGACGCGGTCACCGGGACCGACCTCGACCTGGTGCTGCTGCGCGACGGGGCCCGCAGCATGTGGGCGGTGCGGACCCGGCGGGGCATCTGCGTCTTCGCGCTGGTCGACGGCGACACCGCGGCCCACTCGGACGAGGCCCGCTCCCTCACGCTCGACTTCGACTCGTTCCTGGTCGGTCAGGGCTACTGATCGCTCCGCGCCCCCGTGCGAGGCCCAGTGTGAGGGCGACGGAGGCGGCGGCCATCAGGACGATCCCCGTGGTGGCGGTGGTCCACTGCGCGTACGCTCCAGTCACTCGCGCGCGGGACAGGTCGGCCGGAGCGGCTGGGCCACCGCACTGGAGGCGCTCAACCCCGGGATGCGCTGGCTCGGCGGCAACCGGCTCCAGGTCAACCCGCGCGCCTACCCGCCGCGTGAACTCTCCGGCGTACGCCTGATGTTCGTCCCCGTCACGCCGCGCCAGGGATGGGTGTCCTGGGAGGAGGAGGCGCAGCGGTACGCGGTCGTGTACGCCTGCTCCGGAACCCTGTCGGATGCGGACCGGCCCGTCGTCCCCGACAGCCTCGGCCGGCTGCTCGGGCCCGCGCGGGCCGGTGTCCTCGTGCTGCTCGAGAGCCCCCGGTCCACCACCGAGCTGGTGGCGCTCACGGGCCAGGGCCTGGGGTCGGTGGGCCAGCACCTGAGGGTCCTGCTCGACGCCGGCCTGGCCGGGCGCCGGCGGTCCGGCCGCTCGGTCCTCTACTTCCGGACCGAGGCGGCCGGGGTTCTCCTGCGGGCTCAGCGCGGCTGAGGCGGCCCTCTCCAGCTCCGCGACGCCGCAGGGCGGCCGGTCAGCCGGTCGCCGTGCCGCGCTCCGCACGCTTCTGCCGGACCAGGCCGGTCACGATCAGCAGCGCGGTCAGCGCACCCGTCGCCAGCAGCTGGTCGCGGGTGTCGGGCTGGCGGAGCATCAGGACGAAGATGCCGGCCATGGCCGCCAGCGCCACGATCGTCAGGACCGGGAAGAGCCACATCCGCACGACGAGCCGGTCCGGGGCCTCGCGCTCCGTCCGCCTGCGGAGGATCAGCTGGGAGACGGCGATGAAGATCCAGACGACGAGGATCACCGCGCCGATCATGTTGAGGAGCCACGGGAAGACGTCGTCGGGGCGCCAGTAGCTGAGCAGCACGCACAGGAAGCCGAAGACCGAGGAGACGAGCACCGCGTTGCGCGGGACGCCCGAGGAGACCTTGCCGAGCGCCTTCGGACCCTGGCCGCGGGCGACGAGGGAGCAGGCCATGCGGGAGGAGCCGTAGATGTTGGCGTTCATCGCGGAGAGCAGGGCGACGAAGATGACCACGTTCATGATCTCGGCGGCGCCGCCGATGCCGAGGTGGTCGAGCATCGCGTAGAAGGGGCCGACCTCGGCGACCTTCGGGTCGTCCCACGGCACGAGGGTCACGATGACCGCCATCGAGCCGATGTAGAAGACGGCGATGCGCCACATCGCCGTACGCACCGCCTTGGCGACACCCTGCACCGGGTTCTCGGACTCGGCCGCCGCGATGGTCACCGTCTCGAGGCCGCCGTACGCGAAGACCGAGGCGAGCAGCCCGATGATGAGGCCCTCGGAGCCGTGCGGCATGAAGCCGCCGTCCCCGGTGAGGTTCGAGGTGCCGGGGGAGTCGGTGCCGGGGAGGACGCCCAGGATCGCGAGGACGCCGAGCACCAGGAAGAGGGTGATCGCGACGACCTTCAGCGTGGCGAACCAGAACTCGAACTCGCCGAAGTTCTTCACGGCGGCGAGATTCGTGCCGAGGAAGATCACCATGAAGAGCGCGACCCAGGCCCACTCGGGCGTGCCGGGCAGCCAGCCCGTGACGATCTGGGCGGCGCCGATGCCCTCCAGGCCGACGGCGACGCAGAGCAGCACCCAGAACGCCCACCCGGCGGTGAAGCCGGCCCACGGGCCGATCGCCCGTTCGGCGTGGACGGAGAAGGAGCCGGAGGCGGGGTTGGCCGCCGACATCTCTCCGAGCATCCGCATCACGAACATGACCAGCAGCCCGGAGACCGCGTAGGCGATGACGATCGAGGGGCCGGCCGCGGCGATGCCCGCACCCGAGCCGACGAACAGCCCGGCGCCGATCACACCGCCCAGGGCGATCATCGAGAGATGGCGCTGCTTGAGCCCGTGCGTGAGCGCGGAGTCGGCGGCGGGGGCGGCGGCGTCCGTGGGGGGCGGCGCGGAGGTCCGGGACATGGACAGGCTCAGTTCACTGGTCGGGACGGGAACGGCCCACAGTCTGGTCATCCGCCCCGCTCAGGGGGAACATCTGTCCGCTATACGGTCACCAGGCTCACACAAGGTGCTCACCCGCCTACGCCTTCGCGCGCGCTTCCCTCACGGCCGCCACGAGCAGGACGAGGGCGGTGGCCCCGGCCGACCACAGCACCTGCGGACGGGCCGCGTCGTCGCTCAGCATCAGCAGCAGGACGGCGGCCAGACCGGCCAGGGTCACCCAGGTCAGATACGGGAAGCACCACATCCGCAGCTCCAGGGCGCCCGGCGCCTCCCGCTCCAGCCGGCGCCGCAGCCGCAGCTGCGAGGCGGCGATCAGGGCCCAGACGAACAGCAGGACCGCGCCGACGGAGTTGAGCATGTGGAGGAAGACGGTGTCGGGCCACCGGAGATTGAGCAGGACGGAGACGAAGCCGAAGGCCACCGAGGCCAGGACCGCCCGGCGTGGCACCCCGCCGCCCGGTCCGCCCGACACCTTCAGCAGCCCGCGCGGCGCCTCGCCGCGCTCGGCCAGCGAGAAGATCATCCGGGACGAGCCGTAGAGATTGGCGTTGAGCGCCGAGAGCAGCGCCACGAACACCACGATGTTCATGATCTGCCCGGCCGACGGCACCCCGATCGAGTCCAGGACCTTCACGTAGGGGCTGAGCCCGGCCTGCTGCGCGGTCCACGGCAGCACGGTCACGATCACCAGCATCGAACCGACGTAGAAGAAGAGGATGCGCACCATCGCGCTGCGCACCGCGCGACCCACGGCGCGTGCCGGATCGTCGGTCTCGGCCGCCGCGATCGTCACGACCTCCAGCCCGCCGAAGGCGAACACCACCGTGAGCACACCGGCGACCACCCCGTCCCAGCCGTTGGGGAGGAAGCCGCCCCGGCCCGTGAGGTTGGTCAGTCCCGCCGCGTCGGTGTCCGGGAGGGCGCCGAGGACGGCCAGCAGGCCGAGCACCAGGAAGACCACGATCGCGGTCACCTTCAGCGCCGCGAACCAGAACTCGAACTCGCCGAAGTTCTTCACGGCCGTCAGGTTGGCCACGGTGAACACCACCATGAACAGCAGAACCCAGAGCCACTGGTCCACCGCGGGCACCCAGCCGTGGGCGATCTGCGCGGCGGCCGTCGCCTCCACGGCGAGCACCACCACCAGCATGAACCAGTAGAGCCAGCCCACGCTGAAGCCGGCCCAGCGGCCCAGCGCACGCTCCGCGTGGACGGAGAAGGACCCGGACGCGGGCATCGCCGCCGACATCTCGCCGAGCATCCGCATCACCAGCATCGCGAGGGCGCCCGCGATCAGATACGAGACGACGACGGCGGGACCGGCGACCGCGATCCCGGCGCCCGACCCGACGAAGAGCCCGGCGCCGATCACCCCGCCCAGGCCGAGCATCGTCAGATGGCGCTGCTTCAGGCCATGGGCCAGGGGTTCGGAGCGTACGGGGGAGTGCGTGGGGGGCGCGTCGTGCATGAGCTGCGGGTCACTCTCGGATCATTTATGGGGAACCTACAGTCTCACGAAGTGGCGCCCCTTCCCCGACGGAGGGCCGGGCACACCCCCACCTCCGTGACCAGCATCACGCCGAGGCGGGATTGCGCCCTGCTCTTTGTCCGAACCCGACTAACCCCTCAACCGCCGCTTTGTGGGCGGCTGACGGTGATCGGGCGACAGGGCGTGGGCTAACGTCACCCTCAGTCCTGCCTGCCGACCTCACCTGCGGAGTCCCCGATGAGCACTGCTGCCGCCCCCGTCCGTTCCGGAGCGGTCCTCGCCGACCTGCTGCCCGCAGTCCGGCACCGCTACGCCGTGGACACGGCGCTGGTCGTCGGCGGCGCGGCCCTCACCGGCATCGCGGCGCAGATCGCCGTGCCCGTCCCCGGCTCCCCGGTCCCCGTCACCGGCCAGACCTTCGCGGCCCTGCTCATCGGCACCGCGCTCGGCGCCCGTCGGGGCTTCCTCTCCCTCGCCCTGTACGCGCTCGTCGGCATGGCCGGCATGCCGTGGTTCTCCGAGGGCTCCTCGGGGCCGGGCGGAGCCTCCTTCGGCTACGTCCTCGGCATGCTGCTCGCCGCCACGGTCGTCGGCGGCCTGGCCCGCCGGGGTGGTGACCGGTCCGTCCTGCGCACCGCGGGCACGATGGTGGTCGGCTCCCTGATCATCTACGCGGTCGGCGTGCCGTACCTGGCCCTCTCCACCGGCATGTCGATGAGCGCCGCCGTCGCGGCCGGCCTGGTGCCGTTCCTGATCGGCGACGCCCTCAAGGCGGCGCTGGCCATGGGCGCGCTGCCGGCCTCCTGGAAGCTCATCGGGCGTCGCGGCTGACGCCGTAGGCACCACCGAAGAGGCTCGCCGGGTCGTATCGCGACACCAGACCGGCGAGCCTCTCGCGCGTCCCGGGCCCGTGGAACCCTTCCGTGCGGTCCCCGCCCCCGAAGGAGAAGCCGAGCGCGCGGCCCAGGACGTACGGGGCCAGCCCTCCCGCCACCTCACCGAACAGCGCCCGTGCCGACTCCACGTCCGTACCGTCCAGCGGTGAGAGCAGCCGCAGCAGATAACCCGCGTCGCGGTGGGGCACCGCGCTGTCGACGGCGGGGCGGGCGGCCAGGGCGCCGCCCAGGTGGTTGAGCTGGACCACCGTCATCATCGGGGCCTTCGGCCCGGTCAGCTCCAGCACCCGCGCCGCGGTCCCGGCGTCCAGGTCGCGGAGCATCAGCCCCTCGCCGTAGTAGGCGTGCGGGAACGGCGGGTCGCTGTGGACGGTGTGGCTCTCGGTGTACGGCATCTCCCGCAGCGAGTCCGAGAGCGTGGGCCCGACCGCCCGCAGCGGCGCCACCAGCGCCTCGCCGTCCGCCGCCCCACCGGTGCACGCGACGCGCACCGACACCACGTACCGGCCCCGCACCTCCTCGGGCAGCTGCGGCAGGTCCGGGTAGCGCAGGGCCGCGACGGAGGAGGTGCAGGTCTCCGGCACCGTACGGGTCCACTCCAGCCAGCGCCCCAGCACCTCCGGGGCCGCGCCCCCGTCGAAGGCCAGCGAGCCGCCGTACAGCCGCGCCACCGCCACCAGGCCGATCTCCAGCCCCGTCACGACGCCCAGCCGGTGCCCGCCGCCCCGCAGGCCCCAGAAGAGGTCCGGCTCGCGCTCCGGGGTGACGTGGCGCAGGACACCGTCGGCGGTCACCACGTCCAGCGCGCGGACGTGGTCGGCGGCGTAGCCGAACTCCCGGGCCAGGATGCCCAGCCCGCCGCCCAGGGTGTAGGAGACGGCGCCGACGCCCGGCGACGAGCCGTTCAGCGGCGCGAGCCCGTGGGGCGCCGCCGCCGCGATCACCGCGCCCCAGGTCGCGCCCGCGCCGATGCGCGCGGTGCGGCACCCGGGATCGACCGCCACGGTGTCCATCCGGCGGGTGCTGATGAGCACCCCGCCCTCGAGGGGCCCCGGCAGGCCGTGCCCGGTCGCATGGACGGAGACGGGCAGGCCGCATGCGGCGGCGTCCCGCACCGCGGCCACCACATCGGCGGCGTCGCGGGCCTCGACCAGGAGATCGGGGCGGATGGGGAACCCGGTCTGGAAGCTGTCGACTGCGGGGGTGGCGGACATGAGGAAGGCTCTCCGTTCGCTCGCGGGATCGCGGGGCGAGGGAGAGCCTTCCGGGTATACCTGACATCCGCCGTCAGGTATGCGTGACGGTCACTCGACCGGCGCCGCCGCCTCCGCCTTCCGGCTGCGGGCGTCGCGCACCAGCGAGATCCCCACGACCAGGGCCGCGACCAGCAGCGAGAGCAGCACCTGCTCGCGCCCGGCGTCGTCGGTCAGCATGTAGACGAGGACGAAGGAGATCATCGCGATCGTCGCCCACGTCAGGTACGGGAAGAGCCACATCTTCACCACGAGCTTCTCGGGGGACTCGCGCAGGATGATGCCGCGCATCCGCAGTTGCGTGAAGCAGATGACCAGCCAGACGAAGAGGGCCACCGCGCCGGAGGAGTTCAGCAGGAACGCGAACACCGTGTCGGGCCACTGGTAGTTGAAGAACACGGCGACGAAGCCGAACACGACGGACGACAGGATCGCCGCCTGGGGCACGCCCCGCTTGTTCACCGTGGCGAAGGCCTTCGGCGCGTCTCCCCGCCGGCCGAGCGAGAAGGCCATGCGCGAGGCCGTGTAGAGGCCGGAGTTCAGGCAGGACAGCACGGCGGTCAGCACGATGACGTCCATGACCTGGCCGGCGTGCGGGATGCCGATGACGTTCAGTGCGGCGACGTACGAACCGTCCTCGACGATCGAGGGGTCGTTCCAGGGCAGCAGGGTGAGGACGACGAAGATCGAGCCGAGGTAGAAGATGGCGATGCGCCAGATCACGCTGTTGGTGGCCTTGGAGACGGCCCGCTGCGGGTTCTCGGACTCACCGGCCGCCAGCGTCACGATCTCGCTGCCCATGAAGGAGAAGACGACCATCAGCACACCCGTGAGGATGGCGCCCGGTCCCTCGGGGAAGAATCCGCCGGTGTCCGTGAGGTGGGCGAGGCCCGACCCCGCGCTGTCCGAGCCCGGCAGCACACCGAACACGGCGAGCAGGCCGACGATGACGAACGCGCCGATCGCCACGACCTTGATCCCGGCGAACCAGAACTCGAACTCGCCGTACGAGCCGACGGAGACCAGGTTCGTCGCGGTCAGCACCACCATGACGATCAGGGCCCAGGCCCACTGCGGGACGCCGGGGACCCAGCTCTCCAGGATCTTGGCACCCGCCGTGGCCTCCACGGCGAGCACCACGACCCAGAAGAACCAGTACAGCCAGCCGATGGAGAAACCGGCCCAGCGGCCCAGGGCCCGGTCGGCGTAGGCCGAGAAGGAGCCTGAACTCGGCCGGGCCACGGCCATCTCACCGAGCATTCGCATGACGAGGACGACCATCGCGCCGACCAGGGCGTACGACAGGAGGATGGCCGGTCCCGCGGCGGCGATGCCGGCTCCGGAGCCGACGAAGAGGCCCGCTCCGATCACACCGCCGATGGCGATCATCGAGAGATGACGATTCTTGAGACCGGCCTGGAGCCCGTCCGGGGAGTCCGGCTTACCCGGCTCGCCGGGCTGTTGGCCCGGTCCTGCCAGAGTCGTCTGCGACGTCATGGATCGAATCCTTACGTTTCCTGATCACGTGTGTCGGGTGTTGCCCGTGCGGGGATGGTGCGAAGGCAAGACCACGCATTCAAGCCCGATCGACACCAGAAGCGGAACCCCCGCATCCGTTTCCTTGACCCGATCATTGCCCGAGCGGCCTTGCCCGCAGCCCCGGGCGGAACCCGGCCCCGGCCGGCCCCCGACCCCGCTGACGGTTACCCCGCCCGTTCCGTGCCACACTTCGCTCCATGCGCGTGTACCTCGGCTCCGACCATGCCGGCTTCGAATTGAAGAACCACCTCGTCGAGTGGCTCACCGCCCACGGCCACGAGGCCGTCGACTGCGGTCCCCACATCTACGACGCCCAGGACGACTATCCGCCGTTCTGCCTCCGCGCCGCCGAGCGGACGGCCGCGGACAAGGAGAGCCTCGGCATCGTCATCGGCGGCTCGGGCAACGGCGAGCAGATCGCCGCGAACAAGGTCAAGGGCGTCCGCGCCGCGCTCGCCTGGAGCGAGCAGACCGCGGCGCTCGGCCGCGAGCACAACGACGCCAACGTCGTGGCCATCGGTGGCCGGATGCACACGGTGGAGGAGTCCACCAGGTTCGTCGAGATCTTCCTGGCCACCCCGTACTCGGGTGAGGAGCGTCACACCCGCCGCATCGAGATGCTCTCGGCGTACGAGAGCACCGGCGAGCTCCCCCCGATCCCGGCCCACCACCCGCAGCAGGGCTGAACTGCCCGCACCCGCCTCCCTCGTGCCGCCGGGACACCTCCCGGCGGCACGAGCGCGATACCAGGAGAGCCGCCGTGCCCGAGGGGCATACGATCCACCGCCTCGCCGCGGACCACCACGAGCGGTTCGCGGGCCATCCGGTCCGGGTGAGCAGCCCCCAGGGCACGTTCTCCGGCAGCGCGGCCCTGCTGGACGGCCGGACCCTCACGGGCGTCGACGCCCACGGCAAGCACCTCTTCCTCGGCTTCGACGGCTCGCTCTGGGTCCACATCCACCTCGGCCTCTTCGGCAAGCTCGGCTTCGGCACGGCCCCGGCGCCGCCGCCCACCGGCACGGTCCGGCTGCGCCTGCTCAACGACGCCCACCACGCCGACCTGCGTGGTCCCACCACGTGCGCCCTGATCACCGGGCCGGAGAAGGGCGCGATACACGACCGGCTCGGCCCGGACCCGCTGCGTGCGGACGAGGACGGCGAGCGCGCCTGGCGGCGGATCTCCCGCAGCCGCGTCACGGTCGGCGCCCTGCTGATGGACCAGAAGGTCGTCGCGGGCGTCGGCAACGTCTACCGCGCGGAGGTCCTCTTCCGGCACGGCATCGACCCGTACCTCCCGGGCAGGGGCCTCTCGCGGGGCGAGTGGGACGCGCTCTGGAGCGATCTCGGCGTGCTCATGCGCGAAGGGGTGCGGAACAACCGCATCGACACGGTCCGCCCCGAGCACCTGCCCGAGGCCATGGGCCGCCCCCCGCGCGTCGACGACCACGGCGGCGAGGTGTACGTCTACCGCAGGGCCGGGCAGGCCTGCCACATCTGCGGCACCGGGATCCGCCGGGCGGAGCTGGCGGCCCGTAACCTCTTCTGGTGCCCGCGCTGCCAGCCGTCCGCGTCGGGCCGGTGACCGGCGGGGTGCCTCAGAACCCGTGGGGGCACCACGGCTGCACGTCCGCGGAGAACGCCAGGGCCGCCTCCGCCAGCGCGCCCGTCCGCAGCTCCCGTACCAGCCCCGCCGAGGCCAGCGTCGTGAGCGACACCCCGCCGAGGTAGGCCGATCCCAACGTGGAGACGGAGAGGACCAGTTCGGGCTCCTCCTCCGTCCGCCGGCAGACGGCCGCCCCCTTCACGTCGGTGGTGAGCCGCCAGCGCCCCGCGTTCCACGGGCAGAAGGTGTCCTCCACCTCCAGCACCACGTCCACCGGCACCCGGTAGCTCCGCGCCTCCAGCGCCGCACCGAGCTCGACCAGGCGCACGTACAGTCCGTCCCGCAGCCGTACGTCGCAGCGCCGGACGTCGGAGACCATCCGGAGCACGGCGTCGTCCGCCGGCCGGTTGTGGCACTCGACCGCCGAGGTCAGGTCGATCCCGAACAGGAAGCGCCACAGCGCCGCGTACGAGGCGGGGTCCAGCGCCGCCAGGTCGCGCACCGCCACCGTGCCCCGGGGGCCGGACTCGTCCCACGCCGGCCGCAGATGGAACGTCGCGAACCCCGTCACCTCGCCGTCCCGCTCCGCCAGGACACACTGCAGAGGGGAGCCGCCCTTCCGGCCGCTCTCCGGGTCGTTCACCGGCATCCGCTCCCAGCCGGGCCGGCGTACGAGTGTCCCCGGCCGGTCCGCGGCCAGGCGCGCGTACACGGCCTCGCAGGCGTCGAGCGCCTGCTCCGGGGACGACCGGCGCACCCGCACCCCGTCCGTGCCCGGGGGCGGAGCGAGGCGGACCCGGGTGGTGTCGATCCTCAGCTTCATCTCGGCCGTGGCCGCGCCGTAGCCGAACCGGCCGTAGATGCCGGGCTCCGACGCCGTCAGCACCGCGAGCGGCTCGCCCCAGGAGCGGACGTCGTCCAGCTGGCGCCGCATCATCGACGTCAGCAGTCCCTGCCTGCGGTGCGTCGCGGAGACGCTGACCGCCGTGACCCCGGCGGCCGGCACCGCGGCACCGCCGGGCACGGTCAGCCGGAAGCTGTACGCCCCGGCCGTCCCCACGCAGTCCCCGCCGTCCCAGTGGGCGATCGCACGCTGCGGCTCGGCCAGGGCGGCGTACATCTCGCGGCTCTCGGGAGCGACGGGAACGCCGCCGAACGCCAACTCGAGACAGTCGAACCAGGCGTCCCACTCCGCCGCCGACAGCACCCGCAGTTCCGTATCCATGAGCCCTGCTTACCAGGGCCGCACGACCCTGGCGAACCAGTTTCGAACACATTGTCACGGGGTCCCCCTGCACCGGAGGCCGTCGGGTGGATAAGGTCCCGGCAATGGCCCGTCGCAGAGGAGCAGAGACGTACCCCGCCCGGTGGCGAAGATCGATGCACCGGACGCGCATCGCGCTGCGCCGATCCGGAGTCGACTACTTCCGCGGCGACGGCTCCGACTGGATAGCCCTGGCCGGTCTGCTGATCATCGTCCCGGTGATCACCTGCACCACGCTGCTCAACCCGGTCTGGTCCTCACCGACCGCCCTGGCCCTGCCGATCGTCGCGGGCGGTCTGCTGCTGCGGCCGGCCAGTCTGCTCGGTCTCTACGCGACCGCGGCCGCCGCCCTGATCGTGGAGTCCATAGCCCTCGGCCCCTACGCGGAGGGACCCGCCCGGGTCACACCGGGCACCGTCCTGGTGGTCGCGGCCTGCGGATTCTTCGGGCTGGTCCTGGCTCAGTTCCGGGCGAGGGTGGGGGTGCCGTGGCGCCGCGGCGGCACGATGCTCTTCGACCTGAGGGAGCGGATCAGGGTCCAGAGCGCCCTGCCGCGGCTGCCCGAGGGGTGGCACCGCGAGATGGCGCTCCGCCCGGCGGGCGGGCAGTCCTTCTCCGGGGACTTCGTCGTCGCCGCCCGCACCAACGGCGGCCGCACCCTGGAAGTCGTGCTCACCGACGTCTCCGGCAAGGGCATGGACGCCGGTTCCCGCGCCCTGCTGCTGTCCGGCGCCTTCGGCGGCCTCCTGGGTTCTCTGCCGCCGCACGGCTTCCTGCCGGCGGCCAACGGCTATCTGCTGCGCCAGGACTGGGACGAGGGCTTCGCCACCTCCATCCATCTCGTCCTCGACCTGGAGTCCGGCGACTACGAACTCCTCTCGGCCGGCCATCCGCCCGCCCTCCAGCTCCACGCCGGCAGCGGCCGGTGGGAGGAGAAGGCCGCCGAGGGCCCGCTGCTCGGCGTCTACGACGGGGCGCAGTTCGACGCGGTGAAGGGCTCGCTGGCGCCCGGGGACGTCCTGATGCTCTTCACGGACGGTCTGGTGGAGGCCTCCGACCGGGACATCGCCGACGGCATCGACAGGCTGACCGGCGAGGCCGACCGCTACGTCGCGACGAGCTTCGAGGGTGCCGCCTGGCATCTGATCGAGGCCTGTGCGAAGGACGTCAACGACGACCGCGCGCTGCTGCTGCTCTCCCGTCGCGCCTGAATCGTATGGAAGCGGTCGAATCGGTGCGGTTGTCAACCTGCCGCCGAACATCACCCGTACGTGGCCTTTCTCCCGGGCTCGCGGACGTGGACCCGCACCCGGGACGTCCGCACCTCAGACCGGTACCGCCTCCTTCTCGTCCTCCCGGTCCCGCGTGCGCCCCCCTGGCAGGATCCGGGCGAGCAGGTGCGACCGCCCGGCCGCCAGCGGCGACAGGACCGCGAGCAGGAGCACGTATCCGGCGATGAACGGGGAGAGCCGTTCGTCCAGGCCCGCGCCCGCCGCCATGGTGGCGAGGATCAGCGCGAACTCACCGCGCGCCAGCAGGGTGGTGGAGATGTTCGCCGTGGCCTGCGGGCCGAATGCGTAGATCCTGGCCGTGGCCGACCCGGCGAGGACGTTCATCGCCATGGTCACCGCGACGGCGGCCAGCACCGGCCAGACGACGCTCGGCAGGTCTCCGGGGTTGATGGACAGTCCGAAGGCGAAGAAGAAGATCGCGCCGAACGCGTCCCGCAGCGGATGGACCAGCTTCAGGATGCGGGGGCCCGAGGTGGTGCTGCCCAGCATCAGGCCGACCATGAAGGCGCCGATCGCATCGGCGACCCCGAACCACTCCGAGACCCCGGCGACGAAGACGGCGGCGCCGAGGAAGGAGATGACGAGGAGTTCGTCGTCCTTGGTGTGGATCACCTTGCCGATGAGCTTCGTGCCGAAGCGGGCGACCACGGCGAGCAGCAGCAGGAAGCCGAAGGCCTTGCCGCCGTCGAGCACCGCGGCGCCGAGGCTGTCCGCACCGGACAGGATCGGCTGCAGGGCTGCCAGGTAGAGCGCGAGGAAGACGTCCTCGACGACGATGATGCCGAGGATCGGCCGCGTCTCGGGGCTGCCGATCCGGCCGAGATCCACCAGGACCTTCGTGACGATGGCCGACGACGAGATGCCGAGCACACCCGCGAGGACCAGCGCCTCCGAGGTGCCCCAGCCCAGAGCGAAGCCGAAGCCGAGACCCGCGCCGACGTTCAGTGCCAGGTAGGTGCCGCCGGCGAGCGCCATCGTGCGCCCGCCCTTCTTCAGGTCGTCCAGGTGGAATTCCAGGCCGAGGTAGAAGAGCAGAAGCACCAGGCCGAGCGCGGAGAGCATCTCCAGGTCGTGGGGATCGTCGAGGAGGACGACCCCGGGCGTGTGCGGACCGAGCAGGATCCCGGCCAGGATGAACAGGGGGATGGTCGGCAGTCCGATGCGGCCGCCGACGCGGGCGAGGACGGCGGCGGCGAGGAACGCGCCCCCCATGGCGATGAGCGTGTCTGCGTGTCCGATGGTCCTGTCTCCTTCGTCGGGTCAAGGGAATGTCAAGGAATCGTCAGTAATTAGTTTACCGAACGATTCGTGACGCACGCCTGGACCCTTCGGGAGGAGACGGCGCCGGGCGTACAGTCGGCTCATGCCGATCCCGAATCTGACCCTGTCCGAGGTGGAGGCGATCGCCCGCGAGGCCCATCGTGAGCAGACCGACAAGGCGGGGCGCCCGTACGCCGAGCATCTGGCCGCAGTGGCGGAGGGGGTGCGGATCCGGGGCGGCGGCGAGGAGCAGATGGCGGCGGCCTGGCTGCACGACGCGGTCGAGGACGGCGCGCTCTCCCGGGAGTGGCTGGACGGGGCACCGCTGCCCGCGCGGGTCAAAGAAATGGTCCTCGCCGTCACCAAGCGGGACGGCGAGGACCTCTTCACGTACACCGGGCGGATTCTCGCCACGCCCGGTGCGCTGCTGATCAAGGAGTCGGATCTCGCGCACAACGCGGACCCCGACCGGCTGGCGGTGCTGGAGCCGGCCACCCGTACCCGGCTGACCGAGAAGTACGCCCAGGTGCGCGGGCTGTTGGGACTCGACAGAGCCTGAGCCCCCACCGACCAGCGGGATCCGGCCAACCCCGTGAGGGGCATGGACGCCGACGGGGCCGGCCCCCGTGGGAGGGGGGCGATCCGGACAGGCTCAGCGCTTGGCGGGGCTCCGGCGGAACGCCCAGTTCATGTCCGGCTCCGTGGCGAAGCGCATCACGCGCCGGACCGGCGGGCTGCAGAGCAGGGTCACGGCGACGGCCGCGACGAGGGAGACGACGACCAGTCCCGCGGGGCCCTTGAGCCACTCGTAGCGGTCGAACAGGCCCCAGTAGTCGGCGCCCCTGATGAGGAAGCCGTGCAGCAGGTAGCCGCAGATCGTCCCGGCGCCCAGCGCGGTGAACCACATGTGCCGACGCGGAACCCAGGCGAGGAACGCGACGGTGAGCACCAGCGCGCATCCGAACATCGCCAGGGTCATCACGGCACCCGACCACCAGGGGAAGTCCATCTCCTGGGCGCTGTTGCTGCGGTAGAACCAGCCGAGCTGCATGCGCGGCGCGGCCCAGTAGGCGAAGAGCAGGGTCCCGGCGAACAGCGGGACGGCTGCCAGGCGCACCTCGCGCCGGCGGATCATCTGGAAGTGCTCGGGCTTCATCAGCAGGCCGAGCACGAAGAAGGGCAGCAGCTGGCAGACGCGCTGCAGGTCCAGGTCGTCACCGATGCCCGGCGTCACCGAGGCGAGTACGGCGATGGTGAGAGCGACCGGCAGCGGATGCCTCAGCGACTGCCAGACCGGTGTGGTGACCCGCCAGATGAACAGGGCGATCAGGAACCAGGTGAGGAACAGCGGGTCGAGCAGGGTGATGGGCGCGTCGTCCACGCCGCCCGCGAACCGCTTGAAGAGCGAGTACGCCGTCTCGAAGAGCACGTAGGGAACGGCGACGCCGGTGATGAGGCGCTTCACCCTGGCGGGGCTCATGTCGAACGACCGAGAGAAGTATCCGGAGACAAGGATGAACGCCGGCATGTGGAACGTGTACACGACCATGTACAGCGCTCGCGTCGTGCGGCTGCCCTCCATCACCGGCTCCCACGCGTGCGCCACGGCGACGAGCACGATAGCGAGGTACTTCACATTGTCGAAGTACGCGTCGCGGCGCTTGGCCGGAGCGGGCGCGGCGGTGCCGGAAGGAGAGGCCTTGGCGGCGGGGGAGTTGGCTTCCGGAGCCGTCAGGGTCTGCTCTTGTCTCGGCTCCGACTCCCGGCTCTCCGGGGTGATCGAGGCCCTCTGAATTTCGCTCGGAGCTTGGGACATCTCATGCACCTTAGACCCGTCGATCGGTATGCGTAAAACTCTGAAGAGATATCGCGTGTTCCCGGGCATTCGAAAGTGAAACCACCCGTAAGCGCCCGTTACGTGATGATTCATACCGCTTAAATGGGGCATATTGGTGGGTGGTTGGCGAGAGTGAATTTCGTCGCACGAACGCGTGGCGAATCACTGTGAATGAAGTGTGGGGATATGGAGACGGCCACATCGATCGATATTCGAACTCCCCTACGCACAGCGGGCGCATAGCGGGCGCACAGCCTTCTCCTCAAGCCGCGGGCGCCCCGTCGCGCGCTGCTCGCGCCGGATCGCGCACGGGCGTGCGCGGGAGCCCGAGGGTGGCGCGATCCGGCCATGTCTCTTCTTCACCCGGCAGCAGTCACAGGGGAGTTGGTGGCACGATGGGCGCGACGGAGGTGTGCCGGGCCGCACGCCACCGGGCCGGCAAGGCGGACCGACCAAGGGTGTGATCAGTCGTGGCTATTTCACTGTCTGTGGTGCTGATGCTGGGGATCGTCCTGGTGGTGCTGATCCGCGGCGGATCCATCAAGGGCGGGCCGGCGGTCGTCGCCGTGCTCTTCGGCTTCTTCCTGGCTTCGACCGGCATGGCGCCGTCGATCAACAGATTCATGAACTCGATAGCCGACACGATCAACCAGATCAACTTCTGAGGTCGTGCGGAAGAGCCCGGCCGGGCGATGTGCGCCGACCGGGCCCCAGTCATGCGTTGACGCAAGGGCGGGCCGGGGAGTGCGCCGGTCCGGAATACGCCCGCTCGAGGCTCTGCCCACCGGAAGGACGTAAGGACGTCATGACCGCCTATGTGATAGCTCACCTGCAGGACGCGGCCCCGCACCCGGAGGTCGCCGCTTACATGGAGCGGCTCTCCGCCACCTTCGAGCCGCACGGCGGGAGCTACCTCGTGCACGCCACGCCGCACGAGGTGAAGGAGGGGAGCTGGCCCGGCCACGTGGTGATGATCGGCTTCCCCGGGATCACCGAGGCGCGGGCCTGGTGGGACTCGCCGGAGTACAGGGAGATCGCGCCGCTGCGCTCACGGCACGTCGAGGGCGACATCATCATGGTCGAGGGCGTCCCCGAGGGGTACGAACCGAGCGCCGTCGTGAAGGCGATGCGGGAGGACCTGCCGCCGGTGTGACCCGAGAGGCCTGGTGAAACGCATCAGGCCAGGTCGGAGGACGAACCTCCGGCCTGGCCCGAGCCGTGGAGCGGGCGACGGGAATCGAACCCGCGTAGCTAGTTTGGAAGACTAGGGCTCTACCATTGAGCTACGCCCGCAAGCGCCGTGACACCGGTCCGGGAGGCCCGGTGGATCTCGGTACGGAAAGCATCGTAGCGGGTCGTGGGAGGTGCGCGCACACCCGTATCGGCGTGGCCCCCCGTGACCGCCTCCGCGACGGACCGCGCGAAGCGGCCGACGCTGCGCTCTTCTGCATGTACCCTACGTGTCGCACCGACGGGGTGTGGCGCAGCTTGGTAGCGCGTCCGCTTTGGGAGCGGAAGGTCGTCGGTTCGAATCCGGCCACCCCGACCACCAGCAAGATCGCATTGTGGGAGTCCTCCCCCTTGCCGTTACTATGCAAATTGCGTGCCCGTGTGTCTGATCTACCGGGCTCGATCCGCGAAGCCGCCTCTCGGCGGCCCAGCAGAACCCCAAGAAGTCAGCCACCAAGGAGACCGAACCGTGAAGAGCGCCGTGGAGACCCTGAACCCGACTCGGGTTCGGCTCAGCATCGAGGTGCCCTTCGAGGAGCTCAAGGACAGCCTCGACGCGGCGTACAAGAAGATCAACCAGCAGGTCACGGTGAAGGGCTTCCGTAAGGGCAAGATCCCCAACCGCGTCATCGACCAGCGGTTCGGCCGTGGTGCTGTGCTGGAGGAGGCCGTCAACGACGCCCTTCCGAAGTTCTACACCGAGGCTGTCAACGAGGGTGAGCTCAACGTTCTGGGCCAGCCCGAGGTTGACATCACCGAGCTCAAGGACGGCGAACTGCTGGCCTTCACCGCCGAGGTGGATGTCCGTCCCGAGATCGAGATTCCGGACTACTCCGGCATCGAGGTCACCGTGGACGCACTCGAGGTCACCGATGAAGAGGTCGAGAAGGCCGTGGAGCAGCTCCGCGAGCGCTTCGCCTCGACCAACCCGGTCGAGCGCGCCGCCGCCGAGGGCGACGTCGTGACGATCGACCTGGAGGCCAAGGTCGACGGAGAGGTCCTCGAGGACGGCGTGGCCGCGGGTGTCTCGTACACCATCGGTTCCGGCGAGCTCCTCGAAGGCATCGACGAGGCCGTGACCGGCCTGGAGGCCGGTGGCGAGGCCACCTTCACCTCCGAGCTGAAGGGCGGCTCCGCCGAGGGCAAGGAAGCGGAGGTCACCGTCAAGGTCACCGCCGTCGCCTCGCGCGAACTGCCCGAGCTGGACGACGACTTCGCGCAGATGGCGAGCGAGTTCGACACGCTCGCCGAGATGCGCGAGGACAGCCGCAAGCGCCTCGAGAACACCAAGCAGTACGACCAGGCCACCCAGGCCCAGGAGCGTGTCCTCGAGGAGCTGCTGAAGCTGGCCGAGGTCCCGATCCCCGAGAAGCTTCTCGCGGACGAGGTCCAGACCCGCAAGCACAACCTCGAGCACCACCAGCTCGGCCAGATGGGTCTCGACCTCGAGAAGTACCTCGAGATCCAGGGCAAGACCCTGGAGGAGTTCGAGAACGAGACCTCCGAGCAGGCCGTCAAGGGCATCAAGACCCAGTTCATCCTTGACGAGCTCGTCAACAAGGAGAAGCTGAACGTCAACCAGGAGGAGCTCACCGAGCACCTCATGCGGCGCGCGCAGTCCTCCGGCATGAGCCCCGACCAGTTCGCCCAGGCCGTCGTCGAAGGCGGCCAGGTGCCGATGCTCGTCGGCGAGGTCGCCCGCGGCAAGGCGCTCGCCGTCGTCGTCGAGGCCGCCAAGGTCATCGACACCAACGGTGAGGTCGTCGACCTCGAGGACGACGAGGACGAGGCCACCGAGGCGGTCGAGGCTGCCGAGGAGACCACCGAGGCGGCCGACGAGAAGAAGGACGAGAAGAACGAGGCCTGAGCCCTGTTCCGCTCGTTGATCTGATCCGCACGACGGGCCCCGGACGTTTCGCGTCCGGGGCCCGTCGTCGTATCGGCCCGCGCCCGGGAACCCTTGTGCGGACTGCTTACCTTGCGCTCCCAGCGAACAGTTGGGGAAGCGGGATGGCGTTGTCCCACCTGCGCGTTAGGGTCCATGAAGAGGAAGGGTCGGGTAGTCCCGGCCCACCCGGTACGAAGACGCTGAGACGGCCGGAGCCGTCAGAGACGAGCAGGTGGATACGTGACGAATCTGATGCCCTACGCCGCCGGAGAGCCGTCCCTCGGTGGAGGCCTCGGTGACCAGGTCTACAGCCGACTGCTCGGCGAGCGCATCATCTTCCTCGGTCAGCAGGTCGACGATGACATCGCCAACAAGATCACCGCACAGCTCCTGCTCCTTGCCGCGGAACCCGACAAGGACATCTACCTCTACATCAACAGCCCCGGCGGTTCGGTGACGGCCGGCATGGCGGTCTACGACACCATGCAGTACATCCCGAACGACGTGGTCACCATCGGTATGGGCATGGCGGCCTCGATGGGCCAGTTCCTGCTCACCGGTGGCACGGCGGGCAAGCGCTTCGCCCTCCCGAACACCGACATCCTCATGCACCAGGGTTCGGCCGGCATCGGCGGTACCGCCTCGGACATCAAGATCCAGGCGCAGTACCTGCTCCGTACGAAGACGCGGATGGCCGAGATCACCGCCCACCACTCCGGTCAGTCCGTGGAGACGATCATCCGCGACGGCGACCGCGACCGCTGGTACACCGCCGAGGAGGCCAAGGAGTACGGCCTCATCGACGAGATCATCTCGGTCGCGTCGGGCATTCCGGGCGGCGGCGGCACCGGCGCCTGATCCGGGCGTGCACGACCCCGCTCCCTCTCGTACGCCGAGACCTCCAGCCCACAGATTTGCCACCAGGATGGTGAAGACCCACATGAACAACTTCTCCGGCGCCTCCGCGAGCGGCCTCTACACCGGCCCGCAGGTGGACAACCGCTACGTCGTCCCGCGCTTCGTGGAGCGCACCTCGCAGGGTGTGCGTGAGTACGACCCGTACGCGAAGCTCTTCGAGGAGCGCGTGATCTTCCTCGGCGTCCAGATCGACGACGCCTCGGCCAACGACGTCATGGCGCAGCTGCTGTGCCTGGAGTCGATGGACCCGGACCGTGACATCTCGATCTACATCAACAGCCCCGGCGGCTCGTTCACCGCGCTCACCGCGATCTACGACACGATGCAGTTCGTGAAGCCGGACATCCAGACGGTCTGCATGGGCCAGGCCGCCTCCGCCGCCGCCGTCCTGCTGGCCGCGGGCACCCCGGGCAAGCGCATGGCGCTCCCGCACGCCCGTGTGCTGATCCACCAGCCGTCCTCGCAGACCGGCCGCGAGCAGCTCTCCGACCTGGAGATCGCGGCCAACGAGATCCTGCGTATGCGGACCCAGCTCGAGGAGATGCTGGCCAAGCACTCCACCACCCCGCTGGAGAAGATCAGCGAGGACATCGAGCGCGACAAGATCCTTACCGCCGACGACGCACTCGCGTACGGTCTGGTGGACCAGATTGTCTCCACCCGTAAGACCACCGCAGGCGCGTCCGTCTGACGTCGGTCATTCCCCTTGGCGCATTCCACTCGCACGGCCACGGCCGTGTGAACCGTGCCAAGGGGGGCCCGAACGGGGGGCCAGGCAAGGTACCGTCGGATAGAGGCACCAGGAGCCGCTGAACCAGGCTGCTCCCAGGCGAAGGGGAAGCACCTCGTGGCACGCATCGGTGATGGCGGCGACCTGCTCAAGTGCTCGTTCTGCGGAAAGAGCCAGAAGCAGGTGAAGAAGCTCATCGCGGGACCCGGTGTGTACATCTGCGACGAGTGCATCGATCTCTGCAACGAGATCATCGAGGAGGAGCTCGCCGAGACCTCCGAGGTGCGGTGGGAGGAGCTCCCCAAGCCGCGCGAGATCTACGAGTTCCTCGAGGGGTACGTCGTCGGGCAGGAGCCCGCGAAGAAGGCCCTCTCGGTCGCTGTGTACAACCACTACAAGCGGGTCCAGGCCGGTGAGAACGGCGGCGGCGCGAACCGCGACGACGCCATCGAGCTGGCCAAGTCCAACATCCTGCTGCTGGGCCCCACGGGCTCCGGCAAGACGCTCCTCGCCCAGACGCTGGCCCGCATGCTCAACGTCCCGTTCGCCATCGCGGACGCGACGGCGCTGACGGAGGCCGGCTATGTCGGTGAGGACGTCGAGAACATCCTGCTGAAGCTGATCCAGGCCGCGGACTACGACGTCAAGAAGGCCGAGACCGGGATCATCTACATCGACGAGATCGACAAGGTCGCCCGCAAGAGCGAGAACCCGTCGATCACGCGCGACGTCTCCGGCGAGGGCGTGCAGCAGGCCCTGCTGAAGATCCTGGAGGGCACCACCGCCTCCGTACCGCCGCAGGGCGGACGGAAGCACCCGCACCAGGAGTTCATCCAGATCGACACGACGAACGTCCTGTTCATCGTGGGCGGCGCCTTCTCGGGCCTGGAGAAGATCATCGAGTCGCGGGCAGGCGCCAAGGGCATCGGCTTCGGCGCGACGATCCGCTCCAAGCTGGAGATCCAGGCGAGTGACCAGTTCCAGGAGGTCATGCCGGAGGACCTGGTGAAGTTCGGGATGATCCCCGAGTTCATCGGCCGTCTCCCCGTCCTGACCTCGGTCCACAACCTGGACCGCGAGGCGCTGCTCCAGATCCTGGTCGAGCCGCGCAACGCGCTGGTGAAGCAGTACCAGCGCCTCTTCGAACTCGACGGCGTGGAGCTGGACTTCGAGCGCGAGGCGCTCGAGGCTATCGCCGACCAGGCGATCCTCCGGCAGACCGGTGCGCGTGGTCTGCGCGCCATCATGGAGGAAGTTCTCCAGTCCGTGATGTACGAGGTCCCGTCCCGCAAGGACGTGGCCCGCGTCGTCATCACCCCGGACGTCGTCCGTAACAACGTCAACCCGACGCTGGTCCCGCGCGAGCCGCGCACGATCGGCAAGAACGACGGCGGCCGTCACGAGAAGTCCGCGTAGCGGCAGGCGACACGACGCGCACGCGAAGGGGCGCCGGCCACCGGCCGGGCGCCCCTTCGGCGTTGAGGATCAGACCTTGGTGCGCGAGGTGTTGTACAGCTTTGCCGCGAGGGCGGCGACATCGGACTGGGGCATGGTCTTCTCCGTCATCATCGCGCCGATGTCGAGACCCACGACGATGCCGACCGTGCTGTAGTCGGTCCACACGCACACCGGCGTGATGATTTCCTTGGGCCCGTTCTTCGCGGTCCCGTCGGCCTCGTCGTTGATCGTCTTGAGGCTCTGGCACTTCATCAGGGCCCCGTCGAACCCTTCGGGCTCGACGGTCTCGGGGTCGCCGACGAGCGAGACCTTGTCGCTGTTCTCGCCCGTGGCCGACCCCAGCTTGGCCTGCTTGAAGGCGTTGTCGATCACCTCTGCGGGATCGTCGACCTCACCCCAGTAGCCCTGGAAGACGAGCGACTTCATGGTGAGCGGGTTCTCCTTGCCGCCGCTCACGTACTGGGCGGTCACCTCGTTGGGATTCTTGATCCCCATCGCCTCGGCCTTGGTCTTGTCCTCGCCCGTCAGGGCCTTCGAGGGGGCGGCCTTGGTGGTGTCCTGCTTGTACGCCTCCACCGAGGCGGCAGGCGTCAGCTTGTATCCCTTGGTGGAGTCGGCGACATCACCGTTGCTGGAGCCGCCCGAGGTCAGGAAGTACACCCCGCCCGCCACAACGGCCAGTGCCACGACGGCCGCGCCGATGATCAGGCCCGTCTTCTTCTTCGGGGCGCCCGGCTGCGGAGGCATGCCGGGGTAGGCCTGCTGGCCGCCGTACGGCGGGGTGGGCGGCTGCTGGCCGTACGGGCCCGGCTGCTGGCCCTGCGGGTAGCCGTAGCCCGGCTGCGGGGGCTGCTGCTGCGGCGGGACGCCCGGAGGGGCCTGCTGCGGGTAGCCGTAGCCGGGCTGGCCCTGCGGCGGCTGCGGCGGCGGGCCACCGTACGGGCCGGGCTGCTGGCCGTACGGACCCGGCTGCTGGCCGTACGGTCCGGGCTGGCCCTGCGGCGGCTGCCCGCCGTACGGACCCGGCTGGTTGTGGCTCATGGCGCTGTCCCCTCCAGAATGCTTATGCGTTCCGAACATCCTGACGGAAGCGGCGCCCGCGTAGGGCACCGGGACGTACACCGTTACTGAACAAACCGGTTTCAGTGCACGACTGTGACGCCCCTAAACTGTCCTGCGTGACCGAGAACGCAGCGCAGCAGCCAGCCAGCATCCCCGAACTGCCGACCCAGTACGCGCCGGCCGAGGTAGAGGGGAAGCTGTACGAGCGCTGGGTGGAGCGCGGTTACTTCACGGCCGACCCGGAGAGCGAGAAGCCTCCGTACACGATCGTGATCCCGCCGCCCAACGTCACCGGTTCCCTCCACCTGGGCCACGCCTTCCAGCACACGCTCATGGACGCCCTGACCCGCCGCAAGCGGATGCAGGGGTACGAGGCGCTGTGGCTGCCCGGCATGGACCACGCCGGCATCGCCACCCAGAACAAGGTCGAGCAGCAGCTCGGCGAGGAGGGCAAGTCCCGCCACGACCTGGGGCGCGAGGAGTTCGTCGAGCGCGTCTGGCAGTGGAAGGAAGAGTACGGCGGGAAGATCCTCGGCCAGATGCGCCGCCTCGGCGACGGCGTCGACTGGTCCCGCGAGCGCTTCACCATGGACGAGGGGCTCTCCGCCGCCGTCCAGACGATCTTCAAGCGGCTCTACGACGACGAGCTGATCTACCGGGCCGAGCGCATCATCAACTGGTGCCCCCGCTGTCTCACCGCGATCTCCGACATCGAGGTCGACTACCAGGACGACGACGGCGAGCTCGTCTCGATCCAGTACGGCGAGGGCGAGGAGACGCTGGTCGTCGCCACGACCCGCGCCGAGACGATGCTGGGTGACACGGCCGTCGCCGTCCACCCGGACGACGCCCGGTACACGCACCTCATCGGCAGGCGGATCAAGCTGCCGCTCACCGACCGGACGATCCCGGTCGTCGCCGACCACCACGTCGACCCGGAGTTCGGCACGGGTGCCGTCAAGGTGACCCCGGCCCACGACCCGAACGACTTCGCGATCGGCCAGCGCCACGGCCTGGAGTCGATGACCGTCATGGACGAGCGCGGTGTCATCACCGTCGCCGGTCCGTTCGAGGGCCTCGACCGCTTCGAGGCCCGGTCCGCCATCGTCGGTGCGCTGCGCGGGCAGGGCAGGATCGTGGCCGAGAAGCGCCCGTACGTCCACTCCGTCGGCCACTGCTCCCGCTGCCGCACGACCGTCGAGCCCCGGCTGTCGCTCCAGTGGTGGGTCAAGGTCGAGACCCTCGCCAAGGCCGCCGGTGACGCGGTCCGTGACGGCCGGGTCGCGATCCACCCCAAGGAGATGGAGAAGCGGTACTTCGACTGGGTCGACAACCTCAACGACTGGTGCATCTCGCGCCAGCTCTGGTGGGGCCACCGCATCCCCGTCTGGTACGGCCCCGACGGCGAGGTCGTCTGTGTCGGCCCCGACGAGCAGCCTCCCACCGGCGAGGGCTGGACCCAGGACAACGACGTCCTGGACACCTGGTTCTCGTCGGGTCTCTGGCCGTTCTCCACGCTCGGCTGGCCCGAGGAGACCCCGGACCTCAAGAAGTTCTATCCGACCGACGTCCTGGTCACCGGCCACGACATCATCTTCTTCTGGGTCGCCCGGATGATGATGTTCGGCCTGTACGTCATGGACGGCGAGGCCCCGTTCAAGACGATCGCGCTCACCGGTCTGGTCCGTGACGAGCGCGGCAAGAAGATGTCGAAGTCCTTCGGCAACGTCGTCGACCCGCTGGACTGGATGGACACGTACGGCTCCGACGCCGTCCGCTTCACCCTCGCCAAGGGCGCCAACCCCGGCACCGACGTCCCGATCGGCGAGGACTGGGTCCAGGCCTCCCGCAACTTCGCCAACAAGATCTGGAACGCCACCCGCTTCGCGATGATGAACGGCGCGACGGTGGAGGGCGAGCTCCCGCCCGTCGAGCAGCTCTCGGCCACCGACCGCTGGATCCTGTCGCGGCTGAACAAGACGGTCGCCGACGCCGACGCGTTCTACGAGGACTTCCAGTTCGCCAAGCTCAGCGACGCCCTCTACCACTTCGCGTGGGACGAGGTCTTCGACTGGTACGTCGAGCTGTCGAAGACCACGTTCTTCGCGGGCGGCGAGCAGGCGCAGGTCTCCGCCCGGGTCCTCGGTGAGGTCCTCGACGTCACCCTCCGGCTGCTGCACCCGATCGTCCCGTTCGTGACCGAGCAGCTCTGGACGACCCTCACCGGTCAGGAGTCCGTCGTCGTCGCCGACTGGCCCCAGGACAGCGGCTTCCGTGACGAGGCGGCCGAGAAGGAGATCGAGCTCGTCCAGCAGATCGTCACCGAGGTCCGCCGCTTCCGCTCGGACCAGGGCCTCCAGCCCGGTCAGAAGGTCCCGGCCGAGCTGACCGTCACCGGCACGGTGCTCGCCCCGCACGAGGCGGCCATCCGCCAGCTGCTGCGCCTTCAGCCGGCCGGCGAGGGCTTCCAGGCGACGGCGACCCTGCCCGTCGCCGGGGCCACCGTCGCCCTCGACCTGTCCGGCACGATCGACGTCGAGGCGGAGCGCAAGCGCCTCACGAAGGACCTGGGTGCCGCCGAGAAGGAGAAGGCGCAGGCCACCGGCAAGCTCGGCAACGAGGCCTTCCTCGCCAAGGCGCCGGACAACGTGGTCGACAAGATCCGCGGCCGGCTCGCCAAGGCGGAGGCCGACATCGAGCGGATCGCCGCCCAGCTGGCGCAGCTGCCCCAGGGCTGATCACCTGAGTCCGAAGCCCCCGTACCCCCGACCGACCGGGGGCGCGGGGGCTTCGCCGTGCCGGGGGACGCGCGGGGCCGGGGGGCTTCGCCGTGCCCGGGGGAGCGCGGCAGCGGGGGCTGCGCGCGATGTCCGTGGCCATCCGTAGACTGGCCCTGTGAGTGAGCCCCGCCCTTCAGACCGGCACGACGCGTCCGACCCCGACGACACCTTCGCGGAGATCGTCGACGAAGAGACCCAGCGCGACCCCGACCTGGCGGTGATCGAGGCCGGGAGCCGGACGCTGCGCACCCAGTCGGGTCCGCCGCAGGGCGAGGCCGTCCCCGACCGCCCGGCCGACCCCGAGACCGACAGGGCACTGCGCGAGGTGGAGCAGGAGCTCGCCGGCCGCTGGGGCGAGACCAAGCTCGAGCCCTCGGTGACCCGCATCGCCGCCCTGATGGACGTGCTGGGCGAGCCGCAGCGCGCCTACCCCTCGATCCACATCACGGGGACGAACGGCAAGACCAGCACGGCCCGCATGGTCGAGGCCCTGCTGAACGCCTTCGAGCTCCGCACCGGCCGCTACACCTCCCCGCACGTCCAGTCGATCACCGAGCGGATCAGCCTGGACGGCGCGCCCATCGAGGCGGAGCGCTTCATCGAGACGTACAACGACGTCAAGCCGTACGTCGAGATGGTCGACGCCCAGCAGGAGTACCGCCTCTCGTTCTTCGAGGTCCTGACGGGCATGGCGTACGCGGCCTTCGCCGACGCGCCGGTCGACGTCGCGGTCGTCGAGGTCGGCATGGGCGGCACCTGGGACGCGACCAACGTGATCGACGCCTCGGTCGCGGTCGTCACGCCCATCTCGCTGGACCACACCGACCGTCTCGGCTCCACCCCCGCCGAGATCGCCACGGAGAAGGCCGGCATCGTCAAGCAGGACGCCACGGTGATCCTGGCCCAGCAGCCGGTCGACGCCGCGCAGGTGATGCTGAAGAAGGCCGTCGAGGTGGACGCCACGGTCGCCCGCGAGGGCATGGAGTTCGGCATCGTCTCCCGCGAGATCGCGGTCGGCGGCCAGTTGCTGACCCTGCGGGGCCTGGGCGGCGAGTACGACAACATCTTCCTGCCGCTCTACGGGGCGCACCAGGCGCACAACGCGGTGGTGGCGCTCGCCGCCGTCGAGGCGTTCTTCGGCATCGGAGCGGAGCAGGCCCGCAGCCTGGACGTGGAGGTGGTCCGCAAGGCCTTCCTCTCGGTCCTCTCGCCGGGCCGCCTGGAGGTCGTCAGGTCCAGCCCGACGGTCGTCCTGGACGCGGCGCACAACCCCGCCGGCGCCCTCGCCGCGTCCGAGGGCGTGTCCGAGGCGTTCAGCTTCTCCCGGCTGATCGGGGTCGTCGGCGCGAGCGACGGCAAGGACGTCCGGGGGCTCCTGGAAGCCTTCGAGCCGATCTTCGCCGAGATCGTCGTCACCCAGAACTCCAGCGCGCGCTCCATGGACGCCGACGCGCTCGCGGCCGTCGCCGTCGAGGTCTTCGGCAACGACCGCGTGCAGGTCGAGCCGCGTCTGGACGACGCGCTGGAGGCGGCCATCACCCTCGCGGAGGAAGAGGCCGAATACGCGGGCGCCGGAGTCCTGGTGACCGGATCCGTGATCACGGTCGGCGAGGCCCGGCTGCTGCTTGGAAGGCGCTGACCTGTGCGTACGCTCTGTGCATCGACGCTGATCGGTGAATTCTTCGTCATCGGCTTCGCCGGACTCGTGGCGATGAAGTCCGACGACATGTCCATGGGCACGGTCTGGACGGTCTGCGGCATCGGCATGCTGCTGTCCGTCCTGCTCTGCGGTGTGCTCACCCGGCCGGGCGGTGTGCAGCTCGGCTGGGCACTCCAGGTCCTGCTGGTCCTGAGCGGCTTCTTCGTCCCGATGATGTTCATCCTGGGTGTGATCTTCTCTGCCCTGTGGTGGGCCTCGGTGCACTACGGCCGCAGGATCGACGAGGCCAAGGCACGTTGGGCGGCCCAGGCCGAGGCACAGGAGAGCGCGCAGGCTCCGGCTCAGGGATGACGCTGCGTGAGCCCGGCCGTGGGCCGTCCGGCGCACCCCTGTAATCTCGCCCTCACCCGCACCGAAAGCCCGCAAGGAGCCGCACATGACTCAGCGCACCCTCGTCCTTCTCAAGCCCGACGCCGTCCGGCGTGGGCTGATCGGCGAGATCGTCGGCCGCATCGAACGCAAGGCCGGCTGGACGATCACCGCGCTGGAGCTGCGCACGCTCGACCAGGAGACCCTGGAGCAGCACTACGGCGAGCACAAGGGCCGTCCGTTCTACGAGCCGCTCGTCGAGTTCATGGCCTCCGGCCCGGTCGTCGCTCTGGTGGCCGAAGGGGAGCGGGTCATCGAGGGCATCCGCGCCCTGGCCGGTCCCACGGACCCGATCGCCGCCGCGCCCGGCTCGATCCGCGGTGACTTCGGCACGATCACCCGGGAGAACCTCATCCACGCCTCGGACTCCGAGGAGTCCGCAGAGCGAGAACTGAAGCTGTTCTTTCCCGGACTCTCCTGACTTCGGCTCCGCCAATCAGCGCTCATGACCTGGGGCGACCGAAGTAATTCGGTCGCCCTTCGGCTTAGGGTCTCGTATCGCGGGAACGCATCCCTCCGACGTATCGTCACCATGGGTGGAACGGGCAGCCGTTCCGCTCGTCATGGCGAAGGACCCTCGCGCTGTGTCCGTGCATACGGCACTACGATGGAAGCTTCCACGCCCGCAGCGCCAACCCTCGCCTACCTAGAACAAGCCATTCTTCGCTTCTTGGGAAGGCCCGACGCATCCTCATGGGGAACAAGGGGAACTCAATGTCGTTCATCGGCCGTGACATGGCTATCGACCTCGGGACTGCCAACACGCTGGTGTACGTCAGGGGGCGCGGCATCGTTCTGAACGAGCCGTCCGTCGTGGCCATCAACACCAACACCGGCGGCATCCTGGCGGTCGGCGCCGAGGCAAAGAAGATGATCGGCCGCACACCGGGCAACATCGTCGCCGTGCGGCCCCTGAAGGACGGCGTGATCGCCGACTTCGAGATCACGGAGCGCATGCTCCGCTACTTCATCCTCAAGATCCACAAGCGCCGCTACCTGGCCCGCCCGCGGGTCGTCGTCTGTGTGCCCTCCGGCATCACAGGGGTCGAGCGACGCGCCGTCATCGAGGCGTCGACGCAGGCCGGCGCCCGCCAGGTGCACATCATCGAAGAGCCCATGGCCGCGGCCATCGGCTCCGGTCTGCCGGTCCACGAGGCCACCGGGAACATGGTCGTCGACATCGGTGGCGGCACCACCGAGGTCGCCGTGATCTCGCTCGGCGGAATCGTCACTGCCCAGTCGATCCGGGTCGCCGGTGACGAGCTGGACAACGCGATCATCCAGCACATCAAGAAGGAGTACTCGCTCCTCCTCGGTGAGCGCACCGCCGAACAGATCAAGATCACGATCGGCTCCGCGTTCGAGATGGAGAAGGACGAGCACACCGAGATCCGCGGACGCGACCTGGTCTCGGGCCTGCCCAAGACCGTCGTCATCTCGGCCACCGAGGTCCGCAAGGCCATCGAGGAGCCGGTCAACGCGATCGTCGACGCCGTGAAGACGACGCTCGACAAGTGCCCGCCGGAGCTCTCCGGCGACGTCATGGACCGCGGCATCGTCCTCACCGGCGGCGGCGCGCTCCTGCGGGGACTCGACGAACGGCTCCGCCACGAGACGGGCATGCCGATCCACATCGCCGAGGACCCGCTGGACTCGGTGGCGCTCGGATCCGGCAAGTGCGTCGAGGAGTTCGAGGCGCTCCAGCAGGTGCTGGACGCCCAGCCCCGACGCTAGAACACGCTGTTCCGCCGTACGGGCACTGCCGTCCCGTACGGCGGAATTGGTATACAGGCACGAACATTCCGACGAGGAAGGCACGGCCGCCGCACGTGAGGGACACACGAGAGAGCCGGCTGCTCCTGGTGCTGCTGATCGCCATCGCATTCGCCCTGATCACGGTGGATATCCGCGGTGGTGAGGAGTCTCCGGTGGACGGAGCCCGGCAGGCCGCAGCGACGGTCTTCGGGCCGGTCGAGAACGGCGTCTCGGCAGCGGTGGACCCGGTGGGCAACGCCATCGGCGCCGTACGGGACTCCGGTGACCGGCACGACCGGATCGCGGCGCTGGAGCACGAGAACGCCACACTGAAGACGAAGCTCGGCAGCGACGACCGCAACATCAGCAAGGTCCGCCAGCTCGACACCATGCTCAAGAGCGCCGGGGCCGGCCAGTACGGCATCAAGGCCGCCGAGGTCATCGCCATAGGAGCTGCCCAGGGCTTCTCCTGGACCATCACCATCGACGCAGGGGCCGACGACGGCCTCACGCGTGACATGACCGTGCTGAACGGCGAAGGGCTCGTCGGCAGGGTCACCACCGTCGGCCCGAGCACCGCGACCGTCCTGCTGGCCAACGACCCCGACTTCACCGTCGGCACCCGGCTGGAGAAGACCGACGAGCTCGGCTTCGCCACGGGACAGGGATCGCGGCCGCTCTCGGTCCAGTTCCTCAACGGCAAGGCCGAGGTGAAGAAGGGCGACCGGCTGGTCACCTTCGGCTCCAGCAAGGACAAGCCCTTCGTCCCCGGGGTCCCGGTCGGCGAGGTCGTCCGCGTGGACCCGTCCGGGGGCGACCTGACCCGGACCGTCTACGTCCAGCCGTTCGTCGGCTTCACCAAACTCGACATCGTGGGCATCGTGGTCCAGGCGCCCCGCGAGGACCCCCGCGACATGGTGCTGCCGAAGCAGCCCAAGAAGCCGGAGAAGCCCAAGCCCACCCCGACCGTCACCGTCACGGTCCAGCCCAACGGCGACCTCGTCGACGCCGAGGGGAAGGTCGTGGGGAACGTCAACGAGAAGCCCGGGTCATCCGCCTCCCCGGATGCCGCGGGGGATGCCGACACGGCCGCCGGTGACGCGGCGAACGAGCAGGAATAGAGCTGATCTCCATGCGCATCAACAGGATTCTGCTCTCCGTCGCCCTGGTCGTGGTCGCCCTCGTCATCCAGGTCGCCGTACTCGCCCGGCTCCAGCTCCCCGGTGCCACACCCGACCTCGTGCTTCTCGTCGTCCTCGGGCTCGCCTTCGTGTGGGGGCCCGTCAGCGGTGCCTTCATCGGCTTCGGCGCGGGCCTCCTCGCCGACCTGGCGCCGCCCGCCGACCACGCCGCGGGGCGCTACGCCCTGGTGCTCTGCATCATCGGCTACGTCGCCGGACTGGCCCGCCCGGAGAACGGCCAGCTCAAGTCGGCCTTCACCCCGATGGTCTTCGTCGTCGCGGCGGCCCTCGGCTCGACCCTGCTGTACGCCGGTGTCGGCGCGCTCGTCGGCGACACGGCCGCGCGCCATGTCGGCCTGGGAAGCCTGCTCTTCACGGCCGCGGTGTACGACCTGCTGCTCGCGCCGTTCACCGTTCCGCTGATCATGGCGCTCGCCAGACGCACGGAGAACGATCCGGTCGCCGACAGCTCCGGCAGCGGTGACGTCGCCGCCGGCTGGCTCGCCTCGGGCACCGGGCTGCGGATCGGCGGCCAGCGGGGCGGAATGCGTCTGAGGGCGGCCCGGGGCCGCGCCGCACGCGCGGGAAGGATCAAGGGGGTCAAGCGACTGTGAGGCCGTACCGGCACCGGACGAGGACCGGGAGCGGCCGCTCCCGTATCCCCGGCCGATCCACCACCACCGGGGGCGCCCTGTGAGCAACATTCCGGAGACCGGACGGACCCAGCGGGTCCAGATCCGTCTCGTCGTCATCCAGGTCCTCGTCTTCTCCCTGCTCCTGACGCTCGGCGGCCGGCTCTGGTACCTCCAGATCCGCAACGGCCAGGAGTACACCGACGAGGCCAAGAACAACCACGTCCAGCAGGTCGTGCAGCCGGCCGTCCGAGGGGCCATCCTCGACGCGCGGGGCGTGCCCCTCGCCGACAACGAGACCCGCCTCGTGGTCTCCGCGAGCCGCACCGAGCTGATGAAGATGAAGGACGACGGGGTCGCCGTCCTCACCCGGCTCGCCGACGTGCTCGACATGAAGCCCAAGGACGTGCAGGACAAGGTCCGGCTCTGCGACGCCAAGACCCCGCAGCCCTGCTGGAACGGCTCGCCCTACCAGCCGATCCCCGTCACCGACGAGGCCACCACCCAGCAGGCCCTCACGATCCGTGAGCGCGCCGAGGACTTCCCCGGCATCACCGCCGAGCCCACCGCCGTGCGCCGCTACGCCGCTCCCGGCAAGGCCAACACCGCGCAGGTCCTCGGCTACCTCTCCCCGGTCACCGACGAAGAGGTCACCAAGGCCCAGGACTCCGACTCGCCCTACCTCCGCTCCGACCAGGTCGGGCGCTCCGGCCTGGAGCGCACGTACGACAAGGAACTCCGCGGCAAGGCCGGCGTCACCCGGTACGAGGTCGACAACCTCGGCCGCGTCATCGGTCAGGCGCAGAACGACGCGGCGGAGCCCGGGTCGAGCGTCGTCACCTCCATCGACGCCCGGGTCCAGGCCGTCGCCGAGTACGAGCTGAACAAGGCGATGGAGACGGCCCGCAAGGAGATGGACCGCAACACCAACGAGCTGTACAAGGCCGACTCGGGGGCCGTCGTCGTGATGGAGGCCAAGACCGGCCGGATCGTCTCGATGGCCTCCCTGCCGACGTACGACCCGAACGCCTGGATCGGCGGCATCTCCGGCAAGGACTACGCCAAGCTGACCGGCAAGAAGTCCAACTTCCCGCTCCTGAACCGGGCCATCCAGGGCACCGCCGCACCGGGGTCGATCTTCAAGGTCATCTCCTCGACCGCAGCGGTGAACGCCGGATACCCGTTCGACGGCAACTACCCGTGCCCCAGCTCGTACTCCATCGGCGGCCAGACCTTCAAGAACTTCGAGTCCCAGGGCTACGGCAGCATCAGCATCGGCCGCGCCCTGGAGGTCTCCTGCGACACCGTCTACTACGGCCTGGCGCACAAGGAGTGGGCGAAGGACGGCGGCAACAAGCCGAAGAAGAGCCCCGCCGACTGGTTCTACAAGACCGCCCACCAGTTCGGCCTCGGCAAGGAGACCGGCATCGACCTCCCCAACGAGGTCGCCGGCCGCGTCCCGGACCGCCAGTGGAAGCAGGACTTCTACGACGCCAACAAGACCTCGTGGTGCAAGCAGGGCAAGAAGGACGGCACCTACGTCGAGAAGATCGCGTACGAGGGCTGCCTCGAGGGCTACAAGATGCGCGCCGGTGACTCCGTCAACTACTCCATCGGGCAGGGCGACACACTCGTCACCCCGATCCAGATGGCGACCATCTACGCCGCGATCTCCAACGGCGGCACCCTGTACGACCCGACCGTCGGCAAGGCCGTCGTCAGCGGCGACGGCAGGACCGTCCAGGAGATCGCACCCCAGGCGCACGGCAAGCTGCCCTTCAAGGGAGACACCCGCGACAAAATAGACGAAGCCCTCGCGGGAGTCGCGACCCGGGGCAGCGCCGCCTGGCGATTCGGCGGATGGCCCCAGGACAAGATCCCGATGCACGCCAAGACGGGCACGGCCGAGGTCTACGGCAAGCAGACGACCTCCTGGTTCGCCACGTACACCAAGGACTACTCGATCGTCATGACGATCTCCCAGGGTGGTACGGGCTCCGGCGCCTCCGGCCCCGCCGTGCGCAACATCTACAACGCGCTCTACGGGCTCGACGCCGACGGCAAGCAGAACCTCAAGAAGGCGCTGCTGCCGACGCCGCAGAAGACCCTGCCCAAGATCAAGCCGGACGGACAGATCGAGTCGCCCAAGATCAAGCCGTACACCCCCGCGCCCGTGGACGACGGCACGCAGGCCCTCGCCGGCGCTCTCCCGGGAACCCTGGGGAGGCGTGACTGATGGCCGGTTTCTCCGTCCCGCGCTACGGCCCGGAGGACCGCTCCGTCTGGGTGAAGCTCACCGCCCGCGACTCCGTCGTGCGGCGGCTGGACTGGCCCCTGCTCGGCTCGGGGCTCGCCCTGTCGTTCGTCGGATCGCTCCTGGTCTGGTCGGCGACCCGGGGACGCGAGTCCCTCACCCACGGCGACCCGTACTACTTCCTGTTCCGGCACGCCCTCAACACCGGCATCGGCCTGGCGCTGATGATCGGCACCATCTGGCTCGGGCACCGCACCCTGCGGGGCGCGGTGCCGGTCCTCTACGGGCTGTCGGTCGTGCTCGTCCTCGCGGTCCTCACCCCGCTGGGCGCCACCGTCAACGGCGCGCACGCCTGGATCCTGCTCCCCGGCGGCTTCTCCCTCCAGCCCTCCGAGTTCACCAAGATCACGATCATCCTCGGTATGGCGATGCTGCTCGCCGCCCGCGTCGACGCGGGCGACCAGCTGCACCCCGACCACCGGACCGTCGCCAAGGCACTCGGCCTGGCCGTCGTCCCGATGGCGGTCGTCATGCTGATGCCCGACCTCGGCTCGGTCATGGTCATGGTCGTCATCGTGCTCGGGGTGCTGCTCGCCTCCGGGGCCTCCAACCGGTGGATCTTCGGACTCCTCGGTGCGGGGACCGCCGGTGCCCTCGCCGTGTGGCAGCTCGGGGTGCTGGACGACTACCAGATCGCCCGCTTCGCGGCCTTCGCCAACCCGGCGCTCGATCCGGCCGGTGTCGGCTACAACACCAACCAGGCCCGCATCGCCATCGGCTCCGGAGGGCTCACGGGTACCGGGCTCTTCAACGGCTCGCAGACGACCGGTCAGTTCGTCCCCGAACAGCAGACCGACTTCGTCTTCACCGTCGCGGGTGAGGAGCTCGGCTTCCTCGGAGCCGGGCTGATCATCGTCCTGCTGGGTGTCGTCCTGTGGCGCGCCTGCCGGATCGCCCGCGGGACGACGGAGCTGTACGGGACGGTCGTGGCCGCCGGCATCATCGCCTGGTTCGCCTTCCAGTCCTTCGAGAACATCGGCATGACCCTCGGCATCATGCCGGTGGCCGGACTTCCGCTGCCGTTCGTGTCGTACGGGGGGTCCTCGATGTTCGCCGTCTGGGTGGCGATCGGGCTGCTCCAGTCGATCAAGGTGCAGAGGCCGATGTCGGCCTGACCGATTCGCTCCGCCCTGCATGTTCGCGCGCAGGGAGGAAAGATTCCTCCTATGGCGGACTCCAAGCGCGAGGTAGAGCGGAAGTACGAAGCGACTCCCGAGACCCGGCTGCCGGACCTGACCCGTGCGGCCGGGGTCTCGGCCGTCGTCCACCGCGGCCTCAGCGAACTGGACGCCGTCTACTACGACACCGAGGACTTCCGGCTGGCCGCGGACTCCCTCACCCTGCGCCGCAGGACAGGCGGGGACGACGCCGGCTGGCATCTCAAGATCCCCGTGTCCGCAGACGTCCGCGACGAGATCCGGGCCCCCCTCACCGAGGCCCTGCCGGACGCGCTCGGCGGACTGCTCCGCTCCCGGGTACGGCACACCCCGGTGACCCCCGTCGTGAGGATCCTCTCCGCCCGGGACGTCCACCACCTCCTCGACGAGGACGGCGCCCTGCTCGCCGAGGTCAGCATCGACGAAGTCCTCGCTGAGCGGCTCACCGAGCGGGGGCACGGCACCACGGCGGCGTGGACCGAGATGGAGGTCGAGCTGGCCGACGACGGCGACCCGGCCCTCCTCGACGCCGTGGAGCGGCGGCTGCGCAAGGCCGGTGTCCGGCCCTCGGCCGCACCCTCCAAGCTCGCCAGGGCCCTGGCCGAGACCGCCCCCGGGAAACAGCGGCGGACCAGGAAGGAGCGCTCCCCGCGCACCGCGGGCGACCACGTGCTCGCCTACGTACGGCGCCAGGCCGCGGCCCTCGTGGAGCTGGACCCCGCAGTCCGCCGCGATCTCCCCGACAGCGTGCACCGTATGCGGGTCGCCACCCGCCGGCTGCGCAGCGCCCTCAGGACGTACCGCGCCCTGCTCGACCGGACCGCCACCGACCCGCTCCGCGACGAGCTCAAGTGGCTCGCCGCCGAGCTCGGGGTCGTCCGCGACAGGGAGGTCCTGGAGGAGCGGCTCCGCGCCCGCGTGGCGGAGCTCCCTGCGTCCCTGGTCCTGGGCCCGGTGGCCGCCCGGCTGACACTCACCTCCGTGGCCCGCCGCACCGGTTCGCGCAGGCGGGTCGAGTCCGTGCTCGACGCGGAGCGCTACCTGGCGCTGCTGGACTCCCTGGACGCGCTCCTCGCCGATCCGCCCCTGCTCCCCGCCGCCGCCCGGGCACCGAGGGACGCCCTGCCGCGCGCCGTGCTCAAGGACTACGGCCGCCTGGCCGCCCGCGTCGAGCACGCCCTGGAACAGCGGCCGGGTGAGGAACGCGACCTGGCGATGCACGAGGCACGCAAGGCCGCCAAGCGCGTCCGCTACGCCGCCGAGGCCGCGAGGCCCGCCCTGGGCGGGCCGGCCAGGAGGTTCGCCAGGCGGATGAAGTCCGTGCAGTCGGTCCTCGGCGACCACCAGGACAGCGTCCTCGCCCGGGACGCCCTGCGGACCCTCGCGGTCCAGGCCCACGGCGCGGGGGAGTCCGCCTTCACCTGGGGACTGCTGTACGGCACGGAGGAGGCCGCGGCGGCCGCGCGGGAACGCGAACTCCCCGAGGTATGGGCCAGGGCGTCACGCCCCGGTCTGCGGGCGGCGCTGAAAGGCTGAGCACCGGGTTACGCTTGATGGTCACCCCTGCCAGCTACGAAGGTCCACAGATGTCTGCCGAGTCGGTCTTCCCGCAGCTCGAAGCTCTGCTCCCGCATGTGCAGAAGCCCATCCAGTACGTCGGCGGTGAGCTGAACTCCACCGTCAAACCGTGGGACGCATGCGACGTCCGCTGGGCACTCATGTACCCGGACGCCTACGAGGTCGGGCTCCCCAACCAGGGCGTCATGATCCTCTACGAGGTGCTCAACGAGCGCGAGGGCGTCCTCGCCGAGCGCACGTACAGCGTGTGGCCGGATCTCGAGGAGCTGATGCGCGAGCACCAGGTGCCCCAGTTCACCGTGGACAGCCACCGCCCCGTCAGCGCGTTCGACGTGTTCGGCCTCAGCTTCTCCACCGAGCTCGGCTACACCAACATGCTCACGGCCCTGGACCTGGCGGGCATCCCGCTGGAGTCCAAGGACCGCACCGTCGACCACCCGATCGTGCTGGCGGGCGGCCACGCCGCGTTCAACCCCGAGCCGATCGCGGACTTCATCGACTGCGCGGTCATCGGCGACGGCGAGCAGGCCGTCCTGGAGATCACCGAGATCATCCGCGCCTGGAAGGCGGAGGGCAGGCCCGGCGGCCGCGAAGAGGTGCTGTTCCGCCTCGCGCGGACCGGTGGCGTCTACGTCCCCGGCTTCTACGACGTCGAGTACCTCCCCGACGGCCGGATCGGCCGCGTCGTGCCCAACAGGTCCGGTGTCCCGTGGCGCGTGTCCAAGCACACCGTCATGGACCTCGACGAATGGCCGTACCCGAAGCAGCCGCTCGTCCCCCTCGCCGAGACCGTCCACGAGCGGATGTCCGTCGAGATCTTCCGCGGCTGCACCCGCGGCTGCCGCTTCTGCCAGGCCGGCATGATCACGCGCCCCGTGCGGGAGCGAAGCATCACCGGCATCGGCGAGATGGTGGACAAGGGGCTCAAGGCCACGGGCTTCGAGGAGGTCGGCCTCCTGTCGCTCTCCTCCGCGGACCACAGCGAGATCGGCGACATCGCCAAGGGCCTCGCCGACCGCTACACCGACGACAAGATCGGCCTCTCGCTGCCCTCCACCCGCGTCGACGCGTTCAACGTGGACCTGGCCAACGAGCTGACCCGCAACGGCCGCAGGTCGGGCCTCACCTTCGCCCCCGAGGGCGGCTCCGAGCGCATGCGCAAGGTCATCAACAAGATGGTCTCGGAGGAGGACCTGATCCGCACGGTCGCCACCGCCTACGGCAACGGCTGGCGCCAGGTGAAGCTGTACTTCATGTGCGGCCTGCCGACCGAGACCGACGAGGACGTCCTCCAGATCGGTGACATGGCGGTCAACGTCATCGCCAAGGGCCGCGAGGTCTCCGGGCAGAACGACATCCGCTGCACGGTCTCCATCGGTGGCTTCGTGCCCAAGCCGCACACGCCCTTCCAGTGGGCCCCGCAGCTCAGCGCCGAGGACACCGACGCCCGGCTGAAGAAGCTCCGGGACAAGATCCGCGACGACAAGAAGTACGGCCGCTCCATCGGCTTCCGCTACCACGACGGCAAGCCCGGCATCGTCGAGGGCCTGCTCTCGCGCGGTGACCGCCGGGTGGGCTCCGTCATCCGCGAGGTCTACGAGTCCGGCGGCCGCTTCGACGGCTGGCGCGAGCACTTCAGCTACGACCTCTGGATGAAGAGCGCGCAGAAGGCGCTCCCCGCCTTCGGCGTCGACGTCGACTGGTACACCACCCGCGAGCGGACGTACGAGGAGGTCCTGCCCTGGGACCACCTGGACTCCGGCCTCGACAAGGACTGGCTCTGGGAGGACTGGCAGGACTCGCTCGACGAGACCGAGGTCGAGGACTGCCGCTGGACGCCGTGCTTCGACTGCGGGGTCTGCCCGCAGTTCGACACGTGGCCACAACTGAGTGAGAGCGGTAAGAAGATGCTCCCGCTCACGGTGGTAAAACCCTCGTGACCAGCGCAGATGCTGTCCGTCGGCTGGCTGAGTCGCTCGCGGGCATGACCGATGCGGAGCGGGCCGAGATCCTTCGAGGGCTCGGTGCGAGAGAGCGTGAGCAGGCTTCGCGCACGCTGCGGCGAACGCCGCTCCCTGCCCCTCGGCAAGACGGCGGGCGCATCGTCTCGGCCGTGGAGTGGGTGTAGGTAGGTAGAGGGCGTCCGGCCCGACACAGAGCCGGACGCCTTTTGCGTGCCCTCTCTGGGACGCAACCGCCCCTGACCGGCTGGGGTGAACACGCCCCCTTGACCAGCACAGTCCGGCAGGGTGAGGGTCGTGCAACCAGACGCAACGCGCTCGACAGGGAGGGACCTCATGGCCTTACGGTTCGTTGGTAAAGATCCTGAGTCCGGAGATCACGGATCACCTGCTGTGTGGGTGGACCAGGAGTCGAAGGATCTTGTGATCCAGGGGTGGACAGCAGACGACCAGACCACGGGCGAAAGCTCACGGGATGTTCTGATCCCCGGGCATGAGTCGGTGATCAGGGTTCCGAAGCGGATGGTCCCGCTTCTCAGGGAGGCGCTTCGTGTCGCAGAGTCTGACTGACTTCTCTGACCTCATCAGGTCAGTGCGGGAGTCAGCCGTGCATCTTGAGATGCGCGACGGATACGGCGTTGAGAACGAGATCGAAGGCTTCACCGCATGGAAGCAGGGGCACCGGCTCAACCCGGAGGACAAGGGTTCATGGTGGCGTCCCTGGCTTGACCTCGTTCAAGAGGTCACGGCTAAGGGCGTCGTGATCCGACGTGCCCGCATCGTGTCGGAGCCTGTCAGCGATTACATCGCGTTCGAGCACTCCGGCACGTTCACCAACGTGGCGGCCGGAGAGCAGATCCGTTGGCTGCCCCGGCGCAGTGCTTCGGACCTGGCCCTGCCGGGCAACGACTTCTGGTTGTTCGACGGCAGGCTTGTTCAGTTCAACGTCTTCGACGGCGTCGGCAGGTGGGTCCACACCGATCAGACGGAGGACGCTGCCGTAGCCAAGATGTGTGCGTCGGCGTTCGAAGCTGTGTGGGAGCGGGGCATCCCGCACGAGAAGTACACCGTCTGATTCCTGACCGGTCAGCTCATGCCTTCCTCCCCACTCTCCAGCGCCCAAGCGGCGCGAGCCGCTGTGGCTGCCCGCTTGCAGGGGCTCATGCAAGACGCTGGGCTCACTGGGCATGAGTTGGCTGCTCGGTGCGGATGGCACAAGTCGAAGTCGTCGCGGATCGCACGCGGCAAGACGCCGCCCTCAGACGCTGACATCCGTGCTTGGTGCGTTGCCTGCGGGGCCGATGATCACGCTGCCGATCTGATCGCTGCGTCCCGCAACGCGGAGTCGATGTACGTCGAGTGGCGGCAGATCCACCGTGACGGGATGCGGCGAGTTCATGAGCAGACTGTCCCGCTGTACCAGCGGACCCGCTCCTTTCGCGTGTACGCCTCGAACGTCATGCCGGGGATGCTCCAGACGCCCGGTTACGCGACGGGACTTCTGCGGTCCATCACGACCTTCCAGGGAACTCCGGACGACGTAGCCGACGCGGTGCAGGCTCGGACCCAACGGTCCCGCGTGATCCGGGAGGGAGATCATCGGTTCGCGCTGGTACTCGAAGAGACGGTTCTCTACTACCGGGTGAGCGACGATGCCGCGATGGCGGCGCAGCTCGAACACGTGCTCTCGGTGATGAGACAGCCGAACGTATCCCTCGGCATCATCCCCGCGCGTGCTTGTCGAACCGTCTGGCCGCTCGAAGCCTTCTACGCCTTCGACGACAACCAGGTAGCGGTGGAGACTCTCACGGCAGAGATCAACCTGACCACACCCGGCGAGATCAGTACGTACCTTCGAGCCTTCTCCGAACTGTCCCGATCGGCCGTGCGCGGAGCCGAAGCCCGCGCCCTGATCGTGAAGGCCCTCGACGCTCTCGGGTGAACTTGTGCAACCGTGTGCAACAGCGTGGACCCCTCGCAACGCTGCTCCCTACGGTCTGTACATCGACATCAGAAGCGGGACGGGAAGGCGTGCGGCGTGAGCGAGAGGCAGACGACCATGACCGGACCGGTACACCTGACCCTTCCCCATCCACCCCCGAAACCGGCGGCTGGCTGTGGTGTCTGTGAGGCGCTGGCCATACAGAGACAGACAGCACGGGACAGGGGTGACCTGTCGGCGGCGACGGATGCCGACGTGGAGATCCGTAGCCACCCGCACAAGACGCGGCGGCCAAGGTGAAAGGGGCTCTGCTCCGGTACGTGCTGTACCGGATCAAGGAGCACCCGGATACCGAAGTGACGTACGAGGCTGAGTGCTTGTGGTGCAAGTGGACGGCGCAGCCGTCGACAGACTCCGAAGCGGTCGACGTCGAGTGCATGAGCCATACCGGCCGTAGTGGGCACAAGGGGTTCCGGCGCATCCGTACGTCGTTCGCCATGGTGGTGCGCGCCGAGTAGGTACAGGCTCCTGCCCCTCCCGTGATCGCGGCGGCGCGAGACGGTAGGGGCAGGGTTTACAGCAACACAGATAGGCCGCTCGTTACGTTCAGGGGCCTATCCTCCAGTAGGCAGGGCTGCCAGCCCTCGTGTGGTGTCAGCCCTGGTCTTCCCAATCTGCCGCGCAGAACCGGGCTGCGCTGACGAGAGAGTCCCCAGCTCGGGTGACGCGGGAGTACATGTTGAAGTCGTAGAGGCCGGTCTCGCCGTCAAGGCCGAAGATCAGTCCCAGCTCGTGAGTCTCGATGTGCTGGAACAAGGCTGCGTTGACCGAGGAAGGTGTCATGCCGACGAGCCGGATACCGGCGTAGACCACCTGAGGCCCAGTGCGCCCGTGCAGATCTACGGCTCCCAGGACCGGCACGCCCTCCTGGTACCAGTAGTGCGCACTGACTCCGGCTCTCTCAAACCGTTCCTCAGCCAGCGTCCACGGCCAGCTCTTTCCATGCCACCAGTGAGCGAACTGCCCCTGCCGCCCCGCCGGCGCTTCGCCGTCCAGCGCGGCCGAAACCTCCAGCGGGCTTATCCCGAACCGTAGAGGTCCGACGGATTTCAGCGGCGTCCACTCCCAGAGTGGACGGTCGTGATCATCTGTCACTGGCCAGGTGCCGTTGCTCTTCTCCTGCTCCCGAACGTCCTGCCAGTGGATGACCGGCACAGCTGCGTACGGGTCTTCAGCCAATTCGGGGCCTACGAGCAGGGCAGAGGTGATGACCGCGTCTTGGCGCTGCAACTCCCTCTCGGGCGACATCTGCCATTCCTGCGCGGTGCCCATGGACACTCCCCATGCAGCGATCTCCGGATCACCGCTCCAGTTCAAGCGAACCGAGACCCCTTCTCGGCACGCGAGTTCGTGGATGTCTGAGCGGACTTCGGACGGAACTCGGCCTATCAGCTCGACATCCCCCAACCGCACGAGAGGGCCGTCAAGGGCGTTGATCGCCACGGCGACCAGCAACATCCCCTGCTTGTAGATCCCGGTCACCCCGAGATCGCCGTACGGTACCCAGAACTCACCGTCGGCCGAGACCTGCCCACCGCCGTTGTCGACCCCACCCAAGGCCGCCTTCACCTCGTCAGAGTCCATCCCGAACCGCAACGGCCCCACTCCCACCAAGGGGTCAAGCACCCATTGCGCCCGCTCCTCGGGCTTTCTGTCCCACCAGCTCATCCCAACCCCATGTTCGAACCGAGATCCCGCTACGGCCTGCGGAAATCTTGATCGTCACTCTAAGTGGGGCTTGCGACGCAGCGGTCGTTGGTGACGTATCTGCCGCCGGTACCGGTCGACCTGGCGACCTCCTCGAGTCACGAATCCGGCTTCGGCGCGGTGCTGTCCCCCTCAGGCGCTGCCTCCCAGGTGGCGGTACAGGGTGGCTCTGGAGATCCCCAGCGCCTTAGCGATGGCGCTGACGCTCTCTCCCTTCGCGTGCCGGGCACGGGCCACGGCCAGCTTGTCGTCGTCCACGACGGTCGGGCGTCCACCGTGGTTGCCCTTGCGGGCCGCAGCGTCGAGCCCTTCCAACGTCTTCTCCCGGATGCCTTCCCGCTCGACCTCCGCACTGACGGCGAGGACGGCGAACACGATGGCACCCGCCCCGTTCGGGTCGTACACACCCTGGAGAGGACCGGACAGAAGTTCCAGTTGGATGCCGTCTGCCTGAAGGGTGGAAGACAGGGTCATCAGCTCTGACGCGCTGCGGGCAAGACGCTTCATCTCGACCACGGTCAGGATGACCGGCTGGTTCGGTGCTGCCTGCTTGAACTCGCGTGCCAGCGTGAGCGCCTTCTCAAGCTCCGGCCGTTCCTTCACGCGGGTACTGATCTTCTCGGAGAACACGCGGGTGCACTGCGCCCCTGCAAGGGCGTCCAACTGCGACTGGAGTTCCTGCCCCACTGTCGAGCAACGGGCGTAACCAAGCCGGATCGCTGCGCCCGGCGTCCCTTCGGGTGCCTGTGCCACGGGTGCGCCCTGCGCCCATGCCTTACCGGGGTTGCGGTCGGCCGGAGTCTTCACGGTCAGCTCAGCCTTGAGCGCGGGCACCAGCGCGAAGCGGCCTGTGTGGTAGTTCGCTGCCACCTTGCCCGCGCCGGTACGGCAGGGGCTCCCTGCGGGTGCCTGGCACTTCGGGCAGTCGTGGAGCTCGACCTGTCCGGCCGGCGCGATCGTCTTCGTCATGACCGGACCGTCTCATAAACGTGTCTCGAAAACTAGCCATGAGATGGATATTTTGAGACGGGTTTCGAGACGGTGAGGCAGGGGTGAAACGGACGCCGTCGAGAGGGTGGCCGAGTGTCTCACTAACGATGGTTTATGAGACGCCCTTCCCTTGGTCCTGGTGGGCGCTGTTGTGCCCGCCGGTCAGCCTGCCTGTGCTGGCCAGTGCGAGGCGCCGTGTGCCTGCCTCCCGGCCTGCTGGCCAGCGCTCGACCGCAGGCAGGCAGTCGCCCTGTCGGGCGCTCTGGTCGGTGCACAGCCGTACATCTGTCGACGGCAGGCAGAGGCGGGCCAGGCGGGCAGCGGCGAAGGGGTGGGGTATGACCCCCGAAGGGGGCAAGCTCGCATCGCCGAGTCTTAGCAGCTCAGATCCTGCCACGGTTTCAGGGTCTTCCAGGGCTGCCCTGGTGTCCGGCCGGCGGCGGGATAGTGCCTGTTCATCTGGGCGACGGCGGAGGAACGCAAGGAATAGAGGCTGCCTGGCCTTGCCCTCGTGGCTGCGGCAGGTGGCCGCGTAGCGGCCCAAAGGGGTAGGCCCCTACCCGCTTGCGGACTAGCTCTATGGGGGCGGGGCAGCGCCCCACTGAGCTTGCTTCCTGGGCCTCCTCCTTCGGCCCTTACGGGCCGCTCTGTCGTAGTGGCTGCGGACTGTGGCGGCGGAGCCGCCGCCTGCCGCTTATCCCTTTGCCGTTGCCCTGCCTTGTGGGCGCTGCCGCGCCTTGCTTCCGTTCGCCGTAGAGCCAAGGGGCTACGCCCTGTCGGCCCCGGAGGGGGCCGCACTGCACTGGAGCCAAATAGATAAGAGAGGGCGTGAACGTTCGTGCAGGTCAGGTGCTGTATGAGCACACGCCAGGCGTGCTCTGACTACACGCGTGGTGTGCGGTCACCTGTCCTGGTGGACGCGGCAGGGTACCGGCGCACCCTTGGCCTTCTGGAACAGGTGAGGCGGAAGCACCAGGCAGGCCGCGCCGGAACGGGGCGAGATGAGGTGGAGATCCTTGGCGCGTGCTACCGCGTTGCGGGTGCTCTGGTCGGATAGCCGCTTGCCGTCCTTGCCGAGCAGTGCGGCCAGGCGGCCCGGCTCGAACGCGGCGTGTCCGTGGCGGTCGGCCCATCCGATGGCGGCGAAGTGGACCCGGTACGCGAGCGGGTGCCCATGGTCCTGCGCCATGCGCCGGTACTCATGCTGAGAGACCCCGCCCCACGGGCGGTCATGACCGAAGCTGATAGTCACTGGTCGCGGCTCCCGTCGTTGGGGCCGCAGGTGTGGGCGTGTCCATCGATGAGGGGCGACGCACACGCCTCACAGGTCCAGACGATTTCGCTCGTGATGTTCAAGGGTTCGCGACTCCTGTCGATGGAGCGCAGCACGTAGCCACGGCTCGGCGGTTGGAAGTCGCGCAGTTCCGTCCTGCGCTTCGGGAGTCCCTCGACGTCCCTGCGAGCCCCTCGGGATCGCGGCCTCTCGCGGAGTGGCCAGCTCTACCACCGCTGAACAGTGGGAGCTACGGTCCCCGCTCCGTCAAAGAGCGGGGAGGTATTCCTACGTGGCGGGTTGCTCGGCTGTCAAGCCGAGCCCCTCCCTGTCCTTGCTGTCAGAGCTTCGCTGCGAAGTCGTCGCTCTTGATGACGAGCCGTTCGCGTACGTCACGGGGAATCTTGAGACGCAGATGCACGGAGGGTGCACGCACGCCCTTGACCTTGGTGCGTGTGACCTCGCACGTGATGCCCACGCGGCGGAGGTCCTCAGCCATGACCTCCATCCCTCCGGACTCCCATGCTTCACGGAACGTCTTGCCGTTGTGGATCAGGGTCCATCGGTCCTGTGTGGTCTCGGGATCGATCGCGCTCAGTTCCTCTGAGAACTTGTCGAACGTCTTCTCTGCCTGCTCCTGAGCGAACCGCGTCTTCGTGTAGCGGCCTCCCGGCTCAAGTTCCTTCATGTAGTAGGCGATGGCCTCTTCGAGCCGCTTCACCTCGGCCCGAGCCTCAGCGCCCTGGGCGTACTCGCGGACTTGCACGGGGAAGTCGCCGAGCACCCGCAGCACATCGCCCACCAGGACGTCGTACACGCCCTGTGGGTCCGGTGCGCCGAGCCCCCCGCTCTTGCACTTCTGGCACCGGAGGTAGCGGTACTGGCCGAACTTGTTGGACGTGACATGCACCGTCATGTTGGACGTGCAGTCGGCGCAGACCAGTACGCCGAGGAACTGCGTCGCGCCGTGCGTCTGACGCTGGGGCTGGTTCTTGCCGCGCCGGTCGATGGCCTCTTGCAGTTCGTTGTACTCGTCCTCAGTGAAGATCGGTTCGGCCACCCTGATCGGCTTGCCATCGTGTCCGAGGATCAGCTTGGAGCGACGCACACCCTTGTTCTTGTTCTCCTCCACCCGGTAACCCATGAGTGCCGGGTTGCGGAGGCGACGGAGGAGAGTCGTCGTGGTGAGCCCTGCGGACATGAGCCCGGACCGGACGAGACACACAGCCATGCGCCGGGCGGACACTCCCCGCAGCGCCATGCGGCGCGCCCACTGCAACGCCTTCTGTGCGACAGGGTCGATGGCAAGGGCCGATCTTCCGTTCACCTTCGTCGTGACGAAGCCGTACGCGGGCTTGCCCACGAGCCACGCGTCCTGAGTCCGCGTGTAGTCCCAGAGCGACGCGACGCGGGTCGATGTGTTCGCCGCCTCGATCTCGGCGATACCCCCGATGAGCGTGACCATCATCCGGCCGACGGTGGATTCAAGGTCGATCGAGTCGTTCTTCGATGCCAGGTTCTTTCCGTACCGCTGGCACCACTCGATCATGGTGGAGAGATCCGACATGCGGCGGATGAACCTGTCGAGCTTCCAGAAGAGCAGAGCATCGAACTCGGGAGATCGGTTGTTCAGCCACTCGCCGAGTTCCTTACGCTTCCACGGTGGAACCTTCGTTGCCGAGACGTTGAGGTCGGAGGCAACGCCGACGACTCGATACCCCTTGTCCCTGGCCAGTAGGCGAAGGTCGAGTTCCTGCCGCACCGGCGAGGTGGTGTCCTCCGTAAGTACGGACAGGCGGATGGAGAGCAGAGCGCGCGGTGCGTCCGCAGGAAGCAGAGCCTCCGCCTTCTTCAGCTCCTTGAGTAGAGCGAGGTCCGAGGGGGTCCACTCGGCTTCGATGTCGTACGTCTTCATGGCTCGGAGAGTAGCTATGGATTTAGCCATGTGTCCATCTGCCCGCAGCTCGACCTCGACATCCAGATCGGCCCCACCGGCAAGAAGCTCCTGCCGCTGACGGTCGTGAAGTAGCCCCTCCGGGTGACAGCCCGATGACGGAAGCCCGGCCCGGGAAACCCTGGGCCGGGCTTACGCGTCTTCCCCGGCATGGACCTCGACAAGCACCACACTCCCGCGGCGTACGAGGGCGGAGAGGGCTGTCTGACCACCCTCGTCAGGATTCCGGTGCGGATCGTGGTGCTGGTGCTCGTCCTGCCGGTCCGCATGCTCTGGGACCTGCTCGTCGCCGGCGGCCGCCTCCTGGACCGGGCACTGCTGCGCCCGCTGGGCCGGGCGCTGGGATGGGCCTACGAGCAGGTGCTCACTCCGGCGGGGAGGGCGCTGGCCTGGCTGGCCGTGGCCCTCCTCGTCCGGCCCTGGGTCGGGCTGTGGCGTTACGTCGTCGTCCCGGTCGTCCGGTACGGGGTCGTGGCCCCGCTGGTGTGGCTCCACGCGACGGTGCTCACCCCGGCCGGACACGGGCTGCGGTGGGTGTACGGCGCGCTGCTCGTCCCGGCGGTGACCGGAGTCGTCACCCTGCTCCTGGTGTGGCCGGCCGTCGGGGTGTGGCGGTATCTCCTCAGGCCGCTCGCCATCGGGGGAGCGTGGGTGGTGGCGACGCTGGTGGTGCTGCCGCTGGTGTGGACGTACCGGAAGGTGCTGACGCCGCTCGGGCGCGGTGTCGTGTGGACGCTCGGCGTGGTGGGGCAGGGGTTCGCGTTCCTGGGGCGGGGGCTGTGGGCCGGTGCGGCGTGGCTCGTGACGACGCTGATCGTGCTGCCCCTCGGCTGGGTGTACCGGAACGTCCTCGCCCCGGTGGGCCGGGAGATCGTCGCGGCCGTCGGCGTCGCCTGGCGGATCGCCGGCTTCCTCTCGCGCGCCGTCGGCCGCGCGCTGGCCTGGCTCGCGTGGCACCTGGTCGGAGCACCCGTGACCTGGGCCTACCGCACGGTGTGCACACCGGTGGGCCACTTCCTGCGCGACGCGGCCTGGGCGCCCGCGAAGAGGGCCGCGCTGGAGGCGGGCCACGCGGCCCGTGGCGCCCTGGCCTCGGCCCGCGAGACCCTGCGCGCGGCGCGCCGGGACGCGTGGCGCGCCCTGGTGGGAGCGCCGCAGGTCACGGAGGTGCGGGAACTCGAAGGGTCCGCTGCGCGTACCCTGGGTAGGACAACGACTGTCCCCAGCGCGGCGCCCGCGTCCGAGATCTCCCTGCTTGCCGGTAAAACCGTCAGGCGGGGGTGAGCCGGAGCGGCACCCCGGGGCACCCTGTACTTCGTGGGCGGCACGCCACCGCGGCCGCCCCGCACCGAGGAGAAGAACCACTGGGCAAGCGACAGCCCGAAGGCCCGCCGCCCGCACCGGCGGTGCAGCGCATCCGACTGCGCTACACCAAGCGGGGCCGCCTCCGGTTCACCAGTCACAGAGACTTCCAGCGTGCCTTCGAGCGGGCGCTGCGCCGCTCCGAGGTGCCCATGGCCTACTCGGCCGGCTTCACCCCCCACCCGAAGGTGTCGTACGCCAACGCCGCCCCCACGGGTACGGGCAGCGAGGCCGAGTTCCTGGAGATCGCCCTCACCGAGGCGCGGGATCCGGACGTCCTGCGCACCCTGCTCGACGCGTCGATGCCCGAGGGCCTCGACATCATCGACGCGGTGGAGGCCCGCACCTCCGGCCTCGCCGACCGTTTGACCGCCTCCGTATGGGAGATGCGGCTGGACGGGGTGGCCGTACAGGACGCGGAGAAGGCCGTTGCGGCCTTCCTGGACGCCGGGACCGTGGAGGTCCAGCGGCGCGCGAAGAACGGCGTGCGGACCTTTGACGCCCGTGCCGCCGTCGCCGACCTGCAGGCACATGATCCACAGCCTGATAGGTCCGGGGACAGGCCCTGTGCGATACTGCGCCTGGTAGTGCGGCACGTGACACCCGCCGTACGACCCGACGACGTCCTGTCCGGTCTCCGAGCTGTGGCCGACCTGACGCCGCCGGTCCCCGCAGCGGTGACCAGGCTGGCGCAGGGGCTCTTCGACGAGGAGTCCGGCACGGTGACCGACCCGCTCGCGCCCGACCGCGAGGCTGCCCCGGCCGTTTCGACGGCCGATCCGGCAGCCGCCGCGACGGCGCCGGAAGGTGCAGGTTCCGCGTAAGGCGGTCGTTGTAGCGCAGCCCTCGGACCCGGGAGCCACCTGGGTCGGGCCGTGCACCGCCCCATAAGACTTTCGCCAGGCCGTGCGTAGCCCGTACGGAATCGGCGAGCCAGACATCAGCTCCCGTGCGGCGCCCGCGCCCCGGACGGCGGTAGCGCGCACATCGCGCGCATAGCGCCGGACCGGAATCAGGCGCGGCGCCCGGGAGCGCGACGGGAGAACCGCCCGCATGCACGAGCCGAACGAATCCGGTACCACCGGAAACGCCGAAGACAGCAACGCCCCCGGGGACAAGCTGCCGCCGCGCCGCAGGCGCCGCGCC
>NZ_NEUF01000101.1:67351-76497 GCF_002910915.1 Streptomyces sp. SM10 | reverse complement strand
CCCGCCGCTCCCGCGAAGGCGGCGCCCGCCAAGGCCGCCCCGGCAGCCGCGAAGACGGACGCCCCGGCCGAGGCCCCCGGCGGCCCGGAGTTCGTGACGCTGCGCGGCCCGTCGGCCGCCGTCGCGAAGAACATGAACGCCTCCCTGGAGCTGCCGACGGCCACGTCGGTCCGCGCCGTGCCGGTGAAGCTGCTCTTCGACAACCGCATCGTCATCAACAACCACCTCAAGCGCGCCCGCGGCGGGAAGATCTCCTTCACGCACCTCATCGGGTACGCGATGGTGCAGGCCCTCAAGGCCATGCCGTCGATGAACCACTCCTTCACGGTGAAGGACGGCAAGCCGACCCTGGTCAAGCCGGAGCACGTCAACCTCGGCCTGGCCATCGACCTGGTGAAGCCGAACGGTGACCGCCAGCTGGTCGTCGCGGCCATCAAGAAGGCCGAGACGCTCAACTTCTTCGAGTTCTGGCAGGCCTACGAGGACATCGTCCGCCGTGCGCGCGTCGGCAAGCTCGGCATGGACGACTTCTCCGGCGTCACGGCCTCGCTGACCAACCCCGGCGGCATCGGCACCGTCCACTCGGTGCCCCGCCTGATGCCCGGACAGGGCCTCATCATGGGCGTCGGCGCGATGGACTACCCGGCGGAGTTCCAGGGCACCTCGCAGGACACCCTGAACAAGCTCGGCATCTCCAAGGTCATGACCCTGACCTCGACGTACGACCACCGCGTCATCCAGGGTGCGGCGTCCGGCGAGTTCCTGCGTGTGCTCTCCCAGCTGCTGCTCGGCGAGAACGAGTTCTACGACGAGATCTTCAAGGCGCTGCGCATCCCCTACGAGCCGGTCCGCTGGCTCAAGGACATCGACGCCTCGCACGACGACGACGTCACCAAGGCCGCACGGGTCTTCGAGCTGATCCACTCCTACCGGGTCCGCGGCCACGTCATGGCCGACACCGACCCGCTGGAGTACCGCCAGCGCAAGCACCCCGACCTGGACATCACCGAGCACGGCCTCACCCTGTGGGACCTGGAGCGGGACTTCGCGGTCGGCGGGTTCGCCGGCAAGACGATGATGAAGCTCCGCGACATCCTCGGCGTGCTGCGTGAGTCGTACTGCCGCACCACCGGCATCGAGTTCATGCACATCCAGGAGCCGAAGGAGCGCAAGTGGCTCCAGGACCGGGTGGAGCGTCCGCGCCCGGCCCCCGAGCGCGAGGAGCAGCTGCGGATCCTGCGCCGCCTCAACGCCGCCGAGGCGTTCGAGACGTTCCTGCAGACCAAGTACGTCGGCCAGAAGCGGTTCTCGCTGGAGGGCGGCGAGTCCGTCATCCCGCTGCTCGACGCGGTCATCGACTCCGCCGCCGAGGCCCGCCTCGACGAGGTCGTCATCGGCATGGCCCACCGCGGCCGTCTGAACGTCCTGGCGAACATCGTCGGCAAGTCGTACGCGCAGATCTTCCGGGAGTTCGAGGGCAACCTCGACCCGCGCTCCATGCACGGCTCCGGCGACGTCAAGTACCACCTGGGCGCCGAGGGCACCTTCACCGGTCTGGACGGCGAGCAGATCAAGGTCTCGCTGGCCGCCAACCCCTCGCACCTGGAGGCGGTCGACCCGGTCCTGGAGGGCATCGCCCGCGCCAAGCAGGACATCATCAACAAGGGCGGCACGGACTTCACGGTCCTGCCCGTCGCGCTCCACGGCGACGCGGCCTTCGCGGGCCAGGGCGTCGTCGCCGAGACGCTCAACATGTCGCAGCTGCGCGGCTACCGCACCGGTGGCACCGTGCACGTGGTGATCAACAACCAGGTCGGCTTCACCGCCGCCCCGGAGTCCTCGCGTTCCTCGATGTACGCCACGGACGTGGCGCGCATGATCGAGGCGCCGATCATCCACGTCAACGGCGACGACCCGGAGGCCGTGGTCCGCGTCGCGCGGCTCGCCTTCGAGTACCGGCAGACGTTCAACAAGGACGTCGTCATCGACCTCATCTGCTACCGCCGCCGCGGTCACAACGAGGGCGACAACCCGGAGTTCACCAACCCGCAGATGTACACCCTGATCGACAAGAAGCGCTCGGTGCGCAAGCTCTACACCGAGTCCCTCATCGGTCGCGGCGACATCACCCTGGAAGAGGCCGAGCAGGCGCTCCAGGACTTCCAGGGCCAGCTGGAGAAGGTGTTCGCGGAGGTCCGCGAGGCCACCTCGGCGCCGTCCCAGCCGCATGTCCCGGACGTCCAGGCGGAGTTCCCGGTCTCGGTGGGCACCGCGGTCTCCTCGGAGGTCGTGAAGCTGATCGCCGAGTCCCAGGTGAACATCCCCGACGGGATCACCGTCCACCCGCGCCTGATGCCGCAGATGCAGCGTCGCGCCGCGTCGGTGGAGAACGGCACGATCGACTGGGGCATGGGCGAGACCCTGGCCATCGGCTCGCTGCTCATGGAGGGCACCCCGGTCCGGCTCGCCGGACAGGACACCCGCCGCGGCACGTTCGGCCAGCGCCACGCGGTCCTCGTCGACCAGAAGACCGGCGAGGACTACACCCCGCTGCTCTACCTCTCCGACGACCAGGCCCGCTACAACGTCTACGACTCGCTCCTCAGCGAGTACGCGGCGATGGGCTTCGAGTACGGCTACTCGCTGGCCCGCCCGGAGTCCCTGGTGATCTGGGAGGCCCAGTTCGGTGACTTCGTCAACGGCGCCCAGACCGTCGTCGACGAGTTCATCTCCTCGGCCGAGCAGAAGTGGGGCCAGACGTCCGGCGTCACCCTGCTGCTCCCGCACGGCTACGAGGGCCAGGGACCGGACCACTCGTCCGCCCGGCCGGAGCGCTTCCTGCAGATGTGCGCGCAGGAGAACATGACGGTCGCGATGCCGACCCTGCCGTCGAACTACTTCCACCTCCTGCGGTGGCAGGTGCACAACCCGCACCACAAGCCGCTGATCGTCTTCACCCCGAAGTCGATGCTCCGCCTCAAGGCGGCAGCGTCGAAGGTGGAGGAGTTCACCACCGGCGGATTCCGCCCGGTGATCGGTGACGAGTCGGTCAAGGCCGAGGCGGTCCGCAAGGTCGTCTTCGTCTCCGGCAAGCTCTACTACGACCTCGACGCCGAGCGCGAGAAGCGTGGTGACACGGAGACGGCGATCATCCGTCTGGAGCGTCTCTACCCGCTGCCGGGTGCGGAGATCCAGGCCGAGATCGCCAAGTACCCGAACGCCGAGAAGTACCTCTGGGCGCAGGAGGAGCCGGCGAACCAGGGTGCGTGGCCGTTCATCGCGCTCAACCTGATCGACCACCTGGACCTGGCCGTCGGCGCCGATGTGCCGCACGGCGAGCGCCTGCGCCGCATCTCGCGTCCGCGTGGCTCGTCCCCGGCGGTCGGCTCGGCCAAGCGCCACCAGGCCGAGCAGGCTCAGCTGGTCGCCGAGGTCTTCGAGGCCTGATCAGCCGCTGTACGTCACCGGAGGGCCCGGCCCCGCGAACATCTCGCGGGGTCGGGCCCTCCGGCTTTCCGGCCTCGTTATTCTGGTCGCATGTACTTCACGGACCGTGGCATCGAGGAACTGGAGAAGCGGCGCGGCGAGGAGGAGGTCACCTTCGAGTGGCTCGCCGAGCAGCTGCGGACGTTCGTCGACCTGAACCCCGACTTCGAGGTCCCCGTCGAACGCCTCGCGACCTGGCTGGCCAGGCTGGACGACGATGACGACGACGCGTAGTCAGCGGCCCTGACCTCCTGCGCCCGTACCCCTGACGTGGTTGTACGCCAGCCCCAGCACTCCCTGCACGAGAAGGACCAGGCCCGCCGTGATCCAGCCGCCGCTTCGGCGGCGGGCTCCCCAGAGGGTGAGCGGGAGGCCTGCGGCGACCTGGGCCGCGGCGACCGCGCGGGCCCTGGGGCCGAGCATCCAGGGTCCGAGGCTTCCGCTCTCGACGGCGTCGAGTTCCACGCGTACGGCGTCACGCCAGCCGGCCCATTCGATCTGTTCCGCCTCCGGGAGGATCCCTGCGACCGAGCGCAGCCGGTCGGCGGGATCGCCCGGAGTGAGACCGGGCGGGAGATCCACCCCCGCACGGGTGAGTACGGCGAGCAGTCCCCGCAGCCGGGCGTCGGCGTCCGCCTCCGGGTCCGCCCGGGTGAGCTTCTCCAGTGCCTGGACGTCCTGGACGGGGTCGAGGCCGAGCCGGAGGGCGGAGGTCCGCATGGCCTCCTCCTCGGCGGCCGGGGTGCCGTCGGCGAGCCAGGTGTAGCCGACCGGGCGGCGGAATCCCGAGGCGAGCGTGTAGCCGGACCGGTCGCCGTCCCACCACAGGGCGAGCACCGGCCATGTCGAGCCCACCGCGAGTGCGGTGGCCCAGCCGCCGACGACGCGGTCCACGGGTTCCGGGGATCCGTCGGATGCCGTGGCCCCGCCGGCCGCCGTTCCTCCGGCGCCTCCGTGGCCGTCCTTCCGCCAGGGCTTGCCCTCGGGGACGAGCACGCTCCAGCCGTCCCCGGCGGGTACGAGCAGCATGCGCTCCTGCAGGAGACGGGCCACGGGCCGTACGGTCTCGGGGTCGGCCCGGCACAGCATCAGGGCGCCCACGGATGTCGCGGTCATGCCCCATACGCTAGGGCACTTTGCTCGGATATGGGCGTTTCTATGCACCTCTGCGCCACCCTGATGCGCCCCCTTTCGATTCACTCTTGACTTCCCCCATCCGCGATATATCGTGTTCTCCAGAAGACGCGATATATTGCGTCACGCCCGCCAGTGGGAGGTCAGATCCATGCCCGAGACGACGTGGACCGTCGCCGAGCCCCGAAGGCTCGCCTTCGACGAGCCCGTGACAGCACTCACCGTGCGGATCGTCGACGGTGCGATCAACGTCGTCGGCACCGACGACCCGACCGCCCGACTGGAGGTGTCCGCGATCGAGGGTCCCCCGCTGGTCGTGACCCTGCAGGACGGCACCCTCACCGTCACCTACGAGGACCTGCCGTGGCAGGGCCTGCGCACCTGGCTCGACCGCCGGAGTCCGCGCCGCAGCGCGGTGGTCTCCCTGTCCGTACCGGCGGGGTCGGCGGTGGAGATCGGCTCGGTGGGCGCCGAGGCGGTCGTCTCGGGAATCCGGGGGCGCACCGGGCTGAGGGGCGTCTCCGGCGACAGCACCGTGGTGGGCCTGTCCGGCGCGGTCCGGGCCGAGACCGTGTCCGGCAACCTGGAGGCCCAGTCCGTCACCGGCGACCTCCACTTCACGTCCGTGTCGGGCGATCTGACGGTCGTCGCGGGTGCCGGCACCTCGGTCCACGCCGAGTCCGTCACCGGCCACATGGTGCTGGATCTCGACACCTCGCCGAAGCCGACGGACATCAGACTGACCTCGGTCTCCGGCGGGATCGCCGTCCGGCTGCAGCATCCGGCGGACGCGCGGGTCGAGGCGAACACCGCCGGCGGCACCCTGTCCCATGCCTTCGAAGACCTGCGTGCGGGCGGCCAGTGGGGTGCGAAGAAGATCACCGGCACACTGGGGGCGGGCACGGGCAAGCTGAAGGCGACCACCGTCTCGGGTTCGATCGCCCTGCTCCGCCGCCCGTCCGCCCAGGACCACTCCCACGACGCCGAGCCGACCGGAAAGGTGCTCTGACATGGCACCCGTATTCGCCCACGGCCGCCTGCGCCTGTACCTGCTCAAGCTGCTGGACGAGGCCCCCCGCCACGGGTACGAAGTGATCCGCCTCCTGGAGGAGCGTTTCCAGGGGCTGTACGCACCTTCGGCCGGCACCGTCTACCCCCGGCTGGCCAAGCTCGAGGCCGAGGGGCTGGTCACCCACGCCACCGAGGGCGGCCGCAAGGTCTACTCCATCACCGATGCCGGGCGCGCCGAGCTGGCCGGCCGCAGCGGCGAACTGGCCGATCTGGAGCTGGAGATCCGCGAGTCCGTGTCCGAGCTGGCCGCCGAGATCCGGGACGACGTGCGGGGTGCGGCGGGCCAGCTCCGCAGCGAGATGCGTGCCGCCGCCACCGAGTCCCGGCACACCTCGGCCGGTGGTCGGAGCGGCTGGGACGCCGGCCTCGGGGAGAAGGAGGCCTGGCGCACGGCGAAGGAGGAGCTGCGCAAGGCCAAGCAGGAGTGGAAGGAGCAGGCCCGCAGGGCGAAGGACGAGTCCCGCAAGGCGCGCGAGGACGCGGACCAGGCCCGCCGCCAGGCCCAGGAGGCGCACGAGAAGGCGCGGGAGCAGATGCAGACCGCCGCGCGCCAGGTCCAGGAGCACTTCGCGCGGGGCGACTGGCCCGCAGGGGTGCGGGACGGTCTGGCCGAGATCACCGGCCAGCTCGGCGGCTTCGCGAAGACCGGCACCTGGCCCTCGTACAGCCGTCCGGCGCCCGAGGAGCCGGACATCGAGTGGGCCGCCGACGCCACGGGCACCGGCGACGCGGCACGGGACCTGGACCGTCTGCTGGACCGCTTCCGCGACGACATCCGTGACGCGGCCCGGGACCGTGGCGTCAGTGAGACCCAGTTGGCACAGGCTCGTCGCCATCTGTCCACGGCGGCGACCCGCATCGACTCGCTGCTGCGCGATACGCCCGACGGGACGACGGGCACCACCGGCACGTCATGAACCCGCGCGTCGCCCGGCCGGACATCCCGGCCGGGCGACACCGGCCGGGCCGTCGTCGTCCCACCGGCTCCACCCGGCCAGGTCGCCGGTTCAGCTCGCGCGGGCCGTTCCCTGGCCCGCGTCTCCGTACAGCGCGCGTTCCACCGTCGCGTAGGTCGCACCGTGCTCGGCGAGCACATCGGCGACGACTCCGGGGCAGGCCGTCAGGGCCAGCAGCAGATGTTCCTCGCCGATGAAGCGGTCGCGCCGGCCGAGGGCGATACGCAGGGACTTCTCCAGGCTGCCCTTGGCGCCACCGGTGAAGGGGCGGCGCCCCGTCCACCACCGGCGGGCCCCGCGGTCGCCCGCCAGCACCCCCTCGCCGTGGGCGTCCTCGACCCGGGCCACGATCTCGGTGACGTCGATGCCGATTCCGGCGAGGGCCTCGGTGTCGGCCCTGGTGAGTCCGCCTCGGCGGCGGGCCTCGGCGAGCGCCGCCTCCAGGGAGGCGCGCCGGTCGGTGAGCCCGAGCGCGGCGACGGCGAAGAAGACCCGGCCGCCCTCCTGGTCCAGCAGGGAGAGCAGCAGGTGCTCCTCCGTGACCGAGTCGGCTCCGACCCGCTCCGCGTGGGTGACCGCGCCGGTCACGACGGCCCTGGCGCCCTTGGTGAATCGCTCGAACATCAATGCCTCCCGTACTTCTTGTGCACGGCCTGCCTGCTGACACCCAGCTCGGCAGCGATCTCCTGCCACGACCATCCCTGGACCCGGGCGGTTCTCACCTGGACGGCTTCGAGCTGTTCGAGCAGCCGCCGCAATGCGGCGACGGCCCGCAGCCCGACTCGCGGGTCGTGATCACCGGCGCGTGCGGCGAGATCCGTTGCTTCGGTCATGGTGTCAACTTACGTTGACATTCGAAGCCCGTCAACCATCGTTGACATCATCGGCGGCGAGGCGGGCGTGGCGCTCCACGTCGTACCGGAGATCCCCGTAACGAAGTTTCTGCCGTTCGATGCCCTCCGGGGCGAAACCGGCCCGCACGGCCACGGCGCAGGAGGCGGGGTTGTTCGTCCGGTGGCCGAGCTCCAGCCGGTGGAGCCCCAGGTCGTCGAAGGCCCAGCGGGCCAGCGCCCGTACGCCCCCGAGGGCGACGCCCCTCCCGCGGGCCTCCTCGACCGTCCAGTACGAAACCCAGCCGGTGCCGTGGACGCGGTTCACCGCCGACACGGCCACGTGCCCCAGCGGGACTCCCTCCCGGACGACGGCCCAGCCGTACGCCCGGCCGGCCGCCCGTTCGCCCTCGCTCTCCGCGATCCACTCCAGCGCCTCGGCGGTGGTCGTCACCGGCCGGCCCGCCTGCCGTGCCATCTCCGGTGACGAGAAGGCACGGAGCACCGCCGGGGCGTCGGGGGGCCGCCAGCGCCGCAGCAGGATCCCTTCCGGCGTGGGCAGTTCCCCCCGGCCGCTCATCAGGGGGTGAGGACGATCTTTCCGAACAGGTCTCCGGCGGCGAGCCGCTCGAAGCCCTCCCGGGCCCGGTCGAGCGGCAGAACCTCGTCGATGACGGGCCGCACTCCGGTGGCCGCACAGAACGACAGCAGATCCTCCAGCTCGTCCTTGGAGCCCATCGTGGATCCGACAACCTTGAGCTCGAGGAAGAAGATGCGGGTCAGTTCGGCGTGCGTGGGGCGGTCGCCGCTGGTGGCACCCGAGATGACCAGGGTGCCTCCGGGGCGCAGCGACTTGACCGAGTGGGACCAGGTCGCGGCACCGACGGTCTCGATGACGGCGTCGACACGCCCCGGCAGCCGCGCGCCGGGCTCGTACGCCTCGATGGCGCCCAGCTCGACGGCCCGCTTCCGCTTGGCCTCGTCACGGCTGGTGGCGAACATCCGGAGGCCTGCGGCCCTGCCGAGCACGATCGCGGCGGTGGCCACACCCCCGCCGGCGCCCTGCACGAGGACGGCGTCACCGGGCCGCACCCCGGCGTTGGTGAACAGCATCCGGTACGCGGTCAGCCAGGCGGTCGGCAGACAGGCGGCCTGCTCGAAGGTGAGCTCCTTCGGCTTGGGCAGCACGTTCCAGCTGGGGACGGTGACCTGCTCGGCGAAGGTGCCCTGATAGCGCTCGGTGAGGATGGAGCGCGGCTCGTCCGGGCCGACGCCGTGTCCCGTCTGGCCGATGACGGAGTGGAGGACGACCTCGTTGCCGTCCTGGTCGATACCGGCGGCGTCGCAGCCGAGGATCATGGGCAGCTTGCCCTCGGCGAGACCCACCCCGCGCAGGGACCAGAGGTCGTGATGGTTGAGGGAGGCGGCCTTCACCCTGACGGTGGTCCACCCGGACCGCGCCTCGGGCGCCGGGCGTTCGCCCAGTTCGAGCCCGTCGAGGGGCCGGTCACGGTCGATGCGGGCTGCGTAGGCGGCGAACATGGCCACGACGATAGGCCGTGACGCGCCGTGACGTAACCGTTCGAAGGTGTGACACACGCCCCAGCTCACCGGCGTGTGAGGGAGCCTTCCGACGTGGACCGGCCCGTGGGCCGCCGGACGGGGTCCG
>NZ_NEUF01000101.1:0-67339 GCF_002910915.1 Streptomyces sp. SM10 | reverse complement strand
CCACGGGCCGGGGTGAAGCAGTCGCCCGAGGGGCGGGGATCCGCGGCCCGATCACGGTCCCGCGGTGAAGCACCCCGCCCCGCCCGCCGTCAGCGTCGCGCGACGCCCTCGGCGCGGGCGGCGGCGGCCACCGCGGCGGTGACGGCGGGAGCGACCCGCTCGTCGAACGGCGACGGGATCACGTACTCCGCGGCCAGCTCGTCGCCGACGACGTCCGCCAGCGCGTTCGCCGCGGCGATCTTCATGCCCTCGGTGATCCTGGAGGCCCGCACCTGGAGGGCGCCCGCGAAGATCCCGGGGAACGCCAGCACGTTGTTGATCTGGTTCGGGTAGTCCGACCGCCCGGTCGCCACCACGGCCGCGTACTTGTGCGCGACGTCGGGGTGGACCTCGGGGTTCGGGTTGGCCATGGCGAACACGAACGCACCGGGTGCCATCGAGGCCACGGCCGGCTCGGGGACCGTGCCGCCGGAGACGCCGATGAAGACGTCGGCGCCGGCCAGCGCCGTTTCCAGCGTGCCGGTGATACCGGCCCGGTTCGTGAGCTCCGCCAGCTCGCGCTTGACGTCCGTGAGGTCGTCACGGTCGCTGCTGACGATGCCCTTGCGGTCGGCGACGGCGACGTCGCCGATGCCGGCCTCCAGCAGGAACTTCGCGATCGCCACACCGGCCGCTCCGGCCCCGGAGATGACGGCACGCAGGTCACCGAGCGTCCGGCCGGACAGCTTCGCCGCGTTGCGCAGGGCCGCGAGGGTCACCACGGCGGTGCCGTGCTGGTCGTCGTGGAAGACCGGGATGTCGAGGCGTTCCTGGAGCTTGCGCTCGATCTCGAAGCACCGCGGCGCCGAGATGTCCTCCAGGTTGACTCCGCCGAAGGAGGGCGCGAGGCGCACGACGGTCTCGACGATCTCGTCCGCGTCGGTCGTGGCGAGCGCGATCGGCACCGCGTCGACCCCGCCGAACTGCTTGAAGAGAATCGCCTTGCCCTCCATCACCGGGAGGGACGCCTCGGGACCGATGTCCCCCAGGCCGAGGACGGCGGTGCCGTCCGTCACGACGGCGACGACCTGCGACTTCCAGGTGTAGTCGTGGACGAGTTCGGGATGCTCGGCGATGGCGCTGCACACCTTTGCCACGCCGGGCGTGTACGCGAGGGACAGGTCGTCCTTGTCGCGGATCGGGACGGTGGCCTGCACGGCCATCTTCCCGCCGCGGTGAAGGGCGAATGCCGGATCGAAGGGCTCGTCCGCACCGATGGGCCCGGTCGTCCCGGCCGTGCCGTGCGTCGTGCTGTCGCTGCGAGGATTGACGATCTCCGCTGCCATTGTGTTGACCCCTTAAGTCTTCATCATTTGAGGGTGGCCACTCCTGGTTGAGGAGGGGTGGGCGGGCACCGCGTACGTTCCCGGCGCTGAGCGGGTTGGCCCGCTCCGGCAGGGGAGACACATACGCGCGGGCGCGCCGCACACGCGCCCTGAGCCCCGGATGAGGGGTGTAAAGGTCTTTCTTACCGGACGGACCGGGCCTCTTACGAGTCGGTATCGACTCGGTGACATGACTCATAGCCGAATATCTGGACAAGTCCACTAAGGGCTACAAAGGCCGTCCGTAGGTCGAGACGCACCGGAGATTCTCCGGAGGAGTACGCACTTTCCAGCAGATGGTCCGGCCTTGCCGTACCGGCCCATTGAGGTTCGGGGGTCGCCCGTTACCCGATTTTGACATGCCTGGCCCCCTGATTGGGTGAGTCCGAATGGCAAGATGCCCTAATCACACAAGGTGGCGACACCCGAAGGTGCGTGCGCATCCACCTGACCAGCCTTTCTCGACGCCGGAGGACTCCGACCATGACCGCAAGCACCCTCAGCCGTTCGACCGCGAAGTCACGGATTGCCGCGGTCTGCGCGGTCGCGGTCGCCGGCACCCTGCTACTGACCGCCTGCGGCGACCAGACCGACAGCGCCTCCACGAAGGACGGCGCGGCTTCCGAGAACAGCGCCCCGCTGTTCGACAAGCTCCCGGAGAAGTACCAGAAGTCCGGTGTCATCAAGGTCGGCACGAACGCCGAGTACGCACCGATGGAATCCGTCGAGAACGGCAAGATCGTCGGCGTGGACCCCGACCTCGCCGAGGCCCTGGGCAAGCAGCTCGGCGTGAAGTTCGAGTTCACCTCCGGCTCCTTCGACGGCCTGATCACCGCCCTCAACACCGGTCGCCACGACATAGCCATGTCGTCCATCACGGACAACAAGCAGCGCCAGGAGGGTCTGGACGACAGCGGCAAGAAGCTCGGCAAGGGCGTCGACTTCGTCGACTACTTCCTGGCCGGCACCGCGGTCTACACCAAGAAGGGCAACCCCGAGGGCATCAAGTCCATCGAGGACCTGTGCGGCAAGGGTGCGGCGGTCCAGCGGGGCACCACGTACGAGAAGGCCCTGAAGAAGCAGTCGACGGCTTGCACGGACGGCGGCGAGAAGGCCATCGACATCCAGTCCTTCGAGAACGACACCGAGGCCCAGACCCGTGTGAAGTCGGGCGGCGCCGTCGCCGGTGTCAACGACTACCCGGTCGCCCTCGACCTGGCCCGCAAGGCCAACGGCGGCAAGGACTTCGAGGTCGTCGGCGAGCAGGTCGACGCCGGCCCGTTCGGTATCGCCGTGAACAAGGACAACACCGAGCTCCGTGACGCGCTGCAGGAGGCCGTCGACGCGATCATCGCCGACGGCTCCTACAAGAAGGTGCTCGACAAGTGGGGTGCCGGCACCGGCGCGATCGACAAGGCCGCCATCAACGGCGGCAAGTGACCGGCGCACCACCGAAGGGCAGTCACCGTGACTGACATGTTCGACAAGGTGCCCGGCGGCCCATCGGCTGCCGCGGCACCCGTCTCCAAGGCCACCACCGTCGCACCGGAGACGATCAAGGCCATACCCGTCCGGCACTACGGCCGCTGGATCAGCGGACTGGTCGTGCTCGCCATCCTTGCTTCCCTGGTCTACGCCTTCTCCCAGGGCGACATCCAGTGGCAGGCGGTTCAGGACAAGCTGCTCGACGACACCGTCCTCGCGGGCGCCGGCCGCACGCTGATGATCAGTGTGCTCGCCATGGCCCTCGGCGTGGTCCTGGGTGTGCTGCTCGCCGTCATGCGGCTCTCCAGGAACCCGGTGACCAGCTGGGTCGCGTGGCTGTACATCTGGTTCTTCCGCGGCACTCCGGTCTATGTGCAGCTGCTGCTCTGGTTCAACCTGGCCCTCATCTTCCCGGTCCTCAACATCCCGTTCGTCTACAAGGACGAGATGACGGACGTGATGACTCCGTTCATGTGCGCCCTGCTGGGCCTCGCGCTCAACGAGGCCGCCTACATGGCGGAGATCGTCCGGGCGGGCATCCAGTCGGTGGACGAGGGACAGACCGAGGCATCGCACGCGCTCGGCATGACCCAGGCGAAGACCATGCGGCGCGTGGTGCTGCCGCAGGCGCTGCGTGTGATCATCCCGCCGACCGGCAACGAGTTCATCAACATGCTGAAGACCTCCTCCCTGGTCTACGCGGTGACCTACAACGAGCTCCTGCGCTCCACGTCGCAGATCGGCTCGACCTCGTACGCGGTCATGGAGATGCTCTTCGTCGCCTCCATCTGGTACATCGTCATGACCAGCGTGTTCAGCGTGGGTCAGTACTACCTGGAGCGCCGCTACGCCCGGGGCACGCTGCGAAGCCTGCCGCTGACCCCGCTCCAGCGGGCGAAGGTCGCCCTCACCTCCTTCAGCAACCGTCCCTCGGGAGGTGTCTCCGCATGACCGCCATGGTGAAGGCCGAGGGCGTACACAAGTCCTTCGGCCCCGCACACATCCTCAAGGGCATCGACCTGGAGGTCGCCCCGCGTGAGGTCTTCTGCCTGATCGGCCCGTCCGGTTCCGGCAAGTCGACGTTCCTGCGGTGCATCAACCACCTGGAGCAGATCAACGCCGGCCGGCTGTACGTCGACGGCGATCTGGTGGGGTACCGCCAGAAGGGCGACAAGCTCTACGAGCTCAAGGACAGCGAGGTCGCGCTGAAGCGCCGGGACATCGGCATGGTCTTCCAGCGCTTCAACCTGTTCCCGCACATGACGGCTCTGGAGAACGTCATGGAGGCGCCGATCCAGGTCAAGGGCGAGGCCAAGGCCGTCGCCCGGGCCCGTGCGGAACGGCTGCTGGACCGGGTGGGCCTGTCCGACAAGGCGAAGAACTATCCGTCCCAGCTCTCCGGCGGCCAGCAGCAGCGGGTGGCCATCGCCCGCGCCCTGGCCATGGAGCCGAAGCTGATGCTCTTCGACGAGCCGACCTCCGCGCTCGACCCGGAGCTGGTGGGCGATGTCCTGGACGTCATGCGCGGCCTGGCCGAGGACGGCATGACGATGATCGTCGTCACGCACGAGATGGGCTTCGCCCGTGAGGTCGGCGACGCGCTGGTCTTCATGGACGACGGCGTCGTGGTCGAGTCCGGCCACCCGCGCGACGTCCTGACGAATCCGCAGCACGACCGGACGAAGTCGTTCCTGTCCAAGGTGCTGTGACACCGTCGCGAACGGCGAGGAGGGCGGTACGGACCCCGGTCCGTACCGCCCTCCTCGCTTCCCGCGCCCCCTCTACCTCCGCGGAAGCACCTCCGGACTCAGGAGCAGGGTGCGCAGCTCCTTCCGGCCGAGGGGCGGCTCCTGGAGCAGCGGACCCTGGAACCGCTCTCCGAGATACCCGGTGCTGGACCGCGCGGCCAGCACCGAGCCGCCCTTGAGCACCGGTCCGCCGACGGCCTCCGGACCCCGCTGCGGGGTGCCTCCTTCGCCGTACTCCATCGAGTCGCTCCAGGTCGTCAGGGTGCCGGGCCGCCGGGGAGCTCCTCGCCGACACAGTCCGTACGGGGCGGCTCCTGACCCTGGGCGGCACAGAGGTCGCCGTCCCCGGCCCTGGCGCCCAGCTTCGCGCTCACGGCCGCCCGGTCCGTCAAGGACAGGGCGATGTAGCCGGAGCCGCCCCTCCTCGCTTCCCGTCGCGCTCTACTTCACGGCGAGGACCAGGCTGTCCGACGGCGAGGACCAGACCGTGCGCGCCTCGCCGAAGCCGGACTCGCGCAGGGTACGGGCGTGCCACCGGGCGGAGGGCATGTCACCGTCCGCGTGCTCGCCGTAGATCGCGAACCGCTCGGCGGTGGGTGCCGCGAGGGCCGGGTCCGTGGCCGCCAGGGCCCACCACTCCCGCCAGTCCACGGCCCCTTCGGCCTTGGCCAGGTCCATGGCCGCGTGCCGGTGGGCGCGTTCGGCGGCGTTGATGCGCGGGGTGTCGGTGTCGATCATGTGGTCCGCGTTCATGAAGACCCCGCCGTCCCTGACCACTCCGCCGATCTGCCCGTAGAGGGCGGCGAGCGGTTCGCTGTGCAGCCAGTGCAGGGCGGTGGCGGTGAGCACCGCGTCGTAGGAGGTGTGGGGCAGCCGCTCGGTCCAGGCCGCGTCCTTCAGGTCGGCCGTCACGAAGGTGACCCGGTCGTCGCCCTCGAAGGTGCCGCGCGCGATGGCGAGCAGCGCGGGGTCCAGGTCGACGCCGGTGCTGGTGGCGCGGGGGAACCGCTTGAGGAGCCGATCCGTGATACTTCCCGTACCGCACGCGAGGTCGAGCACTCTCGGTTCGGGCCCCACGACGGCCTCGACCATGTCCAGCATCACTCGGAACCGCTCCTCACGGTCCGGCATGTACCACTCCTGCTGCCGGTCCCAGCTCTCCTGCCAGGACTGCCAGTCGGTACCCGTCGCCGTCACTCGAACCTCCACCTGAACCCGTGTGCGTAAGACCCATTAATGGCGACCAACCATTACACTGGTCGACACACCGACCATAGACCGACACCGTAAGGACTACAAGTGGAATTGGCCTATTACTCGGACTATGCCGTGCGTCTGGTCAACACCGAGGAGCCGGGCCGCGGCAAGGACGCGCTCACCACGGTCGACTCCGTCCGGGAGCTGTTCGGTGCCAACGCCCAGGCCGCCCGCCGCGCGACGGACGCGGACGTGACCCGCTTCCGGTCCGCACGGGCCCGGCTGCGCGCGGTCTTCGAGGCGGCCGACGGCGGAGACCAGACCCTCGCGGTCGACCTGCTCAACTCCCTGTTGCTGGAGTTCCCGGTGAGCCCGCAGATCTCCGGCCACGACACCCGCGACGAGGACGGCAGCCCGGACTGGCACATGCACCTCGCCGACCACCCGTCGAACGCGACGGCGGGCTTCGCCGCGATCGCGGCGATGGGCCTCGCCTTCCATCTCACCTCGCACGGCGTGGACCGGCTCGGGCTGTGCGAGGCGGCGCCGTGCCGCAACGCCTACCTCGACACCTCCACCAACCGCTCGCGACGGTACTGCTCGGACCGCTGCGCGACCCGGGCCAACGTCGCCGCCTACCGGGCCCGCAAGCGCCTGGAGGGCGAACGCTCCGGCGACACACGGCGCACCGCGGACGCCGCCCAGCCGAGCAGTCCGAGCGGCGACCGCTGATCCTTCCTCAGCGGCCGGTAGCGGGCCCGCACACGGGCCAGCACGAGCTCCTCGGGCACCGCCCCGTAGTCCGTGCTGTCCCCGCCCGCGTACGCGTTGTCGCCCAGCACCCACCAGCCGCCGTCGCGCCGCTCTGTCGCCCGCTTGACGACCAGCAGGTCCTGCTGGAACGGGTGACGCAGGATCACCACGTCACCCGGGCGCACCGGCGCTCCGTGCTGCACGAGCAACCAGTCCCCGTGGTAGAGCGTGGGCACCATCGAGGGCCCCGTCACCTCCACGACCTGGAACGGTCTGCGCTCCGTCCGCCCGCTCCACGGCTCCTGTGCCGGTTCCGGCATCTGTGGCACCTCCCGGTCCGTCCTCCAGTACACGCCTTCGCGCACCGCTTCGTATTTTCGGCCAGCGGTCTCGTCCCCGCCCCGGACTTTTGGCCTAAGCCCTAGGGGGCAGCCGCAAAAAGCGGCTTCCTACGGAGTAATGTCCCACCTGAGAAGACGATCACGAGGAAGGACAGCTCCATGCTTTCCCGCCTGTTTGCCCCCAAGGTGAAGGTCAGCGCCCACTGCGACCTGCCCTGCGGTGTGTACGACCCGGCCCAGGCCCGCATCGAGGCGGAGTCCGTCAAGGCCGTCCAGGAGAAGTACCAGGCCAACGAGGACGCGGACTTCCGCACGCGCGCCGTTCTGATCAAGGAACAGCGTGCCGAGCTCGCGAAGCACCACGTCTCGGTGCTCTGGAGCGACTACTTCAAGCCCCCGCACTTCGAGAAGTTCCCGGAGCTGCACCAGCTGGTCAACGACACCCTGAAGGCGCTCTCCGCGGCCAAGGGTTCGAACGACCCGGCCACGGGCCAGAAGGCTCTGGACCTGATCGCCCAGATCGACACGATCTTCTGGGAGACCAAGAAGGCTTGATCTCTGGTTAGGCCGTCTGACCTGCGGTTTCGCTGGTCACGTCGCCTACCGGTCCGCACCCGGTCCGCAGGCCGCCGAGAACGGCGTCCATCACGGACCGGGTGCGGTCTTCTTCGCCCGGCCACAGGTGCGCGTAGATCCGCAGCGTGATGACGGCGGACGCGTGGCCGAGGACCAGCTGGACCTGCTTGACGCTCGCCCCGCCGCCGATGAGCGCGGAAGCGTAGAAGTGCCGCAGGTCGTGGGTCACCATGTGCGGCAGCTCGACGGACTTGCGGCCCTCACGCCCGGCCGCCTCGTTCTCCGCCGCCTGGAGCGCCTTGCGGGCGCAGTTCCACTCGGTCTTCCACCGTCGGTAGTTGAGCGGTTCCCCCTCCTCCATCGTGAACAGCCACTCCGTGGAGGGGCGCGCGGCGAGGTGTCCGAGGAGCGCGTCGGTGACGACCTCCCCGACCGGAACGGCCCGACGTGACTTCGCGGTCTTCGGCGGGCCGATCTTCCCCGACTGGAGCCGCTGCCGCTCCACGCGAATGCTGCCGGCCTTGAAGTCGACGTCCGACACCTTCAGGCCCAGCAACTCACCTATGCGCAAGCCTGACCCGGCGAGCATGACGACGGCCGCCCGGATGTACGGCGGCATCACACGGGCCATCGCCTCAACCTGAGCCACGGTGGGCGGGGTGACCTCCTCGTCCGGAATGACCGGAAGGGTGATCCGGCGGCACGGGCTGGAGGCGATGACCTTGTCATCCACTGCCGCCGTCATGACGCGCACCAGGACGTCGTGGACGTTCCGGACACTGCCCGGACCGAGCTGGTCGGACAGGTGCTTGAACAGCACTTGTATGTCGTTGCGGCGTATCGCCGCCAGGGAGCGGGCACCCAGCGCCGGTACGAGGTGGAGCCGGAGCGCGTTGTCGGTGATGCGCTCACCCGCCTCGCTCGCGATGAGCGAGCCCTGCCACCTCTCGGCGTATTTCGCGAAGGTGATGCGACCGGCGCGCGGGTCGACGTACTGACCAGTGACCACGCTGGTCGTGACCTCGTCGAGCCAGCGCTGGGCGTCGAGCTTCCGGTCGAAGTGGCGAGCGTGCTCCTTGCCGTCGAGATCACGGTAGCGGGCGCGCCATTTGCCGTTGGGGCGCTTCTGTACGTTCGCCAAGTGGCTTCTCCTCTGTGCTGGTTGTCAGTAGTGGCCCCCGTCCTCGATGTCGCCGCTGAGGACGCGGGCATCTCGCTCGTCCCCCATGAGGCGGAGGCATTGCTCGTGGATCGCCCGCGAGCTGTCCGGGTGGGCCTTGATGTGGCCGGCGACGGCGACCACGGCACGGTGCAGACGGTCGCGGGCGTCACGGGTTTCGTAGAACGCTTCGACGGCTTCCTGGACGAGCCGTCGGCTGTCGACGTCGAGCCCTTCGAGGGGCGGCGACATCAGCTCTTCGAGGGGGAGCTCGAAGACGCGGGAGAAGGCGAGCGCCTCATCGAGGTTGATCCGGCGACGGGGTGAGCCGTTCTCGATGCGCCACACGGCCGTCTGGTTCATCTTCACGCCCGCTCTGGTCACCCGCTCGGCCAGCTCAGTCGTGCTCCATCCTCTGACCTCGCGCTCCAGGGCCACGCGGCCCGCCACGTTGCCTTCGCTGTAGAGCAGCGGCACTTCGCCACCCTCGGCCTTCTCGCTTGCCATCGGACCTCCATCGCGACCGTCGCTATCCAAATTGAAACATGGGCTTCCCGGTTTGGCTAACCGCCGATCATGAGGTACTGATTATGCAGATCGAATCGTCGCCTAGCCGAATGGGAACACATGCGATACCTGACCACTGCCGAGGTCGCCGAGCGCTACCGCACCGCCGAGAGCACTGTCCGCTACTGGCGCCAGCTCAAGAAGGGGCCGTGCGGCATCAAGGTCGGCAAGCGGGTGCTCTACCCCGAGGCCGAACTGCTGCGCTACGAGCGCGCGTTGATCGACGGCGGAGACGAGTGGGGCCTGGTCTCATGAGCCGCCGGACCGCCCGGACACAGGAACGGCCCTCGGCGCGCCTACGCCGAGGGCCGGAGATCCCCTTGCACCTCGCCCATCCCTGAACGAACTGGTCGGGGGCGAGACCTTGCCCGTCTCGCCCCCACCCGAGAGGAACATCTATGGAAGACCCTACGTCCCCCGCCACCTCGAACACATCCGGTGTTGCCTGGCCACCGATCGCGGTCCCGGGCCAGGGGCTGCCCCGTGACCGAGAAGCACGCCCCGCCATCGGAGGCCCGCCCGCCGATGCTCCGAGCCGGAGCTCACGCGATTCGCGACCTGCCGAAACTAGTGCCCCGACAACAGCGTCGGACAGCGCAGGCGTTCCTGCTCCAGGCGGACCAGAGTCCCAAGATAGCGGCGGGCCGGCAGGCGAAGGCAGCGCGCTGCTGGACGATCTCCGCACGGCGATCGGGCGGTACGTGGTGCTGCCGAGCGACGAGGCCCTGACCGCCGTCACGCTCTGGGTCGCGGCCTCCCACATCCAGCCGGGCCTCCAGCACGCGCCACGGCTGGCGGTGGTCGGGCCGACCAAGGGGTGCGGCAAGTCCCGTCTCCTGGACGTCCTCTACGAGACCGTCCACCAGCCGATGATGACGGTGAACACCTCCCCCGCAGTCGTCTTCCGCGTCATCGGCAAGAACCCGCCGACGCTGCTGGTGGACGAGGCCGACACCATCTTCGGCCCCAAGGCGGGCGACAAGGAGGACCTGCGCGGCCTCCTGAACGCCGGGCACCAGCGCAACCGGCCCGCCTGGCGGATCTCCGGGCCGGAGCACAAGCCGACCGCGTTCCCCACCTTCGCCATGGCGGCGCTGGCCGGCATCGGCGACCTGCCGGACACGATCATGGACCGCGCAATCGTCATCCGCATGCAGAAGCGCAAGCCGGGCGAGCGGATCACCCCGTTCCGCTCGCGGTACTCCGTACCGGAACTGCACGCGCTGCGCGACCGGCTGGCCGACTGGCTGGTCCCGCTGCGCGGCACCGTCGCGGGCGCGGTGCCGAAGATGCCCGTCGAGGACCGTGCCGCCGACACCTGGGAGCCGCTCGTCATCGTCGCCGACCTCGCCGGCGGGCACTGGCCCGCGCGGGCACGTGCGGCCTGTCTGGCGATGACGCGCAACGAGGTGGTCCAGGACGAGCAGACGACGCTGAAGACGCGGCTGCTGCGTGACATCCGCCGTGTCTTCGACCAGGAGGGCGGCAGGGAGGCACTGCGCAGCCAAGACCTGCTCGCGGTCCTTATCCAGGACGCCGAGGCCCCGTGGGCGGAGTACGGCACGAAGGGGATGAACGCCTACCACCTGGCCAACCTGCTGCGCGACTTCGGTATCAGCCCGGCCAACTACCGGTTCGAGAACGGCCGGCAGGCCAAGGCGTACGCCCGCAATCAGTTCGTGGACGCCTGGGCCCGCTATTGCCCCGACCCCGCCCCGTCGGCACCCACTGCCGAGGTTCCGGCACGTCCGACCCCGGGCAGGCCACCCGCCCCTCCGTCCGGGACGCTGCCCACCGGCCCGCCGGGTGGGCCCGCAGGCCCCAGGCCCACTCGCTGACACCAGGTCCGCATCAATCCGTCGCATCCGTCCCCGCGCAGGTCAGCGCGGGGACGGATCTCCTCGGCGTTACGGATCGGTCCGTACCGGCGGCCGTATCCGTACCTGTGCTGACCAGCCACGCGACGGATGCGACGGATGCGACGAAGCCCCACCCCACGACTGACGGAGCACCACCATGCCCGAATCAAACACTGACGACACCACCTCCCGCCGCCGTAGGAAGCTGTTCAGGCTCACCCGACGACCAGCAGCAAGCTGGAGCGAACGAGCCTCTAACGAGGCTTCGTCCGCGCTTGCCCCCGCCCCAGGGGTGGCGGAGGGCAAGGCCGAGCGCCAGGGGGCGCCCGAGCCGGAGCAGGGGGTGGCCGAGGACTCCTTCCGGCCCGCAGCCGACTCCGCTCCTCCTCGTACGCCTGCCGATGCCCCACCGCTCGTCGAGCAGCCCTCCTGGCGGGATCTCGACGCCCCCGCCCTGCCCGCGCAGATGAACCGCAAGCGCACCGTGGAGAAGCGCGACCAGGAGAAGACCATCCGCTTCACACGCACCGCAGTCCAGGTGATCAGCACCGCCGCTCACCAGCGCGGTCAGAGGTTCGCCGGATTCGTCGGGGACGCAGCCCTGGCTGTTGCACAGGGCAAGGCGGCGATGGTCGGCAGCCCGGAGGACGATCCTCTCCGCCCGCTGATCGAGGCCGTCGAGGCGCACACCGTCGCGCTGAACCGCATCGGCGGCAACCTCAACCAGATCACCGCAGCCATCAACCGAGGAACGGTGCCCGAGCGCGCCGAGACGGTTCTCGACCGCGTCGAGCAAGCAGCACAGAACAGCTTCCACCTCATCGACCAGCTCCTCGCGAACGGCACGACCCATGGTTCCTGACGTCTCCACCGGCTCCGACAGCCGCGGACTGATCGCCTACCTCTTCGGCCCTGGGCGCCGCGACGAGCACACCAACCCCCACATCGTCGCTGCATGGGACATGACCGGCGCCCCGGACCCCGGCCGCGACCCGGCAGCCACCTACTCCCAGCTCGCCAGGCGACTCGACCACCACGTCGACCTCCGCACCCGCGAGCTGGGCGGCAAGAAGCCACCGCAGCACGTCTGGCACTGCCCAGTCCGCACCGCCCCCGGCGACCGCTACCTCACAGACACCGAGTGGGCCGAGGTCGCCCGCCGCGTCGTGCACGCCACGGGCATCGCCCCCAACGGCGACGAGAAGGCATGCCGATGGATCGCGGTACGCCACGCCGACGACCACATCCACATCATGGCCACCACCGTCCGCGCCGACGGACGCCGCCCACGCACTCACCAGGACGGCCGACGGGCTCAGGCCGAGTGCCGCAGGATCGAGACCGAGTTCGGTCTGCGCCGCCTGAAGTCCGGTGACCTCACGGCGCCTCGCACCCCCACCGGCGCCGAGCGCGCCAAGGCCGAGCGCCAAGGTCAGACCGTGACGGCACGGCAGTGGCTGCGCGAGCGGGCGTACGCCGTCGCCGCTGCCGTACACAACGAGGCCGACTACTTCACCGTGCTGCAATCCCTCGGCATCAAGGTCAAGACACGCCTCGGTCCTGAGACCGGCGACGTGATCGGCTACAGCCTCGCTGCACCCGGCGACACCAACAGCGCCGGCGAACCCGTCTGGTACGGCGGCTCCAAGCTCGCACCCGACCTCTCCATCAACCGCCTCCGCGAACACCTCCCCGACCAGGAGATGACCGACCGCCCCCGGTATGCGGCAGACCCTGCCGAGCCGTGGGAGCACACCATCACCGCGATACAGATGGCGCACTCCGTCCTCGACTCCGATGACGATGCCGCCGCCCAAGGCCACCTCGCCGCCTTCGGCGACGCCCTGTACAACATCGCCAGCTCCACGAGCGGCCCACACCGAGCGGAACTACGGGCGGCGGCGATGGCGTTCAACCGCGCCCGCCGCTCCGCCACCCGCGCCGACCACCAGGCCGCCACTGCCCTGCGCCAGGCCGCCACGGAACTCGCCTATGCCTCCAACGAGCCCGGCGGACTCGCCATCGCCCTGCTCTTCGCCACCGTGCACCTGGCCCGCGCCGCCGCCACCTGGCACGAACAGCGCGGCCACGAACAGCAGGCCGCTGCGGCCGAGGAAGCCTTCCTCCACCTCCATGCGGGCTACCAGCAGGCCGCCGCACCGGCCTTGGCGGAGCTTGCCCACCGCACACCACGAGCCGCCACCGCCAGCCGCTTCGAGCAGGACGTACGCGCGGCCCTCCCCGACCACGCCGACCGGATTCTCACCGACCCCACTTGGACCGCCCTGACCACAACCCTCGCCCAAGCCGAAACCGCAGGCCACAACCTTCGACGTCTCCTGACCGAGGTAAGTGCCCAACGAGAGCTCGACAGCGCCGAGCGCCCCGCCGAGGTCCTCAACTGGCGCATCGCCGCACAACCGAACCGGCGGACGCAAGCCGCTCGCAGGCAAAGCGCCATCAACGGCACATCAGTCAGGTCCGCCACGCCACACCCGCCGGCTACGCCAGTGACCACGAGGCCCGAGGAGCGCAGTCGGCACCGCTGACCGCGGATTCTCCCAGCCAGATTCCCGACGAAGGGACCGGCGGGCAAAGGCCGGCGCAGCCCCCGGTGCGACACGTTCCCCGAGGGAACACCGGAAGTGTTCCCTCGGGGAACGCCCAACCCTGAAAGGACGGGGCTTTCCGTTCAGTTCCGGATGGCGTACCAGATCAGCGATCAGCTTGAGCGCTGAGCGGTTGCCTGAAGGTGCTCATAGAGGAAGGGGGCGTCGAGACGTGTGTCGATGACACGATCGCGCACGTCGGTGAGAAGCCAGCCCAGCAGTTCGGCAGTGGCGTCGTACTCATCGTAGAAGCCCATGCGCAAGTCGGTGATCTCGAACTCGAACATCACGTCGTCAACGAGGTCTGCCAAGTGCGCATCGGCGGCTGGGGTATTGGTCGCGGTCCATACGTTCAGCCAAGGACGCAGGCTGTTGGTGGCCACGGTGATGACGCTGAGGGAATCCCTGACGGGCACGGGGCTGGGGTGAGTATGCAGCGTGCTCTGCCACCAAGCGGACCAGACGTCCTGCAGGGCCTCGGCCAAGGGCAAGTCCCAGGTGGCCCAGCCCGCGTGGATCAAGCGGGAGGCAATGAGCTCCTCGTCGATGTGGAGCCGGCCTGTGACGAGTAGCCGAATGATGCGCGGGACGAGGTGACGATAGAGACGAGGAAAGTCTTCCCAATGATCAGGCGTCTTTGCGGCAACCGAGGAACCCAGGTTGTCGCCTATGAGGTGCAGCGGGCCGGAGAGTTCGGCGAAGTCGCGATCGCCGTAGCAGTACGTGCATCCTGTGACGAGGAAGGAACCTTCTGAGGCGAAGGCGTGGTCCAGGGCATCGAGAGCTGTCATGAGCTGCTCAGAGCAAGACATGAAGACCTGCCGGGGGACTCCGTCCGGGTGACCGGCGAAGATCGCAGGCTATCAGGCCGTCCCCCGCCTTTCACGGAATACCTTGATGGTCCGAGTGGAGGGGAGCGCAGTTCCGTGTAAGGACCTATCTCCGATCCTTACACGGGCGACTCGATAGGGTCGGGCCATGATGGAGAGTCCCGTGGTCGAGCTACTTGAGACCGAGTACCGGCGCGTTTGGGACCGCTTCTACGACGAGTTCACGTTCCGGCCGAGTACGAGTTCATTCAAGTGGCCGGCCATCAAGGAGCCCGTCGCATCGGTTACCTGGAGCCTTGCCGTGCTTGACGACGATCCTGAATACGAGCGTTTGGACCGCTTGGTCGAGGTGGTCGAGCAGGGGCTGAAGTCCTGCATGGGTCGGAGCGGAACACTGCTCGCGCTCGACTGGCAGCACACGTCGTATCGCTTCGCACCGCTGGGCGTCGGCGGCCCGGGGCAGCTGGCCTGGCCTTTGAGCCCGTATCCCGATGGGGACTACTACATCTACCTCTCGGAAGACTTCCGGACGGGCAGTTTTGGGCACCCCTGGGAACAGTCCCTCTGTCTGTTCGGTCAGGAATTCCTCGACGCCGCATCCGCGGAGGTGGAGAAGCTTCTCGGCCAGCCGATCCGTAGGTCCGGCAGGGCAGTCGGCACCGCCTGAGTTGGGCCCCCGACTCCACAGGAACCAGGGAGTCAACCCCACAGCGCATCCTGACGCCCTCGCTGCTCTGCTCGCGGCAGCGAGGGCATGAGCGTCAAACGGCGCGGGCTGTGGGTAACTGCGCGAGCCACATCGTCACCTCGGTCAGATGCTCGGGCTGCAGACCGAGATGTGGGTCGGGCTGAACGATCAGTGTCGGCGTTCCGCTGGCAGTACGCTCCGCCGTCCAGTCGTGGTCGAGGCTGGTGAAATCGTCGTCGATCCAAACGGCGGGGGCGTCTGCCAGCCAGACGTCGACGTGGTCGCGTTTCCAGAGGTAGCCGTCGGGGTGGCTGGTGGTGATCTGGGGGCGAGGCAGGTCGAGGTAAGGGAAGTCGGGCAGCCCCAGGAGAGGGCCGATGATCGTGGTGGCGTCCCTGCGCCAGCTCGTGCACCACACGGGGGTGACGAGTCCGCTGGTCAGGAGGTCGGTGAGCATGCAGCCGTGGCTCGGGTCGAGCCAGATGGGCACGGGGTCGTCGGGGTGCCGGCCGGTGGGCAGGACGGTGTGCCGTACGTGGGTGGGCGGGGTGCTGCCGTCGGCGGCCGGGAAGGGGATGAGGACGCCGTCGATGTCGAGGAGCAGGTAGGGCAGGGGCATCGTTTCCTCCATCGGTCAACGTTTGCGGGCGGTGATCAGGAGGGTGGTGGGCCACGGGTCGCGGCGCGGGTGCCGCAGCTCCACCGCCGAGGTGACGCGCAGGCCGGTCCGGGAGAGGTGGGCTCCCCAGCGGCGGGCGTCGAACTCCCATCGGGCTAGGGGCAGTCGGGTGCGGTCGGGCATGGTGACGTAGTCCTCGCGCGGACGGTCGTCCGTGGATGGATGTCTTCCGGCCCGTGCCGGGTGGGGGACGGAGAAGGCCAGGACACCGCCAGGTTTCAGGCGTCGGGAAATGGCGGCGAGGAGGAGCTCGGGGGCGACGAGGCCGACGGCGCCGAAGACGGAGTAGATCGTGTCGAAGGTCTGGCCGGTGGCCTGTAGGTGGTGCAGTGCGTGGCCGGCGGTGAAGGTGGCGCCGTCGATGTGGCCGTAGTGGGAGCGGGCGCGGCGTACCTGGAGGCCGATCAGGTCCACGCCGGTGGCGCGGGCCTGGTGGTACTTCGCGAGGTGGGCCACGTTGTGGCCGGGGCCGCAGCCCAGCTCCAGGAGGCGCTTGCCGGACAGGTCCCGTCCCAGGATCTCGGCGCCGGGACCGAGGCCGGCGTGGGTGCTCCATTCCATCCGGGCCGGCGCGGTGAGGGCGTGTGCGGGGGCGGCGGCTGTGCGCTGGGCTGCGTGGGCGTACCAGGGGGAGATCTGGGCGAGCACCTAGACCTCCAGAAGTTGGACCACGTCGTTCAGGTGGCGGCGGACGACGGGGATGTAGGCGGGGTCCTTGGCCGGGTCGTCGATCCAGCGGATGGCCTGCTCCATGAACCACTCCACGGCCCACATGCGATGCCAGCCCAGGGCCCATGCTTCTGCGGCCAGGCCGCCCCGAGCGGCGAGGGCGTCCTCATGACCACCTGCAGTGACGTACTGCTCTAGGAACACCCGCATGCGGAAGGGGCTCGGTACGTCGGTGGTGCCGTGGTACGAGGCGAGGTCGATCAGGCCGGGGCCGGTGAAGGCGCGTGCGAAGTCGAGGAGGTGCCATCCGTTCTCCCCGATGTGGACGCTCGTGGGGTGGAACTCGGAGTGCACCCAGCCGAACGGGTCGAGCGTCGCACCCTGGACACGGGCCTCGGCCGCGGCGGAGATCTTCCCCAGTGTGGTCTCGATGTCGTCGCAGTCCCTCCATCGGTCGGCTTTCCGCAGCCGCTGGAGGTGATTGAGGGCTCGGCCGGGCAGGGCTGCGAGGCCCTCGCCGTCGAGGAGTGGCAGACCGCCCGCCGGGCGGACTGCGTGGAGCATGACGGCGGCGGCGACACCGTCGAGGTCGTCGGCGTCCCGTACGGGGTTGCCGAGGTCGTCCATGAGCATCCCGAGCCACTTGTCCTGCATGGCAGTGGCGTGGAGGGCGGGCACCGGGAGGCCGCGCTGGTATGCCGCCCGCAGGGCCTGGGCCTCGCGGTCGAAGGGCTCTTTGGCGTACTTGAAAATGGCTGTCGTGCCGTCGGGGAAGGTAACGCGTTCGACGCCGGACATGCCCCAGACGCGAATCTCGGCACGGTGGGGGAGGGGCTTGCCGACGAGGGTGCACAGGTCGTCCAGCAGGGTGGCGGACGGGCTCTGGTCCATGGGGGGTCTCCAGGGGCTGGTGGGCTCCGGGGCGGGCGCGCGCGAGCTGGCCCGCCCCGGAGCCGTACTGGGGGCGGGGTTACTCGGCTGCGGTCACACGGTGGGCGTAGACCTGCTCGATCCAGCCCGCCTTGAACTCGGCCAGGTCGTCACGAAAGTTGGCCATCGAGGCACCGTAGGGCGCGACGACGCCGCCGGACTGGTCCGGCACGGACTGGCAGCCGTGCACGAGCCGACCGCCGAGCGCGGCGTGGGCCTTGATGGACTCAATCCGGCGGTGCTCGTTGAACCAGCCGCCGTGGTAGACCTCGTCCAGCATCCCGCCCGTCTCGTCGTCCAGGTCGAAGACGACGGACATGGCGGCGGGGAAGAACCAGCACGGGCCGACGTTGGAGATGTGCCCGTCCAGTTCGACCTTGTTGAGCGCCATCAGCGTGGCGGCCTCGCGAAGCATGCGCAGGTGGTCGGCGGTGATCTGCGGGAGGCCGAGGCCGGCCAGGTGCTCCTCGCGGAAGAGGTACGCGTACACCCCGTACGCCGTCGTCAGCACACGGGCGGCGTCGGAGGTGGATTCGCTGTGCTGCTTGATGAAGTCGAGCGCGAGCTGCTCGACCGCGCTCTCGGTCGTCTCGTTCACGTCCAGGAGCTGCGCCTTCACCAGCTCCCAGTCGGCGACGAGCCAGGTGTTGGACTCGAAGCGGAAGAAGTACTCGGCCGGGTCGATGGTGATGCGTCGGCCGTCGACCTGGATGCCGGGCAGGCGGTTCCAGCGCGGGTCGAAGGCGTCGGGCAGCTCGACCGTGATGGTCGCGGTGTCGATGGTGGTCACCGTGTCTCCGTCTCTGATCGTCCGGACCGGGGCACAGGAATGCCCGAGCCCGTTGGGGCGTACGGAACTTGGGGGCCGCCCGGCCCGCGATGCCGTGAGTGGGGCGGCTCTCGATAAGTGAACCGCCCGCTACGCAGAGTGGGTACGGTGTGACCGAGGCCAAGCGGTATACACGGTTTACGGAATCGGAGCGGAGGCGATCGTGCCGGCACCGACCAGCGCCAACTCCCGCCTGCGCGACACGATCAACGCCACCGGATGCACGTACGAGGCACTCGCCAAGGACGTACGCCGCATCGCCGCCGAGAACGGCGAACTGCTCCAGACGAACAAGTCGGCCATCTCCCACTGGGTGGGCGGTGCCCGCACGCCATCCGGCCAGGCAGGCCAGTACCTCGCCGAAGCCCTCTCACGGCGGCTGGGCCGCGTCGTCACCCGAACCGAGCTCGGCCTCCACTCACCCGACACGGAGTCGCCACCGGACACCGACCCCGTCACCGCGGTCACCGACCTCGGCCGCGCGGACGTCGAGCGCCGCCGCTTCCTCGCCATCGCCGCCTTCACCACGGCCGGCGTGGCCATGCCGCTACAGCACGACCACGAAGCCACCTCGCGCATGCTCCGCGCCCGCACCGCACGCTCCCTCATCGGCAGCGACGACATCGACGTCGTACGACAGATCACGGCAGCCTTCAGCGCCGCCGACGAACGGCTCGGCGGCGGGCACGGCCTGACCACAGTCACCGCGTACCTCGCCGACACGGCAGCCCCAATACTGCGCGGCCGCTTCCCCACAGAAGCCTTACGCCAGGCAGCCTTCGGCGCCGTCGCCGAACTCGCCTACCTCGCAGGGTGGAAGCACCACGACCTCGGACACGAAGGCGCTGCCCAGCGCTACTACCAGGTCGGCTACCAACTCGCCTGCGAAGCCGACCCCCACGGCCATGCCGCCTGGATGATGCGCGCCCTCGCCCATCAATCCCTCAGCCTCAAGCAACCCCACCACTGCGTGGACCTCGTCAAAGGAGCCCTCACCCGCGGCCTCGGCCACGTAGACGGCCAGACGGAAGCGCTCCTCCACATCACGCACGCCCGCGCCTACGCAGCCGTCGGCGAGAACCCATTGGCCGCTCGTGCTCTCCTCGCCGCCGAAGACGCACTCCTGCGCGAAGACGGGCCCCAGCCCAGCTTCTCCCGCGTCAGCGGCCCAGCAGCCGGCACCGTGTCCAGCCACACCGCCCGCACCCTGACCGACCTCGCCGACCACATCGGCACGGAACAGCAGCACCGCGACGCCCTCACCCGCTGGGACCCGGAGAAGTACAAGCGCGTCCACGCCCTCACCCACGCCGACCTCGGCGACAGCCTCGCCGCCCAGGCCCGAGCCGACGAAGCCGTCGCGGCCTGGACCCAGGCCCTGGTCCTCATGGAGGGCATGACCTCCGACCGCACCCGCAAGGCCATCACCTCGATCCGCTCCACGCTCGCGATCTACCAGCGCCGCCGCGTCCCCGGAGCCGCAGATCTCGCCCGCCGAGCCCGCGAGGCCCTCGCCTAACATGCCCAACAACCTGCCCGACGAAGGGAACCTCGTGGCTCAGCAGACCGACAACCGCCCCCAAGCCCTCAAGCCGGCGCTCGACTCGATGACGCTGCTGGTCGCGGCCGTCATCGTCCACGACAAGGCGGCCAACCGTGTCGTGCTCCTGCAGCGCAGCGAGAACGCCAAGTTCGCCCAGGGCCTGTGGGACTTGCCGGTCGGCAAGAGCGAGCCGGGGGAGCCGATCACCGAGACTGCGGTCCGCGAGCTGTACGAGGAGACCGGCCTCACGGTGAAGCCGGAGGCCCTCAAGGTCGCCCACATCATCCACGGAGCCTGGGGCGTTGAGTCCCCCAATGGCTTCCTCACGGTCGTCTTCGCCACCCACGAATGGACCGGCGAACCCGAAAACCGCGAACCCAGCAAGCACTCCCAGGTCCGCTGGGTCGACGCAGACGCAGTGCCCGACAATTTCGTCGACACCACTTCTAGCGCCCTTCACCGATACCTCACGGGAGGCCCGGAGGTCTCCCTCGATGGCTGGCAGTAGATGCGTCCAAGTGATTTCCAGGCAGATGCTCCGCCGCGCGTCCCCGGACCGGGAGACATCTGATGCCCGTACCTCACCAACTTCCGTCGGCGGCACCACCCGCTCCCGGAGGGTTGTCGCACCGTCACCGCGTGGTCAGGATGTACCCATGACAAGGTCATATGACCCGTGGACCTGGGAGTGGCGTCGGCTCCGGTGCCTTGCAGGCTGCGGTGACCCTGTGAAGCGCAATGTTGATGCATGGGTGGAGCTGTACGGGGCGCAATCCGGAAGTTGGCTCGCAGCGTCCCGCATAGACGCGGGACGGGGATTCGCCGACCCACTTCCGCCCCCTACTGGTGAGCCGCTGTACATGCTGGGAGCTGCACACCGGACTTGTCTAGACTCGGCCGTCAAACTCCTTCGGCAAGGACGTGCGGTTCTCGATCAACCCCTTCAAGAGGCGTTTGTCGACGTGCCTCCCCGTGGCTCGGAAGAGACATATTCGCTACCCACGCAACGCGGCCTGTGTCCCTTCTGCCCGAACTTGGAGCAGAAGCCAACAAAGGAGCACATCTACCCGAAGTGGCTGATTCGGGAGCTGCGCCGGCTAGGCGTAAAGAATGGCTCGCCGGATCCACGGCAGCGGAAGATCGAATGGCCGACCGCTCCCGCGTGCCAGCGCTGCAACAACAACTGGATGTCGGTCCTCGATAACGACGCCTCTTCGATCATGCTCCCCATGTTCTTCAGCACCCGCCTCGTAAGCGAGGAAGAGCAGCTGAGACTCGCTCTATGGGCGGCCATGAAAGCGGTGCTCTTCGACTCCGCTGGCGAAGCTGTCATCCCTCGCGGGTTCAGTCAGAGCCTGGAGATCTTCCGCCATCCGCACCCCGGCATGCACGTATGGATCGCGGCGTACCACGACAGCAACCCGTTGGCCCTCGTCATTCGTCCCATCTATGCACCCCAGCCGACGAAGGGGGAAATCGATCAGCTCAATGGCTGGTGTGCCACCTTCTCCGTGCTTCGGGTCGCCTTTCAGGTGTTCATTCCGTTCGTAGAAGGAAATCTCGCTCCACTCCCGGACTTCCACGGCTCGGTGGCGGAGCTGTGGCCCCCATCGGGCAAGGTCCTGGATTGGCCGCCGCCATACTATTTCGACAGCGAGTCCATAAACGGCCTCGCGGCACGGATTCACGACAACCGAGACGTCGTCAAGATGGAGGTCACCCTCACAGAGGCCGTCCGGGAGCCGCCCGAGCTGCCTGACTCTGCTCCCGCCCCCTAGAACAGCGCAGCCGCATCTACGGAAACGCTCATCGCCGAACAGGAAGCCATCTAGGCTGGTCTGACGTGAACTGGGGTCACTTTCGAGGGGAATATATGTCTCGCACGGGCAGGATCACCGTTGGAGTGATCGCCGCACTTGGTATCGCATCCACTCCGGTGGTCTGGCTGTTGGACGGCCCTGGTGCGGGCCAGTTCATCGGTGCCACTGTGCAAGCCGGGACGGGAATCGCTGCGGCATTCTGGACCTGGCGTCAGGGGCGGAGCAGACCAGACCCTGTGACGGCTACACCACTGTCGGACACGGCCATCGACACGGGGGAAGCAAAAGCCACCAGCGGCGGTTCGGCGCGCACCGGCGTGCGACGCCCTCGGGCCGTAGGGGATGGGACAGCCCGAGCCGTACGCACCGGAGACGCAACCGCAGACGGTAAGGGGAGCAGCGCTAGTACTGGTATCGACTACAGCTAAGCGATCACAGGTCTAAAGGATGGCAGCCGCAATGACGTGGACCAAGGGTGGCTCCCCGCTCTTCGACGATGGCGATCGTCCCAGCGTCGGTGCGGTAGAACCAACTGACGCGGTCGTCGTAGCGGATACAGGGGATGCCGAAGCTAGCGACAACGGATCAGCCAACACCGGTTATCGCGGGCCGTCTCCTGACGTCCCCAGCGATGGGGCAGCAGAACTAGCAGTCGTTACGCACACTGGAGCAGCCACCGCTTCCTCCGGCGGGGTGGCCAACAGCGGCTACATCGCCAAGTTGACGGTGATCCAGCCACACGTCCCGCGCGCGCCGGCCCCCTGGCCGCACCAGGTGGGCGTACTTCCGCCCACGGCAACCGCCTTTCAAGAACGGCCTTCGGCAGATGCCCTCCGTGCAATACCGCCTGGCAGCTCGGTGATCCTCACGGGCACCGGGGGCGTTGGCAAGACACAACTCGCGGCCAGCCTCGCACGCAGCGCCTGGGAGTCCAGTCGCATCGACGTTTTGGTGTGGATCACCGCCGGTAACCGCGCGGCGGTGATCTCCGCGTATGCCCAGGCGGCAGCAGAGATTTTGGGAATCTCCCCCACTGATCTGGAGCACGCTGCTAGAGCCTTTCTTTCTTGGTTGGAGCCGAAAAGAGGCGCTCAACTCTGCCGTTGGCTAATCATCCTGGACGGTCTTGCTGACCCCAGCGATATGCGTGGCCTCTGGCCGCCTTCCAACCCTCATGGCACCACAGTGGTGACAACGCAACGCCGGGATGCGGCCTTGGCCGGGCAGGGTCGACAGTTCGCGGACGTCGGCCTATTCACATGCGGCGAGGCGCTCTCCTACCTGACCGAGTTCTTGGCGATACACGACCGCATCGAACACCCTGATCAGTTGGCAGAACTGACGACCGACCTCGGGCACCTGCCGCTCGCGCTCTCCCAGGCTGCGGCCTACGTCGTCGACGCGGCAATGAGCCTCTCTGACTACCGAAGCATCTTGAAGGAGCGGGCAACAGAACTCCGGGACGTACTTCCTGACCCGAGTGCCCTCCCCGACGATCAAGACACGACCGCCGCTGCCGCCTGGTCACTCTCGATTGAGCGTGCCGACCTCCTCCGCCCCGCTGGCCTAGCACGTCCGATGCTGCAATTGGCCTCGACGCTCGACGGAAGCGGCATTCCTATCTCAGTTTTAACCAGCAAGCCTGCACTGACCTACTTGGCCGACAGCAGGGCGATCATAAGTGGAAGCCGGCCGCCCCTCACTGAGGTGTCCGCCACTGATGCCCTTGGTGCAGTGCGATCATTGCATCGTCTGAATTTGGTTGACCATAATCGTTCGGATGCGTGCCAAACTGTACATACGCACCAACTAATTCAACGCGCAACCCGTGAGGCCCTCCCCCCTGAAGCACGAACCAAGCTAGCAAGCGCCGCTTCCGATTCCCTGGCGGCGAGTTGGCCGGATATTGATCGCAATACCAGAATGGATCAGGCGCTTCGAGCCAATGCCGAGACTCTCCTACAGGTAGCTGGCGATAAGCTATTCAATCCCTACCCACACGTAATTCTTTTCCGATTGGGAAGGAGCCTTGGAGAGGCCGGGCAAGTAGATCTAGCTATATCGCATTTTCGCGACGTCGCGGCCACATCAGAGCGTATCAACGGGCACCTGCATCCGCTCGCTCTAGCAGCACGTGGGAACCTCGCAGCCTGGTTTGGCGAATCGGGCGCCCACACCGAAGCGGTCACCGAGCTCGAATCGATCCGAATCTCCCAGAGTCATCTCCTGGGCGCTAATCACCCGCACACCCTCACTAGCCGATTTAACCTCGGGATATTCCGAGGACGGTCAGGCGATTATTTGGGTGCAGTCAAGGAACTTCGGAGTCTTTTGCCAGACCAAATGCTCACCTGGGGCGAATACCACCGCGAGACGCTTTTCACCCGTCACGAACTCGCCCGTTGGACGGGTAGGGCTGGCGACATTGCTGCCGCAATCGACAACCTTCAGTCACTGGCCGTCGACCAAGAACATGCCCTCGGCCCGACCGACCCGGACACGCTGTTCACCGAACATGACCTCGCTTGCTGGAAGGGCCAGGCAGGCCAGCCCGTCCTCGCAGCCAAGAGCCTTGCGACCTTGAGAATCTCCCTTACTGACGTCCTGGGGGCCGACCATCCACGCACCCTCACCCTCCGAGGCGACCTTGCCAGGTGGCGAGCCAAGGCGGGTAACCCTGCGGGTGCCGTACGGGACCTCAGACGCCTACTAAGCGACCGGGAACGAATTCTTGGCCCCAGTCATCCATCCACCCTTACAACGCGAAACGACCTAGCTTCTTGGATTGGCGAGGCCGGGGATCCTGCTGGTGCAGTTCGCGAATTCTCCTCGCTCATACCGGACCTTGAGAAAGTTCTAGGACCAGGAAATATCGTAACCCTCACGGCCCGGGACAACCAGATAACGTGGCGCGCACGCAGCGGCGAGATCCTTGGCACCGATAGGGAATCGAGTAGATTACTGCTCGACATGGCGGATTTTTTGGGTTCTACGCACCCCACAACTCTCACAGCACGCCACAATAATGCTGACCGCCAGGGAGCATCAGGCGATGCAGCAGGGGCCGCGGTTAGCTTCAGGATCCTTTTGATCGACTTCGAGCGAAACCTCGGTGTAGACCATCCCTCAACCGAAGTATGCCGAAGGGGCCTTGCTTATTGGGAGAGTCGCCTCAGAGGTGGGGGAAGGTAATAAAGGTAAGCGCGGGGCCATTTTTAGCGCTGCCTCTGGAGTGAGGACGGCTTGGCGGCTGTCGTGGCACCGTGCGGGAAGCTGACGAGATCCACAACACGTGCCTGGTCAGATCTTTCACTGCCTCCACGTTCACGCAGTGGTGTGCTTGTGCGAGTAGCCGGCCCGTCGCTCATACGGTTCGCACTCAGCGCGCCCGCGCAGCACTTTGAACAGTCGGGGGCCCGAGGGGTCGAACGCCCACGGTGGCACGGCAGGGCCGCCATCCGTCTGAGTAGCTGCATCTGCTGCAGCGGTACAAGGTCCACAGTCCGCACACAGTCCGCAGGACACCCAATTACGACTGTCGTACCCCATCGCTAGCCATCAGGAAAAGGCCAGGTCAGCAACCCACAGGAGACATCCCGGCAGGTCACCGACCCGGCCCATTACTTGGAGACCAAGAAGGCCTGATCTCTGGTTGGGGGGTACGACCTGCGATTCCGCCGGTCATACCGCCTGTCCTTCCGCACCCGGTCCGCGGGACGCCGAGCACGGCGTCCCGCACGGACCGGGTGCGGTCTTCTTTCCCGGCGGCGAAGCCCCGGCACGCCCGGATCAGGCGTCCATCAGCAGGTGGCGGTAGCTCTCCGGGTTCCTCCGGAGATAGTCGGCCAGGCTTTCGGCCGGGCGTCCCGTCAGCGTGGGAACGGCGTCCGAGACCGTGTCCAGCTCACCGGCCGCGATCGCCTCGTACGAGGTGACCCAGCCGGCCACCTCCCACTCCTCGGCGCCGTAGCCGGCGCGTGAGGCGTAGGCCTCCTCCCTGGTCTCGGGGACGTACCGGATCTCGCGTCCGGTACGGCGGCTCAGCTCCGCGGCCGCCTCCGCCAGCGTGAACGCCTCGGGCCCCGTGAGGGCGTACGTCACGCCGTCGTGGACGGCCCCCTCGTCCAGCAGGACGGCCGACGCCGAGTCCGCGATGTCCTCGTGGGAGACGGCCGAGACCCGCCCCTCCCCTGCGGGGCCGCGCAGGACGCCGTCGGTAGCGGTCATCGCGGGAAGCCCCGCCAGATACCAGCTGTCCCGCAGGAAGGTGTGACGCACGCCCGTCATCCTGATGTGCGCCTCCGTGTGCCAGTGGTCCCGGGCGAACGTGAACGTCGCATCCGGTGCCGCGCCCAGGAACGACACGTACACGATGCGCTCGACTCCCGCGGCGAGGGCGGCGTCCACCGCGGTGGTGTGCTCCAGCACCCGGCCCGGGCTCTCGTGCGCCGAGACGAGGAAGAGGGTGTGTGCGCCGTCGAGCGCACGGTGCATGGCCTCCCCGTCCCCGTACGCGGCGGGAGGCGCCGCGACCGTGCCGGGCAGCCGGGGCAGCCGGGAGGGGTCCCGGCCGAGGAGACGCACGGGGACGCCGGTCCGGGCCAGCCGCGCGGCGACCCTGCCGCCGACCGCCCCGCTCGCGCCCGTGACCGCGACGAGGGGGCTGATCACCGGGCCCCGCCCGCCTCGGCCGCGGCGCGTACGGTGTGCTCGGCCAGGGTGCGCACCTCCACGACCGCATCGGCGGGCAGCGGCCCGTAGAAGTGGGGGAACTCCTCGCCGCCGGGCTCCACGGCTTCGAACCGCACGGGCGCCGGGAGCCGCTCCGCGTCGATGACCAGCACGACCAGGCCCTCGTCGTCCGATCCGTACAACGCCCGTGCGACCGATGGGAGCTGATGGGGCAGCGAGCAGTGGATGAACCCTTCCTCGCTCAGGGTCCGGCCCTTCGTGGACATCTCGTACGTCCCCGCTCTGCGGGCGGCCTCCCACAGGGGCGCTTCGGTGAGGTGCAGCAGCTGTTCGGTCATCGGGCCACGCTAAGGGCTGCCGGGCGAGGCGAGGAGCTTCGCCTCGGCCTGCGCGTCGAGACCGACGGCCGGCCGGTCGGGCCGCTGGGGAGCCGTGCCTCCGAGACCGCTCAGCCAGTCCCAGGTGTCCGCGACGGTCTCGGCGACGGGTCTGCACCGCAGTCCGGCCGCGTGCGCCTTGGTGACATCGCCCTGGTGCAGCGTGTCGTAGAGCTCTCCGGCGGGCAGCCAGACCGGCAGGTCCGTCCACGGTTCGACACCCGCCGCAAGGAGCAGAGCGGGGTCGGTCCAGCGCAGTCGGGCACGGGAGCCGGTGACCCGGACACAGGCGTCCAGGAGCTCGCCCATCGTCGCGTGCCCCGGGCGGCTCACCGTGTTGAACGCACCTGACAGGCCGTCCGCCGCGGCATCCAGCAGCCAGTCCGCCAGGTCGCGGGCGTCGATGTACTGGAGGGCGGCATCCGGTGGTCCCGGTGCGATCATGTCGCCGCCCCGTGCGGCCCGGCCCAGCCACCACGGCAGCCGGCCGATGTTCTCCCTGGGGCCGAGGATCAGCCCCGCCCGGGCCAGCAGCGCCCGGTCGCCGAAGGCTTCCTGCGCCGCGAGCTCCCCGCCGCGCTTGGCCAGGGCGTACGACACGTCCGGGCCGTCTCCGGGAGAGGCCCCGGTGACCAGCGGCCCGTCCTCCCCCAGCCCGGCGGGGGTGGGGTACGCGTACACGGACCTGCTGGAGACATAGCTGAAGTGCCCCGCTCTCCGCGCCAGCAGTCCGGCGGCGTCCCGCACGGCCGAGGGTGCGCCGCTCCATGTGTCGACCACCAGGTCCCAGGTGCCACCGGCCAGCTCCGCGAGGCCCGCCTCACCCGCCGTGCGGTCACCGGTCAGTGTCCGCACCCCGGGCGGCGCCGCGTGGCGGCCGCGGTGGAGGACGGTGACCTCCCATCCACGCCCGAGGGCCGCGTCGGTGACCGCGCGTCCGACGAATTCCGTACCACCCAGGATCAAGAGCCTCATGTCGTGGTCCTGCCCGGAGTGGCGGACGGACGAAACAGGACCTCGCTCTCGGCAGAACGGGGAACTCCGCGCTCAGGACGTGTACGCGAGAGGGCTACTGTGGCGCAGCAGCCACCGGTGGTACTGCTCGGCCCGCCGTGCCGCGTCGCGGTAGGCCGCCTCCAACTCCTCGTACACGGCGTCCATGTCCGCGCCCGGCCGCGAGACCAGCAGCAGCCGCACGGCGAGCGGGTCGCCGCGCAGCGGGCGGATCGCCATGTCGTCGCGCGGGCCCGAGGTCGGCTGGCACGGGGCGACCGCCTCTCCGAGGACGACGAGGGAGGCAGCCGTGAGGTAGTCGCCGTGCAGGACGGGCGGATCGAGGCCGGCGGCGCCCAGGACCCGGCGCACCCCGTCCCATTCGCCGTCCACCGAGGGGTCGACCATCCACCGGTCGCCCGCCAGGTCCCCGAGGTCGACCACAGGCCGTCCGGCCGCCGGATGGTCCCGCGCCAGGGAGATGAACTGCGGTTCGCGTTCGACGAGTACGCGCTGGACGAGCCCGTCGGGAACGGCGAGCGGGAAGCCCTCCACCTCGTGCACGAAGGCCACGTCGAGCCGGCCGGCCGCCACCGCTCCGAGCAGCGCCCGCGCCGAGACGTCCACCCGGAGCGAGATGTCGGTGCCGGGCAGCCTCACCCGAAGCCCGCGCAGCCATCCTCCGATGACCCGGCTCGCCGTCGATCCGATCCTCAGGCGGGGGCCGTCGGCCCGGGCTGCCTCGGCCTCGGCCAGCGCGGCCCCCACGAGGGCGGACATGCCGTCCAGCAGCGGGCGGGCGCGGCTGAGGACGGCACGGCCCAGCAGGGTGGGCCGGCAGCCGGTCCTCTCCCGGCGGAACAGCTCCGCCCCCATCGTCCTCTCGATCCGCTGGAGCTGGGTGGTGAGCGAGGGCTGGCTGACGCCCAGCCTCCGCGCCGCCCGGTGCAGGCTGCCCGTGTCAGCGATGGCGCAGAGCGCCCTGAGGTGTCTCACCTCGAGCTCCATGACGGCGAGAGTATGGCTGTTCGCACCTCGAGCACCAGATGCCCCAACCCCACCAAACGGGGACGGTTCAGGGGGTGTCGGGGCGACCGGAACGTGCTGATTCCGTGCGCGTTCCGCCGGGCGATAGGGCGGCGCTATCGCCGGTTGACATCATCCGCTGCGGCCCGGCCGGGCCGAGACTCAGTCCGTACCCCCACCCGTTCCCCGTCCGTTCCTCCGGGCGGGGTCCTTCGGACAGGCAGGAGACACCCCCCATGAGACACCCCAGGACAGCCGCCATGTCAGCCGTGGCCGGTCTCGGACTCGCACTCGCCGCCGCTCTGGGCACCGCACCCGCGGTCGCCGCCGCCCCTGCTCCCGCGTCCTCCCAGGACACGGCCCGGGCCGGTTTCGCCGCGTACGCCGGATCGAGCGAGAACGCCGCCGCCAACAAGGCCTTCTTCGAGGCCGTCATGAAGTCCGTGGCCGAGAAGCGGGCCGCGAACCCGGGCGCCCAGGCCGTCACCGTGGTCTACAGCACCACCAACGCCCCCAGCTTCCGCAGCCAGATAGCGAGCAGCACCAGCATCTGGAACAGCTCGGTCAGCAACGTCAAGCTGCAGGAGGGCTCGAACGCGGACTTCGCCTACTACGAGGGCAACGACTCCCGGGGCTCGTACGCGAGCACGAACGGGCACGGCAGCGGCTACATCTTCCTCGACTACGCGCAGAACCAGCAGTACAACTCGACCCGTGTCACCGCACACGAGACGGGGCACGTGCTCGGGCTGCCGGACCACTACACGGGGCCGTGCAGCGAGCTCATGTCGGGCGGCGGCCCCGGGACGTCCTGCACGAACGCCTACCCGAACGCCACCGAGCGCTCGCAGGTGAACTACCTCTGGCAGAACGGCCTCGCGGCCGCTCTCGCCCGCGCCACCTCCTGACGGCCCGCGCCTCGCGCCGAAGGGGCCCCTCCGCCCGGAAGGACACCACCGGCCGCCTCGGTCCCTGCTCCGCCCCGTCGAGCCTGGCTCGGCGGGGCGGAGCCGTCGGCATCGGATTCGCACCCTCGGTCCGTGTTCCGCGCCCGGTCACCGACCGGTGGCGAGCCAGACGGTCACGGCCGCGGCGGCGATGAGCCCGGCGTTGAGTTCGATCCGGCGGTCTCCGCCGGTCAGGTGGACGGCGATGGCACAGGCCTGCAGGACGACGAGGCCGATGGCCGCGGCAAGGGCCAGCGAGGGGGCGATGCCGGTCAGCGGTGGCAGGAGCAGGCCGGCCGCGCCGAGCACTTCGACCGTCCCCAGCGCCCTGAGGGCAGGCAGGGGTAGGCGGTCGACCCAGGCCATCATCGGGCGGAGCTGATCACGGCTGCGGATCACCTTCAACGTTCCCGCGTAGCAGTAGAAGAGGGCCAGCAGTCCGGCCACGATCCAGGAGGCGATGTTCATGGTTCCCGTTCATGGCCGCCGGTTCACGGGGCCCGTCGTGTGCTTCGTGTGCGCCGATGGCGCCGTGGGCGCCGTGCGTCGTGGGCGTCGTGGGCGTCGTGCACCGATGGCCGGGGAAGCCTCGGAGGAGGCGGCAGACCACGGCCTCGCCTCCCGGCCGGAGCACGGGTGGCCGGCCCGTTCCGTCGCCCCGCGCTCAGGCGAGGTCGGTGGCGGGCTCGGTCGCGTAGCGGCTCATCGCCTCGATTCCGGTCCCTCGCGTCATCGGCCGGCCGTCGGCGAACGCCCCCTGCAGGTCCCGGAAGTACTGCAGGTACAGGTCCGGCGTGAAGGTGCTGAGCATGACGGCGGGGCGGTCGGTCAGGTTGGCGAAGGTGTGAGGGGCGCCCGGCGGAACCATCACGAACGTGCCCGCGGTGACGTCGTGCTCCGTGTCCCCGACGGTGAACCGGACGGTGCCGGAGAGGACGTAGAAGCCCTCGTCGTGCTGGGCGTGGCGGTGCTGCGGCGGCCCCTGGGTGCGCGGGGCCAGGACGGACTCGGCGACCGCGAGACGGTGCCCGGTCCGGCTGCCGTCCTCCAGAACACGCATGCGCGTGGTGCCCAGGACGATCGTCTCACCGTCACCCGGGCCCACCACCGACACGGCCGGGCCGGCGGCCGGCTCGCTGGTCATGGCTCTATCGGTCATGTTCACCAGTGCACCGCCGGGCCCCCTCCGGTGTCCAAGACCCTTCTCGCAGCACCGATACCTCATGGGTATCGTTGCAGCATGGAGCTACGGACCTTGCGCTACTTCGTGGCAGTCGCCGAGGAACTCCACTTCGGCCGGGCCGCCACCCGACTGCACATGAGCCAGCCGCCGCTGAGCCGGGCCATCAAGCGGCTGGAGGCCGACATCGGGGCCCTGCTCCTCACCCGCTCGCCCACCGGTGTCACGCTCACCCCGGTGGGCACGGTTCTCCTCGACGAGGCCCGAGCCCTGCTCGACCACGCCGACCGTGTCCGTCTACGCGTCGGCGCCGCAGCCGGCGCCGCAGCCCTCACCGTCGGCATCCTGGGCGACGGCACCGACCCGGGCGTCTCCAGGCTGGCCGCCGCCTACCGCCACAACCACCCCGGCATCGACATCCGCATCCGGGACGCCGACCTGACCGATCCGACGTGTGGACTGCGGGCCGGGCTGGTGGACGTCGCCCTCACCCGGGCGCCGTTCGACGAGACCGCCCTGACGGTGCGTGCGCTGCGGAGCGACCCGGTCGGCGTGGTCCTGCGCGCCGACGATCCACTGGCCCGCCGCGACCGGCTGCGGCTGGCGGACCTGGACGACCGCCGCTGGTTCCAGTTCCCGCAGGGCACCGACCCCCTGTGGCAGTCGTACTGGAACGGCGGCAGGCCGCGCGAGGGGCCGGTGGTGCGCGCCGTCCAGGAGTGCCTGCAGGCGGTGTTGTGGAACGGCACGATCGGCCTGGCGCCCTTCGGGCACAGCCTGCCCGCGGAGTTCACGGTGGTCCCGCTGATCGACATGGCACCGAGCCGGGTGGTGGCGGTGTGGAACGAAGGTGACACCAACGCGTTGGTCCGCTCCTTCGTCGAGACCGCGGGGGTCTCCTACCGCCACTGAGCCCCGGCGGTCGGTGCGCAGCCACGTCCCGTGGACACGGGAGCCGTCAGGCGAGCTCCAGGGGGAAGGCCCCACGGTGTCCGGTGCCCGCGCCGTGCGCCGGGCGCGGTTCGAACTCCCGGCAGCTCCAGATCTCCTGGACGAATCCGGTACGCCGGTCCCACAGGCCCGCGACGTCCTTCCCGTCCGAGACGTCCCGGTAGGCGTCCTTGGCTCCGCGGAAGCAGGCCAGGCCTCCGGACAGACCGCGGACCGGGGCCGGGAAGTAGTCGGAGAAGGCGCAGGCTATGCAGGTCTGCAGGTGCATGTCCGGCGGCAGGATCCGCTGGATCGTTGCCAGCGCTGAAGCGAAGTCGCCCTCGGCGCGGTTCGACTCGTAGACCGCGCCGTCCAGATGGAGTGCGAGGTAGAGATCCGGGTCCGCCCTGCGCAGGGAGAGCAGGCAGCTGAGAGTGGCCTGGCGGACCGTGCCGGAGACGAGCACGGGCAGCGGGAGGTCCCACTCCAGGACGCAGTCGTCGAGCACACCGTCGACCAGGTCGAACAGGCCGTCGCCGACCGGCGTGCCCGCCGCCGGGCCCAGGCCGTCGAAACTCTCGCCCTCGAAGTCCGTGCCCCGGACGCGGATACGGAGTTGCTGTCCGTCCGTGGTGAGAATGACGGCCTCGGAACCATGGCGGTCCCGGTACCAGCCTGCCCACGACTCATCTGTCATGAGCAGGGACTGTAGTCCGTGCCCCGGGGGCGGCCCGGGGCACCCTCCCCTTCCGGGACCCCGTCGGCCGGGACCCGCTCATCCGCCTTGCGGCTCACGCCACATGGGCCACATCGGCGGGCCGCCGGGGAGGTCCACGGTCCGCCCCGTGAAGGTGAAGCCGAGCCGCTCGTACAGAGCGCGGCTGCGCGCGCTGCTCGCCTCCAGATAGGCAGGGGTCCCCTCCTGGTCGCACCGGTCCAGGACCCCCCTCATCAGGGCCTCCCCGATGCCCTCGCCCTGGCGCTGCGGGGAGACACCGATCATCAGGAGGTACACGTGCGCCCGGTCGTGGGGATGGGCGGCGCCCGTCAGCCTCCCCACCAGCTCGGCCCGTTCGTTGCCGGGATCCGCGGTCTCCCTCATGAGCGCGGGGGTGTCGTCGTCCTCCGGAGGGACGCCCGCCGGCACGGAGAGCCAGAGAGCCGTCGCCGTACCGTCCTCCAGCAGGTCGATCCGGCCTCCTTCCAGCGTGATGTCGGCGAAGACTCCGAGGAACTTCCCGTGGACCGCGCGCCGGTGCTCCTCGTCCGGGAAGACCCAACTGCTCACCGGATCGTCGTGGAATGCCTCGTCCAGGATCCGTACGACCTGATCCCTGTCCCGCTCGTCCGCCTGCCGCACGCGTACGCCCATGACCGGCCCCGCCCCTTCGCCCCGTGATGGTGATCCCAACCGACCCACAGAATCCTAGAGTTGGGTGTCGTCCCCGGTCACGGGCGGCCCGGTTCAGTGCGTTCTGCGGGTGACGAACTCGGCCAGCGCCAGCAGGTCCCCGGCACCGTCAGGATCGGGCACGGCGCGGGACAGGTGATGGACGGCCCGGGCCATCCGGTCCGCCGCGGCGGTCTGGGCCCAGTCCCGGCCGCCGGCCCGGTCCACCGCGTCGGCGGCGCTCCTCACCTCCCCCGGTGTGTTCATGGGGCCCCGGTAGAGCGCGGCCAGCTCGGCGGCGGCCGGGGTGTCCGAGGTGAGCGCCGCCACCACCGGCAGGGACTTCTTGTGGGCGGTCAGGTCGGCCCCGACCGGCTTGCCCGTGCGGGCCGTGTCGCCCCAGATGCCGATCAGGTCGTCGATCAGCTGGAAGGCGAGACCCGCCTCCCGGCCGAAGCCGTCCATGGCCCTGACCTCCCTCTCACCGGCCCCGGCGTAGAGCGCGCCGAGGGCGCAGGCGCACCCGAGCAGGGCTCCCGTCTTGGCCATGGCCATGGCCAAGCACTCGTCCAGTGTGACGTCGTCGGGCCCGCGCTCCTCCAGGGCGCAGTCGGCCTGCTGTCCCGCGCAGAGCTCGATGACGCAGGTGGAGAGCCGGACCGCGGCCTCCGCGGACGCGGGGTGCGGGTCGTCCGCCAGCAGCCGCAGGGCGAGGGAGGACATGGCGTCCCCGGTGATCACGGCGTCCGGCACCCCGAACACCGCCCAGGCGGTGGGGCGGTGCCGTCGCGTGGTGTCCTCGTCGATGACGTCGTCGTGCAGCAGGGTGAAGTTGTGCGCGAGTTCGACGGCGACGGCCGCCCGCATCGCCGCCTCCGGGTCGCCTCCCAGGGCGCGGGCGGCGGCCAGGACGAGTGCGGGCCTGATGGCCTTGCCGGCCTGCCCGGAGGCGGGTGTGCCGTCGGCGTTCTGCCAGCCGAAGTGGTACATGGCGACCCTGCGGATCGCCCCGGGCAGCGTCTCGACGGCTGCGCGAAGATGCGGATCGACGGCGTTGCGGGTGTGCTCGAGCAGCGCGGCTGCCTTGCGGCCCTCCATCGCGGCATCCGTACTGGTCATGGTCACGGTCACTCCTTCCGGGCGCCACGCGGCACCTTGGTCGCGGCCTCGGCCTGCCGGGCCCGGGCGGTCGGCGCCCGGGCCCGGGGAGTGTCACCGCCAGCGGCTCACCTCCACGTTCTCCAGGACGCCCAGGGCATCGGGCACCAGAACGGCGGCGGAGTAGTAGGCCGTCACGAGGTACGACATGATCGCCTGGTCGTCGATGCCCATGAAGCGCGCCGAGAGGCTCGGTTCGATCTCGTCGGGGATGCCGCTCTGCTGGAGTCCGATGACCCCCTGGTCCGCCTCCCCGGTCCTCATGCAGATGATCGACGTGGTGCGGGCGTCGGTGACCGGGATCTTGTTGCAGGAGAAGATCGGCACGCCTCGCCAGGACGGCACGTGCTCTCCCCCGACCTCGACGGTCTCCGGCACCAGGCCCCGCTTGTTGCACTCGCGGCCGAAGGCCGCGATGGCCCGCGGATGGGCGAGGAAGAGCTTCGATCCGCGCCGCCGGGACAGGAGCTCGTCCATGTCGTCGGGGCCGGGCGCCCCGTCGTGGGGCTGGATCCGCTGCCCGTAGTCGCAGTTGTTGAGCAGCCCGAACTCCCGGTTGTTGACGAGCTCGTGCTCCTGGCGCTCGCGCAGCGCCTCGACGGTGAGCCGCAACTGCTGCTCGGTCTGGTTCATCGGCTGGTTGTAGAGGTCGGCCACCCTGCTGTGGACCTTCAGCACGGTCTGGGCGACGCTCAGTTCGTACTCGCGCGGCGCCGACTCGTAGTCGACGAAGGTGTGCGGGACGACGCTCTCCCCCACATGGCCCGCCGACAGGTCGATCTCCGCCTCGCCGTACTTGTTGGTGCGCTGGTGCGGGATGGCGAGGAGCCCCGCGAGGTGGTCGCGGAGCGAGTCCGCACGGGCCGCGAGGTTGAGCACGTCCGACCGGCGCAGGGTCAACAGCGTGCAGGCTGTCACCGCACGCGCCGTGTACTCCCAGCTCGCGTCCCCGTCGATCAGGACGTGGTCACCGAAGTAGGCGCCGTCGGCCAGGACTCCGAGCACGGTCTCGTCGCCGTAGGGCCCGGTCCCGATCTTCTCGATCTTGCCGTGCGCCAGGAGGTGGACGCGGTCCGCCGCGTCGCCCGCCGCGGCGAGCACCTCACCGGCCGCGACGTCGCGCTGTTCGCACCTGCGCGCCAGCTCGGCGAGCACCTCCTCGTCACCGAAGTCGCGCAGCGCGGGAAGTTCGCCGAGCTCGGCCGGGATGACAGTGACCCGGTCGCCGGTCTGGACGAAGGTCACCCTGCCGTCCCCGACCGAATAGCTCAGTCGGCGGTTCACCCGGTAGGTGCCGCCCTGCACCTGGACCCACGGCAGCATGCGCAGCAGCCACCGCGAGGTGATCTCCTGCATCTGCGGGGCGGACTTGGTCGTCGTCGCGAGGTTCCGCGCAGCCGCTGTGCCGAGACTCTGCTGCGGCGGCTGCGTGTCGCGAACCTCTTCACCAACGGACATCCGACATCCTCTCGATCATGGGCTGACCTGCAGGAAGAACACTTCCAGCCGGAGGACACGGCGCGCTATTACACAAAAGAGTGTGACTAACCGGGCGTGGGACGGGAACGTTGCCCGCATCCGGGCGCCTCATACAGTCCGGGCGGAAGCGGGTCGGGCGGTCGCGGGCGGAGCACGGCTCGGGCCCGGGTGCCTAGGACTTCGGCCCGCTCCTGACCCCGACCTCCGCCCGTTACGGCGCCGGACAGGGCTGCCTAGCGTTCTCGCCATGGATACGACAGGCACCCTCGACGAGGCACTCCAGCGGTTGCACGTCTCCGGTCCCGAGCGGCTCGGCAGGCTCACCAACCACGCGCCCATGGCCGTCGAGGCCCTCGCCGCCAACGGCCGGGCGGAGTCCGTCCACCGCTGGCTCGACGTGTACGCGTCCCGGCTCGAGGAGTTCCCGCCCGGCGTGGAGCCGGTCACGGACGCCGGCTGGCGTTCCGCCCTGGGTGATCCGCGCCGCGCCGCCGACTGGATCGGCTACTTCGGCCGGGAGACCGCCGAGCATCCCTGGCGTGACGTGCTCGCCCGGTGGTGGCCCCGTCTCCTGCCCGGCATGTACGGCGGATCGACGCATCCGGTGATCCGCGTGGGCCACGCCGTGCGCACGCTCCTGGCCGGCGAGAGCACCGAGCCCCGGCTGAACGAGCTCGCTCACGGCCTCGGTTACTGGGCGGCGCGCCACCGACCCGTCACCGGCCTCACCCTCTTCGCGGGCGCCGACACCGCCGCCGGGGCCCTCGACGCGGTACGGCCCCTCGCCCGGCGGGAGGGCGGCTTCCCCGACCGGCTCGGCCGTGTCACGGGTGTGCCGGTGTGGGCCGCCACGGTCACGGACCCGGACGAGGGGCACCGCCGGCTCACCGAACTGGTCAGGGCCGCCACCCACCGGTACGCCACCCACGGCCACGGCGAGGAGACGATGCTGGTCCACGCGGCCACGGCACCCAACGCCGTGCTCCGGACGCTCCCCGCGCTCCCGCGGGACCTCTGGGTGCCGAGCCTCCGGGCCGCCTGGACCGCGTCGGCGGCGGTGACGGCCATGTACGCCCCCGACGCCCCGGTGGCCTACGTCCCGCCGGGCCCGGTCACCTCCGAAGAGGTCTTCGAGCGGGCCGTGGCCCACGGCGACGAGCACGTCGTCAAGCTCACCGACACGGCCCTCGACATCGGCGACGAGCGGGCACTCGCCGCGGCCCTGCGGGCCGTCGAGCTCAGCGACCCGCTGAGGTAGGCGGCAGGGACGGCCGGCCGGATCGCTTCCGCGGGAAGGCCCGCGAGTGCCGAAGAGGCGGTCGGTCCGACGCCAGCGGGGCACCCGACACGAGAACCTTGCCCGGGTCGAGGATCCCGTACGGATCCAGGGCAGCCTTGACGGCTCGCTTCATGACGCCCGGCTGGACGACGGCAAGGCGTTCCACCGGGTCGATGCGCAGGATCCGGTTCATGTCCTCGAACGAGAGGGCGACGGCGCCGTCCACCGCGTTGGCCCCGCCCGACAGTCCCGTACCGGCGCCGCGCGGGATCACCGGGATCCGGTGATCGACGCGGTACGCCACGACAGCCCGCACCTCGCCGGTGCTCTGGGGGCGCGCGACGGCGTGAGGCAGCCCCGCCGGGGCCCACTCCGCCTCATCGCGCGCGCAACGGCCCAGGCTGTCCGGGTCGGTGATGACCTTGACCGCCGGTATCCCGTCGGCTGCGTCCGGCTTCGGCACGGCCGCTGACCACCTTTCGCACGCCACACGTGCCCCGCATCCGTCACGGAGCCCCCCGTCATGGCACTGCCTCTCGGGCCGAGGACGGCCTTAAGTTGCATCCCTGTTGCAACTTACCTAGGCTGCGACCATGCGACTGACGCGATTCACCGATGTGGCACTCCGGGTACTCATGCGCCTGACCGCCACCGCGGAGGGCGAGGACCCGCCGACCACCCGCGAGGTGGCGGCCACCATGCAGGTGCCTTACACCCATGTCGCGAAGGCCGTCGCCCGCCTCCAGCACCTCGGCCTGGTCGACGCGCGACGCGGCCGGGGCGGGGGCCTCTCCCTCACCACGGCCGGGCGGTCGGCGTCGATCGGCACCCTGGCGAGACAGCTGGAAGGGCCGGGCGAGGTCGTCGAATGCGAGGGCAGCACCCCGTGCCCCCTGCGCTCCGCGTGCCTGCTCCGCTCCGCGCTGCGCCGGGCCGAGGAGGCGTTCTATGTCTCGCTCGACCCCCTCACGGTCGCTGATCTCGTCTCCTCACCCACCGGCCCGCTGCTGCTCGGCATCACTCGCGGCCGGCCCGCACCCGGCTGATCCGCCGCAGCCCGGCCGGACCCACCCGGCCGCGCCCACGACCGGGCACACCCTGCCTCAAAATTCGTATCTCATATCCCAATTAATGGCCGCCTTCTCGCGGTCCGCTCTCCCCACCGAGGAGTCAACCCATGCTCTCCGACACGTCGACCGCCACCGTCCGAGCCACGCTGCCTGCCGTGGGGGCGGCCGTCGAGGACATCGCGGACCTCTTCTACAGGAATTTGTTCGACGCCCACCCGGAGCTCCTGCGGGACGTGTTCAACCGGGGGAACCAGGCTTCCGGCGCACAGCGCTCGGCGCTCGCCGGCTCCATCGCCGCCTTCGCCACGCACCTGGTCCAACACCCCGGTACCCGGCCCGACGTGATGCTGGCCCGCATCGCCAACAAGCACGCCTCACTGGGCATCACCGCCCCGCAGTACGCGATCGTGCACACCCACCTCTTCACCGCGATCGCCGAGGTGCTCGGCGACGCGGTCACCTCCGAGGTCGCCGCCGCCTGGGACGAGGTCTACTGGCTGATGGCCAACGCCCTGATCGCCGCCGAGGAGCGGCTCTACGCGCAGCAGGGCGTGACGGCGGGCGACGTGTGGCGCGAGTGGACGGTGACCTCACGCACCGAGGACACCCCCGACGTCGCCACCTTCCGGATCACTCCCGCCGACGGCACACCGGCACCCGCCTTCCGACCGGGTCAGTACGTCTCCGTCCAGGTGGAACTCCCCGACGGCGCCCACCAGATACGCCAGTACAGCCTCACCGGGGCGCCGGGGCCCGGTCCGCGCTCCTTCTCGGTCAAGCGGGTGCGGGGCGGCGAGGGCCCGGAGGGCGAGGTCTCCGCCCACCTGCACTCAAGGCTGCGCGCGGGCGACCGGCTGCGCGTCTCGGCCCCCTACGGCGATCTGGTGCTCGACGGCTCCGACGCCCCGCTTCTCCTCGCCTCGGCCGGCATCGGCTGCACCCCGATCCTGTCGATGCTGGAGGACCTGGCCGAGAACGGGCACCGGTCGCCGGTCACCGTGGTGCACGGCGACCGGTCACCCGCCGACCACCCGCTGCGCGTCCGCCACAAGGCGCTCACCGACGAACTCCCCGGCGGCTCAGCCCATTTCTGGTACGAGGTCCCGGAACCAGGTCGGCCCGCCGAGCGCACCGGGAGGGTCGATCTGAGCGGACTGAAGGTCGAGCCGGGCACCCACGCCTACCTCTGCGGGCCGTTGCCCTTCATGCGCGCCGTCCGCTCCCAGCTGCTGGACAGGGGCGTGGCTCCGGCCGACATCCACTACGAGGTGTTCGGTCCCGATCTCTGGCTCGCCCAGGACTGAGCACGGCCCACCCGGAGCACGCGGACTGTCCGGATGGAATCGCACACGAGGCGAACAGCACCGGGACAGGTTTGGCGGAGCCTCCAGTTCCGGTAGAAGCGCTGTACGGACACACGCTCCCCCACGGCACGAAGGAGTTGGCCATGTCCTCACCCATGTCAGCGAGCAGTTTCCTCAAGGCCCTGAAGGACGAAGGGCTCACCGTCGTCCAGGTGGGCGACTGGCGTACGCACAACCGCAACCACAAGGGTCCCTGGGGGCCCGTGCACGGGGTGATGATCCACCACACCGTGACGAAGGGCACGGCCCGCACGGTCGAGATCTGCCGGGACGGCTACTCGGGGCTGCCCGGCCCGCTCTGCCACGGTGTGATCGCGAAGGACGGCCGGGTCCACCTGGTCGGCTACGGCCGGGCCAACCACGCCGGGCTGGGCGACGACGACGTCCTGCGCGCCGTCATCGCGGAAAGGCGCCTGCCGTCGGACAACGAGTCCAACACCGACGGCAACCGGCACTTCTACGGCTTCGAGTGCGAGAACCTCGGCGACGGCAAGGACCCGTGGCCCGCCGTTCAGCTGGAGGCCATCGAGAAGGCCGCGGCGGCGGTCTGCCGCGTCCACGGCTGGGACGCGCCCTCGGTCATCGGGCACCGGGAGTGGCAGCCCGGCAAGGTCGACCCGCGCGGATTCTCGATGACGGGCATGCGCAACCGGATCCACGACCGGCTGAAGTAGGGCGGTGCGGGTCGGCACACAATGAAGGCATGGACGACGAAGCGCCCGACCTCTCCCGGCTGCGGCCGGTGCTGCCCTCACCCCTGCAGCCGGCCGAGGACGAGCGCTTCGCGCGGCACGGCGTGACGCTGCTGCTCAAGCGCGACGACCTGATCCACCCGGACCTGCCGGGCAACAAGTGGCGCAAGCTCGCCCCCAATCTCCGGGCCGCCGCCGGCCGGACGGTGCTGACCTTCGGCGGAGCCTGGTCGAACCACCTGCGGGCCACGGCAGCCGCCGGACGCCTGCTCGGCTTCCCCACCATCGGCGTCGTACGGGGCGACGAGCTGGCCCACCGCCCGCTGAACCCCTCCCTCGCGCGGTGCGCGGCCGACGGCATGCGTCTGCACTTCGTGGACCGCCCGACCTACCGCGCGAAGACCTCTCCGGACGTCCTGGAAGGCCTGCTGAGCCTCTTCGGGGAGTGCGTGGTCGTCCCGGAGGGCGGCAGCAACGCGCTCGCCGCACAGGGCTGCACAGAGCTCGGCCGTGAGCTGCGCGGCCGGACCGGGACCGTGGCGGTCGCCTGCGGCACCGGCGGCACCCTGGCGGGGCTGGCCGCCGGGCTCGGCCGGGGGCAGTGCGCCCTGGGCGTGCCCGTCCTGCGGGGCGGCTTCCTCGGGGAGGCGGTCCGCGGTCTGCAGCGGGAGGCGTTCGGCGGCCCGGCCGGGGAGTGGTCGCTGGACGAACGCTTCCACTTCGGCGGGTACGCCCGCACGACACCGGAGCTGCACGCCTTCGCCGACGGCTTCGAGGACCGGCACGGCCTGCCCGTCGAACGGCTCTACGTGGCCAAACTCCTGTACGGGCTCACGGTGCTGGCCGGGGAGGGGGCTTTCGCCCCGGGGTCCACGGTCACCGCGGTCGTCACGGGACGCCCCGGACCGGCCGCGGACCACGGTCACCCGTCGTCCGACTCCCGGTAGGCGGCCGCCTCCTCCAGGTCCAGCCGCCGCAGCAGGGCCCGCAGCATCTCGTCGTCGATCCGCCGCTCGTCCCTCAGGTGCACGAAGACGTCGCGCTCGGCGGCGATCATGTCCCGCGCCAGCCTGCGGTAGGTGTCGTCCGCCGACTCGCCGGTGATCGGATTGGCCGCGCCGAGCCTCTCCCACACAGCGTTGCGGCGGCGTTCCATGACGGCGCGCAGCCGTTGGGTGAGGGGGTCGGGGAGTTCGTTGCGCGGGTCCTCCAGCAGGACCTCCAGGCGCGCGTCGGCCGCCGCGGACGCCTCGCTCTGCGCCTGCGCCTCGGCCAGCGTGTCGGCGCGCGCGCTGCGTTCGGGGAGCTTCAGCACGCGTACCAGGAGGGGCAGGCTGAGCCCTTGCACGACGAGGGTGCCGATGACCGTCGTGAAGGTCAGGAACAGCACCAGGTTGCGCGCGGGGAAGTCCTCCCCGTCGTGCATGGCCACGGGGATGGAGAAGGCGATGGCCAGGGAGACGACGCCCCTCATCCCTGCCCAGCCGACGATCAGGGTCGAGTTCCACGCGGGCGTCCCCTCGCGTTCCCTGATCCGCCTGGAGAGCCGCGGCGGCAGATAGGTCGCCGGGTACACCCAGACGAAGCGCACCACGACGACGGCGACGAACACGAGGACGGCGTAGCCGAGGGCCTCGGCCACACCGTACGAACCCAGCCCCCTGAGCACGAAGGGCAGCTGCAGCCCGATCAGCGCGAAGACCGCGGACTCCAGGACGAAGGCGACCATCTTCCAGACAGCCGCCTCCTGGAGGCGCGTCGCGAAGTCGACCTGCCAGGAACGGTGCCCGAGGTAGAGGGCGACGACGACGACGGCGAGCACCCCGGAGGCGTGCACCCGTTCCGCCGCCGCGTAGGCGACGAAGGGGATCAGCAGCGACAGGGTGTTCTGGAGCAGGGCCTCCTTGAGGTGCGTCCGCAGCCAGTGCAGCGGCACCATCAGCAGCAGGCCGACGGCGATCCCGCCGACCGACGCCAGGAGGAACTCGCCGATCCCGGCGCCCCAGCTCATGCCCTCGCCGACGGCCGCGGCGACGGCCACCTTGAAGGCGGTGATCGCGGTGGCGTCGTTCACCAGGGACTCGCCCTGGAGGATCGTGGTCACCCGTCCGGGCAGGCCGACCCTGCGGGCGATCGCGGCGGCCGTGACGGCGTCCGGAGGGGCGACGACCGCGCCGAGCACCAGGGCTGCGGTGAGCGGCAGATCCGGCACCAGCAGGTAGGCGAGCCAGCCCACGGCGACGGTGGCGAAGAGCACGTACCCGACGGAGAGCAGGGCGACCGGCCGCGCATTGGCCCGCAGATCGAGGTAGGAGCTGTCGACCGCCGCCGTGTAGAGCAACGGCGGGAGCAGCAGGGGCAGCACGACGTGCGCGTCGAGCGTGTAGGTCGGCACCCCCGGCAGGTACGAGGCCAGCAGGCCGGCGGCGACCAGCAGCAGCGGCGCGGGGACGGGGGTCCGGCGGGCCGCCCCCGCCACCGCCGCGCTGACCGCGATGAGCGCCACCAGCGGCAATGCGTCCATCTCACTGTCCTCACATCCGACGTAACGTGGCCATCATGAGTGAGTGCCTCCACGTATCCGAACTGCCGCGCCCCGAGCCCGCCCCGCTCGACGACACCTGCCCGGAGTGTCTGGTGGCGGGCACCCATCCCGTGCAGCTGCGTCTCTGCCTCGTCTGCGGGCACGTGGGCTGCTGCGATTCCTCGCCCCTGAAGCACGCCACCGCGCACTTCGAGGCGACCGGACACCCGGTGATGCGCAGCTTCGAATATGCGGAGAGCTGGCGCTGGTGCTTCGTGGACGGTTCGATCGTCTGACGTCTGGGTACGTCAAACCGGCGCCGGTTCTTCGCAATTGACCGCCGCAGACCCCTAGCCACTGTGTGTACTCATGTGCCTACCATGAGTAACTATGAGGTTGCGGTCTCGGCGACACGGCATCATGGGTCGCGACAGCGTCGCCGAGCCACAGGACCGACGACGGACCGCACGGCCCCGGGCACTCGTCCCGGAGCCTCGAACGAGTTTGTGCCACCTTGGAGGTGAGGGTGTCCCAGATCGCAGGCGAGCCCGGGAACCAGGACTTCGTAGAGGTCCGGCTGCCCGCTGCGGGTGCCTACCTGTCCGTGCTGCGTACGGCCACGGCCGGCCTGGCAGCACGCTTGGACTTCACTCTCGACGAGATCGAGGATCTCCGCATCGCGGTCGACGAGGCCTGCGCGATCCTGCTCCAGCAGGCCGTGCCCGGCTCCGTCCTCAGCTGCGTGTTCCGCCTCGTCGGTGATTCCCTCGAGGTGACCGTCTCGGCCCCCACGACGGACGGCCGCGCACCGGAACGCGACACCTTCGCCTGGACGGTGCTCTCCGCACTGGCCGGCAAGGTCGAGTCCACGGTCGCCGACGACCGTACGGTCAGCATCAGCCTCTACAAACAGCGCGGCGCGGGACCCGGGCCGGCGTGAGCGACGGGAACGGGGACGGTCCTGTGCGGGACGAGACGATCCGGTCGGGGGCGGCGCGCCCGGCAGCCCTCCCGGAGCAGCAGGCCCGGCCGCATCCGGAGGGCGGGGCGGACGGTGCGGACGGGACGCAGGGCCACCCGGTCGCGGTGGAGCAGTCGCAGGCGGAGCGGGCGGGCCAGATGAGCGAGCACGGGCACCACGATCCACACGACCGCAGCGGGGCGCGGGCGCTCTTCATCGAGCTCCGGGAGCTTCCCGACGGCTCGGCGGAGAAGGCCGAGCTGCGCAACCGGCTGGTGCGGATGCACCTGCCGCTCGTGGAGCACCTGGCCCGCAGGTTCCGCAACCGCGGGGAGCCGCTGGACGACCTGACCCAGGTCGCCACGATCGGCCTGATCAAGTCGGTGGACCGGTTCGACCCGGACCGCGGCGTCGAGTTCTCGACGTACGCGACCCCCACGGTCGTCGGCGAGATCAAGCGCCATTTCCGGGACAAGGGCTGGGCGGTCCGTGTGCCCCGGCGCCTTCAGGAGCTGCGGCTGTCGCTGACCACGGCCACCGCCGAGCTCTCCCAGCAGCACGGCCGCTCCCCCACCGTGCACGAGCTGGCGGAGCGACTGGGCATCTCCGAGGAGGAGGTCCTGGAGGGGCTGGAATCGGCCAATGCCTACAGCACGCTCTCGCTGGACGTCCCCGACACCGACGACGAGTCGCCGGCGGTCGCGGACACCCTGGGCTCCGAGGACGAGGCGCTGGAGGGCGTCGAGTACCGGGAGTCGCTCAAGCCGCTGCTGGAGGACCTCCCGCCACGCGAGAAGCGGATCCTCCTGCTGCGCTTCTTCGGCAACATGACCCAGTCACAGATCGCCCAGGAGGTCGGCATCTCCCAGATGCACGTCTCCCGGCTCCTGGCCCGCACGCTGGCCCAGCTGCGGGAGCGGCTGCTCGTCGAGGAGTAGCGCCCGGGGGTCCTGCCGTAAGCGGGCGTCAGGCGTCGGGAGTCGTCCGCGGCCCCCGGATACCCAGTGCCTTCGTGGTCGCCGGGTTGAGCACCAGCACGAGCGCCGTCACGGCGACGGCGGCGAGGAAAATGCCCGCGGGGATCAGCGCGCCCTGGGCCCGCAGCAGCGTCCAGGCCACCGGCAGGGCCATGAGCTGGGTGATGAGTGCCGGGCCCCGGCTCCAGCTGCGCCGCCGCAGCAGCCCGCGGGCGGCGAACAGCGGGATCAGACCGAGTGCCACCAGCGTGAGTCCGCCCATCTCGGCCTGCTGGATGCTGTCGGGGCTTCCGAACAGGCCGACGGCCAGCATGTAGATCCCGCCGACGGCGAGCGCCGCGCCTTCGAGGGCGTTGAGTGCGGCCAGGGCGGCGATCCGGGCGGGCTTCTCCGGGCCGGCCGAGGGCGACGGGGAGGGCGTGTTCTGCTGAGTGCTCACGCCCTTCAGATTCGCATCCCGCCCCGCCGATCGCGAAGCCGGGGCCGCGGCGGACCCACCGCGGGGAGCGGTCACTCCCCGTGACCGGCCGTGGACCCGGTGGATCAGGACTTCAGGGGCGTTCCGCGCGGTAGGTACTCTGGCGGGCATGCGCGCACTCCTCGTGGTCAACCCAGCTGCCACCACTACCAGCGCGCGGACCCGCGACGTGCTGATCCACGCCCTGGCGAGCGAGATGAAGATCGAGGCCGTGACCACGGAGTACCGCGGTCACGCCCGGGACCTGGGGCGACGGGCCGCCGACTCCGACGACATCGATCTGGTGGTCGCCCTCGGGGGTGACGGCACGGTCAACGAGGTGGTCAACGGACTGCTGCACAACGGTCCCGATCCCGAGGGGCTGCCGAGCCTCGCCGTGGTCCCCGGCGGTTCCACCAACGTCTTCGCCCGGGCCCTCGGCATCCCCAACGACGCCGTCGAGGCGACGGGCGCCATCCTGGACGCCCTCGCCGACCGCAGTGAGCGCACGGTGGGTCTGGGTCTCGCGGCCGGCACCCCGGGCACGGCGGACGAGGCCGTCCCGGGACGCTGGTTCACCTTCTGCGCGGGGCTCGGCTTCGACGCCGGCGTCATCGGCCGTGTCGAACAGAAGCGCGAGCGGGGCAAGCGGTCGACCCATGCGCTGTACGTGCGCCAGGTGCTCCGGCAGTTCATGGACGATCCGCACCGGCGCAACGGCCTCATCACCCTCGACGTCCCCGGCCAGGACCCGGTCACCGACCTCGCACTGTCGATAATCTGCAACACCGCACCCTGGACCTACCTGGGGAACCGTCCCATATACGCCTCCCCGAAGGCCTCCTTCGACAGCGCCCTGGACATCCTCGCGCTCAAGCGGCTCTCGACCCCCGCCGTGACCCGGTACGCCACCCAGCTGCTCACTTCGACCCCCGAGAAGGGCCCACACGGCAAGCACGCCGTCTCCATGCACGACCTCACGGACTTCACCTTGCATTCAAAGGCTCCACTACCCTTCCAGATGGACGGTGACCACCTGGGGCTGCGTACGAGCGTGACGTTCACAGGCGTACGCCGTGCACTGCGTGTGATTGTGTGAGTGGAAGGGGCGAAAGTCCTTTAACTCGAACGTTTGGGCTGGCCCCCACCCCTTAGAAGTACGGCTGTGACCTAGTCGACACCGAGGAATCAAAAAAAACTTTCCAGAAGGGGTTGTATCCGCCGCCGAGGTTTGCGAATCTCTACATGGCGATCGGGACGGCCCGCAACATCGGCCTCCACTGAGAGCCAGAACCCCTCCTCACCACAACAGGACCACAACCAGTTCATCTGGGCGTCGGACCTTCGTCTGCGGGGGGATTCGTGAAAGCGTTCACATTCACAAGCATCAGCATGTAATACCAAGGAGAGGTAGCAGCCATGGACTGGCGTCACAACGCCGTTTGTCGTGAGGAAGACCCGGAGCTGTTCTTCCCCATCGGCAACACCGGTCCTGCGCTGCTGCAGATCGAGGAAGCCAAGGCCGTCTGCCGTCGCTGCCCCGTCATGGAGCAGTGCCTGCAGTGGGCGCTCGAGTCCGGCCAGGACTCCGGCGTCTGGGGTGGCCTCAGCGAGGACGAGCGCCGCGCAATGAAGCGCCGCGCCGCTCGCAACCGGGCGCGTAACGCCAGCGCCTGACCGACGCCCCCGCACGACGAGCCTCAGCCAGGCGGCGCGTACGGAGCGTACGCACAGCCCCGCCTTCGAGTCGCAGCGCGCAGTACCCCCCGAAGCGCATCGCACCGTGAGCACCACGCAGTGGGCCCGGACCGTCACCACGGTCCGGGCCCACTGCGCTGTGTGCGCACCGACCCGTGGCCGGTCCCGCTACCGCTACTTGTCGTTCTGCACGGGGATGTCCAGCACCACCTGCGTGCCCCGCTCGGGGGCGGGAACCATGCCGAAGCTCCCGCTCAACTCGCCCTCCACCAGGGTCCGCACGATCTGGAGTCCCAGATTGCCGGCCCGCTGGGGATCGAACCCCTCGGGCAGCCCGCGCCCGTCGTCCGTCACGGTGATCAGCAGCCGCCCCTCGGCCGGCGAGCCCCCGCGCACCGCGGCCACCTCGACGGTGCCGTGTTCGGCGACGGTGAACGCGTGCTCCAGGGCGTTCTGCAGCACTTCGGTGAGCACCATCGAGAGCGGAGTGGCGACCTCCGCGTCGAGGACCCCGAAGCGCCCGGTGCGGCGGCAGGTGACCTTCCCGGGCGAGATCTCGGCGACCATCGCGATCACCCGGTCGGCGATCTCGTCGAACTCGACCCGCTCGTCCAGATTCTGGGACAGCGTCTCATGGACGATGGCGATCGAACCGACGCGCCGTACCGCCTCGTTGAGGGCCTCGCGGCCCCGCTCCGAATCCATCCGGCGCGCCTGGAGGCGCAACAGGGCGGCCACCGTCTGGAGGTTGTTCTTCACCCGGTGGTGGATCTCCCGGATGGTGGCGTCCTTCGTGATCAGTTCCCGCTCGCGGCGGCGCAGTTCCGTGACGTCCCGGAGCAGCACCAGCGAACCGATGCGCACCCCCTTGGGCTTGAGGGGAATCGCGCGCAGCTGGATGACCCCGCCCGCGCCCTCGACCTCGAACTCCCGCGGGGCGTACCCGCTCGCCACCTTGACGAGCGCCTCGTCCACCGGGCCGCGCGACGGGGCGAGTTCGGCGGTCGTCGCGCCGAGGTTGTGGCCGACGAGGTCCGAGGCGAGACCGAGGCGGTGGTAGGCGGAGAGGCCGTTGGGACTGGCGTACTGCACGACACCGTCGGCGTCGAGCCTGATCAGACCGTCACCCACGCGCGGCGACGCGTCCATGTCGACCTGCTGGCCGGGGAACGGGAAGGACCCGGCGGCGATCATCTGGGCCAGGTCGGAGGCGGACTGGAGATAGGTGAGCTCAAGCCGGGACGGCGTACGCACGGTGAGGAGGTTGGTGTTCCTGGCGATGACGCCGAGGATCCGGCCCTCCCTCCGCACGGGGATCGACTCGACCCGGACGGGCACCTCCTCCCGCCACTCCGGGTCCCCCTCGCGCACGATGCGGCCCTCGTCCAGGGCGGCGTCCAGCAGCGGCCTGCGGCCACGCGGCACGAGGTGGCCGACCATGTCGTCCTGGTAGGAGGTCGGGCCGGTGTTGGGCCGCATCTGCGCCACGGAGACATAGCGGGTCCCGTCGCGGGTGGGCACCCACAGGACGAGGTCGGCGAAGGACAGGTCGGAGAGCAGCTGCCACTCCGAGACCAGCAGATGGAGCCACTCGAGGTCGGTGTCACTCAGGGCTGTGTGCTGGCGGACCAGATCGTTCATGGAGGGCACACGTGCGAGCGTACCTGTGGAGAAGGAGAGGTTCCGAACCGATCGGCCCGCCGATGCGTGACACTGTGAGGGGGCGGTCCCGCACGGGAGAATGTCCGCACCGATGGATGGACACGGCCTAATGGTCTAGTCCACAATGCACCACGTAGGGGCTCGACGGTCAGGACCCGCCCCCTGCGCGACAGACCTCCGCTCTCCCCGCACAGGAGGGCGGACCGAGGTATTCGGCGCTCTCTGCCCTGACTGCGCCGGTGCCTCCAGTGGCCGGAGGCACCGCACACCGCCGGCCAGGTAGCTCCGGGCTGCGGTGCCGGACGGGCTGAGGGTCCCGTCCCGGCGCCGCGGCCCGCGGGTGTTTCCGGGGCGCACCCCCTTGCGGACGCGGCCGTCCGCCGACAGGGCGACAAGCAGTGGCGCACCCACGGACGGTTCACCTCCGGACCGCCTCGTTCTGCTAGATTGGGCTCATAGATTGGTCTATACCACATGACGCCACTCTCCAGATCGGCAGGCACAGCGTGGAAGTTGTCATCGTCCCGGACGCCACGGCAGGCGGCGAACTCATCGCGGAGGCCGTCCGAGCCCTGCTGAGCCGCAAGCCCGATGCCCTGATCGGCGTTGCCACCGGCTCGACCCCGCTGCCCATCTACCAGGCCCTGGCGGCGAAGGTGCGTTCCGGCGCCGTCGACGCCTCGCGCGCCCGCATCTGCCAGCTCGACGAGTACGTCGGACTGCCCGCGGGCCACCCCGAGTCCTACCGGTCGGTCGTACTGCGCGAGGTCATCGAACCGCTCGGCCTGTCCGAGAAGTCCTTCATGGGCCCGGACGGAGCCGCCGAGGACGTACAGGCCGCCTGCCAGGCGTACGACGCCGCGCTCGCCGAGGCCGGCGGAGTGGACCTCCAACTGCTCGGCATCGGCACCGACGGACACATCGGCTTCAACGAGCCGTGCTCCTCGCTCGCCTCCCGCACCCGCATCAAGACGCTGACCGAGCAGACGCGGATCGACAACGCGCGCTTCTTCGAGGACGACATCGAGCAGGTGCCCCACCACGTCATCACCCAGGGCATCGGCACGATCCTGGAGGCCCGTCACCCGATCCTGCTCGCCACCGGCGAGGGCAAGGCGGAGGCGGTGGCACGGACCGTCGAGGGCCCGGTCGCCTCGATCGTGCCGGCGTCGGCGCTCCAGCTTCACCCGCACGCCACGGTCGTGGTCGACGAGGCGGCCGCGTCGAAGCTGACGCTGGCGGACTACTTCCGCGCCACCTACGCGGCGAAGCCGCAGTGGCAGGGCCTGTAGAGCCTGCCGTACGCGTGAGGGCCGGACCACCTCGGAGGTGGTCCGGCCCTCACGCGTTGCGGGACGGCCCCTGGGGGCTCAGGAACCCGTGCCCGTGATCGCCTCCGCCGCCGCGGCCCCGCACACGCGGGCGGCGCCGTACGTGGCGATGTGCAGCGCACCCCGGGGAGGCGCCACGGGCAGGCCCATCTCGACCACGACCGTGTCGGGGCGGGCCGCCAGCACCGCGTCCAGCGCCTCGCCCATCCACGCGTGGCGGTGGACGTCGCGGACGACGGCGACGATGCGCCGCTCCCCCGCCGCCTCCAGCACCTCCGCGGCCACCGACGGGCTCCCGGCGCCGTACGTGCCCGTCTCCGTGCCGGGCAGAATCCGCGACAGCTCGGCCGCCACACCCCACGGGGTCTCGTCGCCCACCGCGATGTTGGCGACCGGCGTGAACGCAGCGACGTAGGCCGGCTCACGGAGCGGTGCGGCGGTCCCCGTGACCGTCACGGCCCGGCGGGCCGCGACCAGTCCGATTCCGGCTCCGGCGCCGGGCGCGGTCCCCTCCTGCATGTCCGCGCCCGGCTCCGGGGCAGCCCCCCTGACCCTCTGCGTCCAGGACGCGAGGGCCCGTACACGTGCGGCCGCGTCGGCCAGCCGCTCCTCGGGCAGTTCACCGCTGCGCACCGCCGCCACCAGCGCGTCACGCAGCCGCAGCACGGTGTCCTCGTCGGCCAGCCCGCCGCCGACGCAGATGGCGTCGGCGCCCGCGGCGATCGCGAGGACCGATCCGCGCTCGATGCCGTACGTGCCGGCGATGGCGTCCATCTCCATGCCGTCGGTGACGATCAGCCCCTCGTAGCCCAGCTCCTGACGCAGCAGACCGGTGAGGATCTGCGGGCTCAGGGTCGCCGGACGGGTCGGGTCGAGTGCGGGAAGCAGGATATGGGCGCTCATCACCGATTTGGAACCCGCCGCGATGGCGGCCCGGAAAGGCACCAGCTCACGGGCGTGCAGGGTGTCCAGGTCCACATCGATGCGGGGCAGCGCGTGGTGCGAGTCGACCGCGGTGTCGCCGTGCCCGGGGAAGTGCTTGGTGCAGGCGGCGACACCGGCGGCCTGGAGCCCCTCCACGTACGCGGCGGTGTGCCGGGCGACGAGCGCGGTGTCGGCGCCGAAGGACCGTACGCCGATGACCGGGTTGTCCGGATTGGAGTTGACGTCCGCGGACGGCGCCCAGTTGAGGTTGACCCCGCAGTCGGCCAGCCGGCGGCCGAGGTCGCGGGCGACGGCCCTGGTGAGGTCCACGTCGTCGACGGCGCCGAGGGCGAGGTTGCCGGGGAAGGAGGAGCCGTTGCGGACCTCCAGCCGGGTCACGTCGCCGCCCTCCTCGTCGATCGCGACGAGGACGTCGTCCCGCTCGGCCCGCAGCCGTGCGGTGAGCGCGGCGAGCTGCTCGGGAGAGTGGATGTTCCGGCCGAACAGTCCGACGGAGGCCAGGCCTTCGCCGACCCTGCGCAGGAGCCAGTCGGGGGCGCTCGTGCCGGTGAAGCCCGGCTGGAGGACGGCGAGAGCGTCGCGGGTGACGGTGTCCGTGGTGGATACGAGGGTGGTCATGGGGCTGCGTTATCCCTTCACTGCGCCATCGGTCAGACCGCTGACGGCCTTGCGCTGCAGGAAGACGAAGAGGATGAGGATCGGGATGGCGAAGATCGACGAAGCCGCCATCGTGGCGCCCCAGTCGTCGCCGAACTGGCTCTGGAACTGGGACAGCCACAGGGGCAGGGTCTGGGACTCCGCGTCCTTGTTCAGCACCAGTACCAGCGGGAACTCGTTCCACGCCGTGATGAAGCCGAAGAGCGAGGTGGACATCAGACCGGGCGCCAACAGCGGCAGGATCACCTTCACGAAGGCCTGGGGGCGGGTGCAGCCGTCGACCATCGCGGACTCCTCCAGCTCCTTGGGCACCGCGGCGACGAAACCGCGCAGCGTCAGGAGGGTGAAGGGCAGCACCATGACCATGTAGAAGAGAGTCAGCGGGATCAGGCTGTTGAGCATGTCCGCGTCGCGGACGATGAAGTAGATCGCGATGATCATGACTTCCCAGGGGGCCATCTGGGCGATCATGAAGCCGATGATGAATCCGCGCCGCCCCTTGAAGCGCATCCGGGCGAGCGCGAAGGAACCCGCGAGCGCCAGGACGAGGGAGAACGTCACGGCCAGGATCGTGACGGTGAGCGAGTTCCGGACCAGGGTCCAGAAGTTGTCGGCGTCGACCGCGGTCCTGAAGTGGTCGAACGTGATGTTCGTCGGGAACCACACGGGGGTGTCGGCGACGATGTCCGGGGTCGGCTTGAAGGCCGTCGCGAACATCCAGTAGACGGGGAACACGAAGCCGACGACGAGCAGGAGGGCCGTCGCGTTGGGCCAGACGCGGCGGAACGTTGACGTGGCCGAGCGCTTCACTTCTCGTCCTCCTCTTGCTTGAAGACGATCCTCAGGTAGAACGAGGTCAGGGCCAGCAGGATCAGGATGGTGAGCATGGCGATGGCAGAGCCCATGCCGTAGTGCTGGTTGCCGATGCCCTCGATGTACGCGTACACGGGGAGGATCTCGGTGAGCCGGTTCGGGCCGCCCTGGTTGATGGCGAAGACCTGGACGAAGGCCTTGAAGACCCAGATGATCTCGAGGAACGTCGTGGCGAGGAGGAAGGGCTTCAGGAACGGCATGGTGACCGAGGTGAAGCTCTTCCACGCGTTGGCGCCGTCGAGCGCGGCGGCCTCGTAGAGCTCCTTGGGGATGGTCGTCGTGGCGGCGTAGAGGTTGATCGCGACGAACGGGATCGACTGCCAGACGATCAACAGAGTGATCACGAAGAAGGTGGAGAACTGGCCGCCGGTCCAGTTGTAGTCCGCCATGGAGTGGAACCCGACCTGGTCGAGCACCCAGTTGACGACACCGAACCTGGAGGCGAAGAGCCACTGGTAGACCGTGGTCGCCGCGATGATGGGCATCGCCCAGGCGAGAACCAGGCCGAGGAGCAGGGTGACCCGCATGCGCTTGCCGAGCCGGGCGAGCAGGAGTCCGACCAGGGTGCCGAACACCATGATCAGGATGACGTTGGTGCCGGCGAAGAGGATCGATCGGACGGTGACGTTCCAGAAGTCCGCGCTGCCGAGCACCTCCTTGTAGTTGTCGACCCCGTTCCACTCGGTGAGGTGCTGGATCAGCTGCCTCATGTTGAGGTTCTGGAACGACAACAGGGTGTTCTTGACCAGGGGCCATCCAAGGAACACCACGGTCGCGGCCACGGGCAGGAGCAGCAGCAGGTACGGGGCCAGCTCGGCGGGTCTGCCGCCTGCCCGGAATCTGCCCGGTCCGCGGGAACTGCCTGCCCGCTTCACTGCCTCCGTGGGCACGGAGGGCGGCCGTTCGGTCTGCACGGTCATGCTCGCCATCTCTTTCTCGGCACCATGGGACACAGCCGGGGGCGGGCTCCCTGATGGAGTCCGCCCCCGGCGTTTTCGGCCTTACTGCTTCTGCGCGAGGCGCTTGTTGAACTCCGCCTCGACCTGCTTGGCGGCCTCTTCGTTCGACTTGCCGTTCAGGACCGCCGTCATGAAGGTCTTGATCGGGTTCGGGGCGTTCTCGACCGCTGCCCACTCGGGGATCAGCGGCGTGGTGCCACCGACCTTGGAGGACGGTGCGGCGGCCTCGGCGACCGGGTTGCCGGTCAGGTTGGAGTTCAGCGACTCCTTGTTCGGGATGACGCCGTTCAGCTTGGCGAGCTGGCCCTCGTACTTGTCGGAGAGCGCCATCTTCAGGAACTCCTTGGCGAGCTCCTGCTTCGAGCTGCCCTCGGCGACCGCGAGGTTGGAGCCACCGAGGAAGACGCCCTCGGGCTTGTCGGCCGTCTCACCCGGAATGGTGAAGTAGCCGATCTCCTTCTCGATGTCCGGGTTGGCGGCGATCGCCGTACCGGCCTCCCAGCCCATGCCGATGAAGGCGCCGGTCTTGCCCTTGGCGAAGACGTCCGCCTGCTGCGGGGTCGCCTCGTCCTTGTCCTTGGGGGCCTTGGAGTAGTCCTGGTACTTCTTGTACAGGTCCATCGCCTCCCCGATCTTCGGGTCGGCGAGGTTGGAGACCCACTTGTCCCCGTCCTTCTTGACGAGCTCCGCACCCTTGCCGATGGTGAGGCCGTCGAAGAAGTACCAGTTCTGGCCGGGCAGGTAGAGCGGCTCGGCCTTGCCCTTGGCCTTGATCTTGTCGAGCGCGGCGAAGAACTCGTCACGGGTCTTCGGGGTCTCGGTGACACCCGCGTCGGCGAAGACCGACTTGTTGTAGAGGACCACACGGTTGGCGAAGTACCACGGGGCCGCGTACTGCTTGCCGTCGACGACGGAGGCCTTGTTCAGGTTGGCGGCCCAGTCGCCACCGATCTCCGACTTCAGGTCACCGAGGTCGGCGAGTCCGCCGGTCTTGGCGTACGCCGCGGTCTGGGTGTTGCCGATCTCGAAGACGTCCGGCGGGTTCTCCTCGGAGAGGGCGGTCGTCAGCTTCTGCTGGATACCGTTCCACTGCTGGACCTCGAACTTGACCTTCGCGCCGGTCTTCTTCTCGAACTCGGCGGTAAGATCCTTCTGCCACTGCTCCGGTGTCGAGCCGTCCATGGCCCAGACAGTCAAGGTCTGTCCCTTGTAGCTGTCCGGACCTGACTGCTTGCCGCTGTCGCTGCCGCCGTCGTCGGAGCCACATGCTGCGATGCTGACCATCATGCCCGCGACGCCGATCGCCGCGATGAGCTTGCGCTTCACGCCAAACCCTCCTCAGGGTGCTACAACCCCCCCACCCACTCGCGAGGACGTAAGCCTGGCGCTACCTGTGGGGCTGGGACCTGGTCTTTAATGGTTTAGACCAGTACCGGGAGCTTGGCCTAGACCTTTAGGGGTGTCAAGGGTGTATAAGAAGTGCACTCGCGTCCGTTATCGGACCGACACCTGAGGGAGGGCGACGAGCCGTGACCGGACCGTGCCACCATGTGAGCCGCGACAGACGGAGGAGCCGGTGACGGCAGCAACGCAGCAGTCGGGAAGGCGGGCCATGGGCGCCGACGGGGGCAGAGTGACGAGCGAGACCGGTGCGGGCGCGGGTGCGCGTACGGCACGCGTCCCGAAGTACTACCGGCTCAAGAGCCATCTCCTCGACATGACGGACACGATGCCGCCCGGCACCCCGGTGCCGCCCGAGCGGACCCTGGCGGCGGAGTTCGACACCTCGCGCACCACCGTGCGCCAGGCCCTCCAGGAACTGGTGGTCGAGGGCCGGCTGGAACGCATCCAGGGCAAGGGCACCTTCGTTGCCAAGCCGAAGGTCTCCCAGGCCCTGCAACTCACCTCGTACACCGAGGACATGCGCGCACAGGGGCTGGAGCCCACCTCCCAGCTGCTGGACATCGGGTACGTCACGGCGGACGACACGCTCGCCGGGCTCCTGGACATCACCGCGGGCGGCCGGGTGCTGCGGATCGAGCGGCTCCGACTCGCCAGCGGTGAGCCGATGGCCATCGAGACCACCCACCTTTCGGCCAAGCGCTTTCCCGCGCTGCGCCGTTCACTGGTGAAGTACACCTCGCTCTACACCGCCCTGGCCGAGGTGTACGACGTCCGGCTCGCCGAGGCCGAGGAGACCATCGAGACCTCGCTCGCCACGCCGCGCGAGGCGGGACTGCTCGGCACGGACGTGGGCCTTCCGATGCTCATGCTGTCCCGGCACTCGATCGACGGGGACGGTGAACCGGTGGAGTGGGTGCGCTCGGTCTACCGGGGCGACCGGTACAAGTTCGTGGCCCGCCTGAAGCGTCCCACCGACTGAGACGTCTTGGACCTCCGGCGCCGCTGATCCCCCTGTCGCACACAGGGGGATCAGTCATTTCGGGCGACACCGGACCGTTGCAGGACCGCAATGCGGACGGGGGGTGACGGTGGCCGGGACTCTCGCTTAGATTTCCTGCGCATTACACCAGGTGATCAGCGAGGGGACGGAGTCGCCACATGCCAGAAGAAACCGGTGCACACCCACCGACAGCACCGACAGCACCGGCAGCACCGGCAGCACCGGCAGCACCGGCAGCACCGACGGTGACACCCGCCAGGGTGGTCATCGCGCTCTGCCTGATCGCCCCGTTCGTGGCGATGCTCTGGGTGAGCTCGTACGCGAAGGTCGAACCGACCTTCATCGGCATCCCGTTCTTCTACTGGTACCAGATGCTCTGGGTGCTCATCTCGACCGCGCTGACCATGATCGCGTACAAGCTGTGGCAGCGTGACCAGCGCGCCCGCAAGGGGGGTGCCTCCGCATGAAGGACGGCGTCAACGGCGTAGCGCTCGCCGTATTCATCTTCTTCTTCCTGGCCGTCACGGTCATCGGTTTCATGGCCGCGCGCTGGCGCAAGGCCGAGAACGAGGCGAGCCTCGACGAATGGGGCCTGGGCGGAAGGTCGTTCGGCACCTGGGTCACATGGTTCCTGCTCGGCGGTGACCTCTACACGGCGTACACCTTCGTCGCGGTCCCCGCGGCGATCTACGCGGCGGGAGCGGCCGGCTTCTTCGCCGTCCCCTACACGATCCTCGTCTACCCGCTGATCTTCACCTTCCTGCCGCGCCTGTGGTCCGTCTCGCACAAGCACGGCTACGTCACCACCTCGGACTTCGTCCGAGGCCGGTTCGGCTCGAAGGGGCTCTCGCTGGCGGTCGCCCTCACCGGCATCCTGGCCACGATGCCGTACATCGCGCTCCAGCTGGTCGGCATCCAGGCGGTGCTGGACGTCATGGGAGTCGGCGGCGGCGAGAACACGCACTGGTTCATCAAGGACCTGCCGCTGCTGATCGCTTTCGCCGTCCTCGCCGCGTACACGTACTCCTCGGGTCTGCGGGCGCCCGCACTCATCGCGTTCGTCAAGGACGGCCTGATCTACCTGGTCATCGCGGTGGCCATCATCTACATCCCGATCAAGCTCGGCGGCTTCGACGACATCTTCGCCAAGGCGGGCGAGGCGTTCTCGGCGAAGAACGACGCCGCGGGGAAGCCCGTCGCGGGCCTCGTTCCCGGGGACATGGGCCAGTGGGGCTACGCCACCCTGGCACTCGGCTCGGCGCTGGCGCTGTTCATGTATCCGCACTCGATCACGGCGACGCTCTCCAGCCGCAGCCGCGAGGTGATCCGGCGCAACACCACGATCCTGCCGCTGTACTCGCTGATGCTCGGCCTGCTGGCCCTGCTCGGCTTCATGGCGATCGCCGCCGGCGTCAAGGTGGACAACGGCCAGCTGGCGATCCCGCAGCTGTTCGAGAACATGTTCCCCGACTGGTTCGCGGGCGTGGCCTTCGCCGCGATCGGCATCGGCGCCCTGGTGCCGGCCGCGATCATGTCGATCGCCGCGGCGAACCTCTTCACCCGCAACATCTACAAGGACTTCATCAAGCCCGACGCCACCCCGGCCCAGGAGACCAAGGTCTCCAAGCTGGTCTCGCTGCTGGTCAAGGTCGGCGCCCTCGTCTTCGTCCTCACCATGGACAAGACGGTCGCGATCAACTTCCAACTGCTGGGCGGCATCTGGATCCTCCAGACGATGCCGGCCCTGGTGGGCGGTCTGTTCACCCGGTGGTTCCACCGCTGGGCCCTGATCGCCGGCTGGGCGGTCGGCATGCTCTACGGCACGCTGGCCGCGTACGGCGTCGCCAGCCCGTCCCAGAAGCACTTCGGCGGCTCCTCCAAGGAGATCCCCGGCATCGGTGAGATCGGCTACATCGGTCTCACCGCGTTCGTGCTGAACGTCGTCGTCGTGGTCGTGCTGACCTTCGTCCTGAACGCGCTGAAGGCCCCGGCCGGCATCGACGAGACCTCCCCGTCCGACTACACCGCGGACGTCGGCGACCCCGGCGTCCAGGAGAAGCTCCCGCCGGCCACGGTGGGCGCCCCGGGCGGTCACTGACCCATGGCGTCACCCGAGCACGACGCGGCCCCGGCAGGGTCGAACGACCCTGCCGGGGCCGCCTTGCGCACCGAGCCGGACCGGGGAGGCCCGGCACCACGGCCCGACACGCGGGGGCGCCGCACCGGCCCTCTGCGGCAGACTGCGCCCATGGACGTATCGATCAGACCGGTCCGGCCCGCCGAGCACGAGGACCTGGGCGAGATCACCGCCAGGGCGTATCTCGACGACGGGCTCCTGGACTTCGGGGCCGAGGACCCCTATCTGGAACAGCTCCGCGCGGTGGAGCGCCGGGCGGCCGAGGCCGAGGTGCTGGTCGCGGTGGATGCCGGGGACCACGTGCTGGGTGGTGTCGCCTACGTACCGCCCGGGAGCCCGTGGGCCGACATCGCCGGTGACGGCGAGGCGGAGTTCCGGATGCTGGCCGTCTCGCCGGACGCCCGTGGACGGGGGACGGGCGAGGCGCTCGTACGGGCGTGCGTCGACCGGGCACGCGCCGCCGGAGGGCTCTCCAGGATCGTCCTGTCGACGCACCCGGCCATGCTCGGCGCACATCGGATCTACCGGCGCCTGGGCTTCGTGCGGACCCCGGAGCGGGACTGGAACCCGCTGCCCGGCGGCCCTCCCCTCCTCACGTACCGTCTGGATCTCTGACCTTCACGACACAACATGTGGGGGCTTCTTCAATCAGCAGCCCCCACATGTATGCTCGACCTCGCTGTCGCCGCAGGGGAATCCGGTGCGAATCCGGAACTGTCCCGCAACGGTGTGATCGGTGCGCTTTCGTGCACCGCGGAGTCCGAGGACCTGTCGACAGTGCGTCCGGCTCGACCGAACCGGGCGCCGAGACGTCCGGGCCCCGCGGAGGGCCGGTGGACGCCGTGCGCCGTGCCGCCCCGCCCCGGGCGCCGCCGTGTCCGGCTGCCCCGCTCCCGCAGGCCCAGAGCCGAGCGAGGGATAGCCCCAGTGACCATCGCGCCAGCCGATCCGGTTTCAGCAGCGGAATTCGAAGGCCGCACGACCGACGCGCCCGGGACCGCGCTCCTGCGTACCCTGACCGGTCTCACCGCCGATCTGCCCGACACCGACCCCGGACGGGTCGCCGCCGCCGCGCTGCGCGGCCGCAACGCCCGGTCGGACGAGGCGGAGCTGCGCTCGCTGGCCACCGAGGCGGCCGCCGGCCTGATCTCCGAGGACCCTGCCTACTCCCGGCTCGCCGCCCGGCTCCTGACCCGGGCCATCGCGGACGAGGCGGCCGGTCAGGGCGCGGTCTCCTTCTCGGCCTCGGTCGCCGTCGGACACCGCGAGGGCCTGATCGCGGACCGCACCGCCGAGTTCGTCACGCTGCACGCGGACGCGCTGGACGCCCTGGTCGACCGGGCGCTCGCCGACGGCGCCGACGACCGCTTCGGCTACTTCGGCCTGCGGACGCTGCACAGCCGGTACCTGCTGCGCCACCCGCTCACCCGCGAGGTCGTCGAGACCCCGCAGCACTTCATGCTGCGGGTGGCCGCCGGGCTCGCCGAGGACACCTCCGAGCACGCCCTGGGCGAAGTCGCTTCGCTGTACGGCCTGATGAACCGGCTGGACTACCTGCCGTCCTCCCCCACGCTCTTCAACTCCGGGACCCGGCACCCGCAGATGTCCTCCTGCTACCTGCTGGACTCCCCCAAGGACGAACTGGACTCGATCTACGACCGCTACCACCAGGTGGCGCGGCTCTCCAAGCACGCGGGCGGCATCGGTCTGTCGTACTCCCGCATCCGTGCCCGGGGTTCACTCATCCGGGGCACCAACGGGCACTCCAACGGCATCGTGCCGTTCCTGAAGACGCTGGACGCCTCGGTCGCGGCCGTGAACCAGGGCGGCCGGCGCAAGGGGGCTGCCGCCGTCTATCTGGAGACCTGGCACACGGACATCGAGGAGTTCCTGGAGCTCCGCGACAACACCGGTGAGGACCAGCGTCGTACGCACAACCTCAACCTGGCGCACTGGATCCCGGACGAGTTCATGCGCCGGGTCGACGCGGACACCGGCTGGTCGCTGTTCTCCCCCGCCGATGTGCCCGAGCTGGTCGACCTGTGGGGCGAGGAGTTCGACGCCGCCTACCGCGCCGCCGAGGCCAGGGGCCTGGCCCGCAAGACCATGCCGGCGCGCGAGCTGTACGGCCGGATGATGCGCACGCTCGCGCAGACCGGCCAGGGCTGGATGACGTTCAAGGACGCCTCCAACCGCACCGCGAACCAGACCGCCGAGCCGGGCCGGGTCGTGCACTCCTCGAATCTCTGCACGGAGATCCTGGAGGTCACCGACGACGGCGAGACGGCCGTCTGCAACCTCGGGTCGGTCAACCTGGGCGCGTTCGTCGAAGGCGGCTCGATCGACTGGGAGCGGCTGGACGCCACCGTCCGCACCGCCGTGACCTTCCTCGACCGGGTCGTGGACATCAACTTCTACCCGACGGAGCAGGCCGGGCGCTCCAATGCCCGCTGGCGGCCGGTGGGCCTGGGCGCCATGGGCCTCCAGGACGTCTTCTTCCAGCTGCGCCTGCCCTTCGACTCCCCCGGGGCCCGCGCGCTCTCCACGAAGATCTCCGAGCGGATCATGCTCGCCGCCTACGAGGCGTCCTGCGACCTCGCCGAGCGGTCGGGCCCGCTCCCCGCCTGGTCCGAGACCCGGGCCGCGCGCGGGGTCCTGCACCCCGACCACTACGCCACCGAGCTGAACTGGCCTGAGCGGTGGGACGCGCTGCGCGCCCGTGTCGCGAAGACCGGCATGCGCAACTCCCTGCTGCTCGCCATCGCGCCGACGGCGACGATCGCCTCGATCGCCGGGGTGTACGAGTGCATCGAGCCGCAGGTCTCCAACCTCTTCAAGCGCGAGACGCTCAGCGGAGAGTTCCTCCAGGTCAACGCCTACCTCGTGGACGAGCTGAAGAAGCTCGGCGTCTGGGACGCCCGCACCCGTGAGGCGCTGCGCGAGGCGAGCGGCTCCGTGCAGGGCTTCGCCTGGATCCCCGAGGACGTGCGGGCGCTGTACCGCACGGCGTGGGAGATCCCGCAGCGCGGTCTGATCGACATGGCGGCGGCGCGTACGCCGTTCCTCGACCAGAGCCAGTCGCTGAACCTGTTCCTGGAGACGCCGACGATCGGCAAGCTCTCCTCCATGTACGCGTACGCCTGGAAGCAGGGGCTGAAGACGACGTACTACCTGCGTTCGCGCCCGGCGACCCGGATCGCCCGCGCGGCGTCGGGCAAGGCCGCCGCCTCCGCCCCCATTCCCGTACAGCAGGCGTCGTCGCCCGACGCGGACGCGATCGCCTGTTCTCTCGAGAACCCCGAGTCCTGCGAGGCCTGCCAGTAATGAGCACATCCGAGAACAAGAACCTGCTCGACCCGGGCTTCGAACTGACCCTGCGCCCCATGCGCTACCCGGACTTCTACGAGCGCTACCGGGACGCGATCAAGAACACCTGGACGGTGGAGGAGGTCGACCTCCACTCCGACGTCGCCGACCTGGCGAAGCTCTCGCCGGGTGAGCAGCACATGATCGGCCGGCTGGTGGCGTTCTTCGCGACCGGCGACTCGATCGTCTCCAACAACCTCGTGCTGACGCTGTACAAGCACATCAACTCGCCCGAGGCCCGGCTCTACCTGTCGCGGCAGCTGTTCGAGGAGGCCGTGCACGTCCAGTTCTATCTGACGCTGCTCGACACCTACCTGCCCGACCCGGAGGACCGTGCGGCCGCCTTCGACGCCGTCGAGGAGATCCCCTCGATCCGGGAGAAGGCCCAGTTCTGCTTCCGGTGGATGGACTCGGTCGAGAAGATCGAGCGGCTGGAGACGAAGGCCGACCGCCGTCGCTTCCTGCTCAACCTGATCTGCTTCGCCGCGTGCATCGAGGGGCTGTTCTTCTACGGGGCCTTCGCCTACGTCTACTGGTTCCGCTCGCGCGGCCTGCTGCACGGTCTCGCCACGGGCACCAACTGGGTGTTCCGTGACGAGACGATGCACATGAACTTCGCCTTCGAGGTCGTGGACACCGTCCGCAAGGAGGAGCCGGACCTCTTCGACGACGAACTGGAGCAGCAGGTCACGGACATGCTGCGGGAGGCGGTCGAGGCGGAGCTGCAGTTCGGCCGGGACCTGTGCGGCGAGGGCCTGCCCGGTATGAACACCGAGTCGATGCGCCAGTACCTGGAGTGCGTCGCCGACCAGCGGCTCACCCGGCTCGGCTTCCCGGCGCTCTACGGCTCGGAGAACCCGTTCTCCTTCATGGAGCTCCAGGGCGTCCAGGAGCTGACGAACTTCTTCGAGCGCCGGCCCTCCGCCTACCAGGTGGCGGTGGAGGGGTCCGTCGGCTTCGACGACGACTTCTAGGCCTTCGCCCAGGACCTCGTGCGGGGGCGCCGCGCGGCCGTGAACGGCTGCGCGGCGCCCGCCGTTTCCGGGGCCCGCGCCTCCCCGACCCGTTGCGCCTCTCTCAGCGCGCGGTCGATCCGGCGCTCCCGTGCCAGTCCGGCGAGCGCGGGCAGCAGGACGAGGGTGAAAAGTGCGGCTATGGACAGGTAGCTCAGGAATGTGTTCATGGCTCCACTGTCGTCGCTCCGGCGCCATCAGGGCAGTGGCAGGACTGTCGCACAGCATCGAATTACTGCCACACTGGCGTCATGCTGAACAATGTCGCGGTCCTGTTGCTCGACGAGGTCCACCCCTTCGAACTCGGTGTGTTGTGCGAGGTGTTCGGACTCGACCGGTCCGAGGAAGGGCTGCCGGTGCAGGACTTCGCCGTGGTCTCGGCGAAGGGACAGACCCTGAGGACCCACGCCGGATTCACGATCAGCACCCCGCACGGGCTGGACCGCCTGGAGGAGGCCGACCTCGTCGCCGTGCCGGCCGGCAGCAGCTTCGCGGACCGGGAGTACCCCGAGGAGATCCTGGAGGCCCTGCGCCGGACCGTGGCGCGCGGTGCGCGGGTGCTGAGCGTCTGCTCCGGCGCGTTCGCCCTCGGCGCCGCCGGACTCCTGGACGGCCGCCGCTGCACCACTCACTGGCGGCACGCCGAGACACTGGCCCGGCGCTTCCCGAAGGCTGTCGTGGAACCGGACGTGCTCTACGTGGACGAGGGTCCGGTCATCACCTCCGCGGGCACGGCTGCGGGGATCGACGCCGCCCTGCATCTGGTCCGCCAGGCGCACGGACCCGCCGTCGCGAACGCGATCGCGCGCCGCATGGTCGTCCCCCCGCACCGGGACGGCGGGCAGGCGCAGTACGTGAAACGGCCGCTGCCCCGCACGCGGTGCGACACGGTCGGAGGCACCCTGGCCTGGATGGAACACCATCTCGACCAGGAGATGACCGTCGAGCAGCTGGCCGACCGGGCCCACATGTCACCCAGGACCTTCGCCCGCCGCTTCCAGCAGGAGACGGGCACCACGCCCTACCGCTGGCTGCTCCGGCAGCGCGTACTGCTGGCGCAGCACCTGCTGGAGACCTCGGACGAGACCGTGGACATGGTCGCGGGACGGACCGGCTTCGGTAACGCGGCGGCACTGCGCCACCAGTTCGTGCGGTCCCTCGGCACGACGCCGAACGCGTACCGCCGCACCTTCCGGGGGCCCTCCGACCTGACCGAGGTGGCCTGAGCGGAGAGCCCCGGGGCCGGTGTCAGATACCGCAGCCGGAGGCCGACCAGAAGTGGCTCGGTCCCTGGTTCACGTGGATGTGGTCGCTGTGGCCGGCGTAGCCCGGGCCGAGGATGCCGTTGAAGCCGTGGTTGCGGGCCTGCTTGGCGATCGTGCACAGCGAGTGCGGACCGGAGCCGAGGTCGACGGCGTCGCCGTACATGTGCCGGCTGTTCGACGCTCCGCCGACCGCCGAGTTGCAGGAGACGGATCGGAAGCCGCTGGTGACGCGGATGGACTGGTCACCGAGTGCGTGCCGGAGTGCCTCCAGCTTCCACATGCTGCTCAAGGCGTTGGCCTTCGCGGTACCCGCCGCGACCTTGCCGCCGGCCCAGGTGCTGTTGCACTTGTTGAGTTCGGGGTAGGTGAAGTGGATCGGGGTGCAGTCGTTGTCCTGGAGCGCGTAGAGCTTCGACTGCGTGGCCGGTCCGGCAACCCCGTCCGCGGCGAGGCCGTAGGCGGACTGGAAGCGCTTGACCGCGGCCTTGGTGGCCGGGCCGAACGAGCCGTCGATGGCCAGGACCGAGTTGTAGCCCGGGTATCCGGACACTCTGATCTGGAGCTGGGTGACATCGTTGCCCGACGCCCCCTCCTGCAGGGTCCGGGTCCAGGTGTAGCAGCCGTCGGCCTGGGCGGTGCCGGCGGTGGCCAGGCCACCACCCACACACGCAGCCATGATCATGACAAATCCGAGCAGTACGCGTGAGGCACGTCGGAACATGGGGTCTCCCTGTCGCGGGGCGGATTGACGGAAGTGAGCCTGTCGGAAGGTATCTACCCGCGTCAACTACGCCTGGGACAACACCTGTTGAAGCTAGGTCCGTCGGACGTGGCTCCCGGCGGGACGAGGACAGGGCCTCACCGGGAAGTCCGGCGGGCCCTGTACTCGTGCGGCGAACGCTCAGTCGTTCGGGACGACCTCGTAGCGCGGGGTGCCCTCCGCCATCTGCTTCAGCGCGTCCTTGCGGTCACGCTTGGAGAGCCGGTCGATGTACAGGTAGCCGTACAGGTGGTCCGTCTCGTGCTGCAGGCAGCGCGCGAAGTAGCCGCTCCCCCGCACCTTCACCGCGTTGCCCCGGGCATCCTGACCGCGCACGACCGCGTAGTCGGGACGCGCGAGCGCGGCGTACGCCGTCGGCACGGAGAGGCAGCCCTCATTGGAGTCGTCGAGGTTGCGCTGATCCGGCGCGAGGTCCTCCAGCACCGGGTTGCAGATCGCTCCGACGTGCCGCACCCCGTCGTCGTCCGGGCAGTCGTAGACGAAGACCTTGCGGTCCACACCGATCTGGTTGGCGGCCAGGCCCACGCCCTCCGCCGTCCGCTGGCTGGCGAACATGTCGTCGATCAGCTGCGCGAGCTCGTCGTCGAACTCCGTGACGTCGCTGCACTCCTTGTGCAGGACCGGGTTGCCGACCACCGTGATCGGGCGGGAGGTGCCGCGCTCGCGGTGCGCCGCCTCGCGCGCCTCGCAGTCCTCGGTGTCCACGAGGAATCCCTCGTCGTCCACACCCGCCTGCTGGTCCGTCTCCTGCTGCGACATGTCCGCCGTACGCCTTCCTGCAACCTGAACCCGTGAGTACCCGCACCCGCATCGGTGCCCGTACAGCCTACGGGCACCTGTCAGCAGACTTCTTCCAGATCCCGCCACTCACGGCTGTCCGGGCTGTCCGCCACCCAGCCGTCCAGCAACCCGCGCACCAGCCCGGCGGGGGCCGCTATGCCGCACTCCCGCTCCGGCACCCACAGGTCGCCGGCGGTGCGGTGACCGAGGGGGCCCGGGTGGCCCGGCTCACTGTGGTCGTGCGGATCCTGGTGCTCGCCGTCGCCCTCGTCGCTCTCCATCCGGCTCTCCGAACACGCGCGGCAGAGCAGCCGTACGGAGGACGACCAGTCCTCGGCGGCGAATCCCGCGTCGGACGCGAGCTGCTCCAGCGCGTCCCTGTCGTCCTCGGTGGCCGCCTCCAGGAGCACCACCCAGGTGGGGACGGGAGAGGGCGCCCACAGCTCGATCTCGTCGAAGACCGGATACGACGGCCCGGCGGCCGTGACCCGCTCGCCGTTCGGCACCCCGTCGTGCAGGACGACCTCGCCCCAGCGCCGCCCCGAGGACGGCAGCGGGATGGAGAGCACCTCCATCCGTGCCGGATCGAGCCTGCGCCCCCAGACGACCTCGGCCTCGCCCTCGGGCGAGAGCCGCACGGCCGCGCTGCCCAGCTCCATGCCCGTGGGCTCGCTGTTGGCCGCCGCGTTGTGCTGCCCGGTGCCCGGCACCTTCAGCCCGTACGCCTGCCAGGCCCGCCGCGCCAGCGGCCAGTCCTGGAGCGCGGTGGCCGCGATCCCGACGTTCCACCAGTCCGGGGCTCCCGACTCACGGTCGAGCAGGGCGACGGCCCGCAGTCCCGCGGCCCTCGCCTGTTCCCAGTCGTGCCGGAACTTGTGCAGCAGCGCCAGATTGAACCAGGACTCGGAGAGCCAGGGCTCCAGATCCGCCGCGCGCGTCAGCAGCGCCCCCGCGTCCTCGTACCGGCCGTCGCCGATCAGCGTGAACGCGCGGTCCGTGGCCTGCCGCCAAGAGGCGGACGGCCGATGCCGTACCTTCCCGAAGATCCTCACGATTCCCGCCTGTCCCGACTGGACACCCTCGTTTTCCGCTCTCCTTCGCATCCAACCATGCCCGGCCGGACGCCCGCTCATTACCCATGGGTTACCCAGCCCCGACCGGGGCCGGACCGCCCCGTGCCAGGACCCTGGCCAGTGCTTCCACCACCTGCGGCTGGTAGTCGTGGCCGGTGCCGAGCCTGAGCTGCTCCAGAGCCCCCAGGGGCCCCTTGACGCCTTCCCCGCACAGGTCGTCGTACGCGTTGACCGCGCGGACGATCCTGGCGGCGGGCTGCTGTTCCCTGTACGGATCGGCCTGCTGCTCCACCACCAGGGCGACCGCGGGGTCCGCTCCGGTCTGCCGGACCACGGCGCCTCCGAGCAGCGCGATCCTGCGCTGCTCGGCCGCGGGGAGCACGGCCGTCGCCCCGTCGGCCACCGGGTCGACCAGCGAGAGCTGGCCGATGTCGTGCATCAGGGCCGCGTACTCCAGCACGGTCAGTTCCGGGCCCGCCAGCCCCATCTCGCGCCCGACGGCCGTCGAGAGATCGGCCACCCTGCGGGCATGCCCGTGCGGGGTGTAGCCCGCGATCTCCGTGGAGCGCGCCAGCGAGGCGATCGTCTGCCGGTAGGTCGTGCGCACGGCGGCGTACCGGCGGAACGACACCTGGGTGAGCAGCAGCGGTACGCACAGGACGGGCAGCGCCCACAGCCCCGCGACGGCGACCCCGAGCGCCATGACCGCACCGGTCGCGCATACGGCGGAGCCGATACCGCTGAGCGCGCGGAGCTCGTCGCGGAGCTGGGGCCCGAAGGGACGGGACGTACCCGCCGCGAGCGCCGCGAGGACGGCGTCGCACAGGGCGGTGAGCACCAGCAGGACGAGCAGGAAGAGCGCGAAGTACGGCCCTTCCCCGAACCAGCGTTCCGACCGGCCCGCGTGGTGGAGCGGCTGGAAGCACAGGGCCGCGAAGGCCACGGCCAGGACGCGGCGGGCCGCCTGGTCCGGCCCGGGGCCGCTGCCGCGCGCCATGTGCGGCACGGAGGCCAGCAGCTGCGCCGCGACGACGACGGTGACGACCTGGAGGACCCCGTGCGCCGTCTCCTGCCCGGCGCTGCGCCCGAGCAGTGCGTACGCGAGTGCCCCGGCCGCCCCCAGGGGCGCGGGTTCGCGCTCACCGGGCAGGGCGCCCCAGCGGGCCAGCTCACCGACGGCGACGAGGAATCCGAAGGCGAGGGCGTGACCGGGCTCGACGACTCCGTTCCACAGGGTGTGCCCGAGCGCCACG
>NZ_NEUF01000100.1:340-118540 GCF_002910915.1 Streptomyces sp. SM10 | reverse complement strand
CCGGGAATCGGACACGAAAGAGTCTGATAGAGTCGGAAACGCAAGAACGAAGGGAAGCGCCCGGAGGGGCCCGGTGAAACGGGACCGAAGGAAGCGTCCGTTCCTTGAGAACTCAACAGCGTGCCAAAAGTCAACGCCAGATATGTTGATACCCCGGCCTGCTTCGGCAGGTTGGTGGTTCCTTTGAAAAGTCCTGCCGGCCCTTCACGGTCCGGTAGGCAACAACAGCGAGGACGCTGTGAACGACCGGTCATATTCCGACCTGGTCGTTCCGCTCTCGTGTTGTGATCCCGATTACGGGAAAACATTCACGGAGAGTTTGATCCTGGCTCAGGACGAACGCTGGCGGCGTGCTTAACACATGCAAGTCGAACGATGAAGCCCTTCGGGGTGGATTAGTGGCGAACGGGTGAGTAACACGTGGGCAATCTGCCCTTCACTCTGGGACAAGCCCTGGAAACGGGGTCTAATACCGGATAACACTCTGTCCCTCATGGGGCGGGGTTAAAAGCTCCGGCGGTGAAGGATGAGCCCGCGGCCTATCAGCTTGTTGGTGGGGTAATGGCCTACCAAGGCGACGACGGGTAGCCGGCCTGAGAGGGCGACCGGCCACACTGGGACTGAGACACGGCCCAGACTCCTACGGGAGGCAGCAGTGGGGAATATTGCACAATGGGCGAAAGCCTGATGCAGCGACGCCGCGTGAGGGATGACGGCCTTCGGGTTGTAAACCTCTTTCAGCAGGGAAGAAGCGAAAGTGACGGTACCTGCAGAAGAAGCGCCGGCTAACTACGTGCCAGCAGCCGCGGTAATACGTAGGGCGCAAGCGTTGTCCGGAATTATTGGGCGTAAAGAGCTCGTAGGCGGCTTGTCACGTCGGATGTGAAAGCTCGGGGCTTAACCCCGAGTCTGCATTCGATACGGGCTAGCTAGAGTGTGGTAGGGGAGATCGGAATTCCTGGTGTAGCGGTGAAATGCGCAGATATCAGGAGGAACACCGGTGGCGAAGGCGGATCTCTGGGCCATTACTGACGCTGAGGAGCGAAAGCGTGGGGAGCGAACAGGATTAGATACCCTGGTAGTCCACGCCGTAAACGTTGGGAACTAGGTGTTGGCGACATTCCACGTCGTCGGTGCCGCAGCTAACGCATTAAGTTCCCCGCCTGGGGAGTACGGCCGCAAGGCTAAAACTCAAAGGAATTGACGGGGGCCCGCACAAGCAGCGGAGCATGTGGCTTAATTCGACGCAACGCGAAGAACCTTACCAAGGCTTGACATATACCGGAAAGCATCAGAGATGGTGCCCCCCTTGTGGTCGGTATACAGGTGGTGCATGGCTGTCGTCAGCTCGTGTCGTGAGATGTTGGGTTAAGTCCCGCAACGAGCGCAACCCTTGTTCTGTGTTGCCAGCATGCCCTTCGGGGTGATGGGGACTCACAGGAGACTGCCGGGGTCAACTCGGAGGAAGGTGGGGACGACGTCAAGTCATCATGCCCCTTATGTCTTGGGCTGCACACGTGCTACAATGGCCGGTACAATGAGCTGCGATGCCGCGAGGCGGAGCGAATCTCAAAAAGCCGGTCTCAGTTCGGATTGGGGTCTGCAACTCGACCCCATGAAGTCGGAGTTGCTAGTAATCGCAGATCAGCATTGCTGCGGTGAATACGTTCCCGGGCCTTGTACACACCGCCCGTCACGTCACGAAAGTCGGTAACACCCGAAGCCGGTGGCCCAACCCCTTGTGGGAGGGAGCTGTCGAAGGTGGGACTGGCGATTGGGACGAAGTCGTAACAAGGTAGCCGTACCGGAAGGTGCGGCTGGATCACCTCCTTTCTAAGGAGCATCTAGATTCTCTTCGGGGAATCCAGAGGCCATTTCGTCGGCAAATGTTCGACGGTGGTTGCTCATGGGTGGAACGTTGACTATTCGGCACGACAGGTTGTTTTTGCGAGTACTGCTTCGGCGTGGAAAGTGAGAATGGATCGGTCGGGTCGGGCACGCTGTTGGGTATCTGAAGGTACGGGCTCGTTTGAGTCTGTCCCTTTGGTTGCCGGCCCCAGTGAACTCGCCTGTAAGGGTGGGGTGATGGGTGGCTGGTCGTTGTTTGAGAACTGCACAGTGGACGCGAGCATCTGTGGCCAAGTTTTTAAGGGCGCACGGTGGATGCCTTGGCACCAGGAACCGATGAAGGACGTGGGAGGCCACGATAGTCCCCGGGGAGCTGTCAACCAAGCTTTGATCCGGGGGTTTCCGAATGGGGAAACCCGGCAGTCGTCATGGGCTGTCACCCGCTGCTGAACACATAGGCAGTGTGGAGGGAACGCGGGGAAGTGAAACATCTCAGTACCCGCAGGAAGAGAAAACAACCGTGATTCCGGGAGTAGTGGCGAGCGAAACTGGATGAGGCCAAACCGTATGCGTGTGATACCCGGCAGGGGTTGCGCATGCGGGGTTGTGGGAGTTCTCTTGATCAATCTGCCGATTGGTCGGCAAGTCAGAAACCGTTGGTGTAGGCGAAGGACATGCGAAAGGTCCGGCGTAGAGGGTAAGACCCCCGTAGCTGAAACATCAACGGCTTGCTTGAGAACCACCCAAGTAGCACGGGGCCCGAGAAATCCCGTGTGAATCTGGCGGGACCACCCGCTAAGCCTAAATATTCCCTGGTGACCGATAGCGGATAGTACCGTGAGGGAATGGTGAAAAGTACCGCGGGAGCGGAGTGAAATAGTACCTGAAACCGTGTGCCTACAAGCCGTGGGAGCGTCGCTGTATGTGCTTGCACATGCAGTCGTGACTGCGTGCCTTTTGAAGAATGAGCCTGCGAGTTAGCGGTGTGTAGCGAGGTTAACCCGTGTGGGGAAGCCGTAGCGAAAGCGAGTCCGAATAGGGCGATTGAGTTGCACGCTCTAGACCCGAAGCGGAGTGATCTAGCCATGGGCAGGTTGAAGCGGAGGTAAGACTTCGTGGAGGACCGAACCCACCAGGGTTGAAAACCTGGGGGATGACCTGTGGTTAGGGGTGAAAGGCCAATCAAACTCCGTGATAGCTGGTTCTCCCCGAAATGCATTTAGGTGCAGCGTCGTGTGTTTCTTGCCGGAGGTAGAGCACTGGATAGGCGATGGGCCCTACCGGGTTACTGACCTTAGCCAAACTCCGAATGCCGGTAAGTGAGAGCACGGCAGTGAGACTGTGGGGGATAAGCTCCATGGTCGAGAGGGAAACAGCCCAGAGCATCGACTAAGGCCCCTAAGCGTACGCTAAGTGGGAAAGGATGTGGAGTCGCAGAGACAACCAGGAGGTTGGCTTAGAAGCAGCCACCCTTGAAAGAGTGCGTAATAGCTCACTGGTCAAGTGATTCCGCGCCGACAATGTAGCGGGGCTCAAGCGTACCGCCGAAGTCGTGTCATTCATACACATATCCTCAACGGGAGTATGGATGGGTAGGGGAGCGTCGTGTGCCGGGTGAAGCAGCCGCGGAAGCGAGTTGTGGACGGTTCACGAGTGAGAATGCAGGCATGAGTAGCGATACACACGTGAGAAACGTGTGCGCCGATTGACTAAGGGTTCCTGGGTCAAGCTGATCTGCCCAGGGTAAGTCGGGACCTAAGGCGAGGCCGACAGGCGTAGTCGATGGACAACCGGTTGATATTCCGGTACCCGCTTTGAAACGCCCAATACTGAATCAGGCGATGCTAAGTCCGTGAAGCCGGCCCGATCTCTTCGGAGTTGAGGGTAGTGGTGGAGCCGACGAACCAGACTTGTACTAGGTAAGCGATGGGGTGACGCAGGAAGGTAGTCCAACCCGGGCGATGGTTGTTCCCGGGGTAAGGGTGTAGGCCGTGTGGTAGGTAAATCCGTCACACATTAAGGCTGAGACCTGATGCCGAGCCGATTGTGGTGAAGTGGATGATCCTATGCTGTCGAGAAAAGCCTCTAGCGAGTTTCATGGCGGCCCGTACCCTAAACCGACTCAGGTAGTCAGGTAGAGAATACCGAGGCGTTCGGGTGAACTATGGTTAAGGAACTCGGCAAAATGCCCCCGTAACTTCGGGAGAAGGGGGGCCATCACTGGTGATCCGATTTACTCGGTGAGCTGGGGGTGGCCGCAGAGACCAGCGAGAAGCGACTGTTTACTAAAAACACAGGTCCGTGCGAAGCCGTAAGGCGATGTATACGGACTGACGCCTGCCCGGTGCTGGAACGTTAAGGGGACCGGTTAGTGCACTTTCGGGTGTGCGAAGCTGAGAACTTAAGCGCCAGTAAACGGCGGTGGTAACTATAACCATCCTAAGGTAGCGAAATTCCTTGTCGGGTAAGTTCCGACCTGCACGAATGGCGTAACGACTTCTCGACTGTCTCAACCATAGGCCCGGTGAAATTGCACTACGAGTAAAGATGCTCGTTTCGCGCAGCAGGACGGAAAGACCCCGGGACCTTTACTATAGTTTGATATTGGTGTTCGGTTCGGCTTGTGTAGGATAGGTGGGAGACTTTGAAGCGGCCACGCCAGTGGTTGTGGAGTCGTCGTTGAAATACCACTCTGGTCGTGCTGGATGTCTAACCTGGGTCCGTGATCCGGATCAGGGACAGTGTCTGATGGGTAGTTTAACTGGGGCGGTTGCCTCCTAAAGAGTAACGGAGGCGCCCAAAGGTTCCCTCAGCCTGGTTGGCAATCAGGTGTTGAGTGTAAGTGCACAAGGGAGCTTGACTGTGAGACCGACGGGTCGAGCAGGGACGAAAGTCGGGACTAGTGATCCGGCAGTGGCTTGTGGAAGCGCTGTCGCTCAACGGATAAAAGGTACCCCGGGGATAACAGGCTGATCTTCCCCAAGAGTCCATATCGACGGGATGGTTTGGCACCTCGATGTCGGCTCGTCGCATCCTGGGGCTGGAGTCGGTCCCAAGGGTTGGGCTGTTCGCCCATTAAAGCGGTACGCGAGCTGGGTTTAGAACGTCGTGAGACAGTTCGGTCCCTATCCGCTGTGCGCGTAGGAATATTGAGAAGGGCTGTCCCTAGTACGAGAGGACCGGGACGGACGAACCTCTGGTGTGCCAGTTGTCCTGCCAAGGGCATGGCTGGTTGGCTACGTTCGGAAAGGATAACCGCTGAAAGCATCTAAGCGGGAAGCCTGCTTCGAGATGAGTATTCCCACCACCTTGAGTGGTTAAGGCTCCCAGTAGACGACTGGGTTGATAGGCCAGATGTGGAAGCCCGGTAACGGGTGGAGCTGACTGGTACTAATAGGCCGAGGGCTTGTCCTCAGTTGCTCGCGTCCACTGTGTTAGTTCTGAAATAACGAACGGCCGTGTTGTGTTCCGGTGTTGGTTAATTTCATAGTGTTTCGGTGGTCATTGCGTTAGGGAAACGCCCGGTTACATTCCGAACCCGGAAGCTAAGCCTTTCAGCGCCGATGGTACTGCAGGGGGGACCCTGTGGGAGAGTAGGACGCCGCCGAACAATTATTCCGGGAAAGCCCCGTGCCCTTGTGGCACGGGGCTTTTCTGCGTTGTGCAGCCTTTGCCGGACGTGAGGAACCTCCATCCAACCGGACCGGAACACGCCCCGCAGCTCTACCCCACCACAAAACCCCACGTCACAGCGCTACAGGGCGACTTTGCCGGGGCCCTGAGCCAGAACCCGTTCTTGTGGACAGGGCCACTGGCCGGCAGATGTGAGTCCGGTCCTCAGTCAGGCCGCTCCTCGCCGAGGACGCCTCGGTAGAGGGCCGACTCGAGTGCGTCCAGCGCGGCGGACAGGCGACGCAGGACTTCTCGTCCCTCGTTCCTGGAGATCTTCGCGGCGGTCGCGAGCGTGAGGCACTCCTCGCGTCGCAGGGTGAGTTCCCGCGCTTCCGCCTCTGCCCCGAAGTTGGCTGCGAGGGCTTCGAGCCGACGGCTGTATTCGGTGGCTTCCGGATGGGTGAACGCGAACGTGTGCCAGGATCCGATCGCCTCGTCGATGCTGGCGACCGCACGCTCCAGCCCCCGTGCTCTCTGCTGCGAGGTGACTCTCATCCCCATCCAGGGGAGATCCGCCCGAGCCGGAAAGATGCGGAACGAGGACGCGACGAGTGCTTCTATCCGATATGCGGAAAGCAGCGCCGGTTCGATGAGTCGGCCAGCCTCCAGCCTGGTCCACAACAGGTCCGATTCCCGCATGGCGGCGCAGGCGTCCGCCATCTGGCGAAGAGGAGTTTCCAGGTCCGGCACCGCGCCGACCAGTTGGGCCTGGCTGCGAGCGTCGAACTTCCACGAGCCGACGCAGTGCCGGGCCACCTCGTCCAGGTAGTGCTCGGCGGTGTCGGAAGCCCGCCGCACGCTCCAGCGCGGCTCCGCCTGATGCGCCTCCACCCGCTTCTTCTCCTGCCGGTTGGCCAGGAGGTTCCGACCAACGATCTGGGCCATCGCCACAAGCGGACTGCGCTCTCCGTTGATGGCCTTCTGCCGAGCTTCGGAATCCTGGTGGGCGCCGTATTCGGGCGAGGGCGCGGGCAAGGTGTCCTCCGGAGCCAGCCGGGCTGTGTTCGCGGAGGGTGGTTGTCTCACGTGCCTGTTGGCCCAACTACCTCTTGCCACAGGTGTGTTGCTAAGTATCTCAGCCACTGTCATCCCCTCCGCCGCACGGTCGGAAGGATGATTGCCGGGTGGTCGGCAGCGGAAACCACATGGCCCAGTTCACGCAGGTGCGTCCGTGTTCCCCGGTACTCCTGCCCTCCGACGCCGACCTGCGGTGGGGGCGTCAGCGCCGGTCGAGGTGACCGGCCCGCATGGCCTCAGGGCTCATTCGAGTGTCGAACCCCGTGCCGGGGTCGATGGTACGGCCGTGCACTCACCAGTTCTCCGCGGCGGTTTCCAGAACCGTCATCAGAACGTCCTCGCGGCGCATCCCCGTGCCGGCCGTGACGCGGTCGGCGACGGCTTCGAACAGCGCCGCCTTCTGGGCCGGAGGCCGGTGGAGCGGCGGTCCCGCTGCATCAGACGGCCTCTCCGCGGAACGCGGCGACGTTGCGTGTGGCCCAGTCGGCGAAGGGACGCGGGGCGCGGCCGAGGACCCGCTGGACGTCCGGGCTGACGCGCAGCTCTGCCGGGCTCGGGGAGCCGAGGATGTCCAGGGTGTCGTCGGCGAGTTCGGCCGGCATGCTCCGGGACATGGCGGCTCTGGCCTCGTCGCGGGTGAGCTCGTGGAAACCAACCGGTGAGCCCAGCGCGGCGGCGATGGCCGTCACCTGCTGGCGCGGGGTGATCACCTGCGGGCCGGTCAACTCGTACACGCCGCCGACGTGCCGGTCGTCCAGCAGGCAGGCCGCCGCGACCGCGGCGATGTCCACCGGGTCGATGATCGGCACCCCGACGTCGCCGAAGGGCGCGGCCACGACCTGCTGCGCGCGGACGGACTCGGCCCACCACAGTGCGTTGGAGGCGAAGCCGCCCGGCCGAAGGATGGTCCACTCCAGTCCGGACTCCCGCAGTACGCCCTCCAGCGCGCGCATCGCTATCCGCGTCGATCCGGAGGGCCTGGTCACCACACCCAGTGTGGAGAGCAGGACGACCCGGCGGACCCCGGCCGCCGCGGCGTCGCCGATGATGTCGACGGGACGGGCACCGGTGGCGTGCAGGTCGCCGGACAGCAACAGGAACAGCGCCTCCGCCCCGGCCAGGGCGGGCTTGAGGCCGGCCGGCTCAGCCAGGTCGGCCACCATGTGGCGACTGCCGTTCGGGACCGCCGCAGCGTTCCGCGACACGGCCGTCACCTGTCGGCCCGCGTCGGTCAGTGCCTGCGTCAACGGCCGGCCGATGTTCCCGGTAGCTCCGGTCACTACGATCATGATCAGCTCCTTGTCGGATGTCCTCTGCGGTCGTCACGCTAGGAGCTGGGCTAACTTCTGGTAAGGACATACCTGGAGGTAAGCTCATGGCATGGCGGGAAGCGTGCAGCGCAGGCAGGTCGAACCGGGTGAGCGGTATGACGTGTTTCACACCGACTGCCCTGCTCGCGTCGTGGTCGACCATGTGACCAGCCGGTGGGGCGTCTGGGTGCTGATCTCCTTGCGGATCGGAAGCCTCCGGTTCTACGAGCTACGCGAGAGCATCCAGGGCATCAGCGAGAAGATGCTCGCGCAGACCCTGCGTGCGCTGGTCCAGGACGGCCTCGTCTGGCGGGAGGTCGAGCCGACGACGCCGCCCCAGGTCACCTACGGGCTCACCGAGTTCGGCAGGGACGTCGGTGAGCCGCTGACAGAGCTGTTCGACCGGATCACCCTGCGGATGTCGCCGGGCGGCGAGCAGTAGCGGATTCGACCGGGCTACCCACGACCGGGACGGTGGGCCACCGGGTGGAGCGGGTTGTCCTGGCCGAGTCCCGGCGTCATGATCGCGGAGTGACTGAGGAGACGAGTGTCGAGACGACCTGGCGGCTCTTGCTGGAGAGGCATCCCACGGCACGACGGGGAAATCCCGCGGTCATAGGGGCCGCCTACACCGAATCTCGGCTGCGGGCACTTTTCCCGATTCCGAGCCATGGGGCGCTGACCTTTCACCGGAACACGCAGTTCCCGTGGAGCAACGACCTGCCGTTCATCGTGGGCGACGCACAATCGTGCACCGTGTACGCGCCGTTGGGCATGTCGCCGCGCGTCCTGGGCGAGTCACTCACACCGCATGAGGCGGCCGCGTTGGTGGTGGCCCACCTGCCCCACGGCTGCGGGCCGGCCTTCGAGGGGCCGTGGCCCCCACCGGAGGCGCGGGGATGACAGACGATGGCATGGTGCGGGGGTGACCCCCCGGTCGGACGGTACGGCGTAGGAACCTCCGTCCAACCGGACCGGAACACGCCCGCGCACCGTTACCCCGCCGCAAAACCCCATGTCACAGGGGTAGAGGACGACTTTGCCGGGGCCTTGGCGCGTGAGGCCTGATCCGCCCTCATCAGAGGCATCGGGGTCCTCGGTGTATGAGGCCTCAACGCCGCGCGTGGCGGATCTTCAGGCGTCCGAATCCCATGGTGCCGGAGATTCGGATCTCCGGTCCGCCGGGGCGGGACGGCTGCCTGGCCCTGTAGCGCAGGTCCTTCCACCCCGTGTGCAGACCCCCGAGGTCGACGACCGCGTCGCGCGGCACCGTGATCCTGGCTCTGCCGGTGCCGAGCTGCAATTCGATGTCGACGGTCGGGTGCTCGAAGTCCGCTCGGGAGAGATCCAGGTGCACCTTGCCGAACGCCGAGTGGACCTTGAGGAACCGTGGTACCCGCCACACGCCGCGGCGCCGGATCCGACCGGCGGCGGCGATCGTCGACGTGGTGCCCGGGTGCTCACCAGGCAGTGAGGCCAGGGCCGACGTGAGCTCGTCCTGGACGTTGGCGGTCAGCACGCGGTGGAGGCGCTCGTCCAACTCCTCGTGGGAGATGAGTCCTACGGCGTAAGCGTCCTGCAGACGGTGCACGGCCGTGTCGCGGTCGCCGTCGCGGATCAGCGGTGACGGGTTGTCCGGCAGGGAGGCCACCGATTCACCCTACTGCGTGGCGGTGGTGCGAGTACGGCGAACTCCCCGGCCGGCTCAGAATTCGGTGGGCGTACAGCTAGCGGGCGTTCACCAGGCGGCAGTCGTAGGCCAGGATGACGGCCTGGACGCGGTCCCGGGATCCGGTCTTGGCGAGGATGCGGGTGACGTGGGTCTTCACCGTGGACTCGGCGAGGTGGAGGCGGGTGGCGATCTCGTTGTTCGTCCAGCCCTGGCCGATGACCGTGAGGATTTCCCTCTCCCGCTCCGTCAGTGAGGCGATGCGCGGGTCTCCTGTGCCTGGGAGGCCGCCGGGCACGGCCGGCAGGTGGTGCGCGTAGGCGTCGAGGAGGCGGCGGGTGAGGCTCGGGGCGACGACCGCGTCGCCGCTCGCGACGGCCCGGATGCCGGAGAGGAGTTCCTCCGGCAGGGCGTCCTTGACGAGGAAGCCGCTCGCGCCGGCCCGCAGGCCGTCGTAGGCGTACGCGTCCAGGTCGAACGTCGTCACGATGAGGACGCGGGTGGGGGACCCCGACGCGATGATGCGCCGCGTCGCCTCGATGCCGTCGAGGCCGGGCATCCGGATGTCCATCAGGGCGACGTCCGGGTGGTGGCGGGCCGCCAGGCCCACGGCTTCCGTGCCGTTGGCCGCTTCACCGACGACCGTCATGTCGTCCTGACTCTCCAGCAGCATGCGGAAGCCGAAGCGCTGCATGGCCTGGTCATCGGCGATGAGTACCGTCGTCACGGGGGTGCGTCCTCCAGGGGAAGGCGAAGGCGTGTCTGCCAGCCGCCGGCGGGGAGCCGGCCCGCTTCGAGTGTGCCGTTGTGGAGCGAGGCGCGCTCCCGCATTCCGCCGATGCCCCGGCCGGTGTGGGGGCCCGTCCTTGCGTCCGGGGGAGCTGCCTGGCGGCGTCCCGTGTCGGTGGTGCGGACGTCGAGCCCGGTGGGCGTGTAGGTGAGGACGACCTCGGCCGTGGCCTCGGGGCCCGCGTGCTTGAGGGTGTTGGTGAGGGATTCCTGGACCACGCGGTAGACGGCGAGCTGGCGGCCCGGTGAGGCGGTCTCGGGCGGTGGCTCGCCCCGGACGGTCAGACGGACGGGGAGTCCTGCCTCCCGTACGCCGTCCAACAGGGCGTCCAGGTCCGCGAGGGAGGGCTGGGGTGAGCGTTCGGCGCCGGGGTCCGGGTCCCGCAGGACTCCGAGCACGCGGCGGAGTTCTGCCAGAGCCTGCCGGCTGGTGGTGCCGATGGCCTCGAGTGCCTGGCCGGCGCGTTCGGGGTTCTTGGCCGCCGCGTACGCTCCGCCGTCGGCCAGGCCGGTGATGACGGACAGGTTGTGACCGATGATGTCGTGCATCTCCCGTGCGATGCGGGCGCGTTCGGCGGCTCCGGCGAGTCGGGCCTGCTGGTCCCGTTCGCGTTCGAGCCGGTGAGCGCGTTCGACGAGGGCCTCGGTGTACTCCCGCCGGGTGCGCACCGCGATGGCGAGCAGCGCGACGAAGGCGAAGCCCCAGAGGTAGGAGACGAGTTGGCGGTCCGCGGTGCCGGGTATCCGGATGGCGCCCACCGCCACGGGGAGGCACATCAGCAGCCCTGACCGGGCCAGGGTCTTGAGCGGCAGCCGGAGCCCGATCGTGTAGGCGGGGATCAGCTGGAGGAAGGCGGCCTGGACGACGGCGCCCGTCCAGATGTTGACCAGGGAGACGGGTGCCATGAGGACGAGGACCGTGAGCGGGTGGCTCCGGCGCCACAGCAGGGGTACGGAGAAGCACAGGCTCATCAGCAGGACCAGGGGTTCCGGGGCCTCGACGTCGCGGGCGACGGTGCGCCACCCGCCGGTGGTGTAGTCGAGCACCGCGAAGATGACCCAGAAGCCCGTGACCGTGAGGTCCCAGGGCAGCGGACGGCGGCGGTCGAGGGCGCGCAACCGCTGGATGAGGACCTGGACGTAGAGGGTCAGGCGGGCGGTGTCCGTGGCCGGGTGCCCGGGCTGCCGGTTCGCGTCGGCCGCTGCCGGGGCGGCTGTCCGGTGGTCCGTCACGAGCTGTGCCTCACCGTCCGGTCACGCGTCACGTCGGCGCAGGAGCACTGCCGCCGTCCCCAGGGAGGCCGCGGCCCACAGGCACAGGGCGAGCAGGGCGGGGCCGGTGGCCGCGGTGCCCGGGATGGGGGTCGCCGTGCCGAGCGCTCCCGCCGCCTGGGTGGGGAAGTACTTCAGGGCGCTGTCCACGGCATCGTACGGAAGCATGCCCAGCACCTCGGGGAGAATCAGGACACAGCCGAGGTGGGCCCCGATGCTGCCGGGCACGGAGCGGAGGGCGGCGCCGAGTCCGAGGGCGACGAGGCTGAGCAGGGTGATGCCGGCCGCGTTGCCGGTGATGGCGCCGAGGACGCCCGGGTCGGTCAGTCCGGCGGCCTGGTCGGTGTCCCGCAGGAGCAGTTGCGCGGCCACGAAGGTGATCAGTGCGGTGGTGAGCATCCAGGTGAAGGCCACGACGGCGAACACGGCTGCTTTGGCCCACAGGACGGGAAGTCTGCGCGGTACGACGGTGAGTGAGGCCCGGATCATTCCGGTGGAGTACTCGCCGGCCGTGACGAGGATGCCGAGGACCGTGACGCACAGCTGGCCGAGCAGGGTGCCGTAGAGGACGAGGACGACGGTGTCGATGTCGGAGTCCCCGCCGTCCGAGGTGTAGGTGGCGCCCATGAGGAGGCCCACTCCGAGGACGACGGCCGATGCGGACAGGAGCGTGATCCAGGTGGAGCGCAGGGACCAGAGCTTGTGCCACTCGGAGCGCAGGACGCGGCGCGGTGTGACGCGGTACGGGGCGTGTGCGGTGGCGGTGGTCATGCGGGGGCTCCGGTGGGTGTGGTGGTCCGGTACTCGACGGACTCCTGGGTGAGGTCCATGAAGGCCTGTTCCAGGGAGACGGCCCCCGGGGTGAGTTCGTGGAGCGGGACGGCGTGTTCGGCGGCGGTGCGACCGATGTGTGCGGCGTCGGTGCCGTGGACGGTCAGTTCGCCGGCGGCGGCGGTGGTGATCCGTACGCCGGGGCCGGTCAGCAGGGTGCGCAGGGTGTCGGCCTGTGGGGTGACGACCTTGACGGAGGCGCCGCCGGCGGCGCGGGTCAGCTCGGTGACGGTGGTGTCGGCGAGGAGCCGGCCGCGGCCGATGATCACGAGGCGGTCGGCGGTGAGCGCCATCTCGCTCATGAGGTGGGAGGAGACGAGGACGGTCCGGCCCTCCGCGGCGAGGGAGGTGAGCAGGTTGCGGATCCAGAGGACGCCTTCGGGGTCCAGCCCGTTGGCGGGTTCGTCCAGGACGAGGGCGGCCGGGTCGCCGAGGAGTGCGGCGGCGATGCCGAGCCGTTGCCCCATGCCGAGGGAGAAGCCCTTGATCCGTCTGTGGGCGGCTCCGGTGAGACCGGCCAGGTCCAGGACGTGTTCGACGCGGCTGCGGGGGATGCCGTGGGTGTGGGCGAGCGCCATGAGGTGGTGGAAGGCGGTGCGTCCGGGATGGACGGAGCGGGCTTCGAGGAGGGCCCCGACCTCGGTGAGCGGTGCGGGGTGGGTGGTGTAGTCGCGGCCCCCGATGGTGGACCGGCCGCTGCTGGGGGCGTCCAGGCCGAGCAGCATGCGCATGGTGGTCGATTTCCCGGCGCCGTTGGGGCCGAGGAAGCCGGTGACGGCGCCCGGCCGGACGGTGAAGTCGAGTCCGTGGACGACGGTGGAGTCCCCGTAGCGTTTGGTGAGTTCGTGTGCCCTGATCATGGCGTCGACGCTACGGAGACGGCGCCCGGCCGTCGTCCGACCGGGGGCTGGAGACCTGGGATGCTGTAGTACCGGGGTATGACGGGAGCGGGGAGGGCTATGCGGGGCGCCTCTCCCGGTGACCACACGGCCGCCTTCGCCCGCTACGAGGAGCGGATGCGCCCCTTCGTCGCTCTGAACCAGTCGTTGGCCACCGGGAGTCCCGGTGGGCCTGCCGCGGAGGCCTCCGCGGCGCATGCCAAGAACGTTATGTCACTGGACGGCTGACGGCCCGGCGTATTCCGTTTGCCGGGGCATGGGCCGCACGGCAGGATCGGCGGATGGACTATGTCGTGCGTGCGGTGCGGGCCGGTGAGTGGGAGCGGGCCAGGGAGATCAGGCTGGCGTCGTTGAAGGACCCCGTGGCCTCGATCGCGTTCCTCGAGACGTACGAGCATGCGCGGGCCAGGCCCGACGCGTTCTGGCAGGAGCGGACGGCGGGCGCCGCCTCGGGCGTGCACGTCAGGCAGTTCGTCGCCGAGGCGCCTGACGGCCGCTGGGCGGGGACGGTGTCGGTGCTCGTCGAGCGGCCGGCGGCCGAGCCCGGCTTCGGGGAGGCGGCCGAGGTCGATCAGGCCCATCTGGTGGGGGTGTTCGTGCGGCCCGAGCACCGGGGGCGGGGCGTGGTGGACGCCCTGTTCCGCGAGGCGATCGACTGGTCCTGGTCGCTGGCGGGGCCGCCCCTGGAGCGGGTGCGGCTCTACGTCCACGAGTCCAACGCGCGTGCGGCTGCCTCCTACCGCCGGATCGGCTTCGCCCCGACCGGTGCGACGCTGCCGATGAAGGGCGATCCGACGTCGTTGGAGCTGGAGTTCGAGATCCTGCGGCCGGTCCGCGGCCGGGGGTGAGCGTGCGGCCGCGCGGGTCAGTGAGGTCCGGGCGAGGGGAGGGGGTCCCGCCAGCGGGCGCGGGCCTGTTCCTCGGAGCGGAGCAGGACCAGAGCAGGCATCCCCTGGTCCTGGCCGGTCGACAGCAGCTCCGGGAGCTGGGGGAGCGGAGCCACGGCGGCGACGTCGTCGAGGACGAGCGTCATTGGTGGGTCGAGCCGACCGTCGGTTGACCGTGCGGCCATGCGGCGGCCGTGCTCGACCACGTGCGAGGCGAGTGCGGTGAGCAGGGGCATCGCACCGGGATGGTGCCGGGGATCCTCGATGGGTTCACCGACCAGATAGAGCGTTCCCCCTTCGCGTGCAAAAGAATCCAGTACGAGCGCATCGGCTCGGTTCGGTGTGCACGCCTCACGGATGTGGACCGAGGAGAGGGCCGCGAAGGCCCGTACGGTCAGTTCCTGGGCCACCTCCCGGCGTTCGGGGTACGCGGTGAGTGCCGACTCCAGGAGACCGGCGAGCCCCGAGGCGGCCCTGGGGTGCGTGCGGAGCAGGCGCACCGGTTCGTGGCCGCCGGCGCCGGAGGCCCAGCGGTGGACCTGCCGGAAGGGGCGGCCGTCCACGGCGGCGGCGTGCAGCCAGCACTGGAGCAGGGTCTGCGCGGTGTCGGCGACGGCCGCGTCGATCCTGGCCGTGGGGCGGACCGGGGTGAGGAGCGCGGCGGCCCGTGCGGCCGCCGTGGCGGAGTCCTCGCAGCCGGCGGTGGGCGACCAGTGGAGACGGTCAGGGGTGTCGCAGAGGTGACCCGGGTCGTAGACGGGGACGGGGCCGAGCTTGCCGCGGGCGTCCTTCGTCTCGGCCCAGACCGTGGGGTCCGACGTGACGACGAGGGCGGGGCCTTCGGCGTCCCGGATGGCCTGGACGACTGCGGGGCGCCGGGTGGCGGAGGCGCCGTAGAGGAGGTGCGGGGTCCGGGGCGTGGGCACCAACGGGGAGGGGTCGCGTGCCACGTACGCGGCGAGGGGCTGCCCGGGGGCGTACGCGGGGGTCGGGGCGGCCTCGAAGGCCGTCGGGGCGGGGGCCGGGGACGCCTCTGCGGGAGACATGGGCGCCTCGGCGGGCCGGGCTCCTGTGCCGGGCTCCTGGGCGGTGGGCCGGGCGCCTACGACGTCCTGCCCGGATTCGTACGGGGCCGTGGCAGCGTGCCGCTGCTTCCGCAGGAGGCGCCAGCGCGTCACCACGCCCACCGCGAACACCGAAAGGACCAGCAGCACCATCACCTCGCCGATGAGCAGGCCCCAGAACAGCCCGTACCCGGAGAGCGCCGAGGGCGGGGTGTCGGGCCAGGCGCCCGCCAGGTCCGTCGGCTCGCCCGCCAGGGCGCGCAGGGCCAGTGGTGTCCGCATGAACGTGACGCCGTCGGGCCAGCCACCGTGGGCGAACAGCCCGGCCAGTCCGGTGGCCGTCCAGGCAAGCACCATCAGCGCGAAGAGGAAGGCCAGGAGACCGATCAGCAGGCCGTCGGGGATGCCGCCCTGCCCCTCGCCGCCGCGCCCCGTACCCGATGGTGCCTGGCGTGCCATGTCAGGCCACCGTTGACTCGGACGGATCGTTCAGCCGTGCTTGGTGCTCGATCCGTGCCGCCCGCTGCTCCGCCTCCAGCTCCGCGGCGCGGATGTCCTCGGGGAGCAGATCGGCCGCGGAACCCTCGGTCATCGCACGGTCGGTGAAGACCAGGGGGCGTTCCGCCTCGGTGATCAGGTGTTTGACGACCTGCACATTGCCGTTGACGTCCCAGACGGCGATGCCCGGGGTCAGCGTCGGGATGATCTCGACCGCCCACCTGGGCAGGCCGATGACCTTGCCCGTCGCTCTGGCCTCGTCCGCCTTCTGGGCGTAGATCGTGCGGGTGGAGGCCATCTTCAGGATGGCCGCCGCTTCCTTCGCCGCGGCCCCGTCGACGACGTCGCTGAGGTGGTGGACGACCGCCACGAAGGACAGCCCGAGGCGCCGCCCGAACTTCAGCAGCCGCTGGAAGAGCTGGGCGACGAACGGGGAGTTGATGATGTGCCAGGCCTCCTCCACGAGGAAGATGCGCTTCTTCCTGTCGGGCCTGATCCAGGTGTGTTCCAGCCACACGCCGACGATCGCCATGAGGATGGGCATCGCGATGGAGTTGCGGTCGATGTGCGAGAGGTCGAAGACGATCAGCGGGGCGTCGAGGTCGATGCCGATCGTGGTCGGGCCGTCGAACATGCCGCGCAGGTCACCGTCGACGAGCCGGTCCAGGACCAGGGCGACGTCCAGGCCCCAGGCACGGACATCGTCTATGTCCACGTTCATCGCTTCGGCGGACTCGGGCTTCGGGTGGCGCAGCTGCTCCACGATGTCCATCAGGACCGGCTGCCGGCTGGTCAGGGTGTTGCTGACGTAGGCGTGCGCGACCTTCAGCGCGAAGCCGGACCGCTCGTCGAGGCCATGACCCATGGCGACCTCGATGATCGTGCGGAGCAGGGCGAGTTGCCCCGTCGTGGTGATCGACGGGTCGAGCGGATTGAGCCGGATCCCGTCGTTCAGCGCGGCCGTCGGGTCCAGCCGGATGGGGGTGATCCCCAGCTCCTCGGCGATGAGATTCCACTCGCCCACGCCGTCCTCGCCCTGGGCGTCCAGGACGACGACCTGGCGGTCACGGAAGCGGAGCTGGCGCAGCACATAGGTCTTCTCCAGCGCCGACTTGCCGTTGCCGGACTCGCCGAGAACCAGCCAGTGCGGGGCGGGGAGCTGCTGCCCGTACAGCTGGAACGGGTCGTAGATGTAGCCCTTGCCCGAGTACACCTCACGCCCGATGATCACGCCCGAGTCGCCGAGGCCGGGCGCGGCGGTCGGCAGGTAGACGGCCTGGGCCTGGCCCGTCGACGTGCGCACCGGCAGCCGGGTCGTCTCCACCTTCCCGAAGAGGAAGGTGGTGAAGGCATCCGACATCGCGGACAGCGGATCTCGCATGGCGTGACTGCCCTTTCGTTAGCGTCGGATGCCGGTGGCGAACGGCAGGGTGTTCACGAAGGCACGGTGGTGCTCGCGGTCGCACCACTCCAGCTTCAGATACGACTTTCCGGCCGAGGCGCGGATGGTCCGCTTGTCGCGGGCGAGGGCCTCGGGGGACCGGGACGACACGGTGATGTACCCCACCAGATTCACCCCGGCCGCGCCGCTCGCGAGATCTTCACCCCGCTGGTCGAGCCGGCCGTGGGCGGCGATGTCGCGCGGGTCGACCGTGCGGTTCATCTTGGCCTGACGGCTGGCCTCGGCGTCGTCGTTGGTCTTCTCCGTCAGCATCCGCTCGATGGCGAGCTCGGTGGGTTCGAGGTCCATGCAGACCGCGACCGTGCGGATCACGTCGGGCGTGTGGACGAGGAGCGGGGCCAGGAAGTTGACGCCGACCGGGGTCATCGGCCACTCCTTCACCCAGGCCGTGGAGTGGCACCAGGGGGCGCGGGTCGTCGACTCACGGGTCTTGGCCTGCAGGAACGTCGGTTCGACCGCGTCCAGCTCGGCCGGCCAGGCGTTGCGCTTCGTCATCGCCTGGATGTGGTCGATGGGGTGGTCGGGGTCGTACATCGAGTGCACGAGCGAGGCCAGCCGGCTCTGGCCGAGCGGCTGGCGGACTCGGATGTCGGCCTCCGCGAGCCGGGCGCAGATGTCCGTCAGCTCGCGCGCCATGACGACGGCGAGACCGGAGTCGCGGTCGACCTTGCGTCCTCCCTGGGGGCGGACGGCACGGGCCATGGCGTTGGCCTCGGCGGCCAGGTCGCGGCTGTAGTGCATGCAGGCGACGAGATAGGCGCGGTGCTGCTCGCTGGAGGTGGAGACCATGGACTGGAGCTGGTCGTAGGAGTCCTGGAGCCAGCCGGGCGCGGACCTGTCGCCGCGCTGGGCGACGTCCTTGGCGTGTGCGTCGGGGTCGGCGGGCAGCGTACGGGCCAGCATCTGGAGGCGCGTCACGAAGCCGTCGCCGTTGGCCACGTGCTTGAGCAGGGTGCCGAAGCGGTCGACCAGGGCCTCCTGGTCCTCGCTGTCGCGCAGGCCGACGCCGGGGCCCTCGATCTCGATGGCGGCGGTGACCGTACGCCGGTCGGCGTGCAGCAGCACGGCGATCTCGTCGGGGCCGAACGGCGCGGCGAGCCAGCTGATCCGGCCGATGCCGGGCGGCGGCCCGATCTCCACCTCGCGCCCGTCGGCGCCGACTCCGGCCTCCATGGCGGAGGAGCGGTAGGCCGTGCCGCGGCGCAGGGTGCGCTTGAAGCTGCGGTTGATCTCGAACCACTTGTAGAAGGTGCGGCCCTTGTAGGGGACGTACACGACGGCCAGGGCCAGCATGGGGAAGCCCACGAGGGACACGATCCGCAGGGAGAGGGCCGGGACGAGGAGGCCGCTCATCATGCCGAGGAACGCCCCGGCGATGATCAGCGCGATCTCACCCGTCTCACGGTTCTTGCCGACGATCGCGTTCGGCCGGGCCCGGCCGATGAGATACGTGCGGCGGGGCGCGATCGTGTGGGACTGGATCGTCAACGCCCTCCACCTCCTGTGTTCGTGCTGCCTGTGCTGCCTGAACCGCCTCCGCGCGGGGAGCGGCTGCCGTGGGGGGTGCCGGAGGTGGGTCCGGACCCGCTGCGGGGCGAGGGCGCGGCGGTGCCGCCACCGCCGCCCGGGTTGCGGGAGCTGTGTGCGGCGACACCGCCGCTGACCGGGTTGGCCGGGCGGGCTCCGCCGCCCCCGCCACCGCCCTCACCGCCGCCGCCGCGGCCGCTGTGCGTCTTGATGCCCTGGGAGACGAGAGCGGCGGGCGAGCTGATCATGGCGGCGGCCTGGGAGCCGTCGGTCGCCTGCTTGCGGTTGGTCCGGGCGCCCTGGATCTCGTCACCGAAGCCGGGGACGAAACGGTAGATCATGGCGGAGGCGAAGATGGCCAGCAGGATGATGGAGAGACCGGAGACCACGGCGGAGAAGGCGTTCGGGCCGTCGTCCGCCGAGAGCGCCCCGGCCAGACCGAGCACGATGACGATGACGGGCTTCACCATGATCACGGCGATCATGATCCCCGCCCAGCGACGGACGTGGCCCCACATGTTCTTGTCGACCAGCCCGGAGTACACGACGACGCCGAGAAGGGCGCCCACGTAGAGCAGGGCGGCCCGGATCACGAGCTCCAGCCACAGGATGCCGGCGGCGAGGATCGACACGAGCGAGACGACGATCAGCATGACCGGCCCGCCGCCGATGTCGTCGCCCTTCTTGAGCGCCTCGGCGAAGGACCCGAAGAAGACATCGTTCTGTCCGCCCGTGGCGGCTGAGATGACCTCGGTGACACCGTCGGTGGCCGAGACCACCACGTACAGGATGAGCGGCGTGAAGGCCGAGGCCAGGACCGTGAGCCAGAGGAAGCCGACGGCCTCGGAGATGGCGGTCGTGAACGGCACGCCCCTGATGGCGCGCTTGGCCACGGCGAAGAGCCACAGGACCAGGGTGAGGATGGTGGAGGCGGCGAAGACGACGGCGTACTGCAGGCGGAAGGTCGAGTTGGTGAAGTCGACGGTCGCGGTGCTGTCGACTGCCTTGCTGAGCTCGCGCACGAGGTAGACGGCGGCGTCGGCGCAGCCGCGGGCCAGGGAGGAGAGGGGGTCGAGGGCGTCGTCGGTGACGGGGGGTGTGCTGCGGTCGGCCGCGCCGGCTTCGCCGTCCTCGCAGTAGTCACGGGCAGCACCGTAGATCAGGTCACAGCGGTTGTTGCTGCTGCTCGGGCTCGGCGTGGGCGTTGGGTCGGCTGCGGCCTTCGTGGCAAACACGATGAGCGAGGTCTGCAGCGCGGCCAGGAGCGCAACGCCGGAGCGCAGACGGGGCCAGGGCTTACCGGGCATAGGTGAAGCCTCCGAACCCATTGACCGCGCCGGCGATCTCGTCGGCGCTGGATGCTCTGTTGTCGCCGCCCACGGGGGCAGGGCCATCCTTCTGCGAGTGAGTGATGGCCTTCCAATCGCCGTTGACCCACTGGAGTTCCATGGTGATGGTGAACCAGCCGTCCGTGACGGGCTTCGTAGACCCTTCGCCGGCCAAGCCGATCAGTCCGGAGCACCAGACATCGACGGTCACGCTGTCGGTGGACGACTTCGTCACCTTGGTCCCGATGGGTGTGGTGCGCGAGATGAAAGCGAAGTCGGCGGGGGTGGTTCCGTCGTCGTTGAGGCCGACGTTCCTGAAGAACTCCGTCGAGTACGCCTTGTCGAGCGTCGTCCGGAACTTGTCGATGGACGCTGGCGCGATGACCGCGTCAAGGATGCCGTCACGCTTCGTCTTGTCGAACATCTCCGCGGACCCCAGCGCCACCGCGTAGTTCGCCGCCGCGCTCTGCGCCCCCTGCTCGTCGTGCGCGAAGCCCGAGGCGATCGTGCCGTTCTTGCCCTGGACCGGCTTCGTGCCCGTGGCGGCCGTGGGGCCCGCCCCCGCCGCGTCCGACTTCGGCTCACCGCCGTCGCCCGAGGTGCTGCCCCCGCCCTGGTTCGCGAACGCGATCGCCGCGATCAGGAGGACCACCACGCCCACCACCATGACCAGGGAGCGGGAGTTCCGGGCGGGCCGACGGCCGTAGCCGTCGCCCTCGTCGCCGCCGGGAAGGCGTGTGCGCGTCTGGCGTGTCCCGCCGAGGGTGCTGTACGCATCGTCCGTGCGACCGCCCGGCTCATGGCCGCCGTAGCCGCGCTCATCGCCCTGGCTCATGCCGCGTCCGTCCCCTCAGCCGTGTGAAGTTCCGCGTAGTACGACGGTAGCGGTACCGGGGTCCGCGTGAGTGCGGTGTGGTGACTGGACATCAGGGGACGCAACCTCTGCCGGTGGGCACGACGGACGGATGGTGGGTGAAGGGGGACAGGCCCGCGGGCAGGTACAGGACTGACAGAAGGTCAGACAGCCATCCCGTACACGATGGTGAACAGCGTGCCCAGCGATCCGATGATGAAGACGCCGGTCAGCCCCGCCACGATGAGGCCCTTGCCCTGTTCCGCGCTGAACGTGTCGCGCAGCGCCGTCGCGCCGATGCGCTGTTTGGCCGCACCCCAGATCGCGATGCCGAGGCAGAGCAGGATGGCCACCGCCATCACCACTTCGATCATGATGCGCGCCTCGTTGCCCAGAGTCCCGAACGGCCCCCAGTTCGGGGCGATTCCGCCGATGATGGTGGTGATGTCGCCCTTTTCAGCTGCCAGGATCATGTAAGTCACCGCCCCTGTTGGGTAGTTCGCATCCCGTGCCGTGCGACACGGGTCGGTCTCTATCTTCGCTGATGAAACCGGCATCGCACGACGCCTTCCCGGGTCTCTTTACCCGGATCTCGCACGTTTGACCGGAGGGGCCGCTCTGACCTGCGACTCGTGTGGGGTTCCGCCCGCATATGCGCGGTTACTCTGTGTATCACGCGGTGTGACGGCTAGCAACGACGGTGGCCATGGTTCCGGATGCGGTCGGTGCGTTCGCGGAGGACGGGGGATTCGTACGCGCTGTTCGAGAGCCGTCCGTGCGCCGGTGGCTTCCGGTGGACGGGCCGTCAGGTGCTGGGCGGGGAAGGCGTTGCGGCCTTGCGGGGCGTTGCCCGGTGCGCAGTGGTTTCGGGTGCCAGGGCGGAATGGTTCAGCCGGAGGGTGGCTCGAAGTCGCCCCAGGGGTGACGGTGCCCGGTCCTCTCGGCGAACGACCGCTCGTCCTTCCATCTGTGGTCGATCGGGTGCGCGGGTGCGCGGGTGTCGAGGGGGAGGGGTCACGGTGCGAGGAGGGCCAGGTCGTCGGCGCTCAGCCGCAGGGTGCCCGTGGCCACGTTCTCGACGAGGTGGTCCGGGTTCCCGGTGCCCGGGATGGCCAGGACGTGCGGTCCCTGGTGGAGTGTCCAGGCCAGGCGGACCTGAGCCGGTGTCACCCCGTGGGTGCGCGCCACGCTGAGCAGGGACTCGCTGTCGGCGGTGGTCGCGCCGCCTTCCTGCCCCGCGCCGGCGATGGCGAAGAAGGGCACGAAGGCGATGCCCTGTTCGCCGCAGGTGCGGAGGAAGGCGTGGTGTTCGGCGGGCGAGTCGATGCTGTACATGTTCTGCACGCAGACGACGGGTGCGATGCTCCGGGCCTCGGCGAGCTGCTCCGGGGAGGTGTTGGACAGGCCCAGGTGGCGGATGAGGCCTGCCTCGCGGAGTTCGGCCAGGGCGCCGAAGTGGTCGGCGACGGACTCGGACGTACGGGAGCGCGCGATGCGCAGGTTCACCACGTCCAGGTGGTCGCGGCCGAGCTGGCGCAGATTCTCCTCGACCTGTCCGCGCAGCTGCTCCGGGGTGGCCCAGGTCCATGCGCCGGACGGGTCGCGACCGGGCCCGACCTTCGTGGTGATGACCAGGTCGTCCGCGTAGGGGGCGAGTGCGCTGTTGATGAGTTCGTTGGCGGACCGCAGCGGCGAGAAGTAGAACGCGGCGGTGTCGATGTGGTTCACGCCGAGATCGAGGGCGAGGCGCAGGAGGTCCAGGACCCGGGTGCGATCGCTGGAGGGGCCCTGTGCGAACGCCGCGCCGTCCTGCGTCAGGCGCATCGCGCCGAAGCCGATCCGGTTGACCGTCAGATCACCGAGTGTCCAGGTGCCGGCAGCTGATGCGTTGATCGTGTCCGATGATGAGGTCATCGTCGGATTGTTCCACCGTGATCGTCCTGGATCGTGTCCCCGGACGTTCGACGTCCTTCCGCCTGGCGGGCCGGCTACTTGATCAGGGCGTCCGCGGCGACGATCAGCAGGCCGATCAGCATGTCCATGCCTCCCGCCCGGCATGCGGACGGCCAGCCGTGCCCGGCGGTGCGGGCGGCCCAGGCGCCCCAGCCGAACAGGGCGACGGTGTTGACCAGCAGGGCTGTGTCCACGGCCGTGGACTCTGCCCACCACCCGGCGGCCGCGGCAAGCAGCATGCCCACGGTGGGCAGTACGGCGGCGAGCAGGGGCCACTCGGCGAGCACCAGTCGCAGCCTGCCCGGGGCGGCCGTCCCGTCGGCGGACGCGCGCTGGGCGATGACGTGCGCGTACCCATGGGCGGCGCCCGCCGCCAGCGCGGTGAGCACCACCCACAGCGCGTCCGGGCCGGGATCGGCCTCCTCGCCCGCCGGGTCCAGTGCTGCCACGAGGGCGCTGGCCAGCACCAGGCCGTAGACGACGCTGAACAGCGACTGCTCCCGGGGTCGGTACCGCGAGGCCGGCCTCGGCGCGGTGCCCCTTCGGCGGGCATGGTCGGCGCGGTCGGACATCGCATCGCCTCGGTGCGGGAAGAGGGCTGGGTCCGCACATACTCACCCGCGTGACGTCAGGAAGCGTGACGCCACGCGCTGACGGTGTCAGCGTGCCGGCGTCTCGGAGGCCACGTCCTCGGTTCGCCGGACGGGCCCGACTCCTGGGGCGGGAGGGCCGCACGAAGCGCGCGCCCCTGTCGCGAAGGTGCGGCCGCCGGGGGCGGGCTGTCCGCCGGTCAGGTCAGGTCCGACGGTGAGGCCTCTGCTCGCCCGCGTTCCCTGCCCGGGTGGGTTCTCAGGGGCTCTCGCGCAGCGTCGCCGTGAGGCTGAGGCCGTAGGCCTGGTGGGTCGTGACGTCGACGCGGGTGCCACCCGGGACGGGGCGGACACGGACGCCGGGATCGCGGGAGACCGTACGCAGGGGGTGTCCGTGGAGGGTGACCGACACCGTGTGCCGTGTCGTCGTCGGGTCGGAGACCGCGAGGGTGTACGTGCCGCCCGCGCTCCGGCGCACCATGACCGAGGCAGGCCCGTCGACCGAGAGCCGGCCCGCCCGGTGGGTCCCCGGGGTGAAGGCGTTCGCGGTGGTGATGCCCAGGTCCCTGTGTGCCGCCGCCTGCAGCCGGACCGTGTTGGACAGCACGGAGAGGCGGCCGTCGGCGTAGGACGCCGGCTGTTCTGCCGAGGCGTTCGGGACGAGGACGTGTGCCATGGCGGCGGGCCGCTCTCCGGCGGCCTGCTCGTAGGACACGGTGAAGACCTGTTTGGTCACCGCCGTGTCCGCGTTGGCGAGACGTACGAGGCGCCGGCTGCGGGTGACCGTGTCGAGGGCGACGACCGGGGCCGGGCCGGACAGGAAGACGTACCCGACCGCGGTCCTCCTGCTGTCGTCGGCGTACCGCAGCCAGGCCGGAGGAGCGGCCCCGGTCCTCTTCCAGGGCGACCCGTCGCGCAGCCCGCCCGTGACGGAGACAGGCGAGGCGGGGGCCGCGATGCGGCTGTCGACCGTCGTGGTCACCGCGCGGCCCGCCAGGCCGGTCACGCCCGCGGAGAGCACCAGGATCTCGTCGTCGAACATGAACCACGACCTGGTGGCGCGCGCGGCCCGGTAGGCGACGAAGTCGCCGGGCAGTGAGCCCTCCTGCAGGGCGGCGTACGCCGCGTCGTCGGACTGGACGAGACCGGCCGCACCGTAGGCACCGAGGCGTACGCCTCCGGAGTACGGGTGGGTGGCGCGCGGGAAGTAGACGTACGTGTTCTGCGACTCGGAGGACGAGGTGAAGCCGCGCTCGGGGTTGTCGTACCAGGCGGTGCCGTAGAGCTCGGGGATGCTGTGCCGTGCCTCCACAGGAGCGGTGACGCCCGCGAGGCGGTGGGGCTCGACAGCGGTGAAGTAGTCGATGCCGAAGGCCTGTCGCTGGTCCTCGCCCGAGAGGTAGAGGTAGTGCGCGCCCGTGCCCTGGAACCACGGCATCAGGTTCTCGCCGCTCATGTACTCGTACATGCTGACGCGCGAGGAGCTGCGGGCGAGGGCGAAGGCGTATCCGGGTCGGCGGTGGACGGTCCGGTCCATCGCGTTGAACGCGCCGTGGGAGGCGGGGGCGGCGAGGTCCTCGGCGGGCCCCGGGGAGTTCAGGATGTCGGCGTGGCGGGCGATGCTCACGGGGGACACGAAGGACGTCGGGTCGAGGGCCGCCTTCGACGTCTGCCGGACGTGTCTGACGTAGCTCTCCAGGGCCTCGGTGCCGCTGCGGTCCGTGTACGCGGAGAGGTCGACGACGGCCTCCACGACGGCGGCGGCGTCGGCGTACCCCGTGCCCGTCCGTGAGACGGCGCGGCCCTTGACGACCTCCATCATCCAGCCCTCGAAGACGAGCGGGGCGAACCCGTCGGCGACCCAGCCCTGTACGACGCCGACCAGGCTGCCGTCGGGTACGTAGTCGGTGCCGTCGAGGATCTTGATGGTCTGGACGACGCGGGTCAGCAGGCCCTTGCCGTACGAACCCGTGTAGGCGACGGAGCCGTGCTGGACGAACGAACCGTCGGCGTAGAAGCCGTCGGTCACCCCGTGGAGCAGCCGGTAGGGGTCGATGGTCGCGAAGACGGTCAACTGGTCGGCCAGGGCCTTCGTGATGCGGGTGTCGTCGCCCAGCAGGGCGCCCTGGAGGATCCGGTTGGTCGTGATGTCGGCGAGGTTGGCGCCGGTGTGGAAGCGGGAGTCGAGATCGACGTCGCCGTCCTTGCCGTTGCGGAGGTACGCGTCCATGGAGGCGACGTAGGTCGCGGTGAGGTCCGGGCGGTGGAGCGCGGCCTCGTCCCTCAGGAGGACCAGGGTCTTGGTCACGTAGGCCGGGATCCCGATCTCCCAGTGGAACCAGTTGCCGTAGTAGCCCTTCGACTGGTCGCCGAACCAGCCGTCGTGGAGCCGGACGAGGGCGTCGAGAACCCGGCGCCGGACCGCCGTGGCGTCGTCGCCCGGGCCGGGGACCCCGGTCGGGCCGGGGAGAGAGGCGGCGAGGGCCGTCTCGTAGAGGTACTGGTACGTCGTGCTCAGGTGGGCATCGCTGGTGCCGAGAGGGAGGCCCGCGAAGACTTCGTCCCGCCCGGCGCCGTCCATCGCGGTGAGTCGGGCCGCTGCCGTCTCCCGCAGCGCGGCGAGTTTCGGTGCGACCTCGGGGCGGGCGTTCGATCCGGGGGTGCCGGCGAAGACCGCGACGGTGTTGCCGAGGAGAGTGGCCGCCTCCTCGTCCGCAGACGTCGGGGTGCCCGGTGCGGCGGCCGGAGCGGGCCGGGGCACCGCACCGGCCCGCAGGGACCGGGACAGCGCCCAGAGCGTGGCGGCAGGGATCACGGACAGTGCGGAACGACGCGAGAGCTCCACCAGCACGCTCCAAAGTCCGGCCTGTAAGCGCTTGTTCCCCTCGGCTCCAGCCAACCAACCCCGTCTCGCCGGTGTCAACGGCGGGTGCACTGCCAGTGGCCTCGATCACGGTCGACGGCATGACGGCATGACGGCAGACGGCGGCCCGGCGCAGAGCGATACCGCCGGCGACGTGCACGCTCCCGGAGAGGTCGCCGCCGTCGGTGACGTATAAGGCACTCTTGCCGGCCGCGACCCAGGCCGACCTCGATGCGCGTGAGACCGGCGGACACGTCCGCTGCCCGTGCACGAGTACTGCTGTGACGCGCCTCAGACGGCGTGCGCGCCGGCGAAGTGGTCGAACTCGCCGGCCGCGACCCCTTGGGCGAACGCCTCCCACTTCTCGGTGGTGGTGGTCACCACCGTCGCGGGGGCGCCGGTCTCGCGCAGGTACACGAGGTCGTCCGGGCCGAACGCGATCTCGATCCAGGGCCCGGGCCCCTCCACGTCCTCGGGGGCGGCGCGGGTCCAGACGAGGCCGGCGGGGATGTCAGCCACGTCCCGGAGTCTCCTTGACGGTGCGGATGAGGGCGGCCAGGGCGGCCGGGCTGGTCCGGAGTATCGCGCCGCTGGGGTCACCGCTCTCGGTGAGGGCCACCGATCCCTGGTCGGCGGCGATGTGTATGCAGGCTTCCCCTTGCGCGCAGTAGGAGGACCTCTGCCAGTCGGGCGCGGTCATCTTCGTTCCCTCACAGTTCCTGTGCGATGGCGTGGATGAGGTCTCGCGATTGCTCCGTCGGCAGTGCGACAGCGTCGAGGCGTCCGAGCAGCATGCGGTACTGGGCGAGTTGCGCCTCGGAGTCGATGAACACCGGCCCGTGCGACTGATCGAGCTGGGCGGTGTCGAGAGAAGGGACCGGACCCACGACGTAGTACAGGGACTGGCCGGAACCTGGGTAGTCCGTAGCGGAGAACGGGATCACTCGGATGGAGACGTGGGAGCGCTCGCCTGCTTCGAGCAGATGGCGGAGCTGTGCGTGGGCGACAGCTGGTCCACCGAATCGCATCCGCAGGGCGGCTTCGTGAATGAAGGCGCGGTACGGAACGGCGTCCTCCCGGTACAGGACGGCTTGTCGCTTCACGCGGTACGAGACGCGGTGCTCGATGTCCGGCGGCGAGATCTCGGGCACGGCCTGCCGATAGATCGCCCGCGCGTGGTCGACAGTCTGGAGAAGGCCCGGGATGTGCATGCTGTGCGCTGCCCGCAGGCCGGTGCCGTGGTGCTCGATCTCTGCGAGATCGAGGAGCTTCGGCGGCAGGATCTCCCTGTACTCCTCCCACCAACCGCGCTTGCGGTCTCCTGTCATGTCGACCAAGGCCTCGATGAGGGCCTGATCCGTGCAGGAGTACGTGTGAGCCGCGACCCGGACGCGATCGGCACTGACGCCGAACCGTGCCACCTCTATGTTGCTGAGCTGCCCAGCACTCGTACCGAGGAGGTCTGCCGCCTGCGTCGTGGTCAGCCCGGCGCGCTCGCGCAGCTTGCGCAGTTCCGCGCCCAGCCGCGTACGACGTGCAGTGGGTGCCGCCCTGCCTGCCAACTGAACTCCCCCTGGGGTCAACTGCGTTCCGGTGTGTCACTCGCACGAGTGGTTCGGGTTAAAGATTGCGGGCAATTGGTGCAAGTAATACTTGCGTGAGTCTAGTGTCTGAGCCAGGCCACCCGGCCCGGAAGTACCCCGCTCGACGGAGCGGCCACGTCACCGGGCCATGCGAGACGTACATCCCAACACTCCTCCGTGAACGGAGACTTCCATGGCTCTGGCCACCGTAACGCCGCCCTGGGCGTACACCCTCCAACTTCCGCAGGATCCCCGTGGTCCCGGGATCGCGCGGGCCACGCTGCGGACCGTGCTGCTGGTGCACGGCATGCGGGACCTCGTCGAGACCGCCGAGCTGCTTGCGAGCGAGCTGGTCACCAACGCGTACCGGCACTCCTCGGGGCCGTACTCCCTGCGTCTGCGCGGGGCCGGGCGGTACCGGGTGCGGGTCGGCGTGTGGGACAGCAACCCGGAGATTCCTGACCCGTTCGGCGGCGGGGCCGTGAGCGAGCCGGGCGCGCTGGCCGAGCGGGGGCGTGGGCTGCAGCTCGTACGGGAGTGCGCGGAGAGCTGGGGCGCGTATCCCATCAGGGGCGGTCTGCCGGGGCAGGGCGGCAAAGTCCTCTGGGTGGAGTGTGCAGGGATTCAGGACCGTCCGTGGGACGGTCCGTCGTGACGGGCGGTCCGCGTTCCCTTCCGGCACTCGGCCCTGCGCACGGCGCCCCGAGGCGACGCGGCCGGTCGTCCCGCGCCACCCCGGAGGACGGGTCAGGCGGTGTAGCGGGCCTCGAAGGTGCGGAAGGACTGCTCCTGGTCCCATTCCAGCCGGGCCTTCGGGCTGTCCGCCAGGAAGCGGGCACAGCGGTCCGACCGGGGTGCCCGGCACTCCTGGACCGGGCGGAAGCCCTGGCGCACGGGGTCGGCACGCCACAGGCTGCGGCCCGGCAGGAAGGCGTACTCCAGGGACGCCCGGGCCAGGTCCTTCAGCTCCGGGTAGCCGAGCCCGTAGGTGCGGGCCGCCCGCTGGTACTCCTGGCCGATGTCGCCGCGCGAGACCCCGGGGTCGTCGGTGGAGAGCACCACGGGTACGCCGTACTTCCGGTACACCGGGAACGGATGCTCGTCGCCCTCGACCTGGAGGATCTGCGCGTTGCTGGTGAGGGGGACCTCGACGGCGATCTGGCGGCGCGCCATGTCACGGGCGAGGCGCCGCCAGTCCTCCTCCTGTACGAGGTCGACGCCGTGACCGATGCGTTCGGCCCGGCCGGTGCGTACGGCGTCGTCGATGTGGAAGGTGAGGTCCTCGGGCTTCACCAGGCCGGGGACGAGCTCGCCCGCGTGCAGGGTGATGTGGGCGCGGGGGTAGACGCCGTGCAGGTGGTTCAGCATGCGCATGTGCAGGCGGTAGTCGCGCAGGGAGATCTCGCCGTCCTCGGGCTGCACCAGGTTCACGGCGACGAACCGCGGGTCGCGTTCGGCGAGTCGGAGGCCCAGGGCGATCTGGGTGAAGACGCGCTCCGGGGCGCTGTTGCGTGACACCTGGGAGACCCAGCGCACCGTGATCCGGCACGCCGGATCGGGGGCCGTGGTCGCGCAGCGGGCGGTGCGGCGGAACTCCGCGTCGGCGGTGTCGGCCTCCTGCTTCGCAGCCGTCACCAGCTGGTCCAGGCGGCCGCCGGAGAGCAGCTTGCGGTGCAGGGCCGCCAGGTCCGCTTCCCAGCCGACGTCCGCCGCGAGCTGCTTGGCACCCGCGGACGCGGGGCTGACCATGGTTTCCAGGTAGGTCTGGTTCTGTGCCGCGGCGGTGCCCGCCACGTCGGCCAGCATCTTCCCGCGGTGCGACGTAGCGGCGCCGAACTTTCCGAACGTGGCGAAGAAGTGGTCGTGTCCCGACTCGCCCTGCGGGAAGTCCTGCATGGACCAGGCCCGGATGACCTCCTGCCGGAAGTCTGCGTCCGTGAGGGCTTCGGCGGCCGGCCGTGTGTCGGCACCGCAGGGTGGGGCGACGGCGGTCATCGTGGCGTCGATGCAGAGGCCGTCGTCCGCCGCGAGCTGCACGAGGTACTCGGTCCGTACCGCACCGGAGAGGTGATTGTGCAGGTCACCGCCCTTGGGGAGGTCCCGGAAGAACCGGCTTGCCTCCTCCGTGTGGGTGTCCAGCCAGGCGGTGGTGCGGGTCTCGGCGGCCGTGGCCGGCCGGGGCGGCGGTACGGCTGCGGGGGTGGCGGCCCGGGCGTTCGGCCCGGCGGGAAGGGAGGCGGCGAGGGCCGCCGCGGCGAGTCCTGCGGCCATCAACAGCCGGTGGACGCGCGCTGTGTCGCGGTATACGGAGATCACGCCCCGCATGATCACGAAGTGCGGGCCGCGCCACGGGGGACCGCGTGGGCGTCGCCACGTAAACCATCCGCACGAGGGACAAGCATCCGCACGAGGGACGACCGGCCGCCCGGTTCAGACCCGGAGCTCCGGGGGGAAGCCGGTCCAGCGGAGATCCTCAGGGAGGTGGCCCATGTCGTTCACCATGAGCAGGGCGGCGGGCCTGCCGGGGGAGTAACGGATGACGGTCAGGGCCGCGTTGGAGTGGTTGAGGCCCAACCAGCGCCAAGCCGGGGCGTCGAGGGCGTCCCGTACCAGCCAGGCGGCCAGGAAGGCGTGTGTGACGAGCAGTTCGTGGTGCGGCTCGTCACCCTCCACGGGCCCGGTGAACCGTGCCAGCGCGGCGGCCGCCAGCTCGGGTCCCTGGCTGCGTTCGGCCTCCGGGAACTGCTCCACGAACGCGAGGAACCGGTCCGCCGACTCCGCCGGGAGTTCCTCCCGGCGCGGGACGTACGGGACGTGGTCGCCGGCCGGCTCCGAGACGGCCAGGGGAACGTCCCGGCCGAGCTGCTCATGGACCAGCCGGGCGGTCTGCGAGGCCCGGGGGAGGGGCCCGTGGTGGACGGTGGAGAGCGGAACTCCGCGGAGCCGCTCGCCGAGCAGGGCAGCCTGTTGTCGGCCCCGCTCGGTCAACTCGGTCTCGTCGGGGCTCGCCTCGCCGTGCCGGGCTACGTAGAGAAACCGGGTGCTGGCCGCGGTCATGAGTGGCCGTCTCCCTTGGGTCGGTCGGGGAGTGCCCGGTCGGGCCTCCTGCGGGTGTCCTGGTGCCCTGGTGGACGGTGCATCGCGCACATGTGGTTCCGGGTGGGGCCCTGTGATCACCGGGGAGGGGAGACGAGGCGTGCGGTCCGGGCGTCGCGCGTTCGGGTGATGTCGGCGCCCGCCCTCCCTTGCGGGGGCCGGGATCCGGCTCGTCAGGCCGGTCCGCTCCGGCGTGTCGGCTCGGCCGCCTTTGACACAGTGCCGCTCCGTGGTCGAGGAACGGGGTGAGTGGTGTGGCCGTCATGCGCGAGCCGAGTGATCCGGCGGGGCCGACGGGCGGGGGCGTTCAGGGACCGCAGCTGAAGCACAGCGACGGGCCGTGGCTGCGGGCCGCCGGGGGTGCGGAGGAGCTGGTGACCCACCTGGGGCCGGTGCGGAGCGAGCTGTCCCTCGCGCACGCGGGGCTCATGGCGGGGGCGGGCCGGCTCACCGCCCTTGCCGAGCTGAAGGCCGTACGGGAGTCCTGGGAGCGGCGGTTCCAGGCCGCGCAGAGCGAGTGCGGAAGCCTGGCGGCGAGTCTGCGGGCCGTCGCGCGGACACAGGGCGCCACCGACGAGGCCGTCAGGTCGTCCCTGGCTGCGGTTCCCGTCCCCCGCGCCGGTGAGGGGCGGTGAGGTCGACGCTGACGTGGGCGCAGTTACGGGACCTGGAATGCGCCGAGTTGGAGGGCGCGGCCGACGGGTGGGGCACGTCGAGCAACCGGGCCGACGCGGCCCGGGACCGCATCGAGCAGCAGCTCCTCACCGGGCTTCGCGACACGCAGGAGGGGGAGGCGGCGCAGGCGGCCGTCGCACGGCTGCGGCAGCTGGGGCGGAACTTCCAGTACGTGTACACCGAGTGCGGGCTTCTCCGTACGACGCTGAACTCCCTGGCCCACGAGATGAAGACCCAGCAGCGGGCGCTGAAGGAGGCGCTGGACGATGCTGCCGCGCTGAAGTACACCGTCCACGCGGACGGGTCGGTGACCTACCCGTCAGGGGGCGAGGGCCTGGTCGACGGCGCCCCGCTGCGGGGCGGCACGGCGGCGTCGAGCGGGCTCCAGGGGCTGGTGCCTCCGTCAGGTCTGGTCGCTCCGAACCCCAACGTGGCCAAGGCCCAGGACATCGCCGACCGGGTGACCGGGGCGGTGCGCACGGCGGCCGAGATCGACTGGCGGTACGCGGGGATCCTCCGCCGCCTGAAGGCGGAGGAGGGGCTGAAGGTCCCGGCCTCCACGTGGAAGGACGCGGCCGGTGACGCGGCAGAGGTCCGGGACGCGGCGGGCGCGTACCTCAGGGACGCCATCCCGCGCGACGCGTCCCCGGCGGCACGGCGCGACTGGTGGGCGGGGCTGACCCAGGAACAGCGCGAGGAGTACCTCGCGGTCTACCCGGACCAGATCGGGAACCTGGACGGAATCCCTGCCCTGGTCCGCGACGCGGCGAATCGCGACAACCTGTCGCTGCTGATCGGCAAGCTGGAGGGCCGGGACGACGACAAGTCGGTGACGCAGCTGGCGGGGCTGCGCGAGATCGAGCGGCAGTTGGGGGCGGCGGCCAAGCCGGGGGAGCCGCCGATGTTCCTCCTGGGCATCAGCGACGAGGGGAACGGGCGAGCGATCGTCTCTTACGGGAACCCGGATACGGCGAAGAATGTTGCGGCGTACGTGCCGGGATTGAACACTTCGCTGGATGAGGACTTCGCGAAGAACGACTTGAAGCGAGCCTTGGATACTGCGAAGGGGACTCGCTTTCACGATCCCTCCAGTGCTTCAATCGCCTGGCTTGGGTACGACGCGCCGCAAGGTATTGACGGCTTCAGTAGTTTGGCTGTGGCTGGCGATGGCAGAGCGACCGAAGGTGGGAAGCACTTCAACGAATTTACCGCTGGCCTGGTCGCAACGAATGAGAACCAAGATCCCCATCTTACGGCTATCGGGCACTCGTACGGGTCGCGAACTGTAGGTGCGGCAACTCAGCAAGGCGATGGGATTCCCGGGGTTGACGACATCGTTCTGGTCGGGAGCCCCGGAGTGGGTGTCGATCGTGCTGAAGACCTAGGAGTAGGCCGGGAACACGTATTCGTGGGGGCCGCAGAAAATGATGTGGTGACGAAGTTGCCATCGAAGCAGCAGGTGGCGGTTGGTGCGGTGGTGGCCGCCGTGTCCAGCCCGTTGGTCTACGTTGCGGGAGACCTTGCGGACCAAGGCGACGACGACCTCTGGTTCGGGAAGGACCCGGCGAGCGAGGCATTCGGCGCCAGACGCTTCCGTGTTGATGATGGGCCTGGGGCCGTGGGTGGCATCGGGCCGTCCATCGCTGCACATTCTCAGTATTTCGATCCGAAGCGAGATGCGGCATCGACTCACAACATCTCCCTGATTGCAGCAGGGCGTTCAGAGAAGATCAATACGCAGGAGTATCGATAGTGCGCAAAATGTCTACTTCGGTCGCCGTTGTGATCTTTTTCGCGTCGCTCGCGGGCTGCGCGCGCAATATTTCCTCACTTGGTGGGGCTGAAAGGCCAGATATGAATATGCAGCAAGCTGCGGAGCGGGCAGATGATATTCTGGACGGCCTTCTGGGGCATGTCGATCCAGAGGTGAAGTGGACGCACGACACGACCAGTGTCGGAAGCTGCGACGTAACCAGAAGGCGCGCAGTGATGACCATCGTCTCCGCCGAACGCAGGGGCAGCTTCCTCGGTGTAGTGGATCGCTACTGGCGCACCAGCGGGTACCAGATGAAATCCATCAACAACGATCCCGACGTCCCGGCGATCTTCGCCCAGACCAAGGACGGGTTCGGCGTCAGCCTGATCGTCGGAGGCGAGGGGCAGGTGTTCTTCGAGGTCGACACCCCCTGCGTAGAAGAGTCCGAGGTGGCCGAGTCCACCACCCCGGCGACCGCCCCCACCTACGAGGGCATGGAGAACATCCCCCGCCCCAACATCCGCTCGTCCTTCTGGTCCGCCGGCGCCCCCTGACCCCCCGTAGCCGCCCCTGACGCCCCCTCATGCCTCCATCCACCCGTACACACCAGCGAATCGCGTCGTGAACCCCGTCCGAATGGGGGATGGTTGGGGTGTGCGGAAATACTGGGTGTTCGTCGGCGGTGGGATCGGGCTGGGCCTGTGCTTCATCGCCCTGCTCGTCGTCGGTACGTACTCCGCCGCTGCCGGGATCTCCGGGGCGAGCGGGGCCGTGGGGCTGGCCAAGGGGGCGGTTCCGGCGCGGTATCAGCCGATCGTGGAGAAGTGGGGCAATCTCTGTCCGGCCATCAACCCCGCCCTTCTGGCAGCGCAGTTGTACCAGGAGAGCGGCTGGAACCCGCGCGCCCAGAGCCATGCCGCCGCACAGGGCATCGCGCAGTTCATCCCGGGGACCTGGGCCTCGCACGGCATCGACGGTGACAAGGACGGCGACCGGGACGTGTGGGATCCGGCCGACGCGATTCCGTCCGCCGCGTCCTACGACTGCGAGCTCGCCGGGTACGTCAGGAAGGTGCCGGGCGACCCGACCGACAACATGCTCGCCGCGTACAACGCGGGCGCCTACCGGGTGATCCAGTCGGGTGGCGTGCCGGGGATCAGCGAGACGCAGAACTACGTGAAGATCATCCGTTCCCTGGAGAAGAGCTTCGCCGAACCGGTGGGCCGGGTGAAGCCCTCGCAGCAGGCGGCCGGGGCGATCTACTTCGCGCAGAAGAAGCTCGGCACCCCGTATCTCTGGGGTGGCAACGGGACCGCCGACCAAGGGGGCCGGTTCGACTGTTCGGGGCTGACGCAGGCCGCGTACCGGACCGTCGACATCGAACTGCCCCGTGTGGCCAATGACCAGTACAACGCCGGGGCGCACCCCTCCCGGGACGAGCTTCTCCCCGGCGACCTGGTGTTCTTCTCGGACGATCTGAACAACTCGCGGGCCATCCGGCACGTGGGGCTCTACGTCGGTGGCGGGTACATGATCAACGCGCCGTTCACCGGCGCGGTGATCCGCTTCGACAAGATCGACACCCCGGACTACTTCGGTGCGACAAGGGTCACGAAGGACGGGGCCGCGGCGTTGCCCACCGCGCTCCCGGAAAGCTGACAGTCAGTCGGCCGTGGCCGGAACTCTCCGTGAAGCCCGGGCCCTGAGCTGCGACGATGAGTCACTCTTCGATAACGTCATGGTGATCATTCGGTGGAGAGCGGAACGCGGAGAGCTGACGGGCCGTTCCCTGGACTGGGACAGCATGCGCACGTGACCATGCGTGACTGCCCAGACCAGTCGGGCGTGACGGCATCATGGCGTGACGCGGCACTGAATCCGCACCGACCACGGGGGTCAGACCAAGGCGACGCACGCCGTTGTGCGCCGCAGCAGCAGACAAGGCAAGGGGCCGCAGCAGATGGCTGGACTCGCACTCGATGGGTCGAACCCCGACGTCAGCCTGCTCTACGACATCAATGGGCTGGCGAAGGCCGCTCCGACCTGGTTCGACCGGGTCATGGAGTTCGTCGGTGAATTCGGGATCATGTTCGCCATGGTCCTGGCGGTCCTGTGGTGCTGGTGGAGCGTGCGCCGACGCGGGACGACCGAGGACTCGGTGACGGCGGTTGCCGGGCTCGTGTGGGCGCCTCTCGCCGCCGGGATCGCCCTGCTCATCAACATCCCGATCCGGGGCTTCGTCGAGAGGCCGCGTCCGTTCTTCGACCACAAGGGACTCGAAGTCCTGGTGCAGGGCAAGACGGACTTCTCCTTCGTGAGCGACCACGCCACGATGGCGATGGCGATCGCCGTGGGCCTCTTCGTGGCCAACAGGAAGTTCGGCCTGGTCGCGATCGTGCTGGCGCTCCTGGAGGGCTTCTGCCGCGTCTACATGGGCGTGCACTATCCGACCGACGTGATCGGCGGCTTCGCCCTCGGTACGGCTGTCGCCCTGCTGCTCGCCCCGCTGGCGATGATGCTGCTGACGCCTCTGGTGGGGGCCGTGGCCCGCGCCGGGGTCGTCGGACGGCTCGTCCGTTCGGGCGGCGCCTCCGCGGCGGCCGGCGGACAGGGTGGGTCGCGCGGGATCCCCGAGCCGAGCCGGGAGTCCGGTCGCGGCGGTGCGCCGGGCGAGAAGGACCTTGCCGCATAGCCGGAGCGGTCCACTGCGTGAGACGACCTGAGGGGTGTCCCGGCCGGGACACCCCTCACGTGTGTTCCGGCCGGGTTCCGTGAGAATGGCTGACTTCGATCGGTCCGGTGACGCTCCGGCAGTGGCGGGGCATCATGTCCGGGGATCGATCGGGGGTGGTGCGTGTGGCCGGTCGGCGGCCGTCACGGCAGGAAGTGAACCGGCGGGGCGAGCGGACCGGGTTCGTGGGCCGCCGCGGTGAGCTGGCGGCCTTCCGGGAGACCTTCGCCAGGGACCCCGAGGGGGCCGACTTCCCCTTCCTGTTCCATGTGCGCGGCAACGCAGGCGTGGGCAAGTCGACCCTGGTCCGTCAGTGGGAGACCGCCGCGCTGGCGCAGCCCTCCGTCGTGACGGCGTTCGTGGGCGACGAGGTGCACGACGCGGTGGAGGCCATGGAGGCGGTCAGCGCGCGGCTGGGCCGGCAGGGACATCCGCTGAAGCGGTTCGACAGGCAGCTGGCCACCTACCGGCAGCACCGCCACCAGGCCGGGAGCGCGCTCCCCGCACCGCAGCCCGATCCCCTGGGGGGCCCGGATGGCGACGCCGCGGTCGCCGCCTCGCCGTCGAGCACGGTCGCGGCGCAGGTGGGGCTGGTCGGGCTGGGCATGGTGCCCGGGATCGGGGCGTTCGTCGGCGCCGTCGATCCGCAGCAGGTGGCGCTGGGTGCGGACCGGGTGCGGGCCGCCCTCACCATGCGGCTGCGCAGCCACGACGATGTGCGGCTGGTGATGAATCCGGTGGCGGTCCTCGCCCCGGTCTTCCTGGAGGACCTGGCCGACGTCGCGGAGCGTTGCGAGCGGGTGGTGCTGTTCTTCGACGTGTACGAGCGGACCGGGCCGGTGCTCGACGTGTGGCTGCACGACATCGTGTTCGGCGAGAACGGACTGCGTGGCGGCCGTGGCCCTCACACCCGACGAGGCACGCCCCCATGCGGGACTCGGGGAGACCTACCGGGTGCTGGGCCGTCATGAGGAGGCGGTGGCCTCCTGCACCCGTGCGGTGGAGATCGACCCGCGCTACGCCATCGCGCTGGGCAGCCGCGGTGACGCCCACCGCAATCTGGGCCGCCACGAGGAGGCCCTTGCCGACTTCGCCCGTGCGGTCGAGCTCGATCCGCAGTACGCGTGGGCGTACGCGAGCCGGGCGCGGGTGTACGAGGCGATGGACCTGGACGGGGAGGCCCTGGCCGACTACGACCGGGCCATCGGGATCAATCCGCTCTACGAGTGGGCCGTAGGGAGCAGGGCGCAGCTCTTCGAACGGTCGGGCCGCTACGAGGAGGCCCTTGCCGACTTCGCCCGTGCGGTCGAGCTCGATCCGCAGTACGCGTGGGCGTACGCGAGCCGGGCGCGGGTGCACGAGGCGATGGGGCGTCAGGACGACGCCCTTGCCGACTACGCCCGCGCCCTGGAGATCGAGCCGTTGTACGCGTGGGCCTTCGGGAGCCGGGCGGAGTTGTTCGAGGGGGCCGGGCGGTACGAGGAGGCTCTGGCGGACTACGCGCGTGCCGTCGAGGCCGAGCCGTTGTACGCGTGGGCCTTCGGGAGTCGGGCGGAGTTGTTCGAGCGGTTGGGGCGGTACGAGGAGGCTCTCGCCGATTTCGCCCGCGCCCTCGACATCGACCCGCAGTACGCCTGGGCCTACGCCAAGCGGGCTCAGGTGTACGAGGCCGTGGGGCGCCGGCAGGACGCACTCGCCGACTACACGCGTGCTCTCGACATCAGCCCCCGATACGTCCTCGCGGCCGGCAGTCGTGGTGAGTTGTACGAGGCGCTCGGGCGGTATGAGGAGGCCCTCGCCGATCTGACCCACGCCGTGGGGATCGATCCCTTCTCCGACTGGACCCTGTGCGCCCGGGCCCGGACGTATCTGCGCATGGGCAGGTACGAGGAGGCGCGCGCCGACTGCGTACGGGCCGTCGAGGTCGATCCGGAGGACGGCTGGAACCAGATGCTGTACGGCCTCGCGCTGAGGGTGTCGGGCGACGGCCAGGGGGCGGAGGCGCGCTTCGCGTGCGCCCGGCGCCTCTTCACCGCTGCCGGGGAGGGCGGCGGCACCGTGGACGCGTACCAGGGCCTGCTCGTCCTCTCCTGTCTTCTGCCTGACGACGGCCGGTCTGACGACGCCCTGCCCGTCGCACGGTGCCGGGCGTTCGCCGAGCTCGGCCCCGGGGCGGGACCGGTCGGGGAGACGATCGAGGACCTGACGTTTCTCCGGGAGGTCCTCCCGGAGGCGGGGCCGGGCGTCGAGTCGGTCCTGACGCGGCTGCGGGCGATGCTCTAGCGGGCAGCACCCGGGGGCGTGAGGTGGTCCGCCGCGTCCGTGCGCGCCCGGTCACGGGAGCGCCGGGCCGCGCCCGACCAGCCGCAGCTGCAGCGGGCGATGCAGAACGAACCGCGTTCGACGGTGGTGGTGCTGTGGGCCGGGGAGGCGCTGTGGACGGGCGAGTCCGAGGGGTCCTGAGGCACACGTCCACGGTACTGGGGAGGCCGTGGGGCGCCGGGGAGTGGGCCGATCGGCTTCCTGAAGGGGCCCGGCGGCGTGACGGGGCGCCCCGGCCGTCGTTAGGCGGGGCGGGCGGGAACTCGGCCAGATGTACGTCGTTGGGGGTTGGCAGGCGATGGTGGTGCAGCAGCAGAGGTCCGGAGGCGGGGCACTGGCTGTGTGCGCCCTGGCCGTCGCCGGCGTGATGGCTGTGGGCAGCGGGTGCTCCGGCGCGGGCGCCGGCGGGAGCGACGGAGCGGGCCGGCGCGCGGTCGCCCAGGACGGGCCGGCGGGCGATCCGGCCGCCGTGGTCCGGAGGGCTGCCGAGGAGCTGGTGGGCGCGGGCAGCGCCGAGACGCATACGTCGATGGAGACCGCGGCGGGCGGGACCCGGGTGACGATCAGGGGCCAGGGGGCGTACGACTTCCGCAGGCAGCTGGGCCGGATCAAGGTGCTCCTGCCGAAGGACGCCGCCGGTGCCGACGGGCACCGGCCGATCACGGAGCTGCTGGCCCCCGGGGCGCTGTACATGAAGAACCGCGGCGCCGGTGTGCCCGACGACAAGTGGGTGCGGATCGACACGACGGCCCTGGAGGACGGCAATCTCGTCACCGGCGGTGTGACGGATCCGACGGCCGCCGCCGAGCTCCTGCGCGGCGCGGGCACGGTGACGTACGTCGGGCGGACGGAGCTGGCCGGGGTTCCGGTCCGGCACTACCGGGGGACCGCGGACCTCGGGCGGGCGGCGCGGGCGGCCTCTTCGGCCTCGCGGGGTGCGCTGACCGCCGCGGCGAAAGGGTTCCGCACGGACGCGGTGCACTTCGACGCCTACCTGGACGACGAGGGCCTGCTGCGGAAGGTCCGCCACCGCTTCACCTTCGCGACCGAGGGTCCCGCGGTGGCGGTGGTGTCGACCCTGCTCCTCCACGACTTCGGGGCGCCGGTCTCCGTGGAGATGCCGCCCGACGCGGACATCTACACCGGGAGGGTCCGGCAGGGCCGTAGTGGCCCGGAAGCGCCGTAGGGAGGGGGCCGAAATGGTCCGTCCGTGCCATGCGCGGTGCGTGCCGCGCTCCCTACGCTAGGGAGTCGGTGCGCCAGGGAGTCGGCGACGGCAGAGAGAGGTGACGCAGGTGGTGACGCTCAGCGCTCCGCACGCTCAGGACCGTGTGGCTCTCGCCGAGATCGAACTGTGCGGGGAGCTCATGATCGCGGCGGCGGACACGCTCGAGGAGCGGCTGAGCCCCGACCGCATCGACGAGGTGCTCAACGTCGGGGCGGGCGGTGCCGAGTCGGCGCCGACGATCCCCCGGCAGGCCCGCCACCGGGGATGACCGCTCCCTTCCGGGCCGCCGTCAGGTACGCAGCAGGCGGGCGATCGCCTTGGTGGCCTCCTCGACCTTCGCGTCGATCTCCTCGCCGCCCTTGAGTGCGGCATCCGCCACACAGTGGCGGAGGTGTTCCTCCAGCAGCTGGAGCGCGAAGGACTGCAGGGCCTTGGTGGAGGCCGATACCTGGGTGAGTATGTCGATGCAGTAGACGTCCTCGTCCACCATCCGCTGGAGGCCGCGGATCTGGCCCTCGATGCGGCGCAGGCGCTTGAGGTGCTCCTCCTTCTGATGGTGATACCCGTGGATTCCGCGGTCGTGGTCGGTGACGACCGCGTCCTCACCGGCTGCGTCGGTGGCCTCGGTGGTGGTCATGCGGTCCTCCGTTGTCCTCGTGGCCTGCGGGGAGCGTGCCGTTCTGTGCCGTCTGTATACCCCTGCCGGGTATATCGTAACGAATCCAGCCGAAACGTGACCGGGGGGCCGTGCTGATCACTGTGCCCGATGCGCGACACTGAAGAACGCCGGTTAGCCGTGGCCGGATGATGCGCCTAGCATCAGCCTGACCGAATCCAAAGCACCCCGAGGACCCCACGTGCGCTTTCGTCTGACCCCCAGGGAGACGAGCTTCTACGACATGTTCTCCGCATCCGCGGACAACATTGTCACGGGCTCGAAGCTCCTGATGGAACTGCTCGGGGCGGATTCTGCCTCCCGAGTCGAGATCGCGGAGCGTATGCGGGCAGCGGAGCACGCGGGGGACGATGCCACCCACGCGATCTTCCACCAGCTGAACTCCTCCTTCATCACGCCGTTCGACCGCGAGGACATCTACAACCTCGCGTCGTCGCTCGACGACATCATGGACTTCATGGAGGAGGCCGTCGACCTGGTCGTGCTGTACCAGGTCGAGGAGCTCCCGAAGGGTGTCGAGCAGCAGATCGAGGTCCTGGCCAGGGCGGCGGAACTGACCGCCGAGGCCATGCCGAGTCTGCGGACGATGGACAACCTCACCGAGTACTGGATCGAGGTCAACCGCCTGGAGAACCAGGCCGACCAGATCCACCGCAAGCTGCTGGCCCAGCTCTTCAACGGCAAGTACGACGCCATGGAGGTGCTGAAGCTCAAGCAGATCGTGGACGTGCTGGAAGAGGCGGCTGACGCGTTCGAGCACGTCGCCAACACGGTGGAGACCATCGCGGTCAAGGAGTCCTGAACCTCGTGGACACCTTTGCGCTGATCGTGACCATCGGTGTCGCGCTCGGCTTCACGTATACGAACGGCTTCCACGACTCGGCGAACGCCATCGCCACCTCGGTCTCCACCCGGGCGCTGACCCCGCGTGCGGCTCTGGCGATGGCCGCCGTGATGAACCTCGCCGGCGCCTTCCTGGGCCAGGGGGTCGCCAAGACCGTCAGCGAAGGCATCATCGCCACGCCCCAGGGACAGAAGGGGATGGGCATCCTCTTCGCGGCGCTGGTCGGCGCGATCATCTGGAACCTGATCACCTGGTACTTCGGTCTGCCCTCCTCGTCCTCGCACGCGCTGTTCGGCGGCATGGTCGGGGCGGCGCTCGCCGGGGGGACCGATGTGATCTGGTCCGGGGTGCTGGAGAAGATCGTCATCCCGATGTTCGTCTCCCCGGTCGTCGGACTGGTGGTCGGCTATCTGGTGATGGTCGGCATCCTGTGGATGTTCCGTAAGTCCAACCCGCACAAGGCCAAGCGCGGCTTCCGGATAGCCCAGACCGTCTCGGCGGCCGGCATGGCGCTGGGCCACGGCCTCCAGGACGCGCAGAAGACGATGGGCATCGTGGTGCTGGCCCTGGTCATCGCCGATGTCGAGGGTCCGAACGACGAGATTCCGGTGTGGGTGAAGATCGCCTGTGCGGCGATGCTGTCCCTCGGTACGTACGCGGGCGGATGGCGCATCATGCGCACCCTCGGCCGGAAGATCATCGAGCTGGACCCGCCGCAGGGCTTCGCGGCCGAGACCACCGGCGCGTCGATCATGTTCGGCTCTGCGTTCCTCTTCCACGCACCGATCTCCACGACTCACGTGATCACCTCCGCGATCATGGGTGTCGGCGCGACGAAGCGGGTGAACGCCGTGCGGTGGGGCGTCGCCAAGAACATCATCATGGGGTGGTTCATCACGATGCCGGCCGCGGCGCTGGTCGCCGCGCTGAGCTACGGCATCGTCGTACTGCTCTTCGGGTAGGCCCTGCCCTCCCCCGCATGGGTCCGCCCCCGCTCTCCACCGGAGAGCGGGGGCGGACCCTTCGCCTTGCGGTGGCACCGCCATGCAGCACCCCAAGGCCGTCCTGGGTTATCCGAAGCGGCCCGAGATGTAGTCCTCGGTCGCCTGCACCGACGGGTTGGAGAAGATCCGCTCCGTCTCGTCTATCTCGATGAGGCGGCCGGGCTTGCCCACCGCCGAGAGGTTGAAGAACGCCGTACGGTCCGAGACGCGGGCCGCCTGCTGCATGTTGTGCGTCACGATGACGATCGTGAAGCGCTCCTTCAGCTCGCCGATCAGGTCCTCGATGGCGAGGGTCGAGATCGGGTCGAGCGCCGAGCACGGCTCGTCCATCAGCAGCACCTGCGGCTCGACCGCGATGGCACGGGCGATGCACAGACGCTGCTGCTGACCGCCGGAGAGGCCGGAGCCCGGCTTGTTCAGGCGGTCCTTGACCTCGTTCCAGAGGTTGGCGCCCTTGAGGGACTTCTCGACGATGTCCGACAGCTCGCTCTTGCGGTACGAGCCGTTCAGCCGCAGGCCCGCCGCGACGTTGTCGAAGATCGACATCGTCGGGAAGGGGTTCGGGCGCTGGAAGACCATGCCGACCGTGCGGCGCACGGCGACGGGGTCGACGCCCGCGCCGTAGAGGTTCTCGTCGTCCAGCAGCACCTTGCCCTCGACGCGGCCACCGGGGGTGACCTCGTGCATGCGGTTCAGAGTGCGCAGGAAGGTGGACTTGCCGCAGCCGGACGGGCCGATGAAGGCCGTCACGGAGCGGGGTTCCACGGTCATCGAGATGTCCTCGATGGCCTTGTGGGAGCTGTAGTAGGCGGTGAGTCCGCCGATGTCGATGCGCTTGGCCATGGGAGATCAGCTGCTTTCTGCGTGGCCTCAGCGGCCGGTCTTCGGGGCCTTCCAGCGGGCGATGCCGCGGGCCACCAGATTGAGGATCATGACGAAGGCGATCAGCACCAGTGCAGCGGCCCAGGCGCGGTCGTAGGACGCGGCCTCGCCGATCTTGTACTGCTCGTAGATGTAGAACGGCAGCGACGACTGGGCGCCTTCGAAGGGGTTCGTGTTGATCAGCTGGCTGCCGAAGACCAGCAGGATGATCGGGGCCGTCTCACCCGCGATACGGGCGATGGCGAGCATGACGCCCGTGGTGATGCCGCCGATCGCGGTGGGCAGGACCACCTTCAGGATGGTGCGCCACTTGGGGATGCCCAGGGCGAGGGAGGCCTCGCGGAGCTCGTTGGGGACGAGCTTGAGCATCTCCTCGGTGGAGCGCACCACGACGGGGATCATCAGGATCGTCAGGGCCAGCGCGCCCATCAGGCCGGACGGCTCGATGCTGGCGATCAGCATGATCGACAGGATGAAGAGACCGGCCACGATGGACGGGATGCCCGTCATCACGTCGACGAAGAAGGTGACGGACCGGGCCAGCGCGCCCTTGCCGTACTCGACGAGGTAGACCGCGGTCAGCAGCCCGATCGGGGCGGAGATCACCGTGGCGATCCCGACCTGCTCCAGGGTGCCGATCAGCGCGTGGTAGACACCGCCGGTGTCCTCCGAGCCGAGGACCCCGGCCATCGAGTGGGTGAGGAAGTAGCCGTCGAGGCGCTCGGAGCCGCGGGCGATCGTGGTCCACAGGAGCGAGGCGAGCGGGACGATCGCGACCAGGAAGCACACCCAGACGATGCTGGTGGCGAGGCGGTCCCTGGCCTGGCGCTGGTTCTCGACCACGGTCGTCGCGACGTACGAGAGGGCGAGGAAGAGCAGGGCGGAGATCAGGCCCCACTGGACGCGGCTCTGCCAGCCGGCGGCCAGGGAGACGCCCACACCGAGCGCGATCGACACCGCGGCGAAGCCGAGCGGCGCCCAGCGCGGGAGGCTGCGGCTGCTGAGGCCGGTCCCGGAGGGGTCCGGCGAGGTCCGGGGACGCTTGTCCTGGACGTCGGTGGTGGTGGCGTGGCTCATGCGTTGGCCCCCGAGTACTCCTTGCGGCGGGCGATGATGAGCCGGGCCGCGCCGTTGACCAGCAGGGTGAGGACGAAGAGGACGAGGCCGGAGGCGATCAGGGCGTCGCGCCCGAATTCGTCGGCCTCGCCGAACTTGGCCGCGATGTTCTGGGCGAAGGTCCCGCCGCCCGGATTGAGCACGTGCAGCGAGATGAGGAAGCTCGGGGACAGGACCGTGGCGACGGCCATCGTCTCGCCGAGCGCCCGGCCGAGGCCCAGCATCGACGCCGAGATGATCCCGGAGCGGCCGAAGGGCAGCACCGAGAGGCGGATGACCTCCCAGCGGGTGGCTCCGAGGGCGAGCGCGGCTTCCTCGTTCATCTTCGGGACCTGGAGGAAGACCTCGCGGCTGACGCTGGTCACGATCGGAAGGATCATGATCGCGAGCAGGATGCCGACGGTGAAGAGCGAGCGGGCGACGCCGACCTCGGTCTTCTCGAAGATGTACGTCCAGCCGAAGAACTGGTCGAGCCAGGAGTTCAGGCCCTCGAGGTAGGGGACGAGGACGAGGGCGCCCCAGATGCCGTAGACGATGCTGGGCACCGCCGCGAGCAGGTCGACCACGTAGGCGATGGGGGCGGCCAGCTTGCGCGGCGCGTAGTGCGAGATGAAGAGGGCGATGCCGACAGCGATCGGAACCGCGATGGCCATCGCGATGATCGAGCTGACGACCGTGCCGAAGAGCAGGACCGCGATGCCGAAGACCGGCGGGTCACCGGCCGGGTTCCAGTCGAAGGTGGTGAGGAAGTTGCCCTCGTCCTTCGAGATGGCGATGACGGCGCGGTAGCTGAGGAACAGGGCGATCGACGCCATGATCACGAGCAGCAGGATGCCGGAGCCCCGGGAGAGGGCCAGGAAGATCTTGTCGCCGGCACGCCCGGTGGACTTGGGGCGGCCGCGTGTGACCGGCGGAGCCGGTGGGGTGTCGAGCGGTGTGGTGGAAGCCATGGTCTTTCCGGTCTGTGTGGGGGAGCGAGTGGCTCCCCTGGCGGCGGTGCACCGGATGGGGTGGGGCGGTGGGGGCCGGTCCGGAGGGGTGCGCCGGACCGGCCCGCCTGTGCGCGTACGGGTCGTGCGGTGTGGTTACGAGAGACCGGCGACGGTCTCGCGGACCTTGGCGTTGATCGCCTCGGGGATCGGGGCGTAGCCGGCGTCGGTCAGGACCTTCTGGCCCTCCTCGGAGGAGGTGTAGGTCAGGAAGGACTTGACGGTGCCGAGGGTGTCGGCCTTGTTGCCGGTGTCACAGACGACCTCGTAGGTCACCAGGACGATCGGGTAGGCGCCCTCGGCCTTGGTCGTGTAGTCGAGGTCGAGCGCCAGGTCCTTGCCGGTGCCCTTGATCTTGGCGGCGGCGATGGCCTTGGAGGCGTCCTCGGAGGTGGCCTTGACGGGGGCCGAACCGCCGGTGTTGATGTCGACGGTGGTGATCTCCTGTGACTTGGCGTAGGAGAGCTCGAAGTAGCCGATGGAGCCGTCGACGGCCTTCACCTGGGAGGCGACGCCGGAGGAGCCGGACGCGGCCTGGCCACCGGAGGCCGGCCACTTCTTCTCGGCCTCGTACTTCCAGTCGCTCGGGGCCGCGGCGCCCAGGTACTTGCCGAGGTTCTGCGTGGTGCCGGAGTCCTCGGAGCGGTGGAAGGCCTGGATGGCCTTGTCCGGCAGCTCGACGCCGTCGTTCAGCTTGGCGATCGCCGGGTCGTTCCACTTCTTGATCTTGCTGTCGAAGATCTTGGCGAGCGTGGGGGCGTCCAGCGTCAGGCTGTCGACGCCTTCCAGGTGGAAGCCGATCGCGATGGGGCCGCCGACCATGGGGAGGTTGATGCCCTGGCCGGTCTTGCAGATCTTCTTCGACTCGGTGACCTCTTCGGGCTTGAGCGCGGAGTCCGAGCCGGCGAAGCCGACGGTGCCCTGGTTGAAGGCGACGATGCCCTCACCGGAGGAGGAGGAGCTGTAGTTGATCTCCACGCCGGAGCAGGCGGCCATGTAGTTCTTGACCCAGAGGTCCATCGCGTTCTTCTGGGCGCTGGACCCGGAAGCGCGCAGCTGGCCCTTGGCGTCGTCGCACTTGACGTCCGAAGCCGCGGTGGTGGTCTTGCCGCCGTCCGCGTCGGCGCCGGTGTTGTCGTCCGAACCGCACGCCGTGAGGACCAGGGCGCTGGAGACGGCGAGGGCACCGAGCGCGGTGGCACGAAGCCGGTTCTTGCGCTGAAGCTTCACTTTCGGGGAGTTCCTTCCAGAAGCCGCCGCGGCTGGTGGGGACGAGGCGGCGTGCGATGGGCGGTGGTGCGGCGGCGTGGCGCCGTGCACCTGGTACGTCCGAAATTAGGCAGAACAGGTGACGCGGCCTACGGGGGAGAGTGAACGGCAGGTGAACCGTGTCGGGCGGGCTGGTTCCGCAGGCCCGGCGGGGTGCGCGCCGGGGCACACCCGGGGCACTTTTCGGCCACGCGCCTGACCCGCCCGGACGAATGCCCGTCCTGCCGGGGCGTCCGGGTGTCAGGCCTGCGGGGCCGTCTGCAGGAAGGCGTCAAGCTGCACACGGTCGCCCGGGCGGCTCAGGCGGGACCGGGCGGCCTCGGGGGAGAGCCAGGCCAGCCGGTCGACCTCGTCGTTGGGCTCGAAGGCGCCGCCGGTGGCCTCAGCCGCCCAGTAGCTGACCTCTTTGGGGCGCCCGTTCGCGGTGTACAGGGCCGTCGGCAGGGAGGTGCCCGGCAGGCAGTGGTGGCCGGTCTCCTCCAGGACCTCGCGCAGAGCGGCCTCCCTCGCGCTCTCGCCGCGCTTGAGCTTGCCCTTGGGGAAGGACCAGTCGTCGTAGCGGGGTCTGTGGACCAGGCAGATCTCCAGGCCGCCGCCGACCTGGGCCCGGCGCCACAGCACGCAGCCGGCCGCCAGGACGAGATCGCTCATGGCGCGCTCACGGCCGCCGCGTACGGCCAGGTCTCCCGGAACACGCTGCGGGCCGCCTCCACCTCGTGGCGCTGGTCGGCGTGGAGGACACCGAGGGCGTACGCCGTCGCCGGGGCGATGCGCGGGGTGCGGGCGGCAGCCGCCGCCGCGGCGGCGGCCTCGGCCGCGTCCCGGTGCAGGTCCAGCGCGTGGCCCGGACCGGCCAGGGCCGGATCGGGGGCGCCCCGCAGCATCTCGCGGGCGTACCGGTGCAGCCGGAGCAGGAGGCGGGCCTGGTGCCAGAGGGCGTCGTGGGCCTCGTTGTACGGCTCCGCCGCCTCGTCGGGCGGGAGGGCGGCCACCGCGTCCAGCAGGCACTGCTCGGCCAGCTCCGCCGGAGCGTGCAGGACCCGTTCCGCCGGTTCGGCGGCCGAGGGCGCCAGCGGCACCTCCGAGGCGAGCAGGGCGATGGCGTCGGCGACGGCGTGGAAGCGGGAGGAGCCCAGCGCCTGGAGCGCCGCCGAGTGGGCGCGGGTGCGGGCGAGGGTCAGCCGGCGCTCCAGGAGCGCTCCGGCCCGGGCGGCGCCGACGCCGAGCGCCGCCCGCTCCTTGTCGCTCCCGGAGGGGGTGCTCCCCGGAGCGGGCCGGGCCGCCGGGAGGGAGGCACCGGAGAGCTGGTGCAGCGCTTCCAGGAGCCGGCCGAGCCGGGTGGCGTACGCGTGCTCGCGGGCCAGGGTGCCGGAGAGCCAGGCCAGTTCCCCGCGGAGCTGGTCGGCCCAGGCGGGTTCGAGCGCTCCGCGGAAGGTGTGCAGCGTGCCGCTGATCCGGCGCGCCGCGTGGCGGAGCGCGCGGGCGGCCTCGTCGGCGCTCTGCGTGCCGGTGTCCGCGGGGGCGCTGTGCTCGCGGTGCATCCGCAGGCCCCGCAGGAAGCCGGCGGCCTGGTCGCGCAGGTAGGGCGCGAGGACCTCTTCCGCGGAGGCGGAGAGGGCCGTCGTCTGGTGGTCAGGGCGTCGCACGCCGGCGCCTCCGGGCGTCAATGAGCATCTCTTGTACGTGCCGCAGCGGCTGTCCGTCCGCGTCCGTGGAGTGCCGGGTCCAGTTTCCGTCGGGGCCCAGGTGCCAGGAGGTGGTGGTGTCGGACATTCCTGTTTCCAGGAGCCTGCTGAGGGCGGCGCGATGCGCGGGGTCGGTGACGCGGACCAGTGCTTCGATCCGTCGGTCGAGGTTGCGGTGCATCATGTCGGCGCTGCCGAACCACACTTCGGGCTCACCGCCGTTGCCGAAGGCGAAGAGCCGGGAGTGTTCGAGGAAGCGGCCCAGTATCGAGCGGACCCGGATGTTCTCGGAGAGCCCGCTGACGCCGGGGCGGATCGCGCAGATGCCGCGTACCCAGATGTCGACGGGCACACCGGCCTGCCCGGCCCGGTAGCAGGCGTCGATGACCGCTTCGTCGACCATCGAGTTGACCTTGATGCGTACGTAGGCGGGGCGGCCCGCGCGCTGGTGGGTGATCTCCTTGTTGATCCGGGCGATCAGCCCGTCGCGCAGGGATTTCGGGGCGACCAGCAGCCTGCGGTAGGTCTCGCGACGGGAGTAGCCGGAGAGCCGGTTGAAGAGGTCGGAGAGGTCGGCGCCGACCTGCGGGTCGGCGGTCAGCAGGCCGAGGTCCTCGTAGAGCCGGGCCGTCTTCGGGTGGTAGTTGCCGGTGCCGACGTGGGAGTAGCGGCGCAGGGTGTCGCCCTCCTGCCGCACGACCAGCGACAGCTTGCAGTGGGTCTTGAGGCCGACGAGGCCGTAGACGACGTGGCAGCCGGACTCCTCCAGCTTGCGGGCCCACTTGATGTTGGCCTGCTCGTCGAAGCGTGCCTTGATCTCGACGAGGACGAGGACCTGCTTGCCGGACTCGGCGGCGTCGATGAGGGCGTCGACTATCGGAGAGTCCCCGGAGGTGCGGTAGAGGGTCTGCTTGATCGCGAGGACGTCCGGGTCCCCCGCCGCCTGCTCCAGGAAGGCCTGGACGGAGGTGGAGAAGGAGTCGTACGGGTGGTGGAGCAGGACGTCCCGCTCGCGCAGGGCGGCGAAGATGTCCGGTGCGGAGGCGGATTCGACCTCGGCGAGGTCGCGGTGGGTGCCGGCGATGAACTTGGGGTACTTCAGCTCGGGCCGGTCCAGCGAGGCGATGCCGAACAGCCCGGTGAGGTCGAGCGGGCCCGGCAGCGGGTAGAGCTCGGTCTCGGAGATCTTCAGCTCGCGCACGAGCAGGTCCAGGACGTACGGGTCGATGGACTCCTCGACCTCCAGGCGGACCGGCGGCCCGAAGCGGCGCCGCATGAGCTCCTTCTCCAGGGCCTGGAGGAGGTTCTCGGCGTCGTCCTCCTCGACTTCGAGGTCCTCGTTCCTGGTGACCCGGAACATGTGGTGGGCGAGGACCTCCATGCCCGGGAAGAGCTCCTCCAGGTGCGCCGCGATGATGTCCTCTATCGGGACGTAGCGCTGCGGGGACGCCTCCAGGAAGCGGGTGAGCAGCGGCGGCACCTTGACCCGGGCGAAGTGCCGGTGGCCGCTGACGGGGTTGCGCACGACGACCGCGAGGTTCAGCGACAGCCCGGAGATGTACGGGAACGGGTGCGCGGGGTCGACGGCCAGCGGGGTCAGCACGGGGAAGACCCGCTGCCGGAAGAAGGTGAAGAGGCGGGCCTGCTCCTTCTCGGTCAGCTCCGGCCAGCGGACGAGCTGGATGCCCTCGTCGGACAGGGCGGGCGCGATGTCCTGCTGGTAGCAGGCGGCGTGCCGTGCCATGAGCTCGCGGGAGCGGGTCCAGATCAGGTCGAGCACTTCGCGGGGCTGGAGCCCGGACGCGGACCGGGTGGCGACACCGGTCGCGATACGGCGCTTGAGGCCGGCGACCCGGACCATGAAGAACTCGTCCAGGTTCGAGGCGAAGATGGCGAGGAAGTTAGCCCGTTCGAGTAGCGGCGTGGCCGGATCCTCGGCGAGCTCCAGAACGCGTTCGTTGAACGCGAGCCAACTGCGCTCCCGGTCCAGGAACCGGCCCTGCGGCAGTTCGTCGCCCTCCGCCTCGGGCTCGTAGGCGTCCGGATCGTTGTCCAGGTCGGGGTTCAGGTCGGCGGCGGTGGACAGACCTGCGGGCATCGAGCCCGCGACGGCGTGCGGCCGGTGCGCGGCGAGGGAGCCGACCGACGGCTGGGCGGGCTGGACCGGGACCTCGGAGCTGGGCTGCTGGCTCATGGGCCTATTCTTCCGCGCGTTCGGCTCCACGGGCGCGTCGGAGCCGAGAAAGATCGCGGAGGAAGCAGGAGTGGTCCCCGGACCGGGGCCGCTCCCGTTGCGGGGGGTGGGCACAGCTGGCTGCATCCCGTGAGGGTCGCAAGGCCGTCTGAATGGCCGGTAACGATGACATGACGTACAGGAAGCGGTGTGACTGCGGTGCTGTCCCGTCGTCACCGTAGGTGAACCCCCTGCCCGGACTCCCCCCGGGGCCCGGACAGGGGCGCCTCGGTCAGCCGTGGAGCCGGCGCAGGACGCGGAAGGCGAGCGCGAGGGCCAGGGCCGCGAGGGCGAGCAGGATGCCGGTCTCGACGAGCTGGAGGGGCCAGAAGTGGGAGGCGGGGTGGTAGTCGACATAGCTGCCGGTGATGTCGTGGTCGGTGAGGCACTGCGTCCAGCTTTCACCGGGGGCGGTGGGGAAGCAGGAATCGGGTGGCGACACCCTCTCGCCGCCGCTGGTGAGGTATCCGCTCTCCACCATCCAGGCGTTCTCCTCCCCAGGCCCCTGGCCGTCCACCGTGGTGCGGGGCCAGAGGTAGGCGCGCAGGTAGGCGCCGAAGGCGATGGTCACCGTACCGGTAGTGAGCGCGGACACGGTCAGGGCGATGAAGGCCCGGCGAATCAGCAGGCCGATGAGCGCCCCGGTGCACACGGCGAACAGAATGTACGCGGGCAGGATCACGCCCATGGTGGGGAAGACCTGGACTTCGAACCATTGGACCGGGTACGGATCCGTTGCCTCCCTGGTGCGCGCCCAGTGGAGGAGCGCCAGGACGGCTGATGCGGCCATCAGCCCGATGGTGGGTACGGCGAGCCTGGCGATGAGCCAGCGGCTGGGCGCCACGGACTGGGTCCAGGCCATCCTGAAGGTGCCGCTCTCCAGTTCCCTGGCGACCAGCGGGCCTGCGACGAAGGCGCCGAGGAGGACGGGTAGCACGGTGAGGCCGAGGGCGACGTTGTTGAACAGGCCTGAGTACAGGTTCATGCTGTCCGCGTAGTTGCGGCTCGTCTGCATGCAGGCCTGGGTCTCGCCCTCAGCGTAGAACCGGCATCCGGTCGCCTGGAATGCATCGGTGACCTGGGACGACCGCATCGCGACGGCGATCACACCGAGGGCAACGGCGACGGCGGCTCCGCCCACGATCCACATCGCCCACCGGTGCTGGCGTACGAGGACACGGACCGGTGCGCGCAGCGGGGCCGTTGTGAGGGTGGTGCTCATGCCGCCGTCACCTCCTCACGGGCATCGGCACTGGGGGTCAGCAGCGGCGGGGCGTCCGGGCAGCGGAGGTGGGCGAGCAGCAGTTCCTCCAGCGAAGGTTCCGTGACGTCCCAGGCGGTGCGGTCCACCGGCCCCTCGGGGCGGACGAGTGCCGTCAGCTGACGTCCCGTCGTGCGCGACTCGACCACCGTGTGCGGGGCGAGGTCCCCCGCCTGGCCGGTGAGCAGGGCATGCGCGGAGACGATGTCGTCGCTCTCGCCGCCCAGCCGTATCCGGCCGCCGTCCACGAGGAGGAGGTAGTCGCAGGCGCCCTCCAGCTCGGTGAGGATGTGCGAGGACATGACGATCGTGGTCCCGTGTTCCACCGCCTCGGCCATCAGGACACCCATCAACTGATGGCGGGCGAGCGGGTCGAGGTCGGACATCGGCTCGTCCAGCAGCATCAGTTCGGGCCGCTTGCCCAGCGCGAGCGCCAGGGCGAGGCGGGTGCGCTGGCCACCGGAGAGGGACTTGACCCTGGCCTCCGAGGGGAGCGGATCGGCGATCCGCTCGGCGGTGTCGCTGTCCCAGGCCGCCGGATTCAGCTGGGCGCCGGCCCACAGGGTGTCCGCCACGGTCAGCTGCTGGTACAGCGGCTTGTCCTGCGATACGTACGCGATGCGGGTGCGAGCCCCGGCCGGCGTGGTGCCGAGCACCCGCACCGTCCCCTCCGTGGGGCGGAGCAGCCCCGCCGCCAGCGAGAGCAGGGTGGACTTCCCCGCGCCGTTGGGCCCGACGAGGGCGCAGATCCGCCCGGCGGGCAGCCGGAAGGAGCAGTCGCGCAGAGCGGTCCGTCGCCGTCGTCGTCCGTAGGTCAGACCAAGGCCGTACGCCTCGATCGCGGCACCTGTCATGAGTGCGGTTCCCCCTTGGATGTGCTGTCCAGTACGTCGTTGAAGAGCGCGCTCATGTCGTCCCGGTCGAGTCCGGCGGCGCGTGCCCTGCGGGTCCATTCGGTCAGTTCGGCGCGCAGCGGTGGGTCGGTGGTGACCGCCGCGCTGCCGAGGGTGCGGCGGACGAAGGTGCCGAGGCCGCGGCGGGCCTCGACGAGCCCTTCGCGCTCCAGCTCGCGGTACGCCTTGAGCACGGTGTTCGGATTGATCGCGGTGGCCTCGACGACCTCGCGGGCCGTGGGCAACCGGTCGCCCGGCTCCAGCACACCCAGGCGGAGCGCCTGCTTGGTCTGCTGCACGATCTGGAGGTAGGTGGCGACGCCGCTGCGCCGGTCGATGCGGAACTCGACCGCTGCAGGCTCTGCCATGGTTCACCACCCTTTCACTAATTGAGTAGTGAAAGGGTGACGTAAAGCGGGGGCGGCGTCAAGTGACGCCGCCCCAAGCACCTTTGGTGACTGGTCAGGACTCCGTGCGGTACATCAGGTCCACCTCGTGGGTGGCGAAGCCCATCCGCTCGTACACCGACAGGGCCGCGGGGTTGTCGGCGTCCACGTAGAGCATCGCCGTGGGCAGCCCCAGGGAGGCCAGGTGGCGCAGCCCGATCGCGGTGAGCGCCTTGCCGAGGCCGCCGCCCTGGGCGTCGGGCAGGATGCCGACTACGTAGACCTCGCCGAGCCGCTCCTCGGCGTGCACCTTCGTCCAGTGGAAGCCGATGATCCCGCCGTCGCGCTCGGCCAGGAAGAAGCCCTTCGGGTCGAACCACGGCTCGGCCTTGCGGTCGTCCAGGTCCCGCTGGGTGAGTGAGCCCTGCTCGGGGTGGTGGGCGAACGCGGCGCTGTTCACGGCGAGCCAGGCCGCGTCGTCCTGGCCCGGCACGAAGGTGCGGACGGTGACGCCCGGCGGGAGGGCCGGCTCGGGGATGTCGAGGGAGTCCAACGGGCGCCTCAGCTGACGCAGTTCGCGGAAGAGGGAGAGGCCGAGGACCTGTGCCAGGTGCCGGGCGGCCGACTTGCCGCCGTGCGCCCAGACCCGCAGCCGCTTGCCGGTCGCGGCGAGGAGCGCGGCGCCGAGGGCCCGGCCGTGCCCGCGGCCCCGGTGGGCGGGGGCCACGACCAGCTCGGCGGCGGGGGCCTCGACGGGGTCGGCGTCCTCCAGCTGCGCGTATCCGGCCAGCACGCCGTCGACGACGAGAAGGAAGTGCCGGACGCCCTCACGGTGTCCGCCCCTCAACTGCAGCCGCCCCTGCTCGGAGACGGCCTGGCGGCCGTCGGTCCCGGCGGCCTCGGCGAGGAGGGTGAGGACCGCGTCGGCCTGCTCGGGGGTGAGCGCGTCGAGGGTCTCGATCTCGCGCCCGGGGGAGGGGAGGGGTGCGTCAGTCGTCATGGGTACGAGCGTACGGCGGCGGGGCCCGGCGTTCGCGTGAACACCCCACCGGGCGGGCCCTCGGGCGGGTGTGCTTCGTGCGTGGAGTGGATCACCTGTGGCGCTCCCGTGGTGCGGAGCTGACAGTGACATGACGTCAGATGCCCGCATGGGGAGGGATGGGGGCTTTGTCGGCTGCATGGTGCTTCGGACCTGGATGCAACCAGCTCGTAACCGCGGAACCCTGTCGCGCTACGCGCGTTGACTCTAGGCTGCCGCACGCAGGATCCAGACACTCACAAGGGGACCGATGTCAGCGACTCCGCAGAAGAACCGTGCGTCCCGGCGGGTGCTCGCCGCCGCTGCCGGGCTGGCCACCGCAGGCGCGCTCGTCGCAGCGATGCCGGCCGACGCCCATGACCGGGGGCACGGCCACGGCCACGGGCACGGCCACCCGTCCCGCACCGTCGACGTGCAGCTGCTCTCCTTCAACGACCTGCACGGCAACCTGGAGCCGCCGGCCGGTTCCGCCGGTTCGGTCAGCGAGACGCAGGCCGACGGCACGGTGAAGTCGGTCCCGGCCGGTGGCGTCGAGTACCTGGCGACTTCGCTGCGCACCGCGCGCAAGGGGAACCCGTACTCCGTCACGGCCGCCGGCGGCGACATGGTGGGCGCGAGCCCGCTGCTGTCGGGGCTCTTCCACGACGAGCCCACCATCGAGGCGCTCAACGGGCTCGACCTCGACGTGACGGCCGTGGGCAACCACGAGTTCGACGAGGGCGCCACGGAGCTGGCCCGTCTGCAGAACGGTGGCTGCCACCCGGTCGAGGGCTGCTACGAGAAGGGCAAGAAGTTCAAGGGCGCGGACTTTCCCTACCTCGCTGCCAACGTGACGAGCGAGAAGACCGGCAAGCCGATCCTCAAGCCGTACACGGTGTGGAAGAAGAACGGCGTCAAGATCGGCTTCATCGGGGTGACCCTGGAGGGCACGCCGAACATCGTCACGGCCAACGGCGTCAAGGGGCTGAAGTTCCACGACGAGATCGAGACGGTCAACAAGTACGCCAAGGAGCTGGACCGCCAGGGCGTCAAGTCCATCGTCGCGCTGATCCACGAGGGCGGCGCCCCGGCGTCCTCCTCGTACAACTACGACTGCGACAGCCCGGGCGCCGGTGACGGCATCTCCGGGCCGATCACCGACATCGCCAAGGGCATCACGCCGAAGGTCGACGCCCTGGTCACGGGCCACACCCACCAGGCGTACGTCTGCACGATCCCGGACCCGTCCGGCAAGCCGCGCATGGTCACCTCGGCGTCCTCGTTCGGCAAGCTCTACACGGACACGACCCTCACCTACGACCGCCGCACCAAGGACATCGTGCGTACGTCGGTGGAGTCGGCGAACCACATCGTCAGCCGTGACCAGGCCAAGGCCACCGACATGACGAAGCTGATCGACCGCTGGAACACGCTCGCCGCGCCGATCTCGAACCGGCCGCAGGGCTTCATCTCCGCCGACATCAACGGCCGCGGCTCCACGGCACCCGAGAAGCCGCTGGGCAACCTGATCGCCGACGCCCAGCTGGAGGGCCTGGCCCCCGCGGACAAGGGCGGCGCGGTCGTCGCGTTCATGAACCCGGGCGGCATCCGCTCCGACCTCGTGTACGCGGCCTCCGGCAGTGAGGGCGACGGGGTGGTGACGTACGGCGAGGCCTTCACGGTCCAGCCGTTCACCAACATGATGAACGTCGTCGACCTGACCGGCGCCCAGCTGGTCGCCGCGCTCCAGCAGCAGGTCAGCGGCTCCAACGAGGCGTCCCCGAAGATCCTCCAGGTCTCGGAGGGCCTCACCTACACGCTGGACATGACGAAGACGGGCGCCGACCGTGTGGTCACCTCCTCGATCCTGCTCAACGGCGAGGCGATCGACCCGGCGAAGACGTACCGCGTCGCGATGAACGAGTTCCTCGCGGGCGGCGGCGACGGCTTCCCGGCCCTCGGCCAGGGCACGAACAAGCTGGTCGGCGCGTCCGACCTGGACCTGTTCAACGCCTACCTCGCGGCGCACTCCACGGCCTCCGCGCCGCTGGCGCCGCCGGCCACAGACCGGATCACGGTCGTGCAGTAACGGTCGTGCAGTAACAGCTGACGGCAGGGGGACGCCCCTCTGCTCGGACAGGACGCGCAACACCGGCGGCCCGCCACGGGAAATGGCGGGCCGCCGGCTTGTTCAGGCCGGTCCGGGGACGAAGATCTCGTGTCCCCCCACCCGGCGCCACAGGATGTGCGTCTCCCCGGCACGGACCTCGTCTCCGTACTGCCAGGTGGCGCGCCCGTCGGGCGCCCAGGTCATCTCCATGACGGGGCGTGCGCCCTGGGCCGTGGGGATGCCCTGAACCGGCTTGACCCGGAGCCCGGGTCGGAACTGCCCTCGCTCCACATCCGGTACGAACTTCTTTCGGATGACGTCTTCGAAGCGCTTGCGTTCTTCGGGCTTCAAAGCCTTGAAGTCGCGCTTGAAGTGGGCAGTCGTCTCAAAAGTCGGCAATCGGGCCTCCCGGTGTCAGGGGTCAGTCTTCGTCGAGGTGCGCGAACATGCCGTCCGCGTCCTCGTGGACGGCGGTGCGCCCGGCGGCGATGTCCTCGCTCGCCCTGCGCTCGCCCTCCTGCCACTCCGGTGTCCAGAACCAGGCCTGGTCGGAGCGGATCTTGGTAAGCCCGTGCACCGTGACTTCGCCGGCGCCGGTGATCTCGAACTCGAGCTCGTCACCCTGGTCCACCCCGAGGGCGGCCCGGATGGCCTTGGGCAGTGTGACCTGCCCGTTTGTGCGCAGTGTGGCTGTGGCCGTAGTCATGTGATGACCTCCTACCTCTGTCGCCATCCGTATCAACCTAGCATGCAATATCGAAAACTCAAACTTTGCGAAATTCGCACTTTCGGAAGATTGGGGTGGGCTTCCGCCCTTCCCGGCGTTGATGTGAACCCGTCATAATTCAGGCCCGCCCCCCACGGCTGACGGAGACGCATACGCATGAGTCCCTACACCGCCACACGCCGCACCTTCCTCACCGGCGCACTCGCCGCCGCCGCCGGAGTCGCCCTCGGTGCGACGCCCGCCCGCGCCGCCGCACCGAGAGCGGCAGGCACCCAGGACTGGATGGGCGCCATCGCCGACGCCACCCCGCTGCGGCGCCTCACGATCCCGGGCACGCACAACTCGGGGGCGCGCTTCGGCGGCCCCTGGACGGAGTGCCAGAACACCACGATCGCCGCGCAGCTCGACAGCGGCATCCGCTTCCTCGACATCCGCTGCCGGATCAGCGGCGACGCGTACGCCATCCATCACGGGGCCTCGTACCAGCACCTGAACTTCGACGATGTCCTGGGCGCCTGCCGGGACTTCCTGGCCCGGCACCCCTCGGAGACGGTGCTGATGCGGCTCAAGCAGGAGTACTCCGAGGAGAGCGACGCCGCGTTCCGGCGGATCTTCGACCTCTACCTCGACGGCAAGGGCTGGCGTTCCCTCCTCCGCCTCGATCCCACGCTCCCGGACCTGGGCGGCGCGCGGGGCAGGGTCGTACTCCTCGCCGACAACGGGGGCCTGCCGGGCGTCCGGTACGCCGACTCCGCGCTCTTCGACATCCAGGACGACTACATGGCGGAGCCGTTCGCCAAGTATCCCAAGATCGAAGCGCAGTTCCGCAAGGCCGCGCAGCAGCCCGGCAAGCTGTTCATGAACTACGTGAGCACGGCCGCCCTGCTGCCGCCCCGCTGGAACTCCGACCGGCTCAACCCGCAGGTGCACGCGTTCATCGACGGGTCGGAGGCGTCCGGCTGGACCGGCCTCGGCATCGTCCCGCTGGACTATCCGGCGACCCGTTCCGGCCTGGTCGAGTCGCTGATCCGGCACAATCCGGCGGGCTGAGGCGCGCCGGTCCTGGACTCCCCGGGGGCGTCAGGCGGCGCGTGCGGCCTGCTTGACGGCGTAGGCGCACAGTCGGGTGCCGTAGAGGTCCAGGGCGTCGTCGGGGTCGTCGCCGTAGTGGGCGGCCACCTCGGGCCACCGGTCCCACGCGTAGAGCCGGGCGTGGCGGCGGTCGTCGTCCGTACGCCCGGAGGTTTCTGCCGGCCGGCTGTGCAGCCACCGCTGCCACTCCCGGTGGGCGGCGGGGTCGGCCGTGAGTTCCTCGTCCGGCCGGGGGGCCGCCTGTGCCCTCCGGTCCCGGGCGAGGGCGGCGGTGATGTACGCCGCCGGTCGTGCGGGACGCCGGTCGAGGGCCATGCCGACGAGTTCGGCGGCGATGTCGTGGGCCGCCAGGCCCCGGTCGATCAACGGGCGCAGGGCGAAGCCCAGTCGGCGCAGTCCCTCCCGCTGGGTCCAGCTGACGAGCGGCCGGACCTGCCGCGCGATCCCGATGTCGCGGGCCACCTGCCACGGGCTCCGGAGGGACGGGCCCGTGCCCTTCCTGACCCTCCTGGTGCTGCGGTTCGCCCGCGGGGTGTAGTTGATCCCACCGTCAAGGTCAGCAGGAGGCACATCGTGGTGGGACCCGAGAGAATGGGGTGCACGCGGTGCGGGCCGGACCGCGCCCGGACGCCGGTTGCCCACAGGGTGTGGGGAGGCGCGGACCGCGAGCATCCGGCCCTCGTCCGTCACCCCGAGCAGCCGTGCGCCGTAGCCGGTGCCGTCGAGCCGGTGCCCCATCGCGGCGTCGTACGCGGCCGGGATCGTCGCCGCGTAGATCGTCGCGGTAGCCGTGTACGCGCGCCCCGGGAGCCGGAGGTTCCTCTTCGAGCCGTGCCGCTGCCACGCCAGCGCGCCCAGCTCCCGCAGGACCCGGACATGGCGCTTCACCGTCGCCGTCGACACTCCGCACCGGGAGGCGGTGCCTTCGAGGTCGTAGAGGACGAATCCCAGTCGGTGGTCCATGCGCGCCGCGAGGTCCCGGGCCACGGCGAGTGTGGTTCCGCCCGCGCGCGGATGAAGGCCCGCCCCCACCAGCCAGGTCACGGCGCGCAGCCACGTGCGGGGGCGGGCGCGGCGGGCCGAGGTCGAGCCGACCTCCTGCGAGGTACGGGAAACGGGGGCCCATGCCGGATCAGGGCATGGCGGAGGAGCGCAGCGCGAAGCCGCGCCGGTGGTGCGGCGCATGAGGGTCCGTAGGGGTGGGGCGGGCCGGCTGTCCGGCCTGCCTGGGAGATCACGGCGGGCGGTCAGGCCTGCACCGCCGTACGGGCGCGCGGGCCGCGCGCTACGCGGCGCCCCGCGCGTCAGCGGCGAGCGTGAACCACACGGCCTTGTGGCTGGGGGTACAGCACCCGCAGACGTCCGACCCCCACGCCGAGGCGAGCGCTTCGAGGAGGATCAGCCCGCGCCCGCACTCCTGCGCGGGGCCGGTGCGGAGCCCGCCGGGCGCGGGCACGGTCCAGGGGGTGTCGTCGGCGACGGAGACGGTCACCTGTTCCGGGCCGACCGCCACATGGACGCGGATCAGTGACGTACGGGTGTGGCGGTGGGCGTTGGCGACGACCTCGGTGACGCAGAGCCGGGCGTCGTCGACGATTGCGCTGTGCGCGGTGCCGGTGAGCAGCGAGGTGACGAAGTGCCGTGCGATCCCGGCGGAACGCGCGGTGTTGGGCAGGGAGAGCCGGTAGTCCTCGCCGTCCTGACAGTGCGGTGATGCGGAGGGTGCGGTGGTGCTGGCGCTGGTCATGTCGTTCTCCCCACGTGGTGCGATCCGAACGGGCGCGTTGCTCGTTGACCGTGGTGGTGCGCCCGTACGGGGGCGCACCTGTGGCCGTACGTCGAGGGCCGGTGCGAAGCGAGGGAGATCCCTAATTCAGGTACCTGCATCGCATAACTAGTGATACGCCTCGATGTTCTGGGTAACGAGCGCCCAGTGGTTGAGGTACGGCCAGACTGGGATTCGACGGAAGGGAGATCCTGTGCCGCCAAGGAAGGTGCTCACGGTGCGGCAGCGCCGACTCGGCTCCGAACTGCGCAGGCTGAGGGAGCACGCGGGTATGACGCTCGCCCAGGCTGCCGAGCGGCTGGGGGCGGACCGCACCACCGTCAGCAACACGGAGTCCGGGCGGTTCGGTGTGAGTCCTCAGCGGGTGCGCGCGTGGGCCGACCACTACGAGTGCCCCGACGTGGCGTACGTCGACGCGCTCGCCGCAATGGCCGGAGAGCGTGTGAGCGGATGGTGGGAGCACTACCGGGGGGACCTGGCGAACGACGCCCTCGATCTCGCCGAGCTGGAGCATCACGCTGCTGCCATCCGGTCCGTGCAGGTCATGTATATGCCGGGGCTGTTGCAGACCGAGGACTATGCGCGCAGCGTCTTCTCCGAAAGCGTCCCGCCACCGAGTCCGGCGCGCCAGCGGCGTCTCCTGTCACATCGGTTGCAACGTCGCGATGTCCTCGACCGGGCGGACCCGCCCGACTGCACGTTCCTGATCCACGAGGCGGCGTTGCGGATGACCTACGGAAGCGTGGACGTCGCGCGAGGCCAACTTGCCCACCTCCTGGCCGAATCCGACCGTGGCAACGTCACCATCAGGGTGATTCCCTTTGCTGCCGGCGGCTTCCCGTTCGCCAGCAGTTCGGCGCACTACGTGTGCGGAGCCGTTCCGCAGCTCGACACCGTGCAGGTGGACACCGCGACCGGCTCGTCCTTCCTGGACGCCGAAACGAGCCTGACGAACTGGCGCGTCGCTCTGGACCGGACCGAGGAGCGGTCCCTCGACCCAGCGGGGTCGAGGGACTTCATCCTGAAGATCGCACAACAAGCATGAAGGCATGAGGATCATGGAAATTCAGTGGCACAAGTCCTCGAAGTCCTCGAACGCCGAGGGTTCGGACTGCCTCGAACTCGCCGAACACGAAGGCGAGATACTGCTGCGCGAGAGCGACCACCCGGACGTGGTCGTACGTACCACCCGCGCCAAGCTGCGGGCCTTCCTCGGCGGGGCCAAGGAGGGCGAGTTCGACGACCTGGCCTGAGCGGGCGCCACTCAGGAGGCTGCCGGGTCGGACGTGCGAGGTAAAAGCAGTTGTCGGAGTCGTACGGACGGCCGACCGTGGACCGATGAGCGAATCGTCTTCTCGGCCGGCTCCGGATCTGGATGCGCTGGCGGCGCTGTGGGAACAGCGATGGCCCGCCCCGCCGGGGGATCTTCAGCTGCGGCACGCTCACCCCGATCGGTGGGTGCGTTTCCACAGCCTTCCCGAATCCAAGCGGTACCCAGAAAGCCGCCCTTGAGTTCGGTCGCGATGTTGGTGTGTCCGGCGGTGACAGGCATCTTCTGTGGAGCTCCGTCGCTTCTGGCCCTGCTCACACCCCCGGTGGCGGTGTCGGGGCCCCCGGGAGCCGGATCGAGGCGACCGTGCCGCCGCCGTCCGCCGGGGTCAGAGCGATGTCGCCGCCGGCCTGCTGGACCGTGCGGGCCACGATGGAGAGGCCGAGGCCCGAGCCGGGGAGCTGGCGGGCCGAGGGGGAGCGCCAGAAGCGGTCGAAGACGTGCGGGAGGTCCTCGGCGGGGATGCCGGGACCGTGGTCCCGTACGGTCAGCTCGCCGCGGTGCAGGGAGACGTCGATCGTCCCGCGGGCCGGGCTGAACTTCACGGCGTTGTCCAGGACGTTGACGATCGCCCGCTCCAGGGCAGCCGGTTCCGCGCGTACGTACCAGGGGGCCAGCTCGGCGTTGATGGTCAGCTCGGGGCCGCGCAACCTGGCGCGCTGGAGGGCGGCACGGGCGACGTCGTGCAGCGCGACCACCTGGAGGGGGCCCGGCTGGGTGGCGTCGGGGCGCGACAGCTCCTGGAGGTCGCCGATCAGGGCGGCCAGCTCCGTCATCTGCGCCTTGACCGACGACATCAGTGCCTTGCGGTCGTCGGGCGGGATCGCCCGGCCCGTGTCGTCGCTGCGGGCGAGCAGTTCGATGTTCGTGCGGAGCGAGGTGAGCGGGGTGCGCAGTTCGTGCCCGGCGTCCGCGATGAGCTGCGACTGACGGTCGCGGGAGATGGCCAGGGAGCTGGTCATGGAGTTGAAGGAGCGGGAGAGCCGGGCGATCTCGTCCTCGCCCTCGGCGGGGATGCGGATGGTGAGGTCCTCGGTCTCGGCCACGTGGGCGACGGCGTGCGCGAGGTCGTCGACGGGGCGCAGACCGGTACGGGCGATCCACAGACCCGCCGCACCCGCGCCGAGGACGCCGATGCCCGAGACCAGGAGGAGGACCAGCGCGAGTTCGTTGAGCGGATCGGTGACCTGGTCCATCGGCATCGCCACGGAGACGGCGACTCCGGCCTGTCCTCCAGGTGTCCGGGCGGCCGAGGTGTAGACGCGCATCTCGGTACCGTCCTCGGCCTCGGTGGTGTGCACAGCGCTCTCACGCAGTCCGGCGGCGACGGCGCGGTCCTGAGTTTGTACAGGGATGGCCGTCTTCTCCGGCTGGGTGCAGGGGTCCGTGCCCGTCGCCGACACCAGTTGGATCGTGTACGGCGTCGGCAGCAGGCGAAGGTCGTCCGGCAGCTGGCCGGAGCAGCCCAGCTGGAGCAGCCGGATCGTGTCTCCGTTGGGCTTGACCTGGCTGAGTGTCGTGTCGAGTTGCTCGGTGAGCCGGTCCTTCGTGGTCAGCCAGCAAGCCGCCGCCACCGCCGCCACCGCCACCGCGACCGCCGTCGCGACCAGCAGGGCGAGGCGGGAGCGGAGCGGCAGGGCGCGGAGTCGGCGGGGGAGGCCGGTCACCCGTCACCGCCGCCGGAGCGCAGGGCGTAGCCGACGCCCCGCACCGTGTGGACGAGGCGCGGCTCGCCGCCCGCCTCGGTCTTGCGGCGCAGGTACATCACGTACACGTCCAGGGAGTTGGAGCTGGGTTCGAAGTCGAAGCCCCAGACGGCCTTGAGGATCTGCTCCCGGGTCAGCACCTGCCTCGGGTGGGCCAGGAACATCTCCAGGAGGGTGAACTCGGTGCGGGTGAGCTCCACCCGGCGGGTGCCCCGGGTGACCTCGCGGGTGCTGAGGTCCATGCGCAGGTCGGCGAAGGACAGCACGTCGTCGTCGGGGACGTCGGCGCCCGCCGCGACCGCGTAGGAGCTGCGGCGCAGCAGGGCGCGGATACGGGCGAAGAGCTCGTCCAGCTCGAAGGGCTTGACGAGGTAGTCGTCGGCTCCGGCGTCGAGGCCGGTGACCCGGTCGCCGACGGTGTCGCGGGCGGTGAGCATCAGGATCGGCGTGGTCGCCCCGGTGGACCGGATGCGCCGGGCGGCCGTGAGGCCGTCCATGCGGGGCATCTGGATGTCCAGGACGATCAGGTCGGGGGCGTACGCCTCGGTCTTCGCGAGGGCGTCGTAGCCGTCCACCGCCACCTCGGTCCCGTACCCCTCGAAGGCGAGGCTGCGCTGCAGGGCCTCGCGCACGGCGGGCTCGTCGTCGACGATCAGGACACGCTGCGGATCGTCTTCGGCGGGGCTCATCGCTTCTCGTCCTCTTCCTTCGTACCGGGTGCTGCGTGCTGGGTTCTCAGCCTCGCACGGCCGCCGTACGGCGTCGCGCTCCACGGCGCTTGCGGCTGTCGCCGCTGCGGATCTCGGCCGGACGGGGCGTGGCGGGGGCCGAGGCGGCCGGCTCGGTGACCAGGGCGAGGGGCAGGGCCGGTCCGGAGGGGCCGGTGTCCGTGGTGGTGTCAGGGTTCATGGGGCCCTCCTCGTCAGGAGCCGTTGCCGGCGCGCAGGGTGTCCAGGTCGGCCTTGACGGTGTCGATCGGGATGGCGAAGCCGAGGCCCACGCTGCCCGCCGCCTCCGAGCTGCCCGAGGAGCTGGCTGAACTGGGGGAGTACATCGCGGAGTTGATGCCGATGATCTCGCCGTTCATGTTGATGAGGGCGCCGCCGGAGTTGCCGGGGTTGAGCGAGGCGTCGGTCTGCAGTGCCTTGTACGTCGTCTTGGAGGAGCCGGTGTCGCCGTTGAACTGCCGGCCGCCGAACTCGAACGGCCAGTTCTGGTCGCCCTGTCGCTGCTGCTGCTGCTGTTGTTCCTGCTGGTCCTCCTTGGCGACCGTGACGTCGCGGTCCAGCGCCGAGATGATGCCGCTGGTGACGGTGCCGGTGAGGCCCTCGGGAGAGCCGATCGCCACGACCTCCTCGCCGACCTTCACCGAGGACGAGTCGCCGAGCGAGGCCGTCTTCAGGCCGCTCGCACCCTGGAGCTTGATGAGCGCCAGGTCCTTGTCGGGGTCCGTGCCGACGACGTCGGCGGTGTAGGTCTTGCCGGTGCTGAGGGTGACCTTGATCTGGGAGGCGCCGGAGACGACGTGGTTGTTGGTGACGATCTCGCCGTCCGCCGTGATGACGACTCCGGAGCCGGTGGCGTCGCCCGCCGACGACGTCGCACCGATCTCGACGATGGCCGGTGACGCCGCCGCCGCCACACCGGAGACGGTGCCGGCGCTGCTCTGCGAGACGGTGGTACCGCTGACGGAGCCGCCGGAGCCGGAGGTGGCGGAGTCACCGCCGGCGAGTTCGCCGATGAGGGTCGCGGTGCCGCCGCCGATCGCCGCGGCGGCGATCGCCACGGCCACCAGGAGGGCGAGGGGCCGCTTGACCCGGCGCTCGGGCTTCGGGGCGTCTGCTGACGGGAGGGGCTCGGGCGCCGGAGCCGGCCAGGCGTACGCGGCGGCAGGCGTCCCGGAGGCCGGCTGCTGGGGCTCGTACGCCGGCGGCGGCGGGTAGGCCGCCTCGCCACCACCGTACGAAGCGCTCCCCTGCGGCGCGCTGCCGTACGGGGAGCCGCCCTGCGGCGTGCTGCCGTAGGCGCCTTCGCCGTACGAGGCTGATTCGCCGTACGAACCGTTGTCGTGCGAGGGGGGCATCGGGTACTCGCCGCTCGGGCGGTGGCTGTCGGTCATGTCCCCGAGAGTGGACAGCGAACATGAGAGCAGCCTGAGCGCACGCTGAGAAGCCCGGCAGAACCGCGTATGCCCGATATAAGGAAGCGCCCCGCTACCGCGCGGTGACCGTCGGTTCCCCGCAGCCGCACGACCGGCGTACCACCAGCGCGGACGGGAACTGCTTGAGCCGCTCGCGCCGGGACCCCGAGACCCGCAGCGAGTCGTCGAGTACGAGGTCCACGGCCGCCCGGGCCATCGCCGGACGGTCCGAGAAGACCGTCGTCAGCGGCGGGTCGGTCAGCCCCGCTTCCTTGACGTCGTCGAAACCGGCCACCGCGAGCTCGCCGGGCACGTCGATCCGCAGCTCACGCGCGGCCCGCAGCACACCGATGGCCTGGTCGTCGGTCGAGCAGAAGATCGCCGGGGGCCGGTCGGGGCCGGCGAGGAGCTTCAGGGCCACCTGGTAGGCGTCGTAACGGTTGTACGGGGCGTGGAAGAGCCGGCCGTCGGTCGAACGTCCGGCCTCGTGCATCGCGCGGCGCCAGCCCTCGATGTGGTCGGCGACCGGGTCACCGACCACGGGGGTCGACTCCATGCCGCCGAGGCACGCCACGTAGGCGTTGCCGTGCTCCAGGAGGTGGCGGGTGGCGAGCTGGGCGCCGCCGATGTCGTCGGTGACGACCGCGACGTCGTCGATGGCCTCGGGGCGCTCGTGCAGCAGGACGACACGGGCGTCCCACGCCTCGATCTCCGCCGCCGCGCGCTCGCTGGGGCCCTGGCTCACCAGGATCAGCCCGGAGACCCGCATGCCGAGGAAGGCCCGCAGGTAGTGGACCTCGCGTTCGTCGCGGTAGTCCGAGTTGCCGACGAGCACCATTTTCCCGCGTTCGGCGGCGGCCTGCTCGACCGCGTGCGCCATCTCCGCGAAGAACGGCTGCCGGGCGTCCGGCACGATCATTCCTATGAGGTCCGTGCGCCGCGACGCCATCGCCTGCGCGACCCGGTCGGGCCGGTAGCCCAGCTCCTTGATCGCGGTGAGTACCCGCTCGCGCGTGGCCGGGGCGACCGGCCTGGGTCCGTTGTTGATGACGTAGCTGACGACCGCTGTCGAGGTCCCCGCCAGTCTCGCCACATCGTCCCGCGTCACCTTGGCCACGCGCGGCAGTCTACGCGGATCGACCTACCGCTTGGCAGGCCGGACCGGGGCTTCTTCCACGATCTCGGCCTCCGCCGACTGCTCCGAACGGGTGTGGCCCTCGGCCACCGGCTTCGAGGCCGCCCTGGCCTTGGCCTCCTCGGCCGCCCGGTCCACCTTCTCGGGGGTGACGAAGCGGTAGCCGACGTTGCGCACGGTGCCGATCAGCGACTCGTGCTCGGGGCCGAGCTTGGCCCGGAGCCGCCGGACGTGGACGTCGACCGTGCGGGTGCCGCCGAAGTAGTCGTAGCCCCAGACCTCCTGGAGCAGCTGGGCGCGGGTGAAGACCCGGCCGGGGTGCTGCGCGAGGTACTTGAGCAGTTCGAATTCCTTGAAGGTCAGGTCGAGGACCCGGCCCTTGAGCTTCGCGCTGTACGTCGCCTCGTCGACCGACAGATCGCCGTTGCGGATCTCCATCGGGGAGTCGTCGGAGGTGATCTGCTGGCGGCCGGTGGCCAGCCGGAGCCGGGCCTCGACCTCGGCGGGACCCGCGGTGTCCAGCAGGACGTCGTCGATGCCCCAGTCGGCGGTGACGGCCGCCAGACCGCCCTCCGTCACGACGAGGATCAGCGGACAGCCGGGCCCGGTGGACCGCAGCAGCTGGCACAGCGACCGCACCTGGGGGAGATCCCGGCGGCCGTCGATGAGAATGACGTCGGCACCAGGGGTGTCGACGAGGGCTGGGCCCTCGGCGGGGGCGACCCGCACACTGTGGAGCAGAAGACCGAGGGCGGGGAGCACCTCCGTCGACGGTTGAAGGGCATTCGTCAGCAGCAGTAGTGAACTCATCGCCGCCCACCTGCCTGGGTCGTCGGTCGATCGTGCACGTTCAGCTCGCCCATTACGTCGGTCCTCCTCGTTCCCTGCGAGAGGGGCACTCCCGGGTCGGACCCGGGGGAGTAGTGCGGCACTGCTTCGTACTCCCGTACGGCCATCACCCGCGACGACCGTCATACGGCTTTTACTGTGCGGTCCCGCGCCCCGGGGACCGCTGAGCTTGTGGAAACGTCGCCGTAACAACGCTCGGAAAGCACAAAAGGACCCGGGGGCTGCTTTGCCCGGATCCTCTTCGCAGCAGAATAGCCCACATGAGTTCAGTGTCCGAGGGTCGATTCACGAGTTCTTCTGTTCCCTCGATCACGCGGGTCCCCCGGCGCACCACATTGCTGACGGGTGACGGGGTGCGTATCGAGGCGGTGTACACCCCGTGTACGGCGCGGTCCGGGACGGGCGCGGGCGGGGCAGCCGGCGCGACGGCCGTCGTCCTCGCACACGGCTTCACCGGCGCCGCCGACCGGCCGGCGCTGTTGCGGGCGGCCGGGGTGTTCGCCCAGCGTGCGGCCGTGATCACGTTCTCCTTCCGGGGGCACGGGAGGTCCACCGGGAGGTCCACGGTGGGCGACCGGGAGGTCCTGGATCTGGCCGCCGCGGTCGCCTGGGCGAGATCGCTCGGACATCGCCGTGTCGTTACGGTCGGCTTCTCGATGGGCGGTTCCGTGGTGCTCCGGCACGCCGCTCTGTATACGGCGCCGGAAACCGAGGAATTCTTTGCCGAGGAATCACACGCCCCTGGGACCGAACGGGTGGAGCGGCGCGCGGAGGCGCACAAGGCGCACGGGGAGCGCACGGGAGCGCGTTCTCCGGGGCTCGCGGATGCGCACACGGACGCGGTCGTCGCCGTGAGCGCACCGGCCCGCTGGTACTACCGGGGCACGGCCCCGATGCGCCGACTGCACTGGGTCGTCACCCGTCCCGCAGGCCGGTTCGTCGGCCGCTTCGGCTTCCGCACCCGGATCCACCGGGAGGACTGGAACCCGGTGCCGCTCTCGCCGGTGGAAGCGGTCCCGCTGATCACCGCGCCGCTGCTCATCGTCCACGGCGACCAGGACCCGTACTTCCCCGTCGACCACCCGCGGATGCTCGCGGGGGCCGCGGGCGGCGGCGCGGAACTCTGGCTGGAGCGCGGCATGGGCCACGCGGAGAACGCCGCCGACGAGGGGCTGCTGAGCCGTATCGCCGACTGGACGGGGTCGGCGTGATCCATGATGGACAGCCGACGTACGAGGAAAGGGGTGCCGCCATGGCAGCGGGGACGATCCGTTACTGGGCCGCGGCCAAGGCCGCAGCGGGGACCGCGGAGGAGCCGTACGCGGCGGAGACGCTCGCCGAGGCGCTCGACGGGGTGCGCGAGCGGCACCCCGGTGAGCTGACGCGCGTGCTGCTCCGATGCTCGTTCCTGATCGACGGGAATCCTGTGGGGACCCGCGGTCATGAGACCGTACGGCTTGCCGAGGGCGGCACGGTCGAGGTGCTCCCGCCGTTCGCAGGAGGGTGAACCGCAGACCATGAGCAACAGCGATCAGCAGTATCCGTACGACCCGGGACACGGGCGGCGGGACCAGGGGCAGCAGCCCCACGACCCGGCGTTCGGGCAGCAGGACCCGCAGCAGCAGCAGCCGTACGACCCGGCGTTCGGGCAGCAGTCCGCGTACGGCCAGGAGCCCGCGTACGGGCAGCCGTACGAGCAGCAGACGTACGGACAGCAGCCGCAGCCGCACTCCTACGAGCCGCAACAGCAGCCGTACGGGCAGCCGCAGCCCCCCGTGTACCCGGAGCAGGGCGGTGCGCAGGGTGGCGACCAGGGCGCGACCCAGACCTGGCAGGGCCAGACCTGGGACACCCAGTACCAGCCGACGATCCAGCCGCAGCACCAGGACGCGCCTGCACCCGCTCCCGCCGCTCCGCAGGGCGCCCCGGCCGCCTACCCGCTGCCTCCCGAGGCTCCGCTGCCCCCTGAGGTCCCGGTGGGCTCCGTGGCCCCCGCGACCCCGGGCGCCTCGCCCGCCGCTCCCGACGGCTCCGGGTACAGCGCGCCCACGACCCTGGGCAACAGCCGGATCACCGACGCCCAGCGGGCCCGCGCCGAGGGGCGTTCGCCGATCATCGCACCGGGGATGCAGCCCGCCGCGATCACCGCGGGCCTCGGCCTGCTCCTCGCCCTCGGAGCCGCGATCGGCTCGTACGCCCTGCTCGTGCCCCTGGTCCTGCTCCAGGCCGTGACGGCTGCGGGGTGGTTCCGGCTCAACGGCATGTGGCCCGCCCGGCAGGGCATCGCCCTCGCCTTCGCGGGCGGTGTCGTGGGGGATGCGGTCCTGCTCGCGGCGGGCCGGAGCAACGCCCCGGCCGCCATCCTCGGCACGCTCGGCGTCTGGGTGCTCCTCACCCTGGTCCTCCAGTTGCGCAGCCACGCCGGGGCCGACGAGCGGATGTACGGCCTGACGGCCACCGTCGCGTCGTCGGCGCTCGCCGTGCTGGCGGCCGGACACCTGGCGGCCGTCCCGGACGCGGTGACGGTGGGCGGGGTCGCGGTCGCCGTGGCCGTGCTCGTCAAGGCGCTCCCGCTGCCCGGCCCCGCCTCGGTCGTGGTGGCCCTGCTCGCCTCGGCGGGGGCGGGAGCGGTCGCCGGGGCGTTCACGGACCTCGGTGCGCAGGCCGCGTTCCTCGGCTTCGCGGTCGGCGGCTGCGCGCTGATCGGACTGCGGGTCGCGAGCTACGACTATCCGTCCCGCTTCGTGCACATGACGGCAGGGGTGGCGCTGCCGCTCACCGCCGCGGCCCCCGCCGTCTACCTGATCGGCCGTGCCATCGCCTGACGTACGGGACGTTCCCGACGTTCCCGCACTCCTTCCCGGCGGACGGGAACCGGCCGGGCCTCCCGCTCGTCGGTCATTCCGGGCGCGCCGCACCGCGGCAGTAGGCTCACGTGCACCAGGGGTCCGGCCGGTTCGAGTGGGGGAACACAAGGCATGCGCGCACTGCGAATACTGCTGATCATCGCCGTGGTGCTGGGCGGCATCTTCGTCGCCGTCGACCGCGCCGCCGTGCACTTCGCGGAGTCCGAGGCCGAGGAGCGGGTGGCGTTCGGCGGCGCCGAGACCGGTTCGACCGACGTGTCGATCAAGGGGTTCCCCTTCCTGACCCAGGTGGCGGGGTCCGAGCTCGACCGGGTCGACGTCACGGTCGAGGACATCCGCGCCGAGGCGGCCGGGCGGGAGATACGGATCAGCGAGATCAGGGCCCAGCTGCGCCAGGTGACGCTGGGTGCCGGTTACACCAGCGCGACGGCCTCCCGGGCCACCGGGACCGCCGTCGTCTCGTACGCGGCCCTCACCGAGGCCGCCGACGAGGGCGTCACGGTCGCCTACGGCGGCAACGGCAAGGTGAAGGTCACCGGCACGGTCAAGATCCCGCTGGTGGGGCAGACGGTCACGCGCAGCGTGCTCTCCACGGTCACCCTGGTCGACGGCGACACCGTGAAGGTGCGCGCCGACGAGGTCCCGGGCGAGGGCATCCCCGGTCTCGAGGGCCTGGTCAGGAAGAAGACCGACTTCGAGCGCGGGATCGGCGGACTGCCGGACGGTCTGGAACTGGAGAAGATCGAGGTGGCTCCGGACGGCCTCGAGATATCGATGACCGGCTCCGACGTCGAACTCGCCGGCTGACGACCCGGCAGGGCGGCCTCGGACGACCTCCGGGCGCCCGGGGCAGGGGTCCGACGGAGGCGCGCACAGCAGCCGATCCAGATAATGAGACGACCTCGTCCGTTCCGTAGATGGCCGACGTCGACCCGATGCCGGTCTCCCGTCCGGCGCCTGCTCCCGGAGGTCAATCGTCTCGCATCGCGGACGATCGTGTCTCATCATCCGACACGACGGTGACATCTCCGCCCGAACCTCCCTACGATCGGACGCATGAAGCGACAGGCGGACCTCACGAAGCGGCGGGCAGTAGACCTGTGCCGCGTCGCCGCCATGCTCTGTCGCACTTTCTGAGCGGGACCTTCTCCCGTTTCCCCCGGCCCTTCGACGACGTCAGGGCCGAACCCGTGCCTTCCGTACGCGTTCCGCTCGCAGCACCTGCGCGTACACCTCGCACTCCGCACACCGCACAGCCCCGCCGCAGACTGCCCCGGAGGAGAAACACATGAGCCGCGCAGACGTTCTGGTCGACGCCGACTGGGTCGAGGCCCACATCGACGACCCGCAGGTCGCGATCGTCGAGGTCGACGAGGACACCTCGGCGTACGAGAAGAACCACATCAGGAACGCGGTCCGGATCGACTGGACCCAGGACCTCCAGGACCCGGTCCGCCGTGACTTCATCGACCAGGCCGGCTTCGAGAAGCTCCTGTCCGAGAAGGGCATCGGCAACGACACGACGGTCGTGCTCTACGGCGGCAACAACAACTGGTTCGCCTCCTACGCCTTCTGGTACTTCAAGCTCTACGGCCACCAGGACGTCCGCCTCCTCGACGGCGGCCGCAAGAAGTGGGAGCTCGACTCCCGCGACCTGACCGACGCCGTCCCGGCGCGCCCGGCCGCCCAGTACAAGGCCAAGGCCCAGGACGAGTCGATCCGCGCCTACCGCGACGACGTCGTGGCCGCCATCGGCAGCAAGAACCTCGTCGACGTCCGGTCGCCCGACGAGTTCAGCGGCAAGCTGCTCGCCCCGGCGCACCTCCCGCAGGAGCAGTCGCAGCGCCCCGGCCACGTGCCGAGCGCCCGCAACATCCCGTGGTCGAAGAACGCCAACGACGACGGCACGTTCAAGTCGGACGACGAGCTCAAGGCCCTGTACGAGGCCGAGCAGGTGGACCTGGCCAAGGACACCATCGCGTACTGCCGCATCGGCGAGCGCTCCGCGCTGACCTGGTTCGTGCTGCACGAGCTGCTCGGCCAGGAGAACGTCAAGAACTACGACGGTTCGTGGACCGAGTACGGCTCCCTCGTGGGCGTGCCGATCGAGCTCGGCGCCAACAAGTAACCACTCCGCAGGACCCGATCCCGCACGACGACCAGAAGGACAGAACACCATGTGTGGAGCACAGGCCGGCGGCCCCGACGCTTCGACGATCAAGCCGGGCGAGACGACCATCCAGGGCAGCGTGACCCGCGACGGCGAGCCCGTCACCGGCTACGTCCGTCTGCTGGACTCGACCGGTGAGTTCACCGCCGAGGTCCCGACCTCGGCGACCGGACAGTTCCGCTTCTACGCGGCCGAGGGCACCTGGACGCTCCGCGCCCTGGTTCCGGGCGGCACCGCCGACCGTACGGTCGTGGCGCAGACCGGTGGCCTCGCCGAGGTCGCCATCGCGGTGTAGTTCACGCGCACATACGGCCGGAGGGCCGCACCCCAGGGGGTTGGACGCCACCTGAGCAGGGGTGCGGCCCTTCGTGCCGTCCGCATGCGCTCCCGGGCGGACGAGCCCTACGCTGGACACATGTACGCCCGGCGCAGGCGCGCCTACTTCCTGATGATGGGCGGATGCCTCTTCCTCTTCGTCTCCGCCTGGGCCTTCGTGCGCCTGTGGTCCGTTCCGGCGGCGGTGGCGATGTGCGTGGTCGCGATGGTCATCCCGCCGGTCGCGGCGATCGTGGCCAACCGCAAGGGACCCGATGACCGCTGGTGGGACGATCCTGCAAGGGGCTCCCGGCCTCGGGATTCCGGCCCCCGGGACACCCCACACCCGAAGCCCTCGAAGTCCCCGAAGGCGGGGCGGGACGCCGGGCCGGGCCCGGCCGGGCAGAAGCGCACGGGTGACCCGACATCGGACGCCTGGTGGGACGAGCTCGACGGCAGGAACCGGCGCCAGTAGGCCGCCCCGGCCGGGCCGCGTCAGTAGACGAGCGCCTGGGCACCGTCGGCCATGGCCTCCTGCACGAAGACCTGGGCACCGGCGATCCGCACGCCGTCCAGGACGTCCTTCTCGGTGATGTCCCGCCGCGCCGCGCACTGGGTGCAGAGCGTGATGCCGCCGCCCGCCAGGATCGCGTCGACCAGATCCGGCAGCGGTGCGGCGTGCGGCAGTTCGAATTCGGCGGCGCGCCCCGGCAGGGCGAACCAGGCGGACTCACCGGTCAGCCACAGCGAGACCTCGACCCCGCTGGCGACGGCCACGGCCGCCACGGTGAAGGCCTGCGAGCAGCGCTCGGGGGCGTCGGCTCCGGCGGTCACCTTGATCACGAGCTTCTTCGGCATGTACCGAACTGTAATCCTCGGCCGTGCAACCTCCCCTGTGACCTGTGGGTCAGTTGTGTGCGCAGGTAATGGAATCTGCGCCTCAGGTCTCTTGGGGGGACCCTTTTGGAACCGAACGACACCAGTTCTGACGTGTCGGCCGAACCGACGCCCACGTCACCGGCCGAGACGCCCGCGCCACCGGCCAATCCCTTTGCCGCACCGGCCGAGCCGCCCGCCGTCCCCGGACGCCCGCGCCCTCGGGGCCGTACGACGCTGCTGATCGCCGCGGCGGCTCTGCTCGGCATATCCGGCGGCACGGCGGTCGGCTACGGCATCCAGGCCGAGCGGCCTCCGACGCCGCTGCCCGCGCTGTCGCAGACGGAGCTGGCCTACCCGGCGAAGGTGCTTCCCGCGGACAAGGTCCCGGCCCCGCTGCCCGCCTCGCAGGACCGGCGGGCCAAGACGGACGGTGACCTGCGCAAGCTGCTCCTGGACCGCCCGGCGGGCTGGAGCGAGAACAAGAACGCGGACTGGCTGAACGACGGCTGGGTCAGCGTGGGGTCCCTCGCGCGCGACTACGACGACCAGGGCGGGATGTTCGAGTACCTCCTGGAGTCCGGCATCCGCCGTGTCGCGGGGGTCGCCTGGAAGAAGGGCGAATACCGGGAGGTGACGATCACGCTCACGCAGTTCTCCCCCGGGACGGACGCGTCGGCGGCCGACTACGCCGACGGCCAGCGCTCCTACATGGCCTCGGACGAGTACGCGGGCAACGAGGGCGACCTGGTCAAGGGCAGTGGCGAGGGCCGTTACTACCTCTACGACGTCGACCGGAAGCCCGGCTACCTGCCCACCTACCAGGCCAGAGCCGTCATGCACCGCAGCGACATCATGATCGAGATCAATCTCTTCGACACCCGGCCGATCAGCAAGAAGGACATCCGGACGTTGGCCGAGCGACAGCTGGAGCGCGTGTGAACGACATGACCCCGCCCGAGCCCTCCGGCGCGGCGCCGCTCCCCGACGCCCCGAACGCCCCCGACGCCCCGAACGCCCCCGACGCCGCCGACACCCCGGACGCCCCCGTGCGATCCCGTCGGGCCCGGCGGATGCTGCTCACGGCTCTTCCCTTCGTGCTGGTGCTGGGCGCTGTAGGAGGCGCCGCCGCGTACACGAAGGTCACGGTGGACGGCGCGGACCGCACCGTGGAGACCACCTTCTGGAAGGTGTCCGCCCCGGAGTCCGACAAGGACCCCGCGGGCGACATCGCCCGGGGAAGGTCGGACACCGAGCTCAGCAAGCTGCTGCTTCCCGTGCCCGAGGGGTACCGGCTGGGCCCGGACGACGGCGAGTACGGAAACGACGGCGAGGTGGGCGGCAAGCAGGCCGTCGCCGCGATGAAGGAGTCCAGCCACGGGCTCGCCGGCAAGGATGCCCGCGAGTACGAGAAGCGGATCGACAAGCTCCGGGTGCAGGGCCTCGCCGTGCGGTCGTACGTGGCCCAGGGGAACGAACTGGAGGTGCACGCCGAGATCGTCCGGATGAAGGACAAGGGCGCCGTGCGCAACTTCTACACCTTCCAGACAGAGCTGTTCGACCTCGTCGGGATCTTCCGCGACGGCCCGAAGGTCAAGGGCCACACCAGCAAGGCGACCTGCTACCTGCAGCCCAAGGACAGCGACAGCGACATCGAGGACATGGTGTGCGCGGCGTACGACGGTGAGCTGAGCATCACCTACGTGGCGACCGGCACCAAGCCCGTCGACAAGGCGGCCGTCGCCGAACTGCTGAAGGACCAGCTGGACCACATCACCTCCCCGGGGGAGTACATATGACCGAGCAGACGGCCGCGCCGACCGACACGGCCGCGCCGGCCGTTCCCGCCGCGGCCACCTTCCCGCCGGTCCCGCAGGACCCGCCGGCCCCTTCCGCTCAGGACTCCGCCCCGGACCCGGAGTCCGCCGCGCCCCGCCCGCCGCGCCGCGTCCTGCGGGCCGTCCTGCGGTGGACGGCCGCCGTGCTCGTCATGGGCGGGCTGGGAGCGGGCGCGGTCGCCGGGATCACGTCGATGAAGCGCACCGACGTGCCGGGGCTCGCCACGCGGGACGACGGCCGTTGGGACTACCCGGTGCTGAGCCTGCCGGCCCTTCCCGCAGGCATGCCCCGCCCGTACGGCAGCACCAACATCGCCGAGGTCCACCACGCCGATCTGCGGCGCCTGCTGCTGCCGGCGCCGGCCGGAGCCACCGCGGACAAGAAGCTCGACGGTGGCTGGGTGGACACCGCCGGCTACGTTGCCGAGTACGGCAAGGACGACCGTGCCGCCCTCACCCAGTACCTGAAGGACTCCTCGCTGCGGCACGTAGCCGCTCGCGGCTGGACCATGCCGGACGGCACGTCGTCCCGGATCTACCTGCTCCAGTTCAACTCGGTGGCACACTCCACCGGCTTCCAGCACGAACTCTTCAAGGGGGGATCGCTCACGCGCCCGCTCGTCGGGACGACCGAGTCACTCTTCGACGAGGACTGGCAGTCCGACGCGAAGGCGGACAACACCGCGACGTACGTCTACACCGAAGCCGAGCCCCACGGCTCGGAGCAGGTCCGCCACGCCTACGTGCTGGCCGGGGACACCGTCGCCCTGATCGTCCACAGCCGCAAGGGCAGGGCCGGCACGGACGCCGTCCCGTTCCACCAGACGCTGATCCTGCAGAACCAGCTGCTCGGCTGAGCCGACCGGCCCGGGCGAAGACCCGGGAGGCCGCTCCGGGCCCCCACCCATTAGGCTGGGGGCCCGGCCGCCTGCTGCCGTCTTGTCGTTCGTTCCGAGGAGCTCCCGTGCTTGAGGCTTTCTTCTCCGCCCTGCTGGTCCTGGTCTGCGTCGGCGTGCTCGCCTTCGCCGCCGTGACCGTGAAGAAGCTGTACCAGGGCCAGCGCTGACCCTCGCCGAACACCTCCCGTACACCCTCACAGATCGTCTGAGCCGCTCATGATCGAGATTCCGTCCGACCTCCACCCGGACCTCGTGCCGCTGGCCTTCCTCCTGGGCAACTGGGCGGGTGCGGGCGTCTCCGACTTCCCCGGCGCGGAGAAGTGCAACTTCGGCCAGGAAGTGACCTTCAGCCACGACGGCCGTGACTTCCTCGAGTACGTCTCGCACTCCTGGGTGCTGGACGCCGAGGGCAACCAGGTCAAGCCGCTGGAGTCCGAGTCCGGCTACTGGCGCATCGACAAGGACCGCAAGGTCGAGATCGTCATGGTCCGGGACCAGGGCATCGTCGAGGTCTGGTACGGCGAGCTGGCGAAGCAGAAGCCGCAGATCGACGTCGTCACCGACGCGGTCGCCCGCACCGCCGCCTCCGGCCCGTACAGCGGCGGCAAGCGGCTCTACGGCTACGTGAACAGCGACCTGATGTGGGTCGGCGAGAAGTCCACCCCCGACGTCGAGCTGCGCCCGTACATGTCGGCGCACCTGAAGAAGGTCGTCACCCCGGAGCAGGTCGCCGAGATGGCGCGTGGCCTCGGGGACCTGCCGGACGACGGCATCGCGTTCTTCAAGTAGGTCATGCCGACGGGCCGGTGCTCGCCCCGCCCTACACTGGGGCTGTGGTGAGCACCGACTGGAAGACCGATCTTCGGCAGCGTGGCTACCGGCTGACGCCCCAGCGCCAGCTCGTCCTGGAGGCCGTCGACACCCTGGAGCACGCGACCCCCGACGACATCCTCTGCGAGGTGCGCAGGACGGCGTCGGGCGTGAACATCTCCACCGTCTACCGGACCCTGGAGCTCCTGGAGGAGCTCGGGCTGGTCAGCCACGCCCACCTCGGGCACGGCGCCCCGACGTACCACCTGGCGGACCGGCACCACCACATCCACCTCGTCTGCCGGGACTGCGCGGACGTCATCGAGGCCGACGTCGACGTCGTCGCCGACTTCACGGCGAAGCTGCGGGACACCTTCGGCTTCGAGACCGACATGAAGCACTTCGCGATCTTCGGGCGCTGCGCCGCCTGCACGGCGAAGGCCGCGCAGGCCGAGGAGCCGGAAGGAGCCGGCAGCGGGCGGTAGTCCGAGCCGGACGAGTCGTACGCTGGTCGCATGAAGAGCCCCCTGCTGTCCCTGCCCGGCGCCGTCCCCGCCGAGGGGCGCGACGAAGGCGTCGCCGCGCACTACGGCGACCTGTTCCCTGAGCAACGCGCACTCGCCGACGGCAGCGGCCTCGTCGACCTCTCGCACCGCGGCGTCGTCACCGTCACCGGCGGCGACCGGCTGGCCTGGCTGCACCTGCTGCTCACCCAGCACGTCAGCGACCTCGCGCCGCACCAGGCGACGGAGGCGCTGATCCTCTCCGCCAACGGGCACATCGAGCACGCCCTGTACCTCGTCGACGACGGCACGACGGTGTGGATGCACGCCGAGCCGGAGACCCGGGGCGAGCTGGTCGCCTACCTGGAGTCGATGAAGTTCTTCTACCGGGTCGAGGTCGCCGACCGCACCGAGGACTTCGCCGTCGTGCACCTGCCCGCCGGCTCCATCGCCGAGGTCCCGGACGGTGTCGCCGTACGCGAGACGCCGCACGGCCGTGACCTCTTCCTGCCCCGGGCCGACCTGGAGGCGTACGCGGCCGCCCACGGCCCCGTGGCCGGGATCCTCGCCTACGAGGCGCTGCGGGTCGAGGCGCACCGGCCGCGCCTGGGATTCGAGACCGACCACCGCACGATCCCGCACGAGCTGGGCTGGATCGGCAGCGCGGTGCACCTCCAGAAGGGCTGCTACCGGGGCCAGGAGACGGTCGCCCGTGTCCACAACCTGGGGAAACCGCCGCGCCGCCTGGTCTTCCTGCACCTCGACGGCAGCGAGGTGCACCTGCCCGGCCACGGCACGCCGGTCCGGCTGGCGGCCGACGGCCAGGAGGGCCGCCAGCTCGGCTTCGTCACCACCTCGGCCCGCCACCACGAGCTCGGCCCGATCGCCCTGGCGCTGGTGAAGCGGAACGTGGCCGTGGACGCGGAACTGATCGCGGGTGACACCGCAGCGGCCCAGGAGACGGTCGTCGAGCCGTAGAGCGACTACGCGCGGCCGTCCAGTCGGGACGGCCGCGCCGCTATACGTCGATCAGTACGGTGAACGGGCCGTGGTTCGTGAGCGAGACCCGCATGTCCGCCCCGAACCGGCCCGTCTCCACCTGCGCGCCGAGCGCGCGCAGCTGCGCCACGACCTCGTCGACCAGCGGTTCGGCGACCTCGCCCGGTGCGGCGGCGTTCCAGGTGGGCCTGCGGCCCTTCCTGGCGTCCCCGTAGAGGGTGAACTGAGAAATGACCAAAAGCGGTGCATTCGCGTCCGAGCAGGACTTCTCGCCCTCCAGGATCCGCAGGGTCCACACCTTGCGGGCGAGCTGTGCCGCCTTCTCCGCGGTGTCGCCGTGAGTGACCCCCACCAGCACACACAGTCCTTCGCCGGTGATCTCGCCGACCGTTCCGGTCCCCGACGGATCGTCCGTGACGCCCGCCACGGCGACGCTCGCACCGTCCACCCTCTGTATCACTGCACGCATACAGACCAACCTATCTTGGGCTGAACGGGTACAGAGCACCTGCGTGAACACCGTGCGTAGTGGCACCATGCACGATGTCGGTGTGCCGACGCACCGGTCGAGGGGACGGAACATCATGACGACACATGGAACCGGGCCATCACCCGGTGCCGTACCAGTGACACGTACGGCCGCCGGCCTGCGGCCGCCGGTGCAGCGGACCGTCGCTGCGTCCGGCCAGCTGCCCACCGCGCCACCCGAGCACCTGCCCGGAGCGGTGTCCGTGCCCGGACAGGCCGGTGCGGGTGCGGTGGAGGGCTTGGCCTCCGTACGCCCGCAGCCCGAATTCGGCGGGCTGCGCCTTCCGGAGCTGCGCACCCTGCGCCGTGACGCCCAGCGCGACGAGGCGGACCTCAGTTACGTACGCCGTCTGGTCCAGGGCCGGATCGACATCCTGCGGGCCGAGCTCGCCCGCCGGGTGGACCCCGAGTCGCCGGTGGTGGACCGGCTCTCGGAGATCCTCGCCGACACCCCGTCCGTCCACCGGTCCTCCGCGCGGCACGTCACCCTCACCACGCCGCGCAGCGACGAGTACCGGCAGCTGGCGGCGGACACCCTCGCCGAGGTCGAGCTCTCCGATCTCGACGCCCGGACGGACGAAGAGCTCCTCACCGCGATGGGACGGCTCGTCCGCTACGAGCGGCAGGTGTCACGGCGCCGCCACCGGCTCCAGCGGACCGTGGACGATTGCAGCGCGGAGATCGCCCGCAGGTACCGTGACGGGGAAGCACAAGTAGAGGACCTGCTCGCCTGAAGCGACCCTTCCGGGGGCGGGTCACGCCCGTCCCCGGAAGGCCACCCGCCTATGACGTCCTCCATATCCACCTCCGCGTCCCCCGTGCTCCCGGTCCTGGCCGAGGTCGTACGGTCCGGTTTCACCGAGGGCCACCACAGGGGGTCGCTGGTCGTCCTGGCCGCCGACGGCAGCGTGGAGCTCGCGCTCGGCGACCCGGCGGACCCCGTCTTCCCGCGCTCGTCCAACAAGCCGATGCAGGCCGCCGCGATCCTCCGGGCCGGGCTGGACCTCTCGGGGGAACGGCTGGCGCTGGCCGCCGCGAGCCACTCCGGTGAGGACTTCCACCTCGACCTGGTGCGCACGATGCTCGCCGAGCACGGCCTGAAGCCGGACGATCTGCAGACCCCGCCCGATCTGCCGCTGGACGCCGTCGAGGCGGAGGCGTACCTCGCGGCGGGGCGCGTGCGGGAACCGCTCACGATGAACTGCTCAGGCAAGCACGCGGCGATGCTCGCCGTCTGCGTACGCAACGGCTGGGACACGGCCACCTATCTCGACCCCGCCCACCCGCTCCAGCGGCTGGTCGGCGAGGTCGTCGCGGAGGCGGCCGGCGAGCCCGTCGCGGCGATCGGCACGGACGGCTGCGGGGCCCCGCTGATGGCGATCGGCCTGGTGGGCCTGGCCCGTGCGTTCCGCGCCTTCGTGCTGGCGGAGCCCGGCACGGCGGAGCGCCGGGTCGCGGACGCGATGCGGGCGCACCCCGAATACGTCGCGGGCACGCGGCGGCCGGACACCTGGCTGATGCGGGAGGTGCCGGGCACGCTCTCCAAGATGGGTGCCGAGGCGGTCCAGGCGCTGGCGCTCCCGGACGGCAGGGCCCTGGCCTTCAAGATCGACGACGGCTCCACCCGAGCGCTGGGCCCGGTGCTGGCCCGCTCCCTCGAACTGCTGGGTGTCGACGCCCCCGTCGTGACCCGCATCGGGCAGGCCCCGCTGCTGGGCGGGGCGGAGCAGGTGGGTGAGATCCGGGCGGCGTTCTGAGGGGTGGCGCCCGGCGCCCGGACGGGCCCGAAAAGCGTGCGACACCGGGGACGTTCTGTGCCTAACGTGGGCAGCATGAGCCTTGATCCACGTGCCGTCTCCTCCGCCGAATTCCCGGACTGGCTGCGCGCCGTGGGCACCGGATTCCTCCGGACGTCGTCGGCACCGGTGCCGGAGGAGGAGATCGCGGTGCGCCTGGCCCACGCCGATCTCGCCCGCGTCCAGGGTGTCTTCGACGCCGGTCGCTGCGTCGCCACCTTCCGGTCCTTCGCTCAGGAGCTGACCGTGGTGGGCGGCGCGAAGGTCCCGGCCGACGCGATCACGGCCGTGACGGTGACGCCCACGCACCGCCGCCGTGGGCTCCTCAGCAGGATGATGGCGAAGGACCTGGCAGCGGCGAAGGAGCGCGGCGACGTGGTCGCCTCGCTGATCGCCGCCGAGTACCCGATCTACGGGCGGTACGGGTTCGGCCCGGCCACCTGGACCGCGGAGTGGGAGATCGACGTGCCCCGGGCCGGCCTCGACCCGCGCCGGCCCGTCGTCTCCGAGGCGGACGGCGGCCGGATCGAGCTGGTCGAGGGCGCGGACGTGCGCAAGCTGGGCCCCGAACTCCACGGCCGCCTCGCGGCCCGGCAGCAGGGCGTGGTCTCCCGGGACGAGCGCTGGTGGCAGCGGAGCACGGGCGTGGACGTCCCGGTGCACGAGACGTGGACTGAGCCGTTCCACGCGGTGTACCGGTCGGCGGACGGGGAGACGGACGGGCTGATCACCTACCGCGCCGACGACCGCTGGGGCGACGGGAAGCAGCCGCTCAACAAGGCGACGGTGGCCGGCATGATCGCCGTGACCCCGGCGGCGGAGCGGGCGCTGTGGGGGTTCGTCTGCTCCATCGACTGGATCACCACGGTCCGTACGGGCTACCGGGCCCCCGACGACCTGCTCCCCCTCCTGCTCCCCGACCCCCGCGCCGCCCGGGTCGTGACCCAGGCGGACTGGCTGTGGCTGAGGGTCCTGGACGTACCGCGCGCCCTGGAGGCGCGTACGTACGCGACCGAAGGGGCCCTGGTCCTGGAGGTCCGCGACGCCTCAGGACCGGCGGGCGGCCGCTTCCTGCTGGACGTGTCGCCGTCCGGGGCGTCCTGTACCCCCACGACCCGGGACGCCGACCTGACGCTGGACGTGGCGGAGCTGGGGACGCTCTACCTGGGCGACGAGTCCCCGGTGCGGCTGGCCGCGCTGGGGCGCCTCGACGAACACCGGGCGGGCGCGGCGGCCTCGGCGGACGCGCTGTTCCGGGCCCCACGGCGGGCGTGGTGCCCGGATGTGTTCTGACGGGCGGATGTCAGAGAGCGGTGCCCACCACGAGGACGACGAGGAGCACCGCTCCGGCGGTGGTGCACTGCTCACTGCCGGACTTCAGGCCTCCTACCAGCAGCGAGGCGGCGAAGGTGCTCATGACGCCGAATTTCCATTCCAGGTACCGCTCGACGACGAAGATGACGAATGGCATGGCGGTCCCTCCTGAGGAGGCGGGGAGCCAGGGCTCCGGGAAGCGGCCGATGCGCGAGCTGTACCCGTACGGCGTTGGACGGGGCAGCGATGAACTGACGTACCTTCAAGGTGAGTTGGTCGAGTTGGTTACCAACTCCCTTGTGAGTGTCCCCTCTTGACGAGAGTTCGTAACCAACTCTGCTACAGGTTCCGTTAGATGGCAGGAAGTTGTAGCGTTCTGTTGTGACCCCTGAGCGCACAGCGATGAATGACGCCGGAAGCCTCTCCTCCGAACAGGTGGCCGGCATCCTGCGCACGCGTATCCGTAACGGCGAACTGCGGGCCGGTGACCACATGCCGACCCAGGCCGAACTCGTCCGGGAGTTCGGCCTGGGGCGCGGCGCGGTACGGCGCGCGCTGGACGATCTCAAGGCGGAGGGCCTGCTCACCGGCGTGACCAGGGGGGCCCCGGCGCGTGTGGCGGGTCCGCTCCCGCTCGTCGGTGAGCGGGAGAGCGAGGAGCCGCAGCAGACGGCGGCAGGTCTGGGGCCGCGTATTCTCGCGGCGTTCGACGCGCCGGACGTGCGCATCGACGCGCTCTGCCTGACGGCGGAGTCCCTGGCGCTGGCGCTGGCCGAGCCCCTGCAGCGGATACGGTCCGGCCGTCTCGCCCCGCGCTCGGTCAAGGTGCGCATCCTGCTGCCCGGCCGCCATCTCGAGCTGGCCTTTCCCCGGCCGGCGGACGAGGCCGGTGACGTGCGGCAGGTCCATGAGCGCTGGCTGGATCTGCGCAACGTCCAGGGTGCGGCTCTGCGGCACAACCTGCTGGCCCTGCGGAGCACGCGTGATCTCGACGTCGAAGTGACCTTCAGGGCCCTGCCCTTCACGCCCCCCGTGAAGATCTACCTGCTGAACGAGGCGGAGGTGCTCTTCGCCTACTACACGGTCACACGGCGTCAGGAGCAGATCAACGGCCAGGCGGTGGAGCTGTTCGACGTGCTGGGGAGTGACTCGACCCTCTTCCCCTTCACCGGCGCGGGTGGAGTGCGCGACGAGGCCTACGTCGAGGAGTCGGCGGGGTGGTTCGACGGGCTGTGGAACACCGTGGCGACGGAACTGCACCTGGACAGGTGACGCGGGAGCCCGGTTCCCTGAATGCGCCCGTGGGGGACACGGGCACTATGAGGGGGTGGACGCGCGCTTCCGTGCGTGCCCCCTTGTCCTGCCTGCTGTCCCCCCACGGACGGAGCGTCGTGACCCGACCGCACGTGACCGACCCGTATGCCCTGCTCATGGCCGCCACGTGTGTGCTCTTCGACTTCGACGGTCCGCTGTGCAGGCTGTTCCCCGGCCGGAGGGGTGTGGAGGTCGCGCAACGGCTGTCCCGGCGGCTGGCCGGCTTCGGCCACGATCCCGCGTCGGTGGCCGCCTCGGTGGAGCGAGGTGATCCGCTGGGTGTGCTCGTGGAGGCGTCGAAGCTGTTCCCGGACGACCAGGCGCTGCTCACCGCGCTGGACGACCTGCTGACGGCCGAGGAGGAGGCCCTGGCCGCGGGAGATGCCGTACCCACCACGGGTGCCGCCGAGCTCGTGCGGACCTTGGGGGCGGCGGGCACGCGTCTGGCGGTCACGACCAACAACTCCCGTCGTGCGGTGGAGGCGTATCTCGCCCGCGAGGGCCTCGTCGCGTCCTTCGACGGGCACATACACGGGCGTACGGCGGACCCCGCGCGGCTCAAGCCGGATCCGGACTGCCTGCACCGGGCGCTGGGGTCGACCGGTGCCTCGGCCGCGGGCGCGCTCATGATCGGGGACTCGGCCGCCGACCGGCTGGCGGCGGGCAAGGCGGGGGTGGCCTTCCTCGGATACGCGGAGAATGCCAGGAAGCACGAGGAACTCCACAACGCCGGGACGGATGTGAGCGTCAGTACGTTCGCCGTGCTCCTCGCTCGGTGAGACGGCCGCGTTCGATGCGGAACGGTCCTGATCGACCCGGCGTTCGACCTCCGGGGGGAGGGTGGCGGCCCGTCTGGAACGGGCCTGTGACGAGGAGGTCAAGTTCCGGGGTTCCGGGCGATCAGCGAGGTATCTTCCTCGTCAGTTCCTGAGTTCCGCATCCATGAGGCCGCCGCTGATGACAGTTGACGTACAGTCCGAGGTTCGCCGGGGGGCGGCGGCGACAGCCGGACTGGATTACGGCGATCGGGCGATCGAAGGCCCGTTGCGGGGGCACCACAACGAGACCTATGTCATTCCGCTTCCGGCGGCGAACGGTCTGGGTGCCGTGTCGGCGCGGGGCAAGGTGCGGGAGCCGCGACCCGGCCTGTTCTGGTACGACCGCCGGTGCTTCAGCTCCGAGGAGCTGCTGCTGGCGGCTCTGCGCGGGCGGGTGAACAGAGTCCCGGAGATCATCGAAGTCGCCCCTGGCGTCCGGCTGCAGGGCTTCGTCGAAGGGCGGACGCTGGGCCGGGGCGTGCTGCCCAGTCGGCCGCTCTCACCCCGGCACGGCGACCAGCTCGGCCAACTTTTCGGCGAGATGGCCGCCATCAAGACCGATGCGATCGACGTCGAGCGGATCTGTCTCCCTGAGGACCGCACCGAGGACGGTGACAGCGCGGGATTCCTGGCCCGGCTGATCCGGTTCACGCACCAACGCGTCTACCAGGAGCACGGCGCCCCGTATCACGGCCTGTTCGAGCGGCTGGGCGTGGGCGACACCGCGATGGAGGGCCTGGCGCGGCGGGCGGAGCGGCTGGGGCCGCGCCCGTTCACCCTGGTCCACGGCGATCTGCACCGGAAGAACTTCATCGTCGACCGCCTCGGTGACCTCTGGACCATCGACTGGGAGCTCGCCCTGCTCGGGGATCCGCTCTACGACCTGGCGACGCATCTGCACCTGATGCGCTACCCCGAGCGGGAGCAGGAGCGGATCTGCCGCATCTGGCGGTCGGCGGTGGAAGGGGCCCGTCCTGGCGCCACCCTCGGCTGGCGCCAGGACCTGCCCGTGATCCTCGCCTACAAGCGGGCGCAGTCCGTGTACACGGATGTCATCCGGGGCGCTCTGGCGCTGGAGCTGCCCGGAGCCACACTGAACTGGCGTGCTCTTCCCCGGGTGGCCCGGCGGGTCCAGGCGGCGCTGGCCGCCGCGCACGAGGTGCGGGGGATGCCGGACGCTCCCACGCTCCGGCAGGTGTCGAGCGCCTACGCGGGATGGTTCAGGGCGCGCGCACGCGTCACCGCGTCCGCACCCTGAACAGCACCCCGAAAGCCCCACCGCCAGCAGCAGGGCAACGACGGACCTGGTCAGGCCGTGCGCCTCGATCACGACGTCGCTCGTGGTGGTCCCGCTCATCACGCCCTCTCTTCTGCGTGTGGTATACGCGTCACTGTGTAGGCATTGCGCAAATCTAGGATGGTGGCAAGCCATCAGCAGGGAGAGGCGGCTTCGGGTGACGGAGAACAGCAGCGCGTCGGGCGGTACGGGACTCCCGGCCAGCATCGAGGCCGCGTGGGGACTGCGCGACCGTCCGGTCAAGGGCCCGAAACCCGGCCTGACACTGGACCGCATCGTCGCCGCCGCCGTGGCGGTCGCCGCGTCGGACGGGATCGCGGCCGTCTCGATGGGCCGGGTCGCCAAGGAGCTCGGCGCCTCCACGATGTCGCTCTACCGCTACGTCTCCGCCAAGGAGGAGCTCTACGTCCTCATGCAGGAGGCCGCCATGGGCGCCCCCGCGCCGCTGCCCGCGCTGGAGGACGGCGCCGGCTGGCGGGAGGCGCTCAGCCAGTGGGCATGGGCCCAGCGCCGGATGTTCCACCGCAACCTGTGGTCCCTGCGGATCCCGATCGCGGGCCCTCCGGCCAGCCCTCACTCGGTCGCCTGGTGGGAACAGGGACTCCAGGCCCTGGAGGGCAGCGGGCTGGGCGAGGGCGACAAGATCTCCGTCATCCTCCTCGTCTCCGGCTTCGTGCGGAACGAGGCCGTGCTGATGAGCGACCTCGCCGCCGCCGTCGAGGCCAAGGGCGTTCCGCCCCGGGCGGTGATGGCGCAGTGGGAGCGGACGGTGAAACAGCTCGCCGACCCCGTCCGGCATCCGGCGCTGTCCAGGCTGCTGGCCACCGGGGTCATGAGCGAACCGGACGATGCCGACCACGCGTTCGTGTTCGGCCTGGAGCGGGTGCTCGACGGCGTCGAGGTGCTCGTCAGGAAGGGCGGCCCGGTATGAGCGAGGCGAGGACGGGCCTGCGCGAGCGCAAGAAGCAGCTGACCTACCAGGCGGTCTCCGAAGCCGCGATCTCGATGTTCCTGGAACGGGGCTTCGACAAGGTCTCGGTGGCCGAGGTCGCGGCGGCGGCCGACATCTCGAAGCCCACGCTGTTCCGGTACTTCCCGGCCAAGGAGGACCTGGTCCTGCACCGGTTCGCCGACCACGAGGACGAAGCCGCCCGCGTCGTCTCCGGCCGGCCGGAGGGAGTCTCGCCCCTGGAGGCGCTGCGCCTCCACTTCCTGGACGGCCTGGACCGGCACGACCCGGTGACCGGGCTCTGCGACCACCCGGACGTGCTGGCCTTCCACCGGCTGCTCTACGGGACCCCGTCGCTCGTCGCCCGCCTCTACGCCTACCAGGGCCGCTCCGAAGCGGCACTCGCCCGCGCCCTGGACCCCGCCACCCCGGTGGCAGCACGGCTCGCGGCCGGTCAGATCGTCGCCGTGCTGCGCATCCTCGCCGAGGAGAACTGGCGGCGGATGGACGCGGGGGAGAGCGCCGATGGGGTGCGGGGGGACGCGGTGGAAGCGGCCGGGCTGGCCTTCGCCCAGCTGAAGGAGGGCCTGGCCGTCGCGGATTCCGCGGACGCCCCTCGGTGAGCGGGCGGAGGGTGCTCGGGCGGGAGCGCCCTGGCTCACCTCGGGGGTGCGCCTCTCCTCGGTTGGGTGGGCATCCCCTGGTTCACACCTCTGCCGGGCCGAGGCCGAACGGCTCGTGGAGGTCGGCCGGTTCGCGGAAATGCACACCTGTCATACCGAGGGCGACCGCCGCGTCGACGTTCTCCCGGCTGTCGTCCACGAACAGGCACCGGTCCATCGGCACCCCGGCTCGCGCGGCGGCGATCCGGTAGAGGGCGGGGTCCGGCTTCGCGAAGCCCTCGACGGCGCTGCTGACGACACGGTGGGCCAGGCCGGTGAGTCCCAGGGCGGCGAGGTCCTCGTCCAGGCGGGGCGTGGCATTGGTGATGAGCACCAGCGGCACCCGGGCTCTCACGCGCCGCAGCATCGCCACCACCGCCGCGTCCGCCCGGAAGGGCGCTTCCGCGAGTGCCCGGCCCAGCTCCCGCCCCTTCGCCGTGCCGACCCGGTCGGCGAGACCGAGCGCGACGGCCTCGATCCACGCCTCCAGGGTGATCCGGCCGAGGAGGAGCGGGAGGTCGACCTCGGGGGCGTAGGCGATGTCCTGCGTGGTGCCTTCGGGCAGACCGGCGGCCCGTTCCAGCGCGGCCAGGTGCGTCAGGTCGTAGAAGCGGACGACGTTGTCCAGGTCGCACAGCACGGCGGCGTAGGGCAGGTCATGGGTCACTGCGCGGCCGCGCCTCCCTCCCGTCCGCGTCACGCATTCCGTCCCGCTTCGCGGGCCACGCTCTCCAGACGGCTCCGGTGCTTCTCCCAGTACGCCGCGTCGCCCGGCGGGACGCTGTCGTTGCCCTGGCTCATTCCCACGGCCCCGTCGATGAGTTCGCGGAGGATGTCGGCGTGCCCGGCGTGCCGGTGCGTGTCGGCGATCACGCGTACCACGGCATGGTGCAGCGTCACCTCGGCCCGGTGGCCCGGCCACCACGGCACCCTGCCGACGGTGTCCAGCGGCAGCGCTTCGATCGTCGCGTCCGCGTGGGCCCAGGCCCGGTGGTAGAGCCCCACGATCTGCTCCCGCGACTCCTCAGCGGTGGCCCACATGTCCGCGTTGGACTCCGCGTCCGCCTCGACCCAGGGCAGGGGCTCGCCCGACGGCCGGGCGAAGGTGTCGCCGAGGTAGCCGAGCTCCACGCTCGCGACGTGCTTGACCATGCCCAGGAGGTTCGTGCCGGTCGGGGTGAGCGGGCGTCGGACGTCGTACTCCGAGAGGCCTTCGAGCTTCCACAGCAGGGCGTCGCGGGCCGACTGCAGGTAGAAGTGGAGGTCGGTCTTGGCGCTGGGAGAGGTCATGGGGGCAAGTCTGCCCGTGGCGCGGCCCCGGTCACCCGGCTTCCACCCGCCGGTACGTACCGGCACCAGCGGCCGGCCCCACGTGGGACCGTCCTCCCGCGCGGGTCCTCCACGCGTGTCAGTGCTCCGCCGGCTCCCAGGCCGGATCGCCGGCGTCGTCCACGACCGCGACGCACGCCTTCTCGCTGCCGCCCAGGGCGGCATGCCCGAGCAGGGCGGGCGTCCCCGACTCGAGAGCCGTGGCGATGTCCTGGAGCATCGCGGCGACCGAACTCCACAGCGGAACCCCGAGCGCCCACGTCTCGTGGTCCCACACGAGGACCTCGCCGCAGGAGGCACCGGGCCGCACGTCGACGACGAGCCCGTCACCGCCGGGGTCCAGGGCGAGCGGCAGGAACGAAGGCAGGAACCGAGGCTCCGGTACGCCGTTCGCATCGACGGAGGGGCCTTCCTCCTCCGCGACCTCCAGCCAGATCGCTCGCGTCTCCAGCGCCTCGTCCAGATCCACCGGTGCGAACGCTCCCGGGATCCAGTGATCGGCGCGGACCCGCTCCAGAGCCCACCAGTCGTGCACCTGTGAGGGGAGCGCCGTGGCGAGTTCCGCCTCCATCGCGCGGAGCCCGCTTCCGTGCGCGGCGGCCCGCACGGGCGCGGCCCGGAGGTGAATCCCGCACCAGGCGTCGATGCGTTCCCACGACGTACGCACGTCGTCATCGGTCGAGGTCATGGCCCGAAGTCTCTCAGCAGGCCCGACAGGCGGGCGGGGCACCGCCCGCCTGTCGGCCGGGGGAGCGGCTCAGGCGCTTTCGGCGGCGCGGAAGGTGCGCCGGTACGCCGACGGGGCGACCCCCGCCTCAGCGGCCAGGTGCCGCCGTAGCGAGGTGGCCGTGGCGAAGCCGACCTCGTGGGCGACGCGCTCGACCGGCAGATCGCTGGACTCCAGCAGGTGCCGGGCCTGCCGCAGCCGCTGCTGGGTCAGCCATCGGCCGGGGCTCAGCCCGGTCTCCTCCCGGAAGCGCCGGGCGAAGGTGCGGGGGCTCATCGCCGCGTGCGCCGCGAGTTCGTCCAGTGCCAGAGGCCCCGCCAGGCGCTGCAGCGCCCAGTCACGGGTCGGCCCGGTGCCGGTCCCGCCCGCCGGGGGCAGCGGCCGTTCGATGTACTGCGCCTGGCCTCCGTCCCGGTACGGCGGCACGACGCAGCGCCGGGCGACCTGGTTGGCCACCTCGCTGCCGTGGTCCTGACGCACCAGGTGCAGGCAGACGTCGACGCCGCTCGCCGCCCCCGCTGAGGTCAGCACGTCACCGTGGTCGACGAAGAGCACGCCGGCGTCGAGCTCGACCCGGGGGAACATCTCCCGGAAGTGATCGGAGAGCGCCCAGTGGGTGGTGGCCCGGCGCCCGTCCAGGAGGCCGGCGGCGGCGAGCAGGAAGGCGCCGGTGCAGATCGACACCAGGCGGGTGCCGGGGCGGACGAGGGCCAGGGCGGCGAGCGCCTTCGGGTCCGGGGCGGCCGAGGCCCGGGAGACCGAGTACGGAGGGATGACCACGGTGTCCGCCTCCGCCAGCACCTCGGGGCCGTGCGCGGGGGTGACGGTCAGGTCCGAGTCGGTCCGCACGGGCTGCCCGTCCACGCTCGCGGACAGCACCTCGTAGCGGCCGTCGGCGGAACCCAGGACCCGGTGCGGGATGCCCAGTTCGAAGGGGTAGACCCCGTCGAGGGCGAGGACGACGGCCTTGTGCGCGCCGGGCAGCGGGTCCGGGCGCATCAGCCGGTCCAGCTCGGCCCCCCGCTCGGCGAGCTCACGGGACCGGGAGGGCGCCGCGGACGCGGGGCGGGCGCCGGGAACGCTGTGGGTGGCAGAAGCGACAGGCATGGCACAAATGTATCGGATGATGACCTTCTTGCCATCGCCACGGGCCTGACCGTACGGCGAGGATCGGGGCATGACCACGAACGACACCCCCGCAGACCACAGCTCCTCCGACCCGGCCGTCACCACGGCGTCCCCGGACCCGGCCGCCCCGGGCGGCGCTCCCACGATGCTCGCCCTGCACCAGACGGCCCTCGGCGGCCCCGAGGTGCTGCGGCTGACCGAGCTCCCGCGGCCCGCGCCCGGCCCCGGGGAGATCCTCGTAGCCGTGCACGCGGCCGGACTCAACCCCACGGACTTCAAGCACCGCGCCATGGGCCTCTTCCTGCCGCCCCCGCCGCTGACCCTCGGCTGGGACGTCTCCGGCACCGTGGTGGAGACCGGCTACGGCGTCACCCTCTTCCAGCCCGGTGACGAGGTCTTCGGGATGCTGCCCTACCCGTACGGGGCGGGCTCCCACGCCGAGTACGTCACCGGCCCCACCCGTGCCTTCGCCGCCAAGCCGGCCGGGATCGACCACGTCCAGGCGGCCGCCCTGCCGCTGGCCGCGCTCACCGCGTGGCAGGTGCTCGTCGAGACCGCGGGCCTCCGGGACGGGCAGCGGGTGCTGATCCACGCGGCGGCCGGCGGAGTCGGCCACCTCGCCGTACAGATCGCCAAGGAGCGGGGCGCGCACGTCACGGGGACGGCGAGCGCCCCCAAGCACGACTTCCTGCGCGAGCTCGGCGCGGACGCCTGCGTCGACTACCGCTCCGAGGACTTCACCGACACCGACGAGCCCTACGACGTCGTCCTCGACACCCTCGGCGGGGAGACCGCCACCCGTTCCGTGAGCGTGCTCCGTCCCGGTGGCGTGCTCGTCTCCCTGCTCCCGGGCGCCGAGGACACCCGGGCCGCGGCCGAGAAGGCGCAGGTCCGCGCCGAGGTGCTGCTCGTCGAGCACGACCGGGCAGGGATGCTGGCGATCGCCGACCTGGTCGAACGGGGCAGCCTCCGCCCCCACGTCTCCGGCACCTTCCCCCTCGCCGAGGGCGCCCGTGCCCACGCCCAGGGAGAGACGGGCCGCACCACGGGCAAGCTGGTCCTCACCGTGCGGTGAGACGAACGGTGGGGCGGGCCGGTGACGGCGAGACGAGACGGACGGGGTCACCGGCGTGAAGGCCGCCGGGACGGGGACCCCTGTTCGGCGCTCGTCGGTGGAGGATGGCTCCTCGCGAGGAGCGGGCCGGTACCGCCTCGGCCGAACCGGGAACTGCGCTCCGGGACCGGCCGATCGACTGCGCACACCAGCTGCCGGGACGGCGCGCCGTTGCCCCGCTCCCGGGACGCCCTACGACAGCGTCGGGTTCTCGGCCTGCTCCAGCCAGGCGGTGTACCAGCGCGCGAAGGTCAGGGGGCTCCCCTCGTCGTCGAGGCGCGGTGTGAGGTCGACGTCGTCCGCCCGGGCGTCGGACCAGATCGTGCCGCGATGGGTGCCGCTGATGATCAGCCACTCCCGCAGCGCACAGCCCAGGTGAGAGATCACGAGGGCGCCGGCGGTGCGTCCGGGAGCGAACACGAGGGCGCCCCACCGCTCGTCCCACGCCTCGAAGGCGTCGTCGAAGTCCTCGATCTCGTCGAAGTCCTCCTCCTCAGGGCGTCGGGCGAGGAGTTCGTCGAGGATCTCGGGGTCCGGGCCCCGCTCAGGGAACGGCTCGGCGAGCATGGACAGGTCCGCCAGGTCGGCTCCGTCACCTTCCCAGCGCCACCGGCCCTGTACGCGTCGCACGGGAAAGAGGCCGTACGCCGGTCCGGCGCCGCCCGCGGCGACACGGAGGAGGAAGGTCCGGTAGTCCTCCGGCAGCTTCACACCTGTCTGGCCTTCGAGTTCGGCGAGCCCGTCCTCGGTGAGCGGTTCCTCCAGGGCCCACCGGTGCCCGAGCGCCCCGAACACCTCACTGCTCCCCGGCCGAGTGCCCAACGCCGCGACGCGTTCCCGTACCCCTGCCCACTGATCGTCCATGAGCGGACCGTACGTCGCGCCACTGACACGATCTTGTTGAACGGTGCTGGTGGGGGCGTGAGTTGTGTGACGATCGGGCTGTTCGTGGTGGATGACCGGACTCGGCGCGCGGGATCTACGGGGTAGCAGTCCTGGTGAGCACCAGGGTCGGTGGTCCGTCCGGATCGGGCTGGATCTGCACCAACAGCGGGCCTCTCGGGAGGACCTCTTTGCCGCCGACCGCCCACCGGGAGTTCACGTAGAGCTGGATGTCTCCGATCTTGTCGAGGCCGCCGTCCTTGGTTTCCAGGTAGACGAAGTCGCTGGACGAGTCCCTGTCAACGAACTCCCATGTGCCACTGAAGTTGAGGGGGTCGTTGCCTCCGCTCCCCTTGGCTTCATCTGCCGAGACGTCTGTGGCGGTGAACGTCCCGTCGGGAGCGAGCGTGATCTCCCCGCCGGTCTCTTCGCTGCGGTATACGCCGGGCAGCTCGTCGGGGTCGGTCGGGGCCGCGCACCCTGATGTGAGGACCGCCGAAGCGGTCAATGCGACGACGAGCCACCGCCTACCTCTCCCCCTGATGACCATGGCCTGAGCATAACGACACCGCCAACACTCGATTCATCCCACTGGAGACGCCTACCAGGGCACCTCAACAAGATCGTGTTGCTGGCTCTTAGGGGCTGGTGACAGATATCCCTGCGAGTCACACCGATTCTCCCGGATGAGGTGGAACACTTTTGCAAGCGGGCGCTTGCAAAAGTTAGCAACGGTGGGCAGTATCGAGGCATGGCATCACTCAACGTCGGCAATCTCGGCGAGTACCTGCGTGAGCAGCGCCGTACGGCGCAGCTCTCCCTGAGGCAGCTCGCCGACGCCGCCGGGGTGTCCAATCCGTATCTCAGCCAGATCGAACGCGGTCTGCGCAAGCCGAGCGCCGAGGTGCTGCAGCAGGTCGCCAAGGCCCTGCGGATCTCGGCCGAGACGCTGTACGTGCGGGCCGGGATCCTCGATGAGCGGGAGCGGGAGGAGCTGGAGACGCGGGCGGTCATATTGGCCGATCCCTCGATCAACGAGCGGCAGAAGAACGTGCTGCTGCAGATCTACGACTCCTTCCGCCGCGAGAACGGTTTCGATGTCGCGCCCGACACCGGCGCCGGGTTCCACGGCGCGGCCGGTGCGGAGAGCAGAATCGATGCCGACGCGGAAAGCGGTGCCGGTGACGCGAACGGTGCCGGTCCGGATGCCCGCGGCCCCCGCACGGCCGGCGGCAGTGATGCAGACCCACCAGCGAACTGACTTCTGATGATCCGGGAGGACCACAGTCATGGCCATCACCGATGACCTGCGTAAGACCCTCACCGACCCCACCCCCCTCTACTTCGCCGCCGGCACGGCCGACCTCGCCGTGGAGCAGGCGCGCAAGGTCCCGGCTCTGATCGACCAGCTGCGGGCCGAGGCGCCCGAGCGGATCGAGGCCGTGCGCAACACCGACCCGAAGGCGGTGCAGGAGCGGGTCACCACGCAGGCCAAGGAGGCCCAGGCCACCGTGCAGGCGAAGGTGACCGAGGTCTTCGGAGCGCTGGACACCGACCTGAAGAAGTGGGGCGAGTCCGCCCAGGACCTGGCGCTGCGGAGCGTGGGTGTGGCCGCCGAGTACGCGGTCCGGGCCCGGGAGACGTACGAGAAGGTCGCCGAGCGCGGCGAGCTGACCGTGCGGACCTGGCGCGGTGAGACGGCCGAGGAGATCGTCGAGATCGCCGCCGTCGTCGAGGCCGAGCCGAAGTCCGTGCCGAAGCAGAAGTCGGACGCCGTGGCGAAGCCGGCGGCTCCCGTGAAGCCGGTTGCTCCCGCCGCGAAGAAGCCCACGCCGAAGGCCCCCGAGTCCAAGGCGACGCCCGCGGCGAAGAAGACCGCGCCCGTGCGCAAGCCCGTGGCGAAGAAGACGACTCCGCCCTCCGCCAAGTAGGCGGAAGCGGTCCCCGGGATTACCGGGACGGTGACCCGGGCACCTTTGGGGGTGCCCGGGTCGTTGTCCCGGTACCTTGGCCGCGAGGCGCTCATCCACTGACTAGGCGGTGCTCACCGTGTTGCTCGAAGCATTCGGCTCGATCCTCCAGCTGCTGTACCTGGCCATGCTCGTCCTGGCCGTGGTCGCGCTGGTCTTCGCCGTGACGGCGCGCGAGGACGCCTATCGGGCCGCGGACAAGCAGAAGAAGTCCTTCTGGCTGATCATTCTCGGGGCCACCGTCTTCGTGAACCTCGTCATCCCGATCCTGTTCCTGCAGATCGCGGGCGTGATCGCGTCCATCGTCTTCATGGTGGACGTGCGGCCGGCGATCAAGGCCGTCTCGGGCGGCGGTGGCCGTCGCGGAGGCTCCAGCAGCGACGGACCGTACGGCCCCTACAACGGCGGGCGCTGAGCGCCCGCGGTCGACGCGGCACCGGGGCGGGAGCGCGAGGCGCTCCTGCCCCTTCGTCGTATCCGGGCCTCGTCGCGCTCCAGCAGCAGGACCGCCACGTCGTCGGTGAGCTCGCCGCCGTTCAGCTCCTGCACCTGGGTGACCGCGGCCTCCAGCAGCGCCTCGCCGCCGAGCCCCTGGTCCAGGCGGCCGTTGACCATCGCGACCATGCCGTCCTGGCCCAGCCGCTGGGTCCCCTCCTGTCCGACGCGCCCCTCGATGAGCCCGTCGGTGTACATCATCAGGCTCCAGGAACCGCCCAGCTCGACCTGCCGGCGCGGCCACCGGGCGTGCGGCAGCAGGCCGAGGGCCGGGCCGCCGTCCTCGTAGGGCAGCAGGTGCGCGGCCCGTCCCTGGCGGGCGATGAGCGGCGCGGGGTGACCCGCGATGCACAGGCCGGCCCGGCGGCCGTCGGGTGCGATGTCGACGGTGCAGAGCGTCGCGAAGATCTCCTCGCTCTGCCGTTCGTGCTCCAGGACCTGCTGCAGTGTGGAGAGCAGGGCGTCGCCGCAGAGCCCGGCCAGCGTGAGCGCCCGCCAGGCGATCCGCAGCTCGACGCCGAGCGCCGCCTCGTCCGGGCCGTGCCCGCAGACGTCGCCGATCATCGCGTGGACCGTGCCGTCGGGCGTGCGGACCGTGTCGTAGAAGTCCCCGCCGAGCAGGGCGCGGCTACGGCCAGGCCGGTAGTGGGCGGCGAAGGCGAGGTCGGAGCCGTCGAGGAGCGGGGTGGGCAGCAGCCCGCGCTCCAGCCGGGCGTTCTCCTGGGCGCGCAACCGGGACTCGGTCAGCTGGTGCTGGGCGGTGTCCGCGCGCTTGCGCTCCACCGCGTACCGGATGGCGCGGCTGAGGAGGCGGCCGTCGAGCTCGCCCCGGAAGAGGTAGTCCTGGGCGCCGACGCGTACGGCCTCGGCGGCGCGCTCTGCGTCGTCCTCGGCCGTCAGGGCGAGGACGGCGTGGCGCGGGGCGATGCGCAGGATGTGCTTCAGCGCGGCGAGCTCGTCCGGGCGCACCGTCCCGTCGTCACGGCCGTCGGCCCGTGCACCGGCGGGCAGGGACGCCGCTTCGAGGTCGAGGTCGAGCAGGATGCAGTCGACGTCGTCGGTGAGCAGCCGGCCCGCCTCGGTGAGGTTGCGCGCGGTACGGACGCGGACCCGCGCCCCCGCGGCGGACGACAGCTCGGGGACGGCGAAGGTGCCCGCAGGGTCGTCCTCGATCACCAGGAGTGTGAGGTCGGCGCCATGAGTGGTCTCCGCAGCGGGAACGGCACGTTGCTGCGGTACGGGTACGGGCATCGGTTCGGGTTTCCTTCCCTCCCCCCGAGGGCGCGGCGGGACGACGATCGACGACCCGCCGACGGGACGATAGCGGTCCACGGCAGGGGAACGGAATGGTGCCCGGCGATCATCCTGTGTCATATGCGCGGCCATAAGCCGCTTCCCACCACGGATCCGGCGTGATCGGCGCGCATGAAACGGACATGGGGTCATGACAAACATCACCCGTCCGACACGCATCGCACACATGTGCCGACGCGTCCCCGGGCGCGCGGTGCGGCGTGGGTCACGGTCACCCCGTCGTGGACGCCGTCACGGTCAGCCCGCCGTCTGTACCCCGGCATGTGGGCGCCGTCATGCGCGCCTCGTCATGCGAGCGCCGGGTACGCGCCGACCGTCAGGCGTCACGCGCGGCCGTCACACGCCGCCGTCACCCGTGATGTGTCACGCGCCGGCCGGCGCAACTCCCTCTGCTTACTTGTCCGGCCGGACCACGCCCAGGATCTGCATCGATCCCGCGCCGGTGAGCGTGACGTGCCGTCCGGGCCGGGGGGCGTGCACGATCGAGCCGTCGCCGACGTACATCCCGACGTGGGTGGCGTCGCTGTGGTAGATGATCAGGTCCCCGGGGCGCATGTCCTGGATCGGGATGTGGGGAAGCTGCCGCCACTGCTCCTGTGACGTGCGGGGGATCGGCTTCTTCGCCGCCGCCCAGGCCTGCGAGGTCAGCCCCGAGCAGTCGTACGACCCGGGGCCCTCGGCCCCCCAGACGTACGGCTTTCCTATCTGGGCGGTGGCGAACGCCACCGCCTTCCTGCCCGCGGCGCTCGCCTCGCGGTTGATCTCCTTGAGGGCGCCCGAGGAGAGCCAGGCGGCCTGCGCCGTGGACGCGGCGTCCTTCTCCAGCTGGAGGAGCCTGGCCTGCTCCTCCTTCGCCAGCTGCGATTCGAGTTTCTCCGCCGCAGCGATCTGCGCGTCGATGCTCTTCTTGGCCTTGGCCTGCTTGACGCGGTTGGCCTCGATCTTCTCCCAGTTGAGGCTCGCGTCCTTGGTGTACGTCTCCAAGTCCTCCTGGGCCTGCTCCAGTTCCGTGAGCATCCCCTTGGCGGCCTGCTGACCCTGCCGGGCCTGGTTGACGCCGTCCATGAAGAGATCCGGATTGCCGCTCAGCATCAGCTGCGCGCCCGGAGGGAGCCCGCCGCTGCGGTACTGCTCGCGGGCCTGTGCACCCGCCCTGTCCTTCAGCTCGGCGATCTTCGCCTGGCCGTCGGCGATCGACTTGGTCAGCCGGACGATCTCCCCGGACTGCTTCTCGGACTTCTCCTCGGCGAGGTTGTACGCGTCGGTCGCCGCCCCGGCCTTGCGGTAGAGGGTGTCGATCTCGTCGCGCACCTCCTCGAGGCTCTTCTTCTCCGTGGAGGCGGAGGCGGAGGCGGTCGGGGCGGGCTCGGGTACCGGGGCGGCCATGGCCTGGACCGGTGCGGTCAGCAGGGCCAGTGCGCAGACCAGAGTGATCGCGGCAGTGGCGCAGTGGCGTCGGTTCACAAGCTCCCCCTCCGGGCGAAAGGCAACCGAAGCCATATCGCGCACATGTGACTTACCATCAGTAACATTTGTGTGACGACGCGATCGTGCCATGTTGTCCCGTAAAGCAACAGAGGTCCGCGTCACCCGCCCCGTCACACAGGGGACGAACGGTGATCCGCAGGCGTTCCCGGATCCGGTGATGTTCACCCCCTTCCCGCCTGCGTCGTTTCACCGCCCGGTGGGTCGCAGCGCGGGCCAGCGCACCGTGATCTCGCCCTGTCGCCAGCGCCGTTCGCCGTCCGTCAGCGGCCAGTCGGCGGAGACCGCCCGGACCGTCGCGATCCAGCGCTGCCGCGCACCGAGGGAGGCGTACGGGGCGGCGGTGGCCCAGGCGCGGTCGAGGTCCCGCAGGAAGGCGTGGACGGGTTCGCCCGGCACATTGCGGTGGATCAGGGCCTTGGGGAGGCGCTCGGCGAGGTCCGAGGGGCGCTCCAGCGAGCCGAGCCGGGTCGCGAAGGTGACGGTGCGCGGCCCCTCGGGCCCCAGCGCGACCCATACGTGCCTGCGGCCGATCTCGTCGCAGGTGCCCTCGACCAGCAGGCCGTCCGGGGCGAGCCGGGCGCAGAGCCGCTGCCAGACCGCGGCCACCTCGCCCTCGTCGTACTGGCGCAGCACGTTCGCGGCCCGGATGAGGGAGGGGCGGCCGGGCAGGGGGATCTCGAAGCCGCCGTGCGTGAAGGTGAGGCCCTCGCGCTCGTACGGCTGTGCCGCCGCGACCCGCGCCGGGTCGATCTCGATGCCCACGACCGCGGTGCGGGGCTCCGCGGTGCGCAGTCGCTCCATCAGCTCCACGGCGGTCCAGGGCGCGGCGCCGTAGCCCAGATCGACCGCGACGGGGGAGTCGCTGCGGCGCAGGGCGGGCCCGTGAGTGGCGGCGATCCAGCGGTCCATGCGGCGGAGCCGGTTGGGGTTGGTGGTCCCGCGGGTCGCGGTGCCGATGGGGCGCTGGTGCATGAGAAGGAGCGTATGCGAAGCGCCGACGGGCACACGCGGACCAGCGGCGTGCGCGGGGCGCTCCCCGACGCGCCGGGCCGATCGCAACGATTTGGCAAAGTGGGAAATGAAAGGTCAGGTTCCGCTGTTCTGGCACTTCGAAGGGGCCTTGTGCCCCGTACGTGTCATGCCCTGAGCGAGGAGGAGCGGACCCGTGAGCCAGTACGTCTCCCGGCTCGGCAGCAGCCGTGCGGCACCCCGGATCCGCTTCCCCGGAGGGTTCGCCGGACATCGCAAGCCGCGCCGCGTCGCGATGCTGTCCGTGCACACGTCCCCTCTGCACCAGCCCGGCACCGGCGACGCGGGCGGCATGAACGTCTACATCGTGGAGCTTGCCAGGCGCCTCGCCGCGATCGGCATCGAGGTCGAGATATTCACCCGGGCCACCACCGGCGGGCTGCCCCCGGTGGTCGAGCTGGCGCCCGGAGTCCTGGTCCGGCACATCGACGCGGGGCCGTACGAGGGCCTGGCCAAGGAGGAGCTGCCCGCTCAGCTCTGCGCCTTCACCCACGGCGTGATGCAGGCCTGGGCGGGGCAGCGGCCCGGCCACTACGACCTGGTCCACTCCCACTACTGGCTCTCCGGCCAGGTCGGCTGGCTCGCCGCCCAGCGGTGGGGCGTGCCCCTGGTCCACGCCATGCACACCATGGCGAAGGTCAAGAACGCCGCGCTCGCCGAGGGCGACACCCCCGAGCCCGCCGCCCGTGTCATCGGCGAGACCCAGATCGTGCACGCCTCCGACCGGCTCATCGCGAACACCGCGGGCGAGGCCGAGGAGCTCATCCGCTTCTACGAGGCGGACCCGGCGTCCGTCGCGGTCGTGCACCCCGGAGTCAATCTCGACCGCTTCCGCCCCGGCGACGGCCGTGCCGCCGCCCGGGCGCGCCTCGGCCTGCCGCAGGACGCGCTGATCCCGCTGTTCGCCGGCCGCATCCAGCCGCTCAAGGCTCCGGACGTGCTGCTGCGCGCCGTCGCCGTGCTCATGGAGCGGGACCCCTCGCTCCGCTCGCGCATCGTCGTGCCCGTCGTCGGCGGCCCCAGTGGCAGCGGGCTCGCCAAGCCGGAGGGTCTCCAGAAGCTGGCCGCGCGCCTCGGCATCGCCGATGTCGTACGGTTCCACCCGCCGGTCGGGCAGGACCAGCTCGCCGACTGGTTCCGGGCGGCGTCCGTGCTGGTCATGCCCTCGTACAGCGAGTCCTTCGGCCTCGTCGCCATCGAGGCCCAGGCGGCCGGCACGCCGGTGGTCGCGGCGGAGGTGGGCGGTCTCCCGGTCGCGGTGCGCGACGGCGTCAGCGGCTTCCTGATCCCCGGCCACGCCCCGGAGGCGTACGCGCAGGCGCTCGGCCGGTTCGCGGACGACGCGGAGCTGGCGGACCGGATGGGCGAGGCCGCCGCCGCGCACGCCCAGTCGTTCGGCTGGGACACGGCGGCGTCGGCCACCGCCGACGTGTACACGGCGGCCATGCACGACCACCGCCGCCGCGCCCGCTCGCACCACGGCTGAGGCGCCGGGCGCCGCGCCCGCCACCCTGTCGTACGCTCGCACCATGGCTGACGTATCCGACGAGGCAGCAGCGGCGCAGGTCATCGAGGCGACGCTGGACGACGCCGAGCTCGCATGGGAGAGCCCCGGGCCCGGCAGCTATGTCGTGAAACTGCCCGGCACGCGCAAGCTGTCCACGACCTGCTCCCTGATCGTCGGGCAGCACTCCCTCTCCCTCAACGCGTTCGTCATCCGCCACCCGGACGAAAACGCCGAGGCCGTGCACCGCTGGCTCCTGGAGCACAACCTCCGCCTGTTCGGGGTGAGTTACGCCATCGACCCGCTCGGCGACATCTACCTCGTCGGCAGGCTGCCGCTCTCGGTCGTCTCGCCCGAGGAGCTCGACCGGCTGCTGGGGGCGGTCCTCGAAGCGGCGGACGGCGCGTTCAATCCGCTGCTGGAGCTGGGTTTCGCGTCCGCGATCCGCAAGGAGTACGCCTGGCGGGTCGAGCGCGGTGAGTCCACCCGCAACCTGGACGCCTTCAGGCACCTGACGGAGCGTCCCTCCTGAGGCGGACGTCCGGTGCGGCGGCCAGGCCGTCCAGTGCCATGACGGGCCGTGGGGCCACGTTCTTCCAGGTCAGGGCCAGTGCGTCGGCCCCCGCGCCCCGGCAACCAGCAGATCCCCCCGCCACAGATCGAAGTGGACCGGGGCGGGCCGGGCCACCTCGTCCAGCACGTCCGACGCTCCGGCGAGCACCTCACGGATCTGCCCCACGGGTCGCGGCGGCCTCGCCCCGTACGCCTCGGCGTCGGCGAGCACGGCATCCGAATCCGGCGGGCACCGTGACGCTGTGCAGCCGGCCGACGATGCTCCCGAACTCCGCGCGCAGCGTGCGCGTCTCGCCCTCCGTCAGGTCGCCGGCGACGGCACTCCAGGGCTCTCCGGGGCAGGCGGTCATGACGACGTACGCCCCGGACGTCGCTTCCGGGGCGAGTTCACTGTGCACGACCCGCGGGACCGTGGCACCCCCGGCCGCTGCGGCCGCGTCGTAGAGGGTGACCTCGTTGACGAGCAGCCGCTGTTCGTGGCTCAGGTCTGTGGAGTGCGCGGGAGAGATCTTCACGACCCGGGCCCTGCCGTCCTCGCACGTCACCCGGGCACGGTGTTGTACGTGCCCCCGGTGAGCTGCACGCGTGCGTACGGACCGTGGGCGCCGACGGCGTCCAGCACGGCTGTTGTCGCGTCGACGGGCACGGGCGGTCCCCAACGGCGCGGCTGCGGAGTCGGCCGCCCACAGGAGCTTCACAGGGTGATCACAGGGGAATCACGATCACATTCCGTGATCATCAGGGGTGATCATCGGACAGGTGTCCGATCGTAGAGTGTGGCGTACTGCGACAGCCTTCCCGCGGCAGCTGCGAATTGCGCGCCGGGAGAGGGGCGTTGCTCCTTCGGACGGAGAGTTGAACGAACCATGCGCGCCACCGCCGTACGCCGCACCGCCCTTGCCGCCGCCGTGGCGTCCCTGGCCCTGCTCGCCACCGCGTGCAGCGGCTCGGACTCCGACGCCAAGGGCGACGGCGGCGCCTCGGGGGCGAAGGACGACGCTTCCTCCAAGCCCGCCGCCGTCAAGGCGCTGTCCTCGGCCGAGCTGGAGAAGGTGTCGCTGGAGCAGGGTGACGTCGAGGGCCACAAGATCACCAAGACCGGCCCTGAGGACATCGCGCAGCCCGGGGACGTCACCGTGGACAAGAAGGAGTGCGAGCCCATCGGCTTCGCCTTCTACGGGGTCAAGCGGGGCACTCCCGTCGGAAACGCCGGGCGCAAGGCCGTCGAGGAGCCCAAGAAGGACGAGTCCGCCGACCCCGAGGACGCCCTGGCCGGCATGCTCGATGTGACGTCCTCCCTGGTCACCCTGGCCTCCTACGACGGTGACGGCGCGGCCAGGAGCATGGCCGAGCTGCGTGACTCCGCCGCGAAGTGCGCCGACGGGTTCACCCTGTCGATGAAGGGCTCGAAGCAGAAGGTCACGAAGCTGACCGAGGAGAAGGTGACGGGCGGCGAGGAGGCCCTCGCCTGGGGGCTGCGGATGGGTGAGGGTGACGAAGCCGTTCCGTTCAAGCTCGTGAGCATCCGTCAGGGTGGCACGGTCGCCACGTTCTTCTCCTTCAACCTCGGCAAGACGGGCGAGAAGGCGGAGTTCGCGCTGCCGACCGCTCTCATCGACGCGCAGCTCGGGAAGCTCGACTGATCCGGAGACGACGCGGGGGCGGGGGCGGGGGGGACGGCTCCCGCCCCTTCGGCGTTCGCGGACGGGCGAGGAAGACGGCGGCGACGACCGTCAGCGCGCCCGCGAGCTGTACCGGCGACAGGGTCTCGTCCAGGACGAGGTAGCCGAGCGCCGTCGCGGCCAGTGGCGAGGCGAAGCCGAGTACGGACACGGTCAGCGCGGGCAGCCGCTCCACGCCGCGGAACCACACCGCGTAGGCGAGCAGGGCGCCGATGAGCCCGAGGTAGGCGAAGCCGGCGAGATGCCGCCCGTCGACCGCGTCCGGCAGCCCTTCGCCGATCAGGGTGACGGGAAGCAGGAGGATCCCGCCGAAGCTCAACTGCCAGCCCGTGAAGGTGAGGACACCCACCCCGATCGGGCGCCCCCAGCGCTTGGTCAGCACGATGCCGGTCGCCATGCTCACCGCGCCGAGCAGCCCGGCGCCCACCCCCACCGCGTCCAGCCCCGCGCGGGGGGTCAGGGCCAGCAGGGCGACGCCCGCGATGCCCAGGGCGCAGGCCGAGGCGTGCGTCACCGTGATCCGTTCCTTCAGCAGCAGCGCCGACAGAGCGAGGACGACCGTCGGCTGCACGGCCATCACCAGGGCCGCCACTCCGCCCGGCAGGTGGTAGGCGGCGACGAAGAGCAGGTAGAGGAAGGCCCCGATGTTCAGGGTGCCGAGCATGGCGGCGCGCCACCACCAGTGCCCCCGCGGGAGCGTCCGGCCGATCGCGAGCAGGATCAGGCCCGCCGGCAGGGCTCGCACGGTGGCGGCCAGCAAGGGCCGGTCGGGCGGCAGGAATTCGGTGGTCACGAGGTAGGTGGAGCCCCAGACCAGCGGGGCGAGGGCGGTGATCGCGGAGTCGGCGGCGATCCGGTTACCCCTCACCGGGCACTGCCGCCGACGTGTCCGTAGCGGCCCGTGAACGCCTGGCGGGACCGGGGCCGGCGTCCCGGATGGGTACGGGCCTCCGCGGGCCTGCCCACCGGCAGCAGCATCGCGATGTGCAGGTCGTCGCGGTCCTCCACGCCGATGACGCGCTTCACCTGCCGCTCGTCCCAGCCGTTCATCGGGGACGTGGCCAGCCCCATGGAGGTGGCGGCGAGCATCGCGTAGGTGGCGGCGATCATCGCGTCCTTGACGGCGTACTCGCGGAGCAGGCCCCGCTCCTCGAGGTCCTGCTGGAACTCCAGGGTGGCCCGGGAGAAGCCGCTCACGAACCGCTCGTTCCACGCGCCGTTGCGCAGGGCCCCTTCGTAGATGTCGCTCAGGTCCTCGCGCCAGGCCTGGCTCCCGGCCACGAACACCAGGGTGAGGGGTGCTTCCTGGGGATGCGGCTGGCCCCCGGTGGCCCGGGCGAGCGCGGCCCGGCCCTCGTCGTCCGAGACGACCACGACGAAGCGCGCCTGCACGTTCCAGCTGGAGGGAGCCTCCAGCGCCAGGTCCAGCAGTTCGGTCAGGTGCCGATCGGGGACCGGGTCGGGCAGGTAGTGGCGGATGCTGCGGCGCGTGCGGATCGCCTGTGGCACGGTCAGATGGCCTGTGTCCTGCGTCATGGCTGGACCGTAGCGTTTTTGCTTAGCGCTAAGCAAGTAAGTATCTCAACTCTAAGATAAAGATATGCTGGTGCCATGAGCGACCATGTGGACCGCGTACTGGCGCAGTGGGCGGAGCAGTGCCCCGGGCTGGACTCCTCGTCGATGGGGGTGATCGGGCGCATCAAGCGGCTGTCCCGGATCGTCGAGGCGGAACAGCGCACCGTCTTCGGCGCGCACGATCTCGACCCCGCCGCGTTCGACGTCCTGGCCACGCTGCGGCGCAGCCCGGCCCCGCACCGTCTGACCCCCGCGGAGCTGATGCGCTCCGCCATGGTCACGTCCGGGGCCATCACGCAGAGGCTGGACCGGCTGGAGGAGCGGGAGCTCGTCGTGCGCACCCGCCGGCCGGAGGACGGGCGCAGCGTGCACGTCTCGCTCACACAGGCGGGCAGGGAGCTGATCGACCGGGCACTGGTGGACCACGTGGAGAACCAGAACCGCCTGCTGTCGGGCCTCACCGAGGAGCAGCGCGACCAGGTCGCGGACGGCCTGCGCGGCCTGCTGGAATCCCTCGGCGACACCGACCGTCAGGTCAGGCTGGGCTGAGGACCCGCCTCACGGCAGCGGCACGAGCCTGACGACGGTGACCGTCAGCACGGTCCCGGAGACGTAGTAGAGGACGATGGCCCCGGACACCGTCGCCTCGCGCCGGTCACGTTCGCGCTTCACGGCGGTCGAGGCGTGTCCGTACGGGTCGAGGCCCAGGGTGCGCGCCATCTCGTCCCGGAACGAGTCGGCGTCGCGCATCTTGGCCAGGGTGTCGTCGGCGGGAGGAGCGAAGGAGATGCGGAAGCTCAAGCGACCTTCCGCCTCTCGGCCTCGTCCTGCGCCAGCCGGACCAGGATCCGCTCGGCCTCCGGATCGGGCACGGATTCGAGCATCCAGTGACGCATCACGGCCTGGATCTCGTGCACCCCGGCGTCGTTGATCGCCTGGTCGAACTCCTCGCGTCTGCCCTCGGGCAGCGCGGCACGGATCGCCGGAATGCTGTTGGGCACGTCCACCTCGGTGCCGCCGACGAAGGTCTTCAGAGACTCGCCCATGATCGCTCTCCCCGATCTCCTTGCTCTCCGCGCCCTGACCGTCCCCTACCCCCGGGGCGTGAACCTGGGTAACGGGCGGACGTGGAGGTCAGGTTAGCGGGTGGAACCCCGGCCGGGCGGTCTGCTCCCGGCACAGCCGGACCAGGAACACGCCGAGCTGCGCCACCGGTCCGGGAAGCGGTGCCGCCGAACCTCACCAACGGAGTTCGGGGAGAACCTCGTTGGGTGCGAGGGAGGCCAGGAGAAGGCCACGGCTGCCGACGGCGAGCGGCTCGGCCGCGTGTCCTGGCGGGCCCGGGGTCTTCCCCGTGGCCTCCTCCCCGCAACGGGGGCGTGGCGCCCGTGTGAGCGGGCGGCGCGGGAGGGGCCGTGCGCGCTTACGTGGCCGGCTGGCCGATGCCCGGGGCGAACTCCGACTGCCCGCACCGGTACAGCAGCCCGCCCGGCCGCTCGTCGACGGGATCCAGGCCGAGCTTCTCGGAGTAGAACCGCCGTGCCCGCGTACATCCGCTTCCAGGGGACGGAACTGGTACTGACCACCCGATGCAGGAGAGGTGGGTGCAAGGCTCGTCTCCGCAGCTGGGGCATGCCGCAGAGAGGATGCCGGCACGGCGGACGGAAGCCATCGGCCCCCGGGAGTGTCAGTGGCTGGTGGCAGACTCCGACGGCATGAGTGATCAGGTGCGTTTGAGAGACGTTGAACTGGCCGATCTGGAGGAGTTCTTCGCGCAGGAGCATGATCCTGAGGCGATGGAACGGTCGAAGTTCCGGCCCCGGGAACGGGAAGCTTTCATGACCCACTGGACGACGAAGGTTCTTGGGGACCCCACCAACTCCGTGCAGGCCGTCACCGTCGACGGAGAACTGGCGGGCAACGTGGTGGCGTGGTGGGACGAGGGGCGGCGCTTCATCGGGTACTGGCTCGGCAGGCAGTACTGGGGCAGGGGGATCGGCACGCAGGCACTGGCGCTGTTCCTGGAGCGGGAGAAGGCCCGTCCCCTGCACGCCGATCCCTTCGCCGGGAACACCGGCTCGGTGCGACTGCTGGAGAAGCACGGCTTCCGGCGTACCGAGACGGTCCGGTACGGGGAGAGTGAGCACATCATGTTGGTACTCGACGAGAACCCCGCCTAAGCCCACCGCTCACCACGCATTCGCCTGCACTCGCGAACGGGCCCCGTCCCGGACACGGCCCGGCCCCATCAGTGAGCCCCCGCCCCGCGAGGAAATCGCAGAGCGGGGGCCTAATGGTGTCGCGTTACTTCTTCTTGCCCTGGTTCTTCACGGCCTCGATCGCGGCCTTCGCCGCGTCCGGGTCGAGGTAGGTGCCGCCCGGATTGAGGGGGCGGAAGTCGGCGTCCAGCTCGTAGGCGAGCGGGATGCCTGTCGGGATGTTGAGGCCCGAGATGGCTTCGTCGGAGATGCCGTCCAGGTGCTTCACCAGGCCGCGGAGGCTGTTGCCGTGGGCGGCGACCAGGACGGTCTTGCCGTCGAGGAGGTCCGGGACGATGCCGTCGTACCAGTACGGGAGCATGCGCTCGACGACGTCCTTGAGGCACTCCGTGCGCGGGCGCAGCTCCGGCGGGATCGTCGCGTAGCGCGGGTCGGCGCTCTGCGAGAACTCGGTGCCGTCCTCGAGGGCGGGCGGCGGGGTGTCGTACGAACGACGCCAGAGCATGAACTGCTCCTCGCCGAACTCGGCGAGCGTCTGGGCCTTGTCCTTGCCCTGGAGGGCGCCGTAGTGGCGCTCGTTCAGCCGCCAGGAGCGGTGCACGGGGATCCAGTGGCGGTCCGCGGCCTCCAGCCCGAGCTGGGCGGTGCGGATCGCGCGCTTCTGGAGGGAGGTGTGCACGACGTCGGGGAGCAGGCCGGCGTCCTTGAGCAGCTCACCGCCGCGGACCGCCTCCTTCTCGCCCTTGTCGGTGAGGTCTACGTCCACCCATCCGGTGAACAGGTTCTTCGCGTTCCATTCGCTCTCGCCGTGGCGGAGGAGGATCAGCTTGTACGGTGCGTCGGCCATGGGTCCGAGCGTAATCGAACCCGTGCGGCCCCCGCTCGCTCGGTCACAGGGCGGACGGAGGGCGGTTCGGCGATGGGCCGATTGACGGCGGACGTCAATTGAGTGGCGGCCGGGGATTCGGTCTTCGTAATGTTCGGACAGCGGTTGGACCGCTTACACAGGCCCGGCCCTCATCCATTCCGCACGCGTACGTCCCGGGGGGAAGTCCTATGTCTGTCGCCGGTCTCAGAAAGGCCGCACACGAGACGGTCGCCGGGCTCCCCCGGGAGTTCTGGTGGCTGTGGACCAGCACGCTGGTCAACCGTCTCGGGGCCTTCGTCGCCACGTTCATGGCGCTCTATCTGACCCTGGACCGGGGCTACTCGGCCTCGTACGCCGGTCTCGTCGCCGCGCTCCACGGGCTCGGCGGGGTCGTGTCGTCCCTGGGGGCCGGGGTGATGACGGACCGGCTCGGGCGGCGCCCGACGATGCTGATCGCGCAGCTCTCCACGGCGGTGTCCGTGGCCGTGCTCGGCTTCATGGTCCATCCGGTGGCGATCGCGGGTGTGGCCTTCGTCGTGGGTATGACCAGCAACGCGTCCCGCCCGGCCGTGCAGGCGATGATGGCGGACATCGTCCGGCCCGAGGACCGGGTCAGGGCCTTCTCGCTCAACTACTGGGCCATCAACCTGGGTTTCGCCGTCTCGTCGGCCGGCGCGGGATTCATCGCCGAGTACAGCTACCTGGCCGGATTCATGGGCGAGGCCGCCCTGACGCTGCTCTGCGCCGTCGTCGTCTTCCTCCGGGTGCCGGAGTCACGGCCGAAGGAGGCGCCCCGGGCCGCGGGGGTGGCCGCGCCGGACGACGTACGGCTGAGCACCGTCCTGCGGGACGGCCGGTACATGGGTGTCGTCGGCCTGTCGTTCCTCGTCGCGTTGATCTTCCAGCAGGGGTACGTGGGCCTGCCGGTGGCCATGGGGACGGACGGGCTGTCCAGCTCCGACTTCGGAACGGCCATCGCCGTCAACGGCGTGATGATCGTGGCCCTGCAGATCCCCGTCACCCGGTTCATCCAGCATCGCGACCCGCGCCGGCTGCTGATCCTCTCCTCGCTGGTCGCGGGGTACGGCTTCGGGCTGACGGCCTTCGCGGGGTCGGTCGGGGTGTACGCGCTGACGGTCTGTGTCTGGACCCTGGCCGAGATCGTCAACGCACCGACGCAGACGGGCATCGTCGTACAGCTGTCGCCCGCGCACGGCCGCGGCCGCTACCAGGGCATGTACACGATGTCCTGGTCGGTGGCGGCACTCGTCGCACCGCTGATGTCCGGCTTCGTGATCGACCACTACGGCGCCGTCTGGCTGTGGGGGACCTGCGCGGTGCTCGGCACGGTGGCCGCGTTCGGCTACTGGCTGCTGATGAGGAACCTGAACCTGCCGGAGCCTGCCCCGGTCCAGGTCCCCACGCCGGCACCCGTGGACCGGACGGTGGCCGAGCCCGCGGCCTGACGAGCCCGCGGCCTGAACGGGAACGGGACGAGCCGGGAGACACACCACCGCAGGGGTGCCGCTGACGGACGTCTGTCCGTCAGCGGCACCCCTGCGGTGCGGTTCCGTTCAGCCGCCGCACTGGCACGGCGCGCCGGACTGGCAGCCGCATCCGCAGCCCGAGCCGCAGCCGCAGGCCCCCAGCACGGTCAGATGCACCACTTCGGTCGGTGACTCCTGCTGGGGTTCGGTCACGGGGGAATCGGTCATGGTCCCTCCTCAGGGGGTACGACTCGACGGTGTACGGCACGGGCGTGGCGCGCACATGCCGACGGCGGGGGCGTACGGGCATGGCGTGCCGCCCCCGCACCCAGTGCATGCCCAGCCCGGAGGGCGCGTCAACGGCGCACGAGTGCGGGAACGGATGTACGACCGCTGAAGCGGTCGCGCCCTCTACGCCCCCCCCGGCTGACGAGGCGGCCGTGTCCCCTGTGCCCCCGAGGTGACCGGAGCGGCCCGACCCGTGCGCCCTCCCGGTGACCTGAGCGGTCGCGACCCCCTCGGCGGCCGAGGGGGTCGCGTCCCTACGCCCCCTCGACCGACGGCGTCGCCTGGATCTCGTCCGCGTGCTCACCCGTGACCAGGTAGACGACGCGCTTGGCGACCGACACGGCGTGGTCGGCGAAGCGCTCGTAGTAGCGCCCGAGCAGGGTGACGTCGACCGCGGTCTCGATGCCGTGCTTCCATCGGTCGTCCATCAGGTGCTGGAACAGCGTGCGGTGCAGCAGGTCCATCTCGTCGTCGTCCTGCTCCAGCTGGAGCGCCAGGTCGACGTCCTTGGTGATGATCACCTCGGCGGCCTTCGCCATCAGCCGCTGGGCGAGCTGGCCCATCTCCAGGATGGTGGCGTGCAGGTCGTTGGGGACCGCCGTCTGGGGGAAGCGCAGCCGTGCCAGCTTGGCGACGTGCTGGGCGAGGTCGCCCGAGCGCTCCAGGTCGGCGCTCATCCGCAGCGAGGTGACCACGATCCGCAGATCGGTGGCGACCGGCTGCTGGCGGGCCAGCAGTGCGATGGCGCGGGCCTCCAGGTCGTGCTGCAGGTCGTCGACCTTCTGGTCCGCCGCGATCACGCTCTCGGCGAGCTTGAGATCGGCGTCGAGCATCGAGGTCGTCGCCCGTCCGATCGCCGAACCGACGAGCCGGGCCATCTCGACCAGGCCTTCGCCGATCGAATCGAGTTCCTCGTGGTAAGCGTCGCGCATGGAAGTCCCTCTCCAGATCCTTACTGAGGCCGGGGTCCGGTGCCGACCCCCACGTTGCCACGGTGCTTCCCCAACGCGTCGGGATCCGGCCGCCTAAGTGAACCGGCACTATCCCCTTGGTGAACTCTGGGCGACGAGTGTTCGAGATGGCACCCGGATGGCTGGGAGAGTGTCGGCGCGCCCGCATAACCTTGAGGCATGGACGTGAACGCGGCGGTCGCCGCAGCTGCCGCGATCGCCGGGTTGTGCACCGGTGTGATCGCGATGCTGGCGTTCCGCTGGAGCGAACGCGAGCAGGAGCGACCCACGCGTACGTCCCTGCGGCCCGACGGTAACGCCGCTCTTCCCCCGGGCGTGGACACGGTCCTCTCCGTGCTCAGCTCGTCCGCCGTCGTGCTCGACGAGAGCGACAGCGTCGTCAAGGCCAGCTCGGCCGCGTACGCGCTGGGCCTGGTCAGGGGCGGACGCCTGGCGGTCGAGCCGATGCTCCACATGGCCAGGGACACCCGGCGCGACGGTGAGATACGACAGGTCGAGCTGGACCTCCCGCGCCGCGGCACGGGCCGGGGCGAGGCGCTCGCCGTCTCCGCCAGGGTCGCTCCGCTGGGGTCACGCCTGGTCCTGCTGCTGGTCGAGGACCTCACGGAGGCCCGTCGCATAGAAGCGGTGCGACGTGACTTCGTCGCCAACGTCAGCCATGAGCTCAAGACCCCGGTCGGTGCCCTCTCCCTGCTCTCGGAGGCCGTCATGGACGCCTCCGACGACCCGGAGGCGGTGGAGAGGTTTGCCGGCCGCATGCAGATCGAGGCGACCCGGCTGACCAACCTGGTCCAGGAGCTCATCGACCTCTCCCGGGTGCAGAACGACGACCCGCTCGAGGACGCCGAGCCCGTGCGGGTGGAGGAGCTGGTCGCCGAGGCGATCGACCGGTGCCGCCAGCAGGCCGGCTCGAAGCAGATCACCATGGCGTCGGGCGGCACCGCGAACCTCTCCGTCTGGGGAAACCGGAGCCAGCTCGCCGCCGCCCTCGGCAATCTCGTGGAGAATGCCGTCAACTACAGCCCCGCCCGCACCCGCGTCGGCATCGCCGCCCGGAAGATGGCCGCGCCCGGCGGGGACCTGATCGAGATAGCCGTGACCGACCAGGGTTTCGGCATCTCCGAGAAGGACCGCGAGCGTGTCTTCGAGCGGTTCTACCGCGTCGACCCGGCCCGCTCACGGGCCACCGGTGGCACCGGTCTGGGCCTCGCCATCGTCAAGCATGTGGCCGCCTCGCACGGCGGGGAGGTCACCGTATGGAGCTCGGAGGGCCAGGGCTCCACGTTCACCCTGCGGCTGCCCGAGTCGGGCGTCGTACGGGGTCGTACCACCGGCGGACCGCTCGTCGTCAACGGAGCTGTTGACGACGACGGGCCGTACGGGACCGATTCTTTTGAACCATTTCCTGCCCCGGAGGCTCTTCCGTGACCCGAGTGCTTGTCGTCGAGGATGAGGAATCCTTCAGCGACGCCCTGTCCTACATGCTCCGCAAGGAAGGCTTCGAGGTGGCCATCGCGGCCACCGGCCCGGACGGCCTCGACGAATTCGAGCGCAACGGCGCCGACCTCGTGCTGCTCGACCTGATGCTGCCGGGCCTTCCCGGTACAGAGGTCTGCCGGCAGCTGCGCGTCCGGTCCAACGTCCCGGTGATCATGGTCACTGCCAAGGACAGCGAGATCGACAAGGTCGTGGGGCTGGAAATAGGAGCCGACGACTACGTGACCAAGCCCTTCTCCTCGCGGGAGCTGGTGGCCCGCATCCGCGCGGTCCTGCGCCGACGCGGCGAGCCGGAGGAGGTCACCCCGGCGGCCCTGGAGGCCGGACCGGTCAGGATGGACGTGGACCGCCACGTCGTCACGGTCTCCGGCGGCAAGGTCGACCTCCCGCTGAAGGAGTTCGACCTCCTGGAGATGCTCCTGCGCAACGCGGGCCGTGTGCTGACCCGCATGCAGCTGATCGACCGGGTCTGGGGCGCCGACTACGTGGGCGACACCAAGACCCTCGACGTCCACGTCAAGCGGCTCCGGGCCAAGATCGAGCCCGACCCCGGGGCTCCGCGGTACCTGGTGACGGTGCGGGGCCTGGGCTACAAGTTCGAGCCGTAAACCGGGGGCCGCGGACCACGTGGGGGGTGTCTCCGACGGAGACACCCCCCACGTGCGCGTCGAATCAGTGTCCGGCGGCCGCGTCGTCCGTCGGCGTGGCCGAGTCGGTCGGTGTGGCCGAAGGGCTCCCCGACTGCTCGCCCGGCGCCTCGGCCTGTTCCCCGGGCGTCTCGGACGCGGAGTCCGAGGGCGTCGGCATGGGCTTCGCCGAGGGCAGCGAGCTCGGGCCGAAGTCCTTGAAGAAGCTGGTCGCCGGCACGATGGCGGCGCCGAGCGCGATCTCGCCCGTCTCGCTGAACGTGAAGGCGACGGTCTGCACGTTGCCGTTGCGTCCCGCCTGGCTGCCGTTCTCGATCACGGCCGAGGCGTTGTCCTTCCCGCCGATGATCACCTGTCCGCGGGCGGGGACCACGAGCGGTCCCTTGCCCTTGGCGCCCTGCAGCTTCACGATCGCGTCGGTGCCCGGCAGGGTGACCTTCTCCACGACCTCCTGCTTCGCGCCGTCGTTGAACAGGGTGGCGGTGATGACCGCCGGTCCCTCGGCGTCCGGCTCGGGCTGGGTGATGATGTTCAGGTTCTGGATCTTGATGGAGTCGACAGCGGTCGCTGCGTTGTCCGGCCTGACCTGAAGCGTCTGCGCGTCGTTGCCGGCACCGCACGCGGACAGACCGGCGATCGAGAATACGAGGGCAGTGGCGGCGAGGGCGCCGTGTCGAAGGCTGCGGCTCACGGCGGCGGCAACTCCTTGAACGTTCGGACTGCGGACTTCGGACTCTGCGGACAGGAAGGCCCGAGCGGCCGTAAAGCCGCCCTAAGTGTGTGTCAGCGGCCTCAGGTTACCGAGCCGTCGTCCGGGGCCCGCACCCGACCCGCCCCTAGGGGCGGCCGACCTGTGTGACTGCGGCAGGGCCGATGTCTTCCGGCCGTGTCGCCGATGTGTTCCGGCCACGGCGCGGCCGTCCCCGCGCCACCGTGATTCACGCGCCGTTCACATAACGCGGGGTGAGCCGTGCGTCGACCGGCGATGATCGATTTCCGGGTGGTGGCGCATTTCCCGCGCATAATCCACCCGGCCCCAGGGTGTTGATCAATTTCATTGACCACCGACACTAAGAGCCGTACGGGTGATCGATGTCCGAACGGAGTACGGAAAGTTCACCGTGCAGAATCCGGCAAAACGGGACGTTAGGCCCCTTCTGGAGGGCTTCCGGCATGTGTGACGCGCGCGTTTCTGGTCGGCCGTACGCATGCTCCGACCTGCGAATATCGCCTTCCGGAAGGCTCTCGCAGCACGTTCGTGTTGTGGTTGTCAAGCCCCGAGATATGCCCTGACCTGCGAAAACGCCATTCAGGAGAAGCGGTTCTCGTGTTACTCTGGATAGCCACGGAAGGGGTACCTGTCACATGACGTTCAAGGTTGGCGACACCGTGGTCTATCCCCATCACGGGGCCGCGCTGATCGAGGCTATCGAAACTCGTCAGATCAAAGGCGTGGACAAGACCTACTTGGTGCTCAAGGTCGCCCAGGGCGACTTGACGGTTCGTGTGCCGGCGGACAATGCGGAGTTCGTCGGTGTGCGCGACGTAGTCGGGCAGGAGGGGCTGGACCGGGTCTTCGAGGTGCTGCGCGCGCCGTACGCCGAAGAGCCGACGAACTGGTCCCGACGCTACAAGGCAAATCTCGAGAAGCTCGCCTCCGGCGATGTCATCAAGGTCGCCGAAGTAGTGCGTGACCTGTGGCGTCGCGAGCGCGAGCGTGGACTCTCCGCAGGTGAGAAGCGCATGCTCGCCAAGGCCCGCCAGATCCTGGTGAGCGAGCTCGCTCTCGCGGAGAACACGAACGAGGACAAGGCCGAGGCCCTGCTCGACGAGGTCCTCGCGTCCTGAACCGGACGACACCGGTCGGCCGGATGACGCCGGCGAACTGAATCCGGTCGCCTGAAATGTGCCGCGGTGCCCGCTGACCAGCCGTCTTCACGGTGAGTCGTCGGGCGCTGCGGCATGTTCGGATCCGCACAAGGATCCGCCCGGAAGCGGTCCCGACGCGCACCTCTGCCGTCCCTCTCAGCCACGCCACCGGTCTCCGCCGCGCCTCAGCCGACCAGGGGTCACGGAAGGGGTCCTGGTCGGATCAAGGCTCAGCGCCCGGTTCTCCCCCAACCTACGGCCGGGGGCACGCCCAGGCCATACCCAGGTCGGCCGTGGGAACAAACCTGCCGAAGCTTCGGAGTGCTACCCGATGTCACCGATGTCACCGACGCATGCTGAACCGAGCCCCTCCCGCACCGCGGCGGTGATCCCCGCCGCGGGCCGTGGCGTCCGGCTCGGCCCCGGTACCCCGAAGGCGCTGCGCACGCTCGGCGGAACCCCCATGCTGATCCACGCCGTACGGGCGATGGCCGCGTCCCGCGCCGTCTCGCTCGTCGTCGTCGTCGCACCCCCGGACGGCGCGCCCGAGGTCAAGAACCTCATCGACGGTCACGCGCTGCCCGAGCGCACGGACTACGTCGTCGTCCCCGGCGGTCCGACACGCCAGGAATCCGTGAGGCTCGGCATCGACGCCCTGCCGGACGACGTCTCCGTGGTACTCGTCCATGACGCCGCCCGGCCCCTCGTGCCGGTCGACACCGTGGACGCCGTCATCGAGGCCGTACGGGACGGGGCTCCCGCCGTCGTTCCCGCCCTTCCTCTCGCCGACACCGTCAAGGAGGTCGAGCCGGGTGAGGCGGGCGCGCCGGAGCCGGTCCTCTCGACCCCCGTGCGGGCGCGGCTGCGAGCGGTGCAGACGCCGCAGGGCTTCGACCGGAACACACTCGTGCGTGCGCACGAGAGCGTCGCCGTCCACGGTGAGGGTGCGACCGACGACGCGGGCATGGTCGAACGGCTGGGCTCGCCGGTCGTCGTCGTGCCCGGACACGAAGAGGCGTTCAAGGTGACGCGGCCCCTGGACCTGGTCCTCGCGGAGGCCGTTCTCGCACGCCGGAGGGCGAACGATGGATTCTGAGACAGTGAAGCAGCAGCCGGCTCCCGTGATTCCGCTCGTCGGCATCGGGACCGACATCCACGCCTTCGAGGAGGGCAGGGAGCTCTGGTGCGCCGGGCTGCTGTGGGAGGGCGAGGGTCCCGGTCTGGCCGGGCACTCCGACGCGGACGTCGTGGCGCACGCTGCCTGCAACGCCCTGTTCTCGGCCGCCGGGCTCGGCGATCTGGGTCAGCACTTCGGTACGGGCCGGCCGGAGTGGTCGGGCGCCTCGGGCGTCACCCTGCTGACCGAGGCGGCCCGGATCGTGCGGTCGGAGGGTTTCGAGATCGGCAACGTCGCCGTCCAGGTCGTCGGTCTCCGGCCGAAGATCGGCAAGCGACGTGACGAGGCCCAGAAGGTGCTGTCCGAGGCGGTCGGCGCGCCCGTGTCGCTCTCCGCCGCGACATCCGACGGCCTCGGGTTCACCGGCCGGGGCGAGGGCATCGCGGGCATCGCGACCGCCTTGGTCTACCGCGCCGCCGGCTGACGCGGGAGCTCAGGAGCGGGCGGGACGGCACGCCCCGGCGACTTATTGCACATCACTTGCACGTACGCTGATGCGGCAAGTGATGTGCCGTACGTGCCGAGAGCGAGGGCGAGCGTCAGTGGTGAGCGCGACCACCGGGGTGGCAGGGGTGTGCGACGCGCCGGCCGGGGGCGACGGATACGTGCTGCGGACCGCCACCACGCAGGACGTCGGCGGGGCCCGGGCCGTCATGCTGGACACCGTCTACCGCGACCTGCGCTCGGGCTACGTGCCCCGCTGGCACGCGGACATCATCGACATCGACGGCGCCTATCTGCGTCCCGCGCGCTGCACCCTCCTGGTCGTCGTGCGCGGCGACGAGGTCGTGGCGACGGGCGCGGTGCGGGACCGGGGCCCTCAGGCGCCGCCCAACCCGCAGTGGGTCGCCGACCGCTTCCCCTCCGGCTCGACGGCCCAGCTGTGCCGGATCTACGTACGCCCCGAGCACCGCAGGCACGGCCTGGCCCGGGAGCTGGTGCGGGAGTTGGGGGACTTCGCCGCGCGGGCCGGCGGCTACAGCACCCTCTATCTGCACACCGATCCGGCCGTGCCGGGCGCCGAGCCGTTCTGGCGGTCGCTCGCCCGCGAGGTCTGCGACGAGCGCGCGCTGCCCGGCGGGGGCCAGGGCATCGTCCATTTCGAGCTCCCGATGCCCGTACTCCCGGGCCGGGCCACCCTGAATATCAAATGATAATCGTTTCCATATAGGGTTCCCCTCATGCCTACGCCCCGAAGCCGCCGCTCCCCGCTGCCGGTCATCGCCGCCACCGCCGCCCTGCTGCTCCCGCTCGGCGCCTGCTCCTCGTCGGGCGGCTCCGGAGCGTCCGGCGACGCACAGCGGCTCCGGGTCGTCATGGCCTTCCCGCCCGCCCAGGCCATGTCCCCCTACGGGGACGACGCGGTCACCCTCAGCCGGCTGGCCGTCGTCGAGGGCCTCACCACGCTCGACAGGAACGGCGCCGCCCGGCCCGCGCTCGCCGCGTCCTGGAAGCAGGACGACCCCACCACCTGGACGTTCACCCTCCGCGACGCCGTGTTCCAGGACGGTGCGAAGGTCGACGCCGACGCGGTCGTGCGGTCCCTCACCGCGGCCGGCAAGGCGTCCCCGCCGCCCAGGGTCCTGTCCGACACCACCCTCGAGGCGACGGCCACGGGCAGGGACACCGTACGGATCGTCACCGGGGAAGCGGACCCGCTGCTCCCGCAGCGCCTCGCCAATCCCTCGCTCACGATCCTGTCCGCCGGCGCCTACGGGAACGGCAAGGTGAACCCCGCGGGGCACGCCACCGGCCCGTTCACCCTGACCGGCGTCAAGGGCGCAGTCTCGGCCACGCTGGAGCGCAACACCGACTACTGGGGTGGCAAGGCGAAGGCCCCGGGCGTCGACGTCACGTTCGCCGCCGACGGCACCGCCCGCGCCAACGCGCTGCGCACGAAGGCCGTCGACGTCGCCGAGTACGTGCCGATCTCCCAGGCCTCGCTCCTCGGTGACTCGTACGTCCACGCATTCCCGTCCGCCCGGACCAACGGCCTCTCCCTCAACACCCGGCACGGTGTCTTCGCCGACCCGGCCCTGCGCGCCGCAGCCCGCGAAGCCGTCGACTCGAAGGCCCTGGTCGACGGGGTGTACGAGGGTCGGGCCGACACCGCGCAGGGACTCCTCGGCCCCGGCATCCCCTGGGCCGCCGGCCTGCGCACGGACCCCACCGGCCGGATCCCGGCGGCGAGCCGCGCGGAGGTGGCGCGGACGAAGGAGATCGTCCTGGCCACCTACACCAACCGGCCCGAACTCCCCGAGGTCGCGACCCTCGTCCAGCAGCAGCTGGAGAAGCGCGGTTTCACCGTCAAGCAGGTCGTCCGCGACTACGCGCAGATGGAGGCCGACGCACTCGCGGGGAAGTACGACGCCTTCATCCAGGCGCGCAACACCCTGCTGGACACCGCCGACCCCGTCTCCTACCTCGCCTCCGACTTCACCTGCGACGGCAGCTTCAACATCTCCCAGCTGTGCGACGAGCGCGTCGACTCCGCGGTGGCCGAGGCCGCCTCGCTGACCGGTACCGCCGCCCGGCACCGGGCGGAGATGACCGCCGAGGCCGCCGTCCTCGCCGCCGACGCCCTCGTGCCGCTCGTCCACGAGCGCTTCGTCCAGGGCTACGACGACGCCCGCGTGGAAGGTGTCGCGCTCGACCCGATGGAACGCACCCTCATCACCGCCGACACCCACGTCGGGTGACCCCGTGAAGTACCTGGCCGGACGGCTCGGCGCGCTCCTGGCCGTCGTCGCCGTCATCGGCCTGCTGCCCAGGCTGACCCGCACCGACCCGGCCCTGACGATCCTGCACGCCCGCTACGCCGACCGGCCGCCCACACCGGCCGTGCTCGACGCGATCCGTGCCGAGACCGGACTCGACGGCGGCCCGCTGCACGTCCTCGGCAGATGGGCGTCCGGACTGCCGCACGGGGACCTGGGGGAGTCCTGGGTCTCCGGACAGCCGGTCGGCCCCGACGTGACGTCAGCGCTCGGCACCTCCCTCACGCTCATGGGCGCCTCACTCGCCGTCGCCGTCCTCCTGGCTCTCGCCCTCGTCGCCGGCACACTCCGGCGCGGCGCCCGGCGGCGGCTCGTCACCACCCGGGCGGGCGTCGGCGCGGCCGTGCTCGCCGCACTGCCGGAGTTCCTCCTCGCCGCGGTCCTGGCCACGGTCCTCTCCGTCCAGCTGGGCTGGTTCCCCGCCCTCGGCTGGGGTGACGCGGGCCAGGCCGTCCTGCCCGCGCTCGCCATGGGCCTGCCCGCCGGGGCGCTGCTCGGGCGGCTCCTGGACGACGCGCTGCCCGCCGCCTTCGCCGAACCCTGGGCGCGCGCCTCCACCGCCCACGGGATGCCCGCGCGCCGGATCGCCGCCCACGCCCTGCGGCGCACCGCGCCCGCGCTGCTGCCCCAGCTCGGCCTCGTCGTCGTCGGGCTGACCGGCGGAGCGGTCGCCGTCGAGACGCTCTACGCCGTACCCGGGCTCGGCGGCACCGCCCTGGCCGCCGCCCTCGCCCAGGACCTGCCCGTCCTCCAGGCCTGCGTGCTGCTCCTGCTCCTCCTC
>NZ_NEUF01000100.1:0-231 GCF_002910915.1 Streptomyces sp. SM10 | reverse complement strand
CTCCAGGCCTGCGTGCTGCTCCTGCTCCTCCTCGGCGTCGCCGCCGGACTCGCGGCCCGGACCGCCTCCCGGGTCCTGCTCGGCCCCGCCCGCACCGACGGCGCGCTTCCGCCTCTCGTGGCCCCGTCCCTCCCCACCCGGCGGGCGGTGGCCGTGGCGGCCGTGGTCCTGGCGGCGCTCCTCCTCGCCGTCACCGTCGCCGGGCTGCTGCGCGACCCCCTGCACGCCGAC